>DASZWR010000094.1:0-9882 GCA_035546215.1 Gaiellaceae bacterium | reverse complement strand
TGATGCGCCGCGGCCACGGCTCCCTCTACGACATCGCCGTCCCCGGCTACAAGGCGAACCTCAGCGACGTGCTCGCGTCGATCGCGCTCGTGCAGCTCGACAAGGTCGCCGAGCACGGCCGCATCCGCGCCCGGCAGTTCGCGCTCTACGAGGAGGGCATCGCCGACCTCGAGGGCGTCGAGCGCGTCGCGGCCGACCCGCGCGACACGCACGCCAACCACCTGTTCGTCGTCCGCGTCACCTTCGCCGACCGCGACGAGGTGCAGCGGGCGATGACCGAGGAGAACATCGGCACCTCGATCCACTTCCTGCCGGTGCACCAGCTGAGCGCGTACCGCGACCGGCTCGCGCCGCACCAGCCGCCGCTGCCGGTCGCGGAGCAGGCGGGGCGCGAGGTGCTCTCGCTGCCGCTCTCGCCCGCGCACTCCGACGACGACATCCGCGACGCCGTCGCAGCGCTGCGCCGCGTGCACGAACGCCTCGCGCGATGAAACGCCGGCTACGCGTCCTCGCGACGCTGATCGTCACGTCGGCGGCGGTCGCCTACATCCTGTCGAAGATCGACGTCGGGAAGACGCTGCACATCATCGGCAGCGCGAGCATCCCGTGGCTCGTCCTCTCGGCGGCCCTGACGCTCGTCACCGTGCCGCCGATGGCGTGGCGGTGGCAGCAGCTCCTGCGCGTGCGCGGCGTGCACGACAGCGTCGCCTGGCTCACGCGCGCCTACTTCGTCTCGTACGCGTTCGGGCAGGTGCTGCCGACATCGGTCGGCGGCGACGCGTGGCGGATCTTCGAGACGAGCCGCCGCCACCGCGGCAACACCACGCCCGTGACGGGCTCCGTCCTGCTCGAGCGCGCGCTCGGCGGCGCCGTGACGCTCGTGCTCGCGGGGATCGGCCTCGTGATCGCGATCGGCCGCTACCCGATCGGCGGCTACCTCTGGATCGAGGTCGTGTTCGTGCTCGGGACGATCGCCGCCGGGTTCGTCTTCTTCTCGCGCTCGGTCCGCCGCCGGCTCGCGTTCCTGCTCCCGCTGGCGCGGCGCCTGCGGGTCGAGCCTGCAGCGCGCGCGGTCTACGAGGGGCTGCACGGCTACCGCGACCATCCGTGGACGCTCCTCAAGGTCGCGGCCGTCACCGCGGCGGCTCAGCTCGCGCGCGTGCTCGCCATCTACTCCTCGGGACGTGCGGTCGGCATCCACCTCGGCGTGCTGCCGTACGTGGTGCTCGGCCCGCTCCTCTTCCTCGTGATGCTCGTCCCGTTCACGGTGAACGGGATCGGGGTGCGCGAGGCGTTCTTCGTCAGCTTCCTCGGAAAGCTCGGCGTCGGGCACGACGCCGCGTTCGCCTGCGGCTTCCTGTTCTTCGTGATGACGATCCTGCTCGCGCTGCCCGGAGTGGCCGTCCTCCTCTGGGAGAACGTCTTCGGCCGCCAGCGCACGCCGGTGGCCGATGGCACAGCCTGACCAGCCCGACGTCTCGGTCGTCGTCGTCACGTGGAACGCCATGCCGTGGCTCGAGCAGTGCCTCGACTCGGTGCGCGGCCACGACGTGGTCGTCGTCGACCACGGCTCGACCGACGGCACGCTCGAGTTCGTGCGCGCCAACCACCCCGAGGTGCGCGTGGTCGAGCAGGAGAACAAGGGGATGGGCGGCGGCAACAACACGGGCATGCGCGTCGCGAACGGGCGCTACTACCTCCTGCTCAACTCGGACGCCTGGGTCGTCGACGACGGTCTCGACCGGCTGGTCGCCTACGCCGACGACCATCCCGAGGCGGCGGTCGTCGGGCCGCGCCTCCTCAACACCGACGGGACGCTGCAGCGCTCGGTGCGCGCGGAGCCGACACTCTGGCGGCTCGCCACGGAGTACCTCTTCATCCGCAAGCTCGCTCCCCGCTCGCGCCTCCTGAACCCGCTCTATGCCGGCGGGTTCGCGCACGACGAGGAACGCGAGGTCGACTGGCTGTACGGGCCGGCGCTGCTCGTGCGCCGCGACGCCGTCGACGCGGTCGGCCTCTTCGACGAGGAGTTCTTCATGTTCAGCGAGGAGGTCGACTGGATGACGCGCTTCCGGCGGGCCGGCTGGACGGTGCTCTTCTATCCCGGCGCGGAGGTCGTCCACGTCGGCGGGGCCTCGCACGGCGGCCGGATGTACGTCGAGAACCTGCGCGGTCACCTGCGCTTCATGGCGAAGCACCACGGCCGTCGCGCCGCCGAGCGCACCCGCCTCCTGCTCCTCTGGTCGCTGCGCCTGCGGGCGCTCGTGCTGCGGCGGGAGGCCTATCGCGAGGGCGTGCGCTTCCTCTCGTCCGGCAAGGTCGACACGCTGCTCCGGTGATCGAGTACCTGCGGCTCGCCTTCGGCACGATCGTGGTGCTGCTCCCGGGCCTCGCCCTGGGCCGCTCCGCGTCGGCGGTGCTGGCGTGGGCGACGGCCGCCGTCTTCGTGGCGTGGGCGGTCGTGTTCGCGGTGCACTCGAACGTGAAGCTCGCCGCGGCGATCGTGCTCCTGCTCTTCGTCGCGGCGCTCGTGGTTCGCCGAAGGCGGGGGGCGGATCACTCGGCCGGCTCGTGGCCGTGGGCGGCCGGCGGCGTCGTCCTCGGCTGGCTCCTCTGGCACGTCGCGGGCGCCGTCGTCGGCGACGGGCTGTTCCACGAGGGGCGCGTGCGCAAGCTCGTGGAGTTCGGCGACCTGCACCTGCGCACCGTCGACGAGTTCAGGGACGGCGGGCTCCACCCCGGCTACGCCTTCCCGCTCTGGCACGGCTTCAACGCGCTCGTCGCCTGGTTCTCCGGGCTCGACCCGTCGGTCGTGATGCGCCACGAGTCGTCGCTCCTCGCGCCGCTCGCGCTCGCCGTCGCGTTCGAGGCCGGGGAGGCCGTCTTCCGGTCGCCCCGTGCCGGCACCGCGGTGGCGCTCGCCTCGCTCGCGATCTTCTGCTTCGGCCCCGGGCACGGCGGCTCGTGGGCGACGCTCTCCCAGCCGGGCAGCGCGGCCCGGCAGCTCTTCGTGCCCGCGGCGCTCGCGCTCTTCTTCCGCCGCGACCTCCCCGCCACGTTCGTGGTCTTCGGCGCGCTCGCGCTCGTGCACCCGACCTACGCGATCTTCCTGCTCATCCCGCTCGCCGTCGTCGCCTGGTGGGAGTGGCGGCCGTTCCTCGCGGCGCTCGTCCCGCTCGTCCTCGCCTACCTCTGGCTGCGGCCGCTGCTCGACGAGACCAACACGCACGACCCGACTGCGAAGCAGCGGCTCAACGACCTGGCGCAGTACAGGGACCAGCTCGTCATCTCGAACCCGCACCATTTCCGGCTCGCGCCCGAGGTGTTCGGCCGGAGCGGCGCCGTCGCGGTGGCGGCGCTCGTCCTGCTCCCGCTCTCCGCGCTCGGGCTGCGGCACCGGTGGGGGAAGTTCGTGTTGGGCGGGTTCCTGCTCGTGCTGCTGCTGATGGAGGTGCCGTGGCTCTTCGTCCACTTCTCCGACGCGGCGTCGCTCTCGCAGTCCCGCCGCGCCGCGGGCTTCGCGCCGATCCCGTTCGCGTTCGCCGCGGGGATCGCGCTCGCGTCGCGCCGCGTCTGGGCCGTGCCGCTGGCGCTCGCCGCCGGGATCGTCCTCCAGCTGCTCTGGCCGGGCGACTTCGACTACGGCCTCCGGAACGGCGGCCCGGCCGCCGCGACCTGGATCGCCCTCGTGGGCGGGCTCCTCGCGCTCGCGCTGGTTGTCTGGCGGCGGTGGAGCCTCGAGCCGCGCTGGGGCGTCGGCGCGCTCGCCGTAGCGGCGTTCGTGGTGCCGGTCTTCGTGCACGGCCTCTGGCACTGGAGCCCCGCGACCCCGGCCGACCCGAACGCGCTCTCGCCGCGCCTCGTCCACAACCTGCGCACCAAGGTGCCGAAGGGCGCGATCGTGATCGCGCCGATCAAGACGAGCTACCAGATCGAGGCGGTGGCGCCGCTCTACGTCGTCGCCGCGCCGCTCACGCACGTCGCGAACACGAAGGCGAACCGCGCGCGCGAGCGCTGGAACGACGTCAGGGGCTGGATCCTCTCGAACAACCCGGCCGTGGCCCGGAAGTGGGGCGCGACGTGGCAGATCAGGAACGGCAGGCTGAGCCGGGTCGGATGACGCTCGATCGCCGGATCGCCCTCGCGGGCCTCGCGCTGTTCACCGTCGTCTTCCCGCTGCTCGTACTGGCGGCGAGCCCGCACGCGCTCCTACCGGGGCTGCCGCGGTACCGCTACGACCCGCTCGCCGGCGACGCCTACGGCTACTACTACGGCGTTCGCCAGATCATCTCGGTGCTGCGCCGTGACGCTCCGTTCGTGCTCGCGGCCGCGCTTGTCGGCGCCGTGCTCGTGGTCGTGGTCTGGCGCCGGTCGACGCACGCGGCTGTTCGCATGCTCGCCGTCGCCTGGGGCTGCGGCATCGTCGCGGCCGCGATCGCGGACCGGGTGCAGCCGAGCGGCGCCGGACAGTTCGGGTGGCCGCTCGTCTGGAGCGTGCCGATGCTGCCGCTCGCCGCGGTCGGCGGCCCGCTCGGGCCGAACGTCGCATACGGCCTCGGCCTCGTGGTCGCCCTGGCGTGCAACGTGGCGGTCGTGTTCGCCGCGTTCAACATCGCCCGCGGCCTGGGGCTCGGCCAGCGGCTTGCCCTGCTCGGCGCGGCGCTGGTCGCGTTCTGGCCGCTCCTCTCGCTCCTCAGCGGCCACAAGGCGTCGTGGAACGGCACCTGGCAGAACTGGCTCGGGCTGTCGGCGTCGACGGAGCCGCTTTCGACGGCGCTCGTCGTCGTCGCGCTGGCGATCGTCGTCGACCGGCGCTTCGGCGAGCGAGGGGCGGCCTCCGCCGGGGTGCTGCTCGGCCTCGGCACGCTCGTCCGCCTCACGAACGTCGTGGCGATCGCCTGCATCCTCGTGTGGCTGCTCGCGGCGCGGCGCCTGCGCGAGGCGGTGCTGCTCGCGGTGGGCGCGCTCGCCGCGTTGCCGGCGGTGATCGCCTACTGGCCGAAGGGCTATCCCGCGCTGCCTCCGCGTGTCTTCTCGAAGCACCCGTTCGCGTTCCACTACGCGCGCATCTCGTGGACACACAACTTCCTGTGGCACCCGTTGACGCTGGTCGTGCTCGTCCCGCTCGCGCTTGCCGGGATCGCCCGGGCCGACCGGAGCAGGTCGGCGCTCCTCTGGGCCTGCGTCGCCGGCACGGCGCTCGTCTACACCTTCTACTACGGCACCTGGCAGCACCCGCGGTTCCTGTTCGTGGTGCTGCCGATCGTGCTCGTCTACTGGGCTGCGGGTGCCGCCGTGCTGCTCGGGAAGCTGACGCGGGGCAGGTGATCTAAGCCGCCAGGGCGGCGAGCCGGCGCGCGATCGCGAGCGCAGAAGTGGCTGCCGGCGACGGAGCGTTGATCACGTGGATGACGCGGTCGTCGCGCTTGATGAGGAAGTCGTCGACGAGCCGACCTGAGCGCGTCAGCGCCTGTGCGCGGATCCCCGACGGGCCGAAGGCGAGATCGGCCGCCTCGATTGCCGGCACGTAGCGTTGGAGCGCGCGAAGGTATGCCGTGGCGGATAGATCTCTCAGCAACTCCCCGACTCCGGTTCGAGCGTGTTGGCGCGCGAACTTCCAGAAGCCCGGGAGGCTCAGAGTCGCCAGGGTGTCGCGCGGGGTCATCGACGTTCGGCGATAGCCCTCGCGTGCGAGGGAGAGAACGGCGTTCGGCCCGGCCGCGACGGTGTCGTCGACGTGGCGGGTCAGGTGAACACCCAGAAACGGAAAGGCGGGGTCGGGTACCGGGTAGATCAGACCGCGCACGAGCGCGGCCGCCCGCGGCCGCAGGGTGTAGTAGTCGCCCCGAAACGGGACGATCGCCGCGCCAGCGCGGGCGGGGCCGCCCGCGACTCTGTCTGCCTGCAGACCGCAGCAGGCGATGACGGTCCGCGCGCGCCGCGCGCCATCGTCCGAGTGGACGAGCGCGTGCCCGGCGCGGGGCTCGATCCTGGCAACCTCGTGCCCGAGCGCCACGTTTCCGCCGCGTGATCGCACCTCGTCCGCGAGCGCTTCGGCGACGGCCCGGAAGTCGATCACCCCGGTCGCCGGCACGTGGAGCGCCCGGAGGCCGGTCACATGCGGCTCGATGTCGGCCAGCTCGTGGCCCTCGACCGTCCTCAGCTCGCCAACCCCGTTCTCACGAGCCCTGCGCTCCAGCTCGGCCAGGCGGGGAAGCTCGTCCTCGTCCACGGCCACGATGAGCTTGCCCCGCCGCCGCCAGGGGATGTCGTGCTGGTCGGCGAACTCCTCCATGAGCCGCTTGCCGCTGACGCAGAGCTCGGCCTTGAGCGAACCCGGCTTGTAGTAGACGCCGGAGTGGAGAACGCCGGAGTTGTGGCCCGTCTGATGAGCCGCGAGGCGCGTCTCCTTTTCGAAGACGGTGATCCGCCGCGACGGGTTGTCGAGGAGGAGCTGCCGCGCAGTCGCGAGGCCGAGGATCCCGCCGCCCACGACGATCGCATCGAGCTCCTCTCTCACTTCACTCATTCTTGCTGTCTATCGTCCCGGCGATGAAGGTCCTCCTCGTCAGTTTCTACTTCCCGCCTGCGGGCGGCGGGGGCGTCCAGCGGCCGCTGAAGTTCGCGACCCACCTGCCGGAGCTCGGCATCGAGACGCACGTGCTCGCCCCCGACGACCCGAAGTGGATCCACCGCGACGACGAGCTGCAGCCGCCGACGCTCGCGTGGGTGCACCGCGCCCGCTACGTCGGCACGAGCGGCCGCAAGCCGGCGGAGGAGCTGCATGGCACGCAGGGGCTCGTGCGGCTCTCGAAGCAGGCGCAGCTCTTCGGCCGCCGCTTCCTCGTCCCCGACGAGAACGTCCGCTGGAACCTGACCGCGATCCCGGCCGCGATCCGCATCGTGAAGCGCGAGGGGATCGACGTGGTCGTGACCACGTCACCGCCCTCGTCGGTGCACCTGATCGGCGCCGCCGTGAAGCAGGCGACGGGCGTGAAGTGGGTGGCCGACCTGCGCGACTCGCTGGTCGCGCACCCGCACCGCCACGCCGAGCGGCTGCTCGTGCGCGCGAAGGAGCAGGGCGAGCACGCCGTCGCCCGCCTCGTCGCGAGCCGCGCGGACGCGATCACGTGCGTCTCCGAGGCGATCAGCGACGAGATCCGCGAGCGGTCGCCGCGGGGGCCGGTCGCGACGATCGCGAACGGCTCCGACTTCGACGACTTCGCCGGGCTCGAGCAGCACCCCTCGGACCGGTTCCGGCTCACGCACACAGGGTCGTTCTTCGGCAAGCGCGACCCGCGGCCGTTCCTCATCGCCCTGAAGCAGTCGGGCCTCGACGACGTGGCTGTGCGCTTCCTCGGCGACTTCCGCTCGGCCGACCGCGAGTGGGCGGAGACGCTGGAGCTCGGCGACCGGCTCGAGCTGATTCCGTACGCGGCGCGGCGGCGCGCGCTCGAGCTGCAGCGCGACTCCGAGGCGCTGCTCCTCCTGATCCCGGAGGCGGGCGGGCGCGGCAAGGGCGTCCTCTCCGGGAAGGTCTTCGAGTACCTCGCCGCCGAGCGGCCGATCCTGGCCGTCGTGCCGCCGGACGGCGCGGCGGCGAACCTGATCCGCGAAGCCGGTGCGGGAGTCGTCGTCGCACCGGACGACGTCGACGGCATGGCAGCGGCGCTGGCCGACCTGCACGCCCGTTGGCGCGACGGGAGACTCGATGGGCCGCCGCTCTCGGACGAGTGGCGCCGCAAGGTGTCGCGTCGTACCCGGTCGGAAGAGCTCGTGCGCGTGCTCGAGCGGGTCACCGCATGAGGCGGCTGACGAGCTTCTTCTTCCTGGCGAGCGTCTTCTCGGTGACGTTCGAGAAGATCTACTGGAGCGCCGGCGTGAACATCTCGCTCGCGGACGTGCTCGCGATCCTGTTCCTCGTCTCGTTCGCGATCACGACGCGCGTGTGGCGCGTGCCGGCGACCACGGTCGCGCTGCTCGGCTTCTTCGCGCTCTTCCTGATCGTCTACCTGCTCGGCTACTACGACCTCTCCGACTCGGACGCGCTGCAGCAGTGGGTGAAGGGCCTCACGCTGTGGATCGTCCACTTCGCGTTCCTCGGCGCGGCGATCGTCTGGATCGCGCGCCGCGGCCAGCCGTACTACTGGCGGACGCTCGGCTGGTTCAGC
The DNA here is from genome assembly GCA_035546215.1 of Gaiellaceae bacterium. Classification (GTDB taxonomy): domain Bacteria; phylum Actinomycetota; class Thermoleophilia; order Gaiellales; family Gaiellaceae; genus PALSA-600. Next base: position 1,711 of record DASZWR010000094.1, on the reverse strand, counting down.
GGCGGCATGGTCGTGAACGCGGTGTACGGCGTCGTCCAGCTCCTCGACGCGCGACGCGGCGGCAACCTCGACGCGACGCTCCTGTCGCCGATCACCGGCGGCGCGAGCCAGATCAACATCTACGGCGCGATCAACGGCGCCAACGTGTACCGGCCCAACGCGATGACCGGCGACCCGAACCATCTCGGGATCATGCTGATCGTGCCGCTGCTGATCCTGACGCCGCTCTACCTGCGCCTCGAGAAGGGGCACCGGCTGAAGCGGTGGCTGATGGCGACGATCGGCTTCCTGCTGATCGTCGAGGCGGCGACCCTCTCACGCAGCGGGCTGCTCGGCCTCGGCGTCGGCGCGCTGATCCTCGCCGTCCCGTACCGGCGCTACCTGCGCTCGCCGCAGCTCCTGGTGCCCGTCGGTGTGGCGGTGCTGGTCCTCGTCGGCGTCGTCCTGTCGCGCCTCTCCTACTTCGAGACGGTGCTGAAGTCGCGCGTGCAGACGAGCGGCGGCTCCGAGAACGCGCATTTCCAGGTGTACTCGTTCATCCCGCACGTGCTGCACGCCGACCCGCTGTTCGGGCTCGGGCTGAACACGTTCTCCGTGTACTACGCGTTCGTCACCGGCAAGACGAACTGGGGCCCCCACTCGTACTACGTCGCGCTGATCGTCGAGACCGGGCTCATCGGCACGCTGCTCTTCGCGGCGTTCCTCTTCTGGATCTTCAAGCGCCTGCACCAGGCACGGGCGCTCGGGCGGCGCCTCTCCGCTGCGCGCGACCCGCTCGCGGCGCGCGTGCGTCCGCTCGCGTGGGGCTGCACGGCCGCGCTCGCCGGGACGATGGCGTCGAACGCCTTCTACCTGACGATGCAGTTCTATTACTTCTACGCGTTCGTGGCGCTCGCGCTCTCGATCCCGGTGGTGTTCGCGCAGCGCAGCAGATGAGGGTCGTTGTCCTCACGACGTCGTACCCGACGCCGGAGCATCCGGTGGCCGGGAGCTTCGTCGCGTCGTCGGTGGAGGGCGCCCGCGCGGCGGGCGTCGAGGTGGACGTCGTCTCGCCGGCCGACTTCGCGCACTTCGGGATCGCCTTAGGCGGCGGCATCGCCCAGAACCTCCGCGCGTCGCCGTGGAAGGTCGCGCTGGTTCCGGGCTTCCTCGCAGCCTTCGCGCGCGCCGCGCGCCGCGCCGCGCGCGACGCCGACCTCGTGCACGCCCACTGGATCCCGTCGGCGATCGCCGCACGCGCGACCGGCAAGCCGTACGTGCTGCAGGTGTGGGGGACGGACGTGGAGCTGGCGCGCCGCGCCCCGCGGGTCGTCCGGCCGCTCCTCGCCGGCGCGCGGCTCGTGATCGCGGCGTCGGCGTTCCTGGCCGACGAGGCGCGGACGCTCGGTGCGCGCGAGGTGGCGGTCGTGCCGACGGGGGTGCCGATCCCGGAGCACGTCGGCGATCCGGACGAGCCGCCGCATGTTCTCTTTGCGGGTCGACTCAGCGAGGAGAAGGGCATCCGCGAGTTTGCGGCCGCGACGGAGGGTCTGCCGCGCGTGATCGTCGGCGACGGTCCTTTGCGGTCGCTCGTCCCGGACGCCGTCGGCTTCGTGCCGCCGTGCTCGATCGGTCGGTACTACGAGCGCGCAGCGGTGGTGTGCGTCCCCTCGCGGCGCGAGGGCTACGGGATGACCGCTCGCGAGGCGATGGCGTACGGACGGCCGGTGGT
>DASZWR010000093.1:0-17973 GCA_035546215.1 Gaiellaceae bacterium | reverse complement strand
CGCGGCGCCTCCCGTCCCTACCGCCGCGCCTGCGCCGGAGCCGGCCACGGTCGCCGCACCCGCCTCACCGACTGCCCTCCCGGCACCCGCTCCGGCACTTGCGGGCTCGGCCGCCATCGTCGCGGAGCTTCCGCTCGCCGCCCTCCGGGCACCGGGTGCCCGGCTCCGTGCGGACGTGCCTCACGCCCGCCGGGCGCCGGCCGCGCGGACGCAGCGCACTGCGAGCGACGAGGCTCCGACGCTCCGGTCGGACGTCTTCGCGCCGCCGCGGGCGCGGCCGCGGCAGCGGGCGGTGCCGCAGCCGATCGCACACCGTCACGTCGTCCGCGCGCACACCGCCGCGCAGCGCCCGACAGCCGCGACGGCCCGGCGAGCAGATCGCTTCCCGGTCGCGCTAGTCGCGGGAATCGCGGCGGCGGCCCTGGCGGGGATCGGCCTCGTCTGCGCCGCCGGGGTCGCGGCGAGGCGCACCCCTACAATGGACGGCCATGCGCTTCTACGTGACGACGCCCATCTACTACGTCAACGACCGCCCGCACATCGGTCACGCGTACACGACGATCGCGGCGGACATCCTCGCGCGCCATCATCGGCAGCGCGGCGAGGAGACGTTCTTCCTGACCGGCGTCGACGAGCACGCCACGAAGGTCTGGCGTGCCGCTGAGGAGCGCGGCCTCACCGCCCAGCAGTTCGTCGACGAGATCGCCTCGGCCTGGCGCGACCTGCCGCCGCGGCTCAACGCCGACACCGACTTCTTCATCCGGACCTCGGACGAAGGCCACAAGGCCTTCGTCCGGGAGTTCCTGCAGCGCATCTACGAGGCCGGTGACGTCTACGAGGACGTCTACAGCGGCCCGTACTGCGTCAGCTGCGAGGAGTTCAAGAGCGAAGACGAGCTGATCGACGGCAAATGCCCCATCCACCTCCGCCCGGTCGAGTTCATCGAGGAGAAGAACTACTTCTTCCGCCTCTCGAAGTACCAGGATGCGCTGCTCGCGCTCTACGACGACGGCTTCGTCCTACCGGAGTTCCGGCGGAACGAGGTGGGCAGCTTCGTCGCGGGCGGCCTCCGCGACTTCTCGATCAGCCGGGCCGGGCAGCCGTGGGGGATCCCGCTCCCGTGGGACGAGTCGCAGGTCGCCTACGTCTGGGCGGACGCGCTCGTCAACTACCTGAGCGCGCTCACCTACGCACGGCCGGGCGAGGACCTCCGCGAGGCCTTCTGGCCCGAGGCGCGGCACCTCGTCGGCAAGGACATCATCCGCTTCCACTGCGTGTACTGGCCGGCGATGCTGCTGTCGGCCGGCTACACCGTGCCGAAGCAGGTCTTCGCGCACGGGTGGCTGCTGCTCGACGAGCAGAAGATCTCGAAGTCGCTCGGGAACGCCATCGACCCGCTCGAGCTGATCGATGTCTACGGCGCCGACGCGGTGCGCTACTGGTGCACGCGCGCGGTCTCGTTCGGGCAGGACGGCAGCGCGTCGCTCGCCGACATCGCGAACCGCTACGAGCGCGAGCTCGGCAACGACCTCGGGAACCTGCTCTCGCGCACGACCGCGATGATCGTCAAGTACCGCGAGGGCCGCATCCCCGACGGCGCGACGTCGTCGGAGATCGCCGCCGCGATTGCCGACGTGCACGACCACGTGCCGCAGCAGATCGACGACTTCGACCTCACCGGCGGCATCGACCGCGCGTGGGCGCTCGTGCGCGAGCTGAACCGCTACGTCACCGAGCAGGCGCCGTGGACGCTCGCGAAGGACGAGGCGAACGCGGCCGCCCTCGACCAGGTGCTGTACGACCTCGTCGACGGCCTCCGCGCCGCGGCGATCGCGCTCGCGGCGTACCTGCCGGAGACGGCGCCGAAGATCCTCGCCGCGCTCGGCCAGCCCACGGACGTCGCGTGGGAGCGCGTGGCCGGCGGCGGCGTCGAGCCGGCGACGGTCGCCGCCGCGACGCCGCTCTTCCCGCGCATCGAGACGGCCGGTCTCGACGCGGCGTGATCGACACCCACGCGCACCTCGGCGACGACGCGCCGGAGGTGCTCGCGCGCGCGGCCGCAGCCGGCGTCACCCGCGTGATCGACGTCGCGACGTCGGTCTCAGCGGCACGCGCGACGCTCGCGCGCGCCGACGAGCACCAGGGCGTCTACGCCTGCCTCGGCGTCCACCCCCACGAAGCCGCGGACCCCGGCGACCTCGACGAGCTGCGTGCGCTCTTCGAGCATCCGAAAGCGGTCGCAGTCGGCGAGACCGGGCTCGACTACTTCCGCGACTACGCGCCGCACGACGCCCAGCAGCGCCTGTTCGAAGCCGAGCTCGCGCTCGCGCGCGAGCTGCGCAAGCCCGTCGTGATCCACACGCGCGCCGCCGACGACGACACGCGCGCCCGGCTCATCCGGCACGACGGCGACGTGATCCTCCACTGCTTCTCCTCGCCGGCGCTCCTCGACGACGCGCTCGAGCGCGGCTGGTACGTCTCGTTCGCCGGCAACGTCACCTACAAGAACGCGTACGACCTGCGCGACGCCGCGCGCCGCGTGCCCGCCGACCGCCTGCTCGCGGAGACCGACAGCCCGTACCTCGCCCCGCAGGCGGTGCGCGGGAAGCGCAACGAGCCGGCGTACGTGGCGCACACCTACGCCTTCCTCTCGGAGCTGCGCGGGGAGGACGTCGAGCCGCTCGTCGAGGCGAACGCAACGCGCGTGTTCGGCCTCGCATGAGCGTCTCGCCGCGCAAGGACCTCGGTCAGCACTTCCTGGTCGACGACAACATCCTCCGGGTGATCGAGCGGCTCGCCGAGCTCGAGCCGGACGACGTCGTGCTCGAGATCGGGCCGGGGCTCGGTGTGCTCACGCGCTTCCTGGCCGACCGCGTCGCGCAGGTGCACGCCGCCGAGGTCGACCGAAGGCTGGAGGAGCACCTTGCGGGCATCGAGCGGCTCTCGCTGCACTGGGGCGACGCGCTGCAGCTCGACATCGCGGCGCTCGACCCGCCGCCGCACAAGCTCGTCGCGAACCTGCCGTACAACGTCGCCACGCCGATCGTCGCCGAGAGCCTGAAGCTCGAGCAGCTGGAGCTCTGGTGCGTGATGGTGCAGCGCGAGGTCGCCGACCGCTTCTTCGCCCAGCCGTCGACGAAGGCGTACGGCGCCGTCTCGGTGCTCGTCCAGCTCGCGGCCGAGAAGACGGGGCTCCACCCGGTCTCGCGCGAGGTGTTCCGGCCGCGGCCGAACGTCGACTCGGCGCTCGTCGCCTTCCGGCGCATCGCGCCCGGCGCGCCGCGCGAGGTGAAGCGCGTCGTCGACGGGGCGTTCGGCCACCGGCGCAAGACGCTCGCGAACTCGCTCGCGCTCGCCGGCGTCGCGCCGCGGGAGCGGGCCGTCGAGGCGCTCGCCGCGATCGGCCGCGAGCCGAACGTGCGCGCCGAGGCGCTGCGGCCGTCCGAGTTCGTCGAGCTGGCCGAGGCGCTCTCGTGATCGCGCCGGCCCCGGCGAAGATCAACCTCGCGCTCGTCGTCGGCCCGGTCCGGGACGACGGCAAGCACGAGCTCGTCACCGTCTTCCAGCGCCTCGACCTGGGCGACCGCATCACCGTCGAGCCGGCGGAGCGGACGACGGTGGAGGGCTTCGACGACACGGTGGTCGCTGCCGCGCTCTCGCACCTGCCGGGCGGCTGGCGGGTCGCGATCGAGAAGCACACGCCGGTGGCGGCGGGGCTCGGCGGCGGCAGCTCCGACGCCGCCACGGCGCTGCGGCTCGCGAACGAGCAGCTCGACGAGCCGCTGGCGCCCGAGCGGCTCCACGAGATCGCGGCCCTTGTGGGCGCCGACGTGCCGTTCTTCCTCTACGACGGCCCGCAGCTCGGCACCGGCGACGGCAGCGTGCTCGAGCCGGTCGACCTGCCGCAGGACTTCGCGGTGCTGCTGCTCCTGCCGGACGGCGCGGCGAAGCCGTCGACGGGCGAGGTCTACGCCGCCTTCGACGCGCGCAACGGGGCGGAGGGCTACGAGGCGCGCGCCGCGCAGCTCCGGGAGGCGCTCGCCGCCGTCCGCCGCCCGCGCGACCTGGCCGCCCTGCCTCCGAACGACCTCGCGAGCTCGCCGCTCAGCGCGGCGATCCTCGACGCCGGCGCGTTCCGCGCCGACGTCACCGGGGCCGGTCCGACGCTGTACGGCCTCTTCCACTCGACCGACGACGCGCGCCGCGCGGAGCGCGCTCTCAGGCGGCTCGGGCGCGTATTTCGCACGGTTCCAGCGTGGTACGGTTGAGCCGATGTACGGCTCGCACGCAATCGAGGCAGGCTCGTCGCGCTCGGGCCGCTGGCTGCGCGCGAGGCGCCTCAGATTCACCCTGTGGCTCGCCGCGATCGAGGGCCTGCTCTTCCTCTTCGGGGTGCTCCACTGGTGGGCGGCGGTCGCGCTGGCCGTGATCGCCGTCGGCTTCTGGTGGTACGTCGCACGCGCCCACCGGAACGACTTCATCCGCCAGCTCGGCTGGATCTTCGCCGTGTCGCAGCTGCTCGTGCTGTGCGTCCCGATCGCACTCGCCGTGGTGAAGGCGATCGCGATCGGCGTGATCGCCCTGCTGGCGATCGCGGCCCTCGTCTTCCTCTTCACCGAGCGTCCCTAGACTGCGCCGCAGTGGGGCGTAGCCAAGCGGTAAGGCAGCGGGTTTTGGTCCCGCGATCCCAGGTTCGAATCCTGGCGCCCCAGTAGTCTCCGACCGACATGGACCAGCTCGCAGCCGTACTCATGGCCGGTGGCCTCGGCACTCGGATGAAGTCCGCGGTGCCGAAGCACTTCCACGAGATCCTCGGCCGCCGGATGGTCGACTGGATCGTCGAGGCGGGGCGCGGGGCAGGCGCCGACCCGCTCGTCGTGGTCGCCTCGCCGGCGACCAGGGAGCGCTTCGCGGAGTCGGGAGTCGTCGTCGCGGTGCAGGAGCGGCCGCTCGGCACCGGCGACGCCGTCCGCTCGGCGCACGCCGCGCTCGCGGGCTTCGACGGGGACGTCCTGATCCTCTCCGGCGACACGCCGTTGCTCACCCCCGAGCTGCTCGGCGAGCTCGTCGAGGCGCACCGCGCGGCGGGCGCCGACGCGACCATCCTCAGCGCCGAGCCGCCCGACCCGCGCCTCTACGGGCGCCTCGTCCGCGGCCCCGACGGGAACGTGCTGAAGATCGTCGAGGGCACCGACGCGAACGAGGAGGAGCAGAAGATCCGCGAGATCAACAGCTCCATCTACGTCTTCAGGAGCAACGCGCTGTGGCCGGCGCTCGAGCAGCTCGAGCCGAAGAACGTCCAGGGCGAGCTGTACCTGACGGACGCGATCGAGATCGTCGTCCGCGGCGGCGGCACGGTGGCCGCGCACGTGGCGGCCGACTGGCACGAGGCGGACGGTGTCAACACGCGCGCCGAGCTGGCCAAGGCCGCGGCCGTGCTGCGCGACCGCATCAACGAGCGTCACATGCTCGCGGGCGTCACGATCGTCGACCCGGCCACGACCTGGATCGAGCCGACCGTCGAGATCGAGAACGACGTCGTCGTCCAGCCGTTCACGATGCTCCGGGGGGCCACGAGGGTTGCGACGGGAGCCGAGATCGGCGCGAACACGGTCGCGATCGACGCCCACATCGGACGCTCCGCCACGGTGGGCCCGTTCTGTTACCTTCGCCCCGGAACGGTCCTCGGCGAGTCCTCCAAGGCAGGCACCTACGTGGAGATCAAGAACTCACGGATCGGCGACCGCACGAAGGTTCCGCACCTCTCCTACATCGGGGACGCCGAGATCGGCCAGGACACGAATGTCGGCGCCGGGGCGATTACCGCGAACTTCCCGCACAGGCCGGGCCAGCCCAAGGGCCGGACGCGGATCGGCAGTAACGTCAGGACCGGCATCCACAATGGCTTCGTCGCACCCATCGAGATCGGGGACGGGGCGTGGATCGCTGCAGGTTCGGTGATAACGAAGGACGTCCCCGCCGATGCGCTCGCGTTTGCGAGGCCTCGGCAGGAGAACAAGGAGGGGTATGCAGCCCGGCAGCGGGACGTCTGAGCTCGTTCTTCCCGGACTCGAGGCTCAGGTCGTGAGCAAGCCGTCGCCCCAGCACTACCTGGAGCGCGGCCCGCAGAAGCGCCTGATGGTCTTCTCGGGGCGCTCGCACGCCGACCTGGCGCAGCACATCGCCGAGCAGCTCGGCGTGGAGCTCGGCGACGTCGAGCTCTCGACGTTCCCGAACGGCGAGACCTACGTGCGGTACAACGAGTCGATCCGCGGGGCGGACCTGTTCATCGTCCAGACCGGCTGCGAGCCGACCGACCGCAACATCATGGAGCTGCTGTTCATGATCCAGGCGGCGAAGCTCGCGTCGGCCAAGCGGATCACGGCGGTCATCCCGCTGTTCCCGTACGCGCGTCAGGATCGCAAGGCGAAGCCGCGCGAGCCGATCTCGGCGCGGCTCTTCGCCGACATGCTCCAGCTCGCCGGCGCCGACCGCGTGCTCACGATGGACCTGCACGCCGGCCAGATCCAGGGCTTCTTCACGATCCCGGTCGACCACATGACCGCGATGCCGCTGTTCGCGCGGCACTTCCGCGACCTCGGCCTGATGGGAGACGGGGTCGTCTCGGTCTCCCCGGACGCCGGCCGCGCGAAGCAGGCGGTGCGCTTCGCCGAGATGCTCGAGGCGAACTTCGCCCTGATGCACAAGACGCGGCACTCGGCGCACGTCGTCGAGATCACGGAGGTCACCGGGCGGGTGCGCGGCAAGAAGGCGATCCTCGGCGACGACGTGATCATGACCGGCGGCACGATCCTCGCGAACGTGAAGGCGCTGCGCGAGCACGGGGCCGAGGAGGTCTGGGTCTTCGCGACGCACGGCCTCTTCTGCGAGAACGCCCTCGAGCGGTTCCTGTCGTCGGAGATCTCCGGGATCGTGATCACCGACACGGTTCCGATCGACCCGCTCACGAAGCCCGACAACCTCACGGTGCTGCCCGTCGCGCCGCTGCTCGCCGAGACGATCATGAACGTCTTCGCCGACGACTCGGTCTCCGCCATCTTCGGCGGCGAGAACCAGCTGTTCTAACGGCGTCTCGGCGCACTTCGGCTACACTCCCGCGCCGTGGCAGGAGAGCGCGTCAAGCTCGTGGTCCAGAACCGGTCGATCCTCGGCTCCGCCGAGTCTCGCCGCCTGCGCCGCCAGGGTCTCATCCCCGGCGTGCTGTACGGGCGCGAGGAGCCGGTCGCGATCTCGATCCCCGAGCGCGCCCTGCGCACCGCGCTGACGGGCGTGGGCGGCGCCAACGCCGTGCTCGACGTGGTCGTCGACGGCGGCAAGGCGCACGCCTCGGTGCTCAAGGAGTACCAGCTCGATTCCGTGCGGGGCACGATCACGCACGTCGACCTGCAGGAGGTCCGCCTCGACAAGCCGATCCACGCGACCGTGCCGCTGCACGTCGTGGGCGAGTCGCCCGGCTCGAAGGAAGGCGGCGTCCTCAGCCAGACGATCACCGAGATCACCGTCGAGGCGCTCCCGATGGAGGTGCCGGCGGCCGTCGAGTTCGACGTCTCCGACATCCACCTCGGCGAGTCCGCGCATCTCTCGCAGGTCGTCCTCCCGGAGGGCGTGACGCTCGTCGACGACGGCGACACGGTCTTCGTCTCCGTCACGATGCCGACCGTCGAGGTCGAGCCCGAGGCGGAGGCCGGCGAGGGCGCCGAGGGCGAGGCTGTCGCAGCCGCCGAGACCGGCGAAGGCGAAGCCGAAGCGCCCGCCGAGTCCGAAGAGCCTTCCGAGGAGTAGGCAATGCGCCTGTGGCCGCGTCGCCACGGCACCTCGTACGACCTGCTCGTCGCGGGCCTCGGCAACCCGGGTCGCGAGTACGCGCGCAACCGCCACAACGTCGGCTACCTGGTCGTCGACGAGCTCGCGCGCCGGCACGGCGGCTCCTGGAAGGGGAAGTTCAACGGCCAGCTCGCCGAGGTGCGCATCGACGGCCACAAGGTCGCGCTGCTGAAGCCCGAGACGTACATGAACGACTCGGGCCGCTCGGTGAAGGCGGCGATGCAGTTCTTCAAGCTCGAGCCGGGCTCGGTGCTCGTCGTCCACGACGAGAGCGACCTGCCGGTCGGGCGCCTGCAGGCGCGGCCCGGCGGCGGGCTCGCCGGCCACAACGGGCTGCGCTCGGTCGCACAGCACCTCGGCACGCCCGACTTCCTGCGGATCCGCGTCGGCGTGGGGAGGCCCGGGCGCGGCGACCCGCGCAAGCTCGCCGACTACGTCCTCGCGAACTTCGAGCCGCACGAGGACGTCGAGCAGCTCGTCGCGCGCGCGGCCGACGCCGTCGAGGCGCTCGACGCCGACGGGCTCGAGGCGACCCAGCGCCGCTTCAACTAGCGGCACCGGGTCGCCGGGAGCGACCTACGGCAGGAGCGGCGGGCTCGCGAGCTGCGCGAGCTGCAGCGCCTGCTGCGGGAACCAGGCACCCGCCGCCGGATCGACGCCGCCCCATTCGGGGTCGGTCGGGCCGGCGGTTCCGCGCGTGCACGAGCCGTCCGACTCGCCGGGCGTCTTGACCCACAGGAGCGCGTCGACGAGCGGCACGCCCGTGCTCGCCGTCGGCCGCGCGCCGAGGCCGCGGCCGGGCGGGTTGCACCAGTCCTGCGCCACGCCCGGGCTCGGGTAGCCGGCGGCGGCGGTGTCCCACCCGCCCTGGCCGTTGCGGCTCGTGTCGACCACGAAGCGCACCGCCGGGGTCGCCGCGCCGAGGTTTCCGGCGTACCAGGCGTCGTTCGCGTCGATCGTCGCCTGGCTGAAGTCGACGACGTACGACCCGCCGGGGCCGACAGGCTGGTACTGGCCGGGGCACCAGTCGTAGTGGCCGAGCCGCCAGCCGCCCTCGTCCGCGTTGTTCGCGAACGCGATGCAGTCCGAGATCCACGTGCCGTAGAGCTCCTCCTGCGCGGTCGGCCGGTAGTTCGAGACGTTCGTGAAGAACCCCTGTGTCCTCAGCACGCCCGCCTGGACGAGCCGCGGCGCCATGTCGCCGACGCCGTGCCAGGCGCTGTTGCCCGCGTCGAGGTACACGGCGAGGCCCGGGTTCGCAGCCGACTCGAACGTGTCGATCGCGTGGCCGATCTGGGCGTACCGGGCGGTGTCGAGCGCCGCCGTGTCGACGCCGGTGTAGCCGCAGTCGCTCGGTAGGTTCGCGAGCGCGTCCGGCTCGAGGATCACGACCGCCCTCGCCCGGCCGAGCGTGGCAGAGACGGCGTCGATGTACGCGTCGTAGTCGGCGGTCGTCTGCGCGCCGCCGGCCGAGTAGCCGCCGCAGTCCCGGCCCGGGATGTCGTAGACGACGAACACGGGCACGGCGCGCTCGAGGGTCGCCTCGAGGAGCGTCTGCCGCACCTGCTTCGCCGCGTCGGCGGCGGAGCCGCCGTTCAGCCACACCGCGCGCGGGATCGTCTCCATCCGCGCGATCAGCGCGGCGTCCTTCAGGTCGCGGTGGGCGACGAGCGAGAGGCCCTGCTTCACCGCCCCCTGCTCGGGCAGCGGGACGGCGAACCTCGTCGTGGGCGGAAGCGTCCGGCTTGACGTCGCGCCGGCCGCGATCGGGACGAGCGCGCACGCGACGGCGACGGCGGCCAGTGCGGCCGACCGCCCGATCCTTCCCTGCAGCATCGTTTCCCCCTTGCTGGACGTGAACCGCTCTTGTAAGCGCTTACAGCCTCGCTGTCAAGCGGAGGCGCGGCGGACGAGCGTCGGGGTGAGCACGACGTGCTCGGGCTCGGCGGAGCCGGCGATCCGCCGGCCGAGCAGCTCGACGAGGGCGCGCGTCAGCTCGTCCCACGGCTGGCGCACCGTCGTGAGCGGCGGCGTGGCGGCGGCTGCGAGCTCCACGTCGTCGAACCCGACCACCGCCACGTCGTCCGGCACGCGGCGGCCGGCGGCGGCGAGCGCCTGCAGCGCTCCGACGGCCATCGCGTCGGAGGCGGCGAAGAGCCCGTCGAGGCGCGGCTCGGCGCGCAGCAGCTCGTCCGTCGCGGCCCGGCCGGACTCCATGCCGAAATCGCCGTGCGCGACGATCGGCGGCCGGTCGCCGAGCGCGTCGCGGTAGCCCGCGAACCGGTCGCCTGACACGGTCATGTCGGGCGGGCCGGTGATCGTCGCCACGTGCTGCCGCGTCGCCAGCAGGTGCTCGGTGGCGAGGCGCCCGCCCGCGCGGTTGTCGGTGTCGACCCAGGAGGTCGACGCCGCCTCGCGCGACGGCCTCCCTGCGAGCACGAGCGGCGCCTGGGCGGCGGCGAGGGCGTGGGGGAGGACGTCGTCGGCGTGGAGCGAGACCATGATCGTCCCGTCGACGTGCCCTTCGAGCACGTACCGCTCGACCTTGCGCTGCTGGCGCTCGCCGCGCGCCGGCAGGATCACGAGCTGCAGCGCGGTGTCCGCGAGCTCCTCGGCGATCCCGTGGACGACGGCGGGGAAAAACGGATCGGCGAACAGCCGGTCGCCCGGCTCCGAGACGACGAGCGCGATCGTGTCGGTGCGCCGGCGCGCGAGGTTGCGCGCCGCGGGGTTCGGGACGTAGCCGAGCTCGGCGACCGCCGCCTCGACGGCGGCCCGCATCGCCGGGCTCACCCGCGCCGACTCGTTCAGCACGCGCGAGACGGTCGCCGTCGACACCCCGGCGCGCCGCGCGACCGCTTCGAGGGTGGGACGCCGCTCCACGGCTCAATGATGCACGGCGCCGTTCGTGCCTTCTCGCACGAGGATCGCGAAAGTGCCTCTGTGCAGCGCAAACGCGCATGGGCGGGTGGAAAGGACCGCCCGGCCCCGACTCCGGCACCCCGACCGGACTACCCCTTTCGAGGGATACGAGATCCCTCGCAGGGGTGGTTCCCGCCGCCGCGCGGGCCTGGCTAGATGCGCGGGCCAACGACAGCGAGGCGCGCAACTACCTGCGGCGCGCCGCCCCTGCCGAAGGGAGTCCTCTCGATGAACGACCGTATTCGCTTTGCGCTGCTCTTCCTCGTCCTCGTAGCCTTCGTCGCAGCCCGCGCCGGCGGTGCGCTCGGCGCCGGCAAGCACGTCACCAGGCACGTCAGCCGAGCCACGGCGACCGCCCGCAAGCAGGCGCGCATCGTCCGCTTCGCCCGCCGGTACCTCGGTGTCCGCTACGTCTACGGCGGCACCTCGCCGCGGAGTGGATTCGACTGCTCCGGCTTCACGCGCTTCGTCTACGCGCACTTCGGGATCGCGCTGCCGCACTACTCGGGCGCCCAGTTCGGGATGGGGCGCCGGATCTCCGAGCGCGGCCTTCGCCCCGGGGACCTCGTCTTCTTCGACGGGCTCGGGCACGTCGGCCTCTACATCGGCGGCGGGCGCTTCATCCACGCGCCGCACACCGGGGCGAGCGTCTCGATCGACACGCTCTCGCACCACGGCTCGTACGACGGCGCGCGCCGGCTGCTCTAGCGGGACTACCATGACGACCCGGCCGAACCCCGTGTTCGGCCCATCGTCATGGACCGGCCCGTGCTTCACACGCTCGTCGACCGCCTGCGGGCGGAGGAGCGCCTGCAGCAGCTCGCGCAGGCGCTGCCGACCCGCGCCCGCGTCTCGGAGCCGGTGCTGCCGCTGGTGCTGGCGTCGCTGTACGAGGAGCTCGGCCGCGGCCTCGTCGTCGTCCTGCCCGAGGACGCCGACGCGCGCGACGCCGCCGAGGCGGCCGGCTGGTTCCTCGGCGAGGACGAGGTCGGGCTCTTCCCGTCGCGCGGCGTGCGCTGGGAGTCGGGGCTCGAGCCGCCGCCGCACCTCGTCGGCGAGCGCGCCCGCGCCCTGGCGGTGCTCGAGCGCGGCGGGCTCGTCTGCGCGTCCGCGACCGCGCTCGCGGAAGGGCTGCCGCCGGTCTCGGAGCGCCCGGCGCCGCTCACGGTGCAGCCCGGCGACGAGCCCGGGATCGACGCGCTCGCCGAGCATCTCGCGGGTGCGGGCTACGAGCGCGTCGAGCGCGTGGAGGAGCGCGGCCAGTTCGCGGTGCGCGGCGGGCTCGTCGACGTGTTCCCGACCACCGGCCGCGAGCCGCTCCGCGTCGAGCTCTTCGGCGACGAGATCGAGCAGATCCGCGCCTTCTCGCCGTTCACGCAGCGCGCGCTGCGCCAGGTCGAGCGCGCGACCGTGTACCCGGCGGCCGAGCGGCGGCGCGAGCTCGTCGAGATCGACCTCGGCCCCGAGGCGGACGAGGAGGCGCCGCGGGTCGAGGCGCCGGCCGACCTCGTGCCCGCCTTCGACCGCGTGCCCGACGTCGTCTGGTCGCCCGACGAGGTGGTCGCAACCTGGGACGACCAGGGCCTCGCGCACGTCGACCTCGAGGGTGCGACCGTCTTCACGCAGCTGCCGCAGGGGCAGCCGTTCAGCTTCGACGCGCAGCGCCCGGCGCTCGCCGCGCGCGGGCTCTCCGAGGCCGAGAACGAGCTGAACGGCCTGCTGCGCCAGGAGCTCGACGTCGTCGTCGCGTTCCCGCACCGCGGCGAGGCGCTCCGCCAGCAGCAGCTCCTGCGCCGGGTCCAGGCGCACATCCTCGAGGAGGGCGAGGCGCCCGAAGGGCTCGCGTTCGCGATCGCGCCCGCGCGGCGCGGGTTCGTCTGGCGCGAGCTCGGGCTCGCGCTGCTCCCCGACACGCAGGTGTTCCGCAAGCGGCCGCCGCGCGCCACCGCGGCGCCGGGTCGCGCGCTGCAGAGCTTCTCCGACCTGCGCACCGGCGACTACGTCGTGCACGAGGACCACGGCATCGCCCAGCTTCTCGGCTTCGAGACGCGGGAGGTCGCCGGCGTCACGCGCGACTACCTGCTGCTCGCCTACCGCGGCGACGACCGCGTCTACGTCCCGCACGAGCAGATCGGCAAGGTCAGCCGCTACATCGGCGCCGACTCGCACGCGCCCGCGCTCTCGAAGCTGGGCGGCAAGGCGTGGGACAACCTGAAGACGCGCGCCCGCGAGCACCTGCGCGAGATGGCGGGCGAGCTGCTGCAGCTCTACGCGCAGCGGCAGACGCAGCCCGGCGTCGCGTTCAACGTGGAGCACGAGTGGGTGGAGCAGCTCGAGAACGAGTTCCCCTATCGGGAGACGGAGGACCAGCGCACCGCGATCGACTCGGTGAAGGAAGACCTCGAGTCGCCGCACCCGATGGACCGGCTCGTCTGCGGCGACGTCGGGTTCGGCAAGACCGAGGTCGCGCTGCGGGCTGCGTTCGCCGTCGCCGTGAACGGCAAGCAGGTGCTGATGCTCGTCCCGACGACGGTGCTCGCGCAGCAGCACTGGAACACCTTCCGCGGGCGCTACCGCGACTTCCCGGTGCGCGTCGAGATGGTGTCGCGGTTCCGCAAGGCGGCCGACGTCAAGCAGGTGCTCGCCGACTTCCGCGAGGGCAAGGTCGACGTGCTGATCGGGACGCACCGCGTGCTCTCGCGCGACGTGATTCCGAAGGAGCTCGGGCTCGTAATCGTCGACGAGGAGCAGCGCTTCGGCGTCGCGCAGAAGGAGCTGCTGCGGCAGCTGCGCCTCGAGGTCGACGTGCTCGCGCTCTCCGCCACGCCGATCCCGCGCACGCTGCACATGTCGCTCTCGGGCCTGCGCGACATCTCGGTGATCGAGACGCCGCCGGAGGGACGCCGCCCGATCCGTACCTTCGTCGGCGAGTACGACGAGGAGCTCATCAAGCAGTCGCTCGAGCGCGAGATCGACCGCGGCGGCCAGGCGTTCTACCTCCACAACCGCGTCGAGACGATCGAGGAGGCGGCGGCGAAGCTGCAGCAGATGTGTCCGAAGCTCCGGTTCCTCGTGGCGCACGGCCAGATGGCGGAGCGTGAGCTCGAGGACAAGATGCTGGCGTTCCTCGCCGGCGACGCGGACGTGCTCGTCTCGACGACGATCATCGAGTCCGGCCTCGACATCCCGCAGGCGAACACGCTGATCGTGGAGCGCTCCGACCAGCTCGGCCTCAGCCAGCTCTACCAGATCCGCGGGCGCGTCGGCCGCAGCGACGTGCTCGCGCACGCGTACCTCTTCTACCCCGACGCGCACGAGCTCAGCCCCGAGGCGCGCGCCCGCCTCGCCACGCTCGCAGACCACACCGAGCTCGGCGCCGGGTTCGCGATCGCGATGCGCGACCTCGAGATCCGCGGCGCCGGCGACCTGCTCGGCTCGGAGCAGTCCGGCCACGTGGCCGCGCTCGGCTTCGAGCTGTACGTCGAGATGCTCCACGAGGCGGTCGCCGAGCTCTCCGGGCAGCGCCGGCTCGCCGCGCGGCCGGTGCGGATCGACGCCCGCGTCGACGCGTACGTCCCGGCCGGGTACATCGCCGCGGAGGCGCTGAAGATCGACCTGCACCGGCGCATCGCGCTCACCGAGACGGAGGACGAGCTGCACGAGCTCCGCATCGCCACCGAGGACCGGTACGGCCCGATGCCCGAGCCGGTCGAGAACCTGTTCGCGATCCAGGAGGCGAAGCTCAAGCTGGCCGTCCTCGGGGCCGACTACCTCGTGTTCCGGGGCGGCAAGGCGTCGGTCGGGCCGGTCGTCCTGGGAGGCGGCGAGCTGCGCGAGCTGCGCCATCAGGTCGAGACCGCCGTCTACTCGACGGGCAACCGCGAGGTGACTCTCCGGGGCGGGGAATTCAAGGAAGCGCTGGGATTGGTCGATGCTATGCTGGCGGCGCGCCAGGCCGCCTGAGTCGACTGCTCGCGGCGGACGGCACTCTTTCATGCGGACTCTGAAGGCTCTTTCACCGATACTCCTCGTCGCTGCGCTGCTGGCCGGCTGCGGCGGCGGCGGCAGCGCCAGGCTGTCGTCCGGCGACGTGGCCGTCGTCGGCGACCAGCACATCTCGAAGGCGCAGTTCGACGACCTCATGCAGGAGGCGAAGGCGAGCTACACCGAGCAGGGCCGGAGCTTCCCGAAGCAGGGGTCGACCGACTACGAGAGCGTGAAGGCGCAGGCGGTCTCGCTGCTCGTGCAGCAGGCGGCGCGCGAGTCCAAGGCCTCGTCGCTCGGCGTCAAGATCACCGACAAGGACGTCTCGACCCGCCTCGCGTCGATCAAGAAGCAGTACTTCGGCGGCAGCGAGTCCAAGTACAAGGCGCAGCTGAAGAAGCAGCACCTGACCGACGCGCAGCTCCGCTCCGACATCAGGTCGCAGCTCATCTCCGAGGCGCTCTTCAACAAGGTGACGAAGGACGTCAAGGTGTCCGACTCCGAGGTCCACTCGTACTACACCGCGCACAAGTCGCTGTACCAGCAGCCCGCGTCGCGCGACGTCCGCTACATCCTCGTCGGGAAGAGCAAGGCGACCGCGCAGTCGGTGTACGACCAGCTGAAGACCGGCGGCGACAAGGCGTGGTGCACGCTCGCGAAGAAGTACGCCAAGGACTCGAGCGGCCAGAACTGCGGCAAGGCGACCTTCACCAAGGGTCAGACCGTCGCCGTCTTCGACAAGGCGGCGTTCGACACGCCGACGAAGACGATCCACAAGCCCTTCTACGACCCGACGCAGTACAAGGCCTGGTTCGTGATGGAGCCGCTCGGCGCGGCGAAGAAGGCGACCACGACGCCCGAGAAGCAGGTGGCCGCCTCGATCCGCCAGACGCTCCTCCAGCAGGACAAGAACCAGAAGATGGCCGACTGGGTCGCGTCGACGATGAAGAGCTTCTGCGGCGGCAAGATCAAGTACGGCGTCGGGTACAGCGCCTCGCCGGATCCCTGCGCTGCCACGACGACGAGCGCCGTCACCACCACGGGCTAGGAACGTGAGCCTCGCCGACGCGCTCGTCGAGCTCCAGGAGCTGACCGAGCAGCTGCGTCGCGAGTGCCCATGGGATCGCGAGCAGACCGCGCGCACGATCGTGCCGCACACCGTCGAGGAGGCGTACGAGGTCGCCGACGCGGCGTTCGCGGACGACGACGCGAAGCTCCTCGACGAGGTGGGCGACCTGCTCTTCCAGTCGTACTTCCTGGCACTCCTCCTGCAGGAGCGCGGCGCCGGCGACCTCGAGCGGGTTGCGCGCAACCTGCACGCGAAGCTCGTCTCGCGTCATCCGCACGTCTTCGGCGACGCGGAGGCGGCCACGGCCGGCCGCGTGCGCGAGCGCTGGGAGGAGCTGAAGCGGGAGAACGAGGGGCGGGAGGGAATCTTCCACGACGTCCCCGAGGGCCTGCCGGGGCTCCTCTACGCACGAAAAGTGCAGCAACGCGCGCGCTCGGTCGGCTTCGAGTACCCGGATCTCGCCGGCGCGCTCGCCGACCTCGAGGACGAGCTCCGCGAACTGCGCGACGAGCTGCCCGCCGAGGACCCGCCGCCCGACGTGGAGCCCGACCGGCGGGTCGCTTCCGAGCTCGGGGACGTGCTCTTCGCGGTGGTCAACGTCGCCCGCCGCCTGAACGTCGACCCGGAGCTCGAGTTGCGGACCGCGGCGAAGCGCTTCCGGGCGCGCGTCGAAGGCGCGGAGTCGATCGCCCGCGACGACGGTAAGGATTGGAGCAAGCTCCCGCTCGACGAGCAGGACGCGTACTACGACCAGGCAAAGGAGCAGACGACGTGAAGATCGCCGACGTGCGGGGCCGCCAGGTCCTCGATTCCCGTGGGAACCCGACGGTCGAGGTGGAGGTTCGCCTCGAGTCCGGCACGACCGGGCGGGCGATCGTCCCGTCCGGCGCGTCGACCGGCGTGCACGAGGCGGTCGAGCTGCGCGACGGCGGCGCCGAGTACGGCGGCAAGGGGGTCACGAAGGCGGTCGGGCATGTGAACGGCGAGCTCGCCGGGCTCGCGAAGGGCCGCGACGCGTCCGACCAGGAGGGCCTCGACCGCGCGATGATCGACCTCGACGGCACCCCGAACAAGGGCCGCCTCGGCGCGAACGCGATCCTCGGCGTCTCGCTCGCGAACGCGAAGGCCGCGGCGGTGGAGAGCGGCATGTCGCTCTTCCGGTTCCTCGGCGGCGAGCAGGCGGCGACGCTGCCGGTGCCGATGATGAACGTGATCAACGGCGGCGTGCACGCCGACAACTCGATCGACCTGCAGGAGTTCATGGTGCTGCCGGTCGGCGCTGAGACGTTCGCGGAGGGGCTGCGCGTCGGCGCGGAGGTCTACCACGCGCTGAAGAAGCTGCTCTCCGACCGCGGCCTTTCGACCGGCGTGGGCGACGAGGGCGGGTTCGCCCCGAACCTCGAGTCGAGCGAGGCGGCGATCGACCTGATCCTCGAGGCCGCCGAGCGGTCGGGTCATCGCGACCGTGTCGCGATCGCGCTCGACCCGGCGACGAGTGAGGTGTTCTCGGACGGCGTCTATCGCTTCGAGGGACGCGAGAAGTCGAGCGCCGAGATGCCCGGGTTCTGGGCGGAGCTCGTCGACCGCTACCCGATCGTCTCGATCGAGGACGGGCTGGCGGAGGACGACTGGGACGGCTGGAAGCTCCTCACCGACCGGCTGGGTGAGCGCTGCCAGATCGTCGGCGACGACCTCTTCTGCACCAACGTCGACCGGCTCTCCCGCGGCATCGAGCAGGGGGTCGGGAACGCCATCCTGGTCAAGGTGAATCAGATCGGCAGCCTCACCGAGACCCTCGAGTGCATCGAGATGGCCAAGACGGCAGGCTACGGCTCGATCATCTCGCACCGCTCGGGCGAGACCGAGGACACCTTCATCGCCGACCTCGCGGTCGCGGTGGGCGTGGGCCAGATCAAGACCGGCAGCGCCAGCCGGACCGACCGGGTGGCGAAGTACAACCAGCTGCTCAGGATCTCGGAGGAGCTGGGGGACATCGGCCACTATCCCGGGCGGGATCTCTACGCCCTGTGAAACGGAGCACGCTGCTCGGACTGATCGTGCTGGTGGGTGCCCTGGTCTTCGCCGTGGCGGGCGGAGAGTACGGCACCCTCGACTGGCTGGAACTCCGCCGCCAGGAGCGGGACGAGGCCCGC
>DASZWR010000092.1:0-35461 GCA_035546215.1 Gaiellaceae bacterium | reverse complement strand
GTTCCGTACGCCGTAGCGGCCGATGCTCCCGCGTCCCAACTGAAGCTCTCTGTCCCGCGCCCAAAGTGCCCGACCGCCCAAAAACACACGGGCGCTCCGAGCAGCAGTGTGGCCGCTGTCGCAAGCCGTCTCATCTCAGCGGAGTTTACGGAGGCGACAACGCGCCGCGGTCGTCGGGCGGGATCCCGCAAATCGGCCGCAAATCGGGACGACGACACGGCGCGTCAGAGGACGACGTAGGCTGACGCGGTGCATTCGGGCGAGGGCCGTCAGGAAGCCGAGAGCGACATGAGGCGACATCGGGCGACGTCCGCCCCGATCCTCATGGAGTCGAACAAGGACCTGCGCTAGCGGTCCTGCACGTACACGTGCACCGCGAGCGGTGTGAAGAGGTCGACGAACCGATGGTTCGAGACGGTCACCGTCCTGTGCTCGCCGAAGACGCGTAGGCGGCCGTTCGCGAGGTTCGGCACCTCGACCTGGACGCGTACCGGCTGCGTCAGCGAGTTGACGCCGAAGACGTAGGTGCTGCCCGGTGCGCTGCGCGCGAGCACCTTGATCGCCGGGCTGTTCGCGCCGGACGGGATCGTCGCGCCGACCAGGCCCGGCTGTACCGCAGCAGCGAGGCTCGAGAAGCGCTGGATCGCGTGCTCGACGTCGGGCGCCACGCTGTAGGTGCTGGCCGGCTCGACCGTCTGCGTGAAGAACCCGATGCCGCGTGCGCCGCCGACGACGGCCAGCCACGCCTCCGCGCGCAGCTCGGCCGGCGTCATCCGGAAGCCGCCGCAGTAGCTCGGGTCGAGCGGCCCGGTCTCGATCCACTGGAACGTCGGCATGCCGCCCACGAGCCGCACGAACGCACGCTGGGCGTCGTACACCGACGCGAGGTCGCTCTGGCAGTGGTTCAGCGGGTAGAGGTCGAAGCCCGCGATGTCTGCGAGCCGTGCGAAACCACGGACGGTCGCCGGGCTGATGCGGCGATCGCGGTACGGCGGGCGGAAGAAGGCGCTGGTCGTCGTGACGAAGCTGACCAGCCCGTCGGAGCTGCCGCGAGCGTAGGGGAACGCCCGCGCGAGCTTCGCCGGCGTCCAGCCGTTGTTCTCCGGCTCGTCCGGGTACGTCCAGCCGGCGAGCCGGCTGCCGCTCGAGCCGCGGGCCTGGATCGGCAGGACGCCCAGCTGGCGGCCGGCGAGCAGGCCGAGCTGGCCCTGTGGCGAGACTCCGGGGCAGCTCTCGTTGAGGATCAGGTTGACGCCGAGGGTGCGAGCGCGAGCCGTTGCCGCCGCGTCGCACTGGTCGAGCAGCATCACGGGGAAGAACGGCTTCCCCGCCACCTGGAGCGACGTGCGCACGACCTCGGCCTGCGCAGTGGTCGCGTGTGCGGTCGTGACGTTCGCACCCAGCAGGGCGGCCGCGCACGCGGCTGCCACGAGCAGTCTTCCGGACACCGAAGGTACCCCCTCTCGGATCGACGACGATCCGCGCCCTCGCGTTGTGTTCCGGGGGCACCGTACCGAAACGGCGCCGCTACGAGACGGCGAAAGCGGCCGTCGCAGACTTCGCGGCGCGCACGGTCACCACGAGCTCGACGACGCCCATGCCGGTGCCCGGAGCCGCCCGCAAGACCGCGCCCTTCGCCGGCGTGACCGCGCGCGGAAGCGTGCACGTCGAGCGGGCTGCGCAGCGCGCGGTGATCGAGGTGACCGTGAGGCCGGCGGTGCGAACGAGCCGCAGTGTCCAGCCCTTGCCGTTGCCGCGTCCGTCGGCGACCTGCACCGCGACGGCGCGCTTGCCGCCCGGAGGGATCGCGGCCGGCTTTGCGGTCACACGCAGCTTGCCCGGCGCGAGCGCGAGCTTGACGACGATCGTGCCGGCACCCGCCGGGTCGGCGGCGATCAGCGCGACGACGAGGCACACGAACGAGCGCCGGAGCATTGCGCGCATCGTCCTCGGCAGCGGTCCGCGCGACCATCCCCGTTCAAGGTGAGCCCTCGCCACTCCGGGGAGGATGCTGCCCGAGCGGTCGAGGCGTGTCTAGCGCGCCTGCTGCGACGCGTCGGTGACGTCGCGTGCGAGGAGCTCGACGCTGCACACCCGGCAGCGGTGCGGGAACCGCCAGACCCCGTCCTGCCCGAGCACGCCGCGGTCGTAGGCGACGTCCCATTCGTGATCGTGCGCGGCGACCGAGGGCGCCGGCGCCGGCGCCGGAGGAGGCTCGGGCGCGGGCTCCGGTTCAGGCTCGGCCGCGGGCGGCGGCGGCGGCGGCGGAGACTCGTCGTCGGGCCGGTAGAGCGTCGTCCCGGGCGGCTCCGGCCGGCGGGGGCGGCCGAGGAGCCAGAGGAGGAGCAGCCCGAGGGCCACCACCGCGCCGGCGGCGATCGCCGCGTACGCCCACGTCGGGAACCCGCTCGAGGACGACGCGACGGCTCCGCCGGGCGCCGCCTGGGTCGGCTGCGACGAGCTGAAAACCTGCTCGACGTCGGTGTTCGAGACGGAGAAGGACGGCCGCGCGGTCACCGTCTTCGCCGAGACCCCGGCGACGCGCGGGACGACGAGCTTCACCGCCGCGGAGTATGAGCCCGGGCGGAGCGCCTTCTTCAGCAGCACCGGATAGTCGATCCGCGTTCCGGGCAGGAACGTGTCCATCGTGAACGGCAGCGACTGCACGACGTTCCCGGCTTTCCCGTAGATCGTGACCTGGCCGTGCGGCTTGACGAGCACGTTGCCGACGTTCGCCACCTGGACGAAGACCTTCTGGAAGCCGCGGGAGCCGCCGGTGGTGACGCGGCCGATCGTGAAGGCGGAGACGCGCTTGCCCGGCACGTTCACCTGCACGGCGATGATCGTCAGGTTCCGGATCCTGATCTGCACGTGCGCCTTCGAGCCCGGCTTCTGGCGGGCGACCTTCTGGGAGGTCTCGGCGACGATCCCCGCGACCCACTGGCCGGGCTTCGCGTTCGCCGGCACCCGCACCGTGAACGGGACGGTTCGGTGGCCGCCCGGCGGCAGGGTGAGGGAGCTCCGGCCGAGCGACACCCAGGCGCCGGTCGAGGTCGGCTTCTGGGACGTCTGGTAGACGGTGCCGGTCGTGGGGCCGGTCGTCCCGTCCGAGCTGTAGAGCTTGACCGTCCCACCCCCGGTCCCGACGTTCGACACGATCACCGCGCCGTGGCGCACGGCGCCGGGGGCGAGCGAGTAGACGAAGTAGCCGAGCTTCGGGCTGCCCACGGCGCGCAGGCCGAAGACCGGGGCCTTCGCGGCGGCCTGCGCCGCCGTCGGAGCGACGAGCGCCAGGGCGAGGAGGGCTGCGAGACGGCGCATCTCCCGGATGCTACGGCCCCGTGCTGCCGGAAAGCACGATCGTGCTCGTGTACGTCCCGGCGGTGGCGCTCGCCGGATAGGAGATCAGGAAGGTGCTCGTGATGTCGAAGGTGCCGCGGCCGGTCCCGTCGTCCGCGTTGTAGATCGTCTGCGGGGTCGACGACAGCGTCATCGGGTACGTGAGGCCGCTCGGCAGCGGGTTCGAGGGGCAGCCCGACACGCAGCGCCACGACCCGGCGGTCGCCTGAAGCGCGGGGAGCGCGGCCGAGCCGGAAGCGGGCGCGCCCGCGCTCGCCTGGATCTTCCAGCCCGCGTGCCCCGAGTTCGCGATCTCGCCGGTGACGGTGAACGTCTGGGACTGGTCGTCGCCGTCCAGCGTGACGGTCGGGAGGGTCACCGGGCTCGACGTCACGACCGAGAACGTGAAGTTCGCGGCCAGCGCGGCCGGCGTGAGCACGAGCGCGACGAGGAGCACAGGCAGGAGCCGGCGCACGTCAGGGCCCCGCCGAGATCGCGACGGTCACCGTGCTCGAGTACGACGCGGCGCGTGTGCTCGCCGGAACGCTGACGGCGACGTTCAGGTCGACGTCGACGCGGCCGAGCCCCGAGCCGCTCCCGGCGTTGAGGACCTTCGCCGTCGTCGGCGTGACCGGCAGCGCCACGTTCGAGTTGGAGGCGGTGTTCGCCGGCAGGGCGCACGTCGATCCCACGTGGCAGGAGGCGGTCACGCTCGTGAGCGTCGACGCGTCGGCGGGCAGCGTGCTCCCACCGCCCGTGAACCGCGTCGAGCTGACGGTGAGGTTCCACCCGCCGCCGGTCGCGAGCCCGCGTGCGTCCACGACCTGCAGCTGCGCCTGGTAGGCCGCGACCTGGTCGCTGCCGTTCAGGGTGACCGCAAAGGACGGGGCGTTGAGGGCCGTCACGGCGAGCGTCGAGCCGCCGACGACGGGTGCGTCGACGACCACGCCCGCGGCGCGGGCGCCCGCGGCGCACAGGAGGGCGGCGAGCGCTGCGAGGGCGAACCTTCCCACACGGGGATTGTCGTTCGGCGAGGGAGACGGCGCAGGCGCAATAGGTATGAAAAGGGTTCGTAAGGATCGGCGCGTCCCGTCTCGGCCGCCCAGTACCATCCCGCGCAATGCCGACTTCCGTTGTGACCGGCGGTGCCGGCTTCCTCGGATCGCATCTCTGCGACCGACTGCTCGGCGAGGGTCACCGGGTCATCTGCGTCGACAACCTCGAGACCGGCTCGCTCGAGAATCTCGCGCACATCCGCGACGACGCCTTCGTCTTCCTGAACCAGGACGTGACGGAGCCCATCTGGATCGACGAGCCCGTCGACTTCGTGTTCCACCTCGCGGCGCTCGCGAGTCCCGTCGACTACATGCGGATGCCGCTCGCGTCGCTCAAGGTCGGCTCGTACGGCACGCACCACGCTCTCGGTCTCGCCAAGTGGAAGCGCGCCCGGTTCCTGATCTCGTCGACGAGCGAGGTCTACGGCGACCCGCAGGTGCACCCGCAGCCCGAGACGTACTGGGGCAACGTGAACCCGATCGGGCCGCGCGGCGTCTACGACGAGGCGAAGCGGTATGCCGAAGCGCTGACGATGACCTACCACGACCAGCAGGGCGTGGACACGTGCATCGCCCGCATCTTCAACACGTACGGCCCGCGCATGCGCCGCAACGACGGCCGCGCCTCGGTCAACTTCATCCACCAGGCGCTCGAGGGGAAGCCGCTCACCGTCTACGGCGACGGCTCGCAGACGCGCTCGCTCTGCTACGTCGACGACCTGATCCGCGGTCTCTTCCTGCTCGCGACGAGCGGCGAGCATCTCCCGGTGAACATCGGCAACCCCGATCACGAGGTGACGATGCTCGAGCTCGCCCGGACGGTGATCAAGGTGACGGGCTCCTCGAGCGAGGTCGTGTTCGAAGCGCTGCCGACCGACGACCCGCAGGTCCGCCGCCCCGACATCACGCGTGCTCGGCAGGTGCTCGGGTGGCAGCCCGAGATCGATCTCGAAGAGGGCCTCCGGCGGTGGCTGAAGGCCATGGGCCGGGAGCCGGTCCCGGCCTGAGCATGCGGCGCGCCGGGGTCATCTTCGCCGTCCTCGCGGCGGCGCTCCTCGCTGCGAGCGCGCGCCCGGCGCACGCCTCGCGCTACCTGCGCGTCGGGTTCTTCGACCAGGCGCAGACGCTGTTCGGCGATCCGACCACCGTCTACCCGATGCTGAAGACGCTCCACACGCAGGAGATCCGCATGACCCTGTACTGGGGAGGGCAGTTCGGCGTCGCGCGCCACAAGCCGACCAAGGCGACGGACCCCGAGGATCCCTCGTACGACTGGAGCATCTACGACCGCGCGGTCGAGTACGCCAAGCGCTACGGCATCCACGTGCTCTTCTCGATCTACGGCACGCCGTCGTGGGCGAACACGAACGGCCCGCTGAACCGCGCCCCGACGCGCTTCGCCGACCTCCAGAACTTCGCGCGCGCGGCAGCGCTGCACTTCTCCGGCACGGAGACCGACGCGCACGGCACCACGGTTCCGGCGGTCTACGACTGGCTCGCCTGGAACGAGCCGAACAACCCGGTCTTCCTCGCGCCGCAATACGAGAAGCACGGGAAGATGTGGATCGCAGAGAGCGCGATCGACTACGCCCAGATCTGCAACGCCGTGTACAGGGGCGTCCACTCGACGCTGTACAAGTCGGAGCGCGTCGCCTGCGGCGGCACCGCGCCGCGCGGAAACAACGACCCGGCGAGCTCGCGTCCGTCCGTCTCGCCGCTGGCGTTCATCCGCGCCGCGAAGAAGGCCGGGCTGAAGACGTTCGACGCCTGGGCCCATCACCCGTACTACGCCGGCCCCACCGACCAGCCGACGACGAAGCCGGTCACCGCGAAGGGAGCGCCCGCGACCGCGGTCACGCTCGGCAACATCTCGGACCTGATCAAGCAGGTGACCCAGCTGTACGGCAAGAAGCGGATCTGGATCACCGAGTACGGCTACCAGACGAACCCGCCCGACCACCTGCTCGGCGTCACCTACGCGAAGCAGGCGGCGTACCTGAAGCAGGCGTTCGCGATCGCGAAGAAGAACACCCGCATCGACATGATGCTCTGGTTCCTCGTCCAGGACGACCCGAACGCCAACGGCTGGCAGTCGGGCCTCATCACCGCGAAGGGTGCGAAGAAGCCGTCGTTCTCGGCTTTCCAGCACCTCTTCCGTTAACGCGGCGCGATACGGTGACCGCGATGGGCGGATCGCCTACGACGTGGCCCGGTGCCGAGCGACGGGAGCCGCCGGCGACATCGTCGACCTGGGTCATCCGCCGCGCGCTCGCCTCCTGGCTGCAGGGTCAGGCGGAGGAGCTGCGTGAGGGACCGAAGGTGCGGATCCTCGACGTCGGCTGCGGCGTCAAGCCCTACTACCCGTGGTTCGCCGAGGTCGCAGCGGAGTACGTCGGCCTCGACGTCGTCGAGAACCCCGCCGCCGAGCTCCTCGGCTCGGTGGAGGCGATGCCGGTGGAAGACGCGAGCTTCGACGTCGTCATCTGCACCCAGGTGCTCGAGCACTGCGACGACCCGGCGCAGGCGGTGCGGGAGCTGCGTCGCGTCACGCGCCCGGGCGGGCGGGTGCTCGCGTCGACGCACGGCGTCCAGGTGTACCACCCGTCCCCGGTCGACTACTGGCGCTGGACGCACGAGGGGCTCCACCGCCTCTTCACGACGAACGCCGAGTGGTCGGCCGTGACCGTGACGCCGGCCTCGGGTACGGCCTCCGCCATCGCGATGCTCCTCTCGACGTTCACGGAGATCGCCCTGCGGCGCACGTTCCTCGCCCGGCCGCCGGTGTGGTTGCTCAACCGGCTCGGCGCCGCCCTCGACGCCCGGGTCGCGCGGCTCTCGCAGCCGCTGCCGGGGTCGTTGATCCCCAACTTCCACGTCGTCGCGAGACCCTGATGCGGCTGCTGCGCCGCAACGCCCTCGGCGTCTACGGCGTGTACGCCGCCTCGATCGTCTCGGGGCTCGTCGTCACGCCGCTGATCGTCCATCACCTCGGGAAGGCGGGCCTCGGGGTATGGACCTTCATCGGGGGAGTCACCATCTATCTCTCGGTGCTCGACTTCGGCGTGGGGCCGTCGGTGGTGCGCTTCGGCGCGGAGGCGCGCGGGAGGGGCGCGAACGAGGACCTGAACGAGATCGCCTCGACGGGCCTGTTCGTCTACGCCGTGATCGGGCTGATCACGCTCCCCGTCGGAGCCGTGCTCGCCTGGCTCGTGCCGTGGCTCAGCCACGCGCCGCACGGACTGGTGTGGGATGCCCGCATCTCGACGTTCCTGGTGGTGCTCTCGCTCGCCGCGCGGTTCCCGCTCGGGCTGTTCAACAACCTGCTCGTCGCCCAGCAGCGGTGGGACCTGCAGAACCTCGGGAACTTCGTCTCCACGGCGCTCTACGCCGGCCTGCTGGCCGCGCTGCTCCCGTTCTGGAGCGGGCTCGTCCTGCTCGGCGCGGTCACGCTCGGGACGACGCTGCTCCGGCTGCTGCTGCCGCTCGCCTGGCTCCGCAAGGAGCTGCCCGGCCTACGTGTTCGGCGGCGCCTCGTGACACGCGAGCGACTACGACAGCTGCTCGCGTTCAGCTGGTCGAACTTCCTCGTGCACGTCGCCCAGAAGATCGTCTTCTCCACCGACGTCGTCGTGATCGGGATCGTTCTCGGCACGACGGCGACCGGCGACTACACGCCTGCTGCGAAGCTGTTCGCGCTGGCGTTCGGGATCGGCACGGCGATCACGTCGCTGATGCTGCCGGCGTTCGCGGAGCTCGAGGGGGCAGGCGACGTCGACCGGCAACGGCACTTGCTGCTCTCGGGCCTCAGGGCCGGGACGGCGACGATGCTGCTGCTGGCGCTGCCGCTCCTGCTGATGCCCGACCTCCTGATCCACGCCTGGATCGGCGGCGGCTTCCGCGCGAGCTACGCACCCATGGCGCTCCTCGCCGCCGTGCTGCTCGTGCACCAGCCCATGTACGTGCTGACGCAGTTCCTGATCGCGCGCGCGATGCAGAAGGAGGTGGCGCGCGTCTCGATCCTGACGACGCTCGCGAACCTTGCGCTCTCGATCGCGCTCGCCGAGGTGTGGGGCATCTGGGGCGTCGCGCTCTCGACGCTCGTCACCGACGTCGCAGCGATCCTCTTCGTCGTCCCGCGGCTCGCAGCTCCCGCAGCCTCCTCTTCGACCGGTCAGCTCGCGCGGGCGGTGCTCCAGCCGCTCGCCGCCTCGCTGGTCGCCGCCGGCCTCGTCCTCGTCGCGTTCGCACGGGCGTGGCGTCCGCAGACGATGCCGGAGTGCGCCGTCGTCGGCGTTCTGTGGACGGTCGTCGCCGGATGCTCGATCTGGCGCTTCGGGCTCTCGTCGGGCGAGCGCGCTTCGATGTCGCGTCATCTGCGCCCGCGTCAAGCGGGCGGGATGTAGGCGGCCAGGATCTCCTCGTAGCGCTCGGCGAGGACGTCCCAGTCGAGCGTGCGCCCGGCCCGGGCGGTGCTCTCCGAGAGCGCTCGGCGCTTCGCCTCGTCGGTGGCGAGCTCGACGACCGCGTCGACGAACTCGTCGGGCGTCTCGACGAGCAGGCCGGCGTCGAGCTCGCGGAGGTTCTCGGTCACCTTGTAGTCGTACGAGACCGTGGGGACCCCGAGGCCGATGAACTCGCCGACCTTGGCGGCCTGGATCCCGGTGTCCTCCGTCCGTGGGTAGAGCGAGATGTCGAAGCTTGCGGCCGTCGAGAGCGCGCGGTCGCGTTCGAGACGCCCCCAGAGCACGACGTCGTCGCGATCGCGGAGGCGCTCCTGCACGCGGTCGCTCGCACCGCCGATCAGCCAGAGCCTGGTGTTCGGCGCGCGCTCGTGGATGCGCGGCCACAGCTCGAGAAGATGGTCGATGTTGTAGAGCGGGCCTTCGGCGTCCCGGTCGCCGTCCGTGAGGAGCCACGCGGCCATCCAGCCGACGACGACGGAGTCGCCCTTGCGGCGTCGCGCCTCCTCGAGGTAGTCGTCGCGTAGCGACGAGAAGCTGATCCCCTGCGGGATCACGTGGAACGGCTTGCGGACGCCCATCTCCTCGTACTGCCTCGCCGCCCGCTCGGCCGTCACGACGTAGGCGGCCAGGTTCGGGTGGTTCAGGAGATCGACGTGCGCCTGCGTGTAGTAGGGGTCGTCGACGTCGGCGACCACGGGGCCGTCGAAGAAGGGGATCTGCTCCGGGTCTGCCGTGAACATGCCGCGATAGCGCTGCGCTCCGAGCTTCATCAAGAGCGGATTTCGTATCCGTCGCGACCAGCGGTAGGCGCGGTATTCGAGCGCGCGCGGGACGCGGTGGTCGGATGCGAGGAACAGGTAGCGGTCGAGCCGAGAGAGGCGGGGCAGGAGCTCCGCATACCGCGGGTTGTTGTGCCCCTTGAACCAGAGGCTGGTGAAGAAGATCCGGTCCGGGGCGGGCTGCGGCCCGCTGACGAGCCGGCGCAGCGGCAGGCGCTCCATGGCCGCGAGTCTAGGCGAGGGCTGCGCGGTAGACGTCGAGGGTGCGGTCGGCCATCCGCGCCACGGAGAACTCCGAGAGCGCACGCGACCACCCCGCCTCACCGAGCGCCTCGCGCCGGGGCGCGTCGCCCAGGAGCGCCGAGAGATGCGCCGCGATCGTGGCGTCGTCGCCTGCGGCTGCCAGGAGGCCCGTCTCGCCGTCGACGACGATCTCCGGGATCGCGCTGACCCGCGTCGCGACGACCGGCAGGCGATTGAGCATCGCCTCGAGGAGGACGATCCCGAACCCTTCCCAGCGCGACGTGTGCACGAACACGTCCGCGCGCGCGAGCCAGTCGCGCGGCTCCACGCGACCCGTCACGTGGACGCGCTCGGACAGTCCGAGCTCCGCCGCGAGCGCCTTCGTTCGCTCCTCGAGGGGGCCCCAGCCGAGAATCGCGAGGTGCGCCTGCTCGACGCGCGCGAACGCGCGGAGCAGCGTCGCGTGGTCCTTCTGCTCGATGAGACGGCCGATGGCGAGAACGAGCGGCGCCCCGTCCGGCACACCGGCGTCGGCGGGCGTGACCTCGGACGCCGCCGTCGGCGCCTCGTCGAGACCGTAGTGGATCGTCACCAGCCTGTCCGGGGGGAGGCCGGCGCGGATGTGGAAGTCGCGGACGGCGTCGGAGATCGCGACGATCCTGCGGACGCCGTGCATGAAGGCGCGGTCGACGTGGCGAAACGGCCCGAGCAGGTAGCGGTCGTCGTTGTGGCGCGTGGAGAGGAACGGCACGCGCAGTGCGTGCGCCGCGATCGATCCGTAGACGTCGGCGTGGACCATGTGCGTGTGCAGGAGGTCCGGGTGCTCGCGGCGCACCGCGCGCACGACGTCGCGGGCGACGCGCGGCGAGGCGTCGCCGCCGATCGGCACGCGCACGTACGGGACGTCGCGGTCGGAGAGCGCGCCATGGAAGCGCTCGGCGTCGAGCCCGCCGTCGAGTGACAGGAACCGCACGTCGACACCGCGCTCGCGCAGCGCCGGGAGCAGAGCGAGCAGGTGCTGCTCTGCGCCGCCGATTCCCTGCACCTTGGTCGCGTGCAGGACCCTCATCGGCGACGCGCCTCCGCATACAGGCGCTCGACGTCGTCGACCATGCGCTCCACCGAGAAGCGCTCCCGCATGCGCGCTGCGCCGGTCGCGCCGAGGCTGCGGCGCAGCGACGGTTCGGCGCACAGGCGGGCGAGCCGGTCGGCGAGCTCGTCGACGGCTCCGATCGGCACCACGAAGCCCGTCTCCGCGTCGTCCACGACGGTTCGCGTGCCGCCGGCGTCGGTTGCGACCACGGGCACGCCCGCGGCCTGCGCCTCGATCGCCACCACGGGGGCGCCCTCGTTCAGGGACGTGAGCAGGAACGCGTCGAACGCGGCGTACCAGTCGCCGATGTCGTCGACGTAGCCGAGGAAGCGCACGCGATCCGCGACGCCGAGGTCGGCCGCCGCCGCCTCGGTCTCGTCGCGTAGCTCTCCGTCGCCGGCCAGCACGAGCGTCGCGCCCGGCATCTTCGCTGCCGTGCGGACGAGGTCGAGCGGCTGCTTGACGGCGGTGAGCCGCCCCGCCCAGCCGATCACGAACGAGTCGTCGGCGAGGCCGAGCTCGCCGCGCTTGCGGGCCCGTGTCTCGGGGTCGGCGCGAACGCGGTTGTCGAGGTCGAAGCCGTACGGCACGACGGCGATCTTGGCGGGCGGCGCTACGTGGAAGCGCACGAGGTCGTCTCGCACCTCGTCGCTGACCGCGATCAGCCGGTCGGTGGCGTGCGCGAGCGCTCGCTCGACGAGGCGAAACGCACGTTCCTTCGTCGGGTTGAAGTACCCGCTCAGCACGTGGCCGTGGAACGTGTGGACGACCGTCTTCGGGCGAGCGCGTCCTGCGGCGAGGGCCGCGAGCCTTCCCGTGGTCCCGGCCTTCGCAGTGTGGGTGTGGAGGACGTCGGGCCGCCGGTCGCGGAGCAGCCGGCGGAGTGCGGCCGCCGTCGTGAGATCGGCCGTCGCCGACACTTCCCGCTGCAGCGTCGAGAGGTGGAGATGCGGGACGCCGAGCTCGACCGCGAGGTGCTCCATCGAGGCTTCGCCCGGCGGGATCTGCCCGGCGACGACGAGGACGTCGTGGCCGCGCGCCCGCTGTCCGGCCGCGAGCTCGAGCACGGAGAGCGCCGCGCCCCCGACGTTCAGGCGTGCGATTGCGTGGACGATCCTCATTCGGGCGCCGCCTCCGGCGACCAGGCAAGCGCCAGGCAGATGCCGGGCACGAGCCAGGCGAGCGCGACAAGCGTGGTGCCGCCGAAGAACCCGTCGCCCGCGAGGGCGCCGAGCATCGCGGCGAACCACGCGGCCGCGAGCGGGCTCCGGCGCGCAGCCCGTACCGCCGCGCGCCCCGCTCCGGCGAGGAACGCGAGGAACGCGAGCGAGCCGACGATGCCGAGCTCGGCCGGGATCTGGTCGAACGTCTGCTGCGGGATGAACTCCGCGTCGCGCGGCGGGAAGTACCACGGCGGCTGGTCGCTGAAGCGCCTGCGGGCGTCGGGGAGGTAGGCGTTCCACGTGTCCGGGGGCAGGAGGCCGTACCAGCCGGTGCCGAGGAGCGGACGGGCAAGGAAGATGCGTCCGTCGATGTAGGTGAAGATCAGCCGCTGGCTCCAGCTCGCCGCGTACTGCCCGGGCCGGGACGCCGGCTTCCCGAACCACGACTGCAGGAAGCCGAGGTCGCCGGCGCGGATGGTCAGTGTTCCGGCGGTGACGAGGCCGACGACGACGGCGGTCACGAGGGTCGTCCGCAGGACGAACGTTCGGCGGACGACCACGGCGACGAGGAGAACGGCGGCGCCGGCGTAGAGGCCCAGCAGGCTGGCGAGCGCGGCGCCGAGGGTGCACCCGATCGCGCCCGCGACGATCGCGACGACTGCGCGGCCGGTGCGCTTCCCCGTCGACACGAGGACCAGGCCGTAGAGCAGCGGCAGCGTGGCGAGAGCCGCGAAGTCGTGCTCGCCGAGGAAGGAGTTCTGGCGCCCGCCGCCGCCGCGGATGAACTCGACGAGCGCGTAGGCGTCGGCGGCGAGGGTGAAGAGCAGGAGGACGTCGACGACCGCCTCGAGGATGCGTCGGCGGCGGACGAGCACGAGCGCGGCGAGCGTGAGCACGCCCAGCTCGACGAGCTTCACCGCCGCGACGAGCGGCCCGCTTCCGTTCGCCGCCGCCGTCAGCACGACGATCGCGCAGAATGCGACACCGCCGCCGAGCCCGAGCCACGTGACCCGCGGAGGCCGCCGGTCGCGAAGCTGGGCGACCACGACGACGAAGAGCGCTGCGAGGGCGACGTCGGCAGGCACGATCGTCGCCGTCGTTCCGCCGAACCCCACCTCCACGCCCGGCTGCTGGTCCGCCCGGACGAGCGACAGGGCGAGCGTGGCGAGGAAGAGCGCGGACGCGGGATGGCGCAGCTCGCCCCACAGGGCCATCTGTCTGACGCGCGGCACCGCGGCCTACGATAACCCGATGCGCGTCGTTCTCCTCACCGGGATCTGGCCGCCGGACGTCGGCGGGCCTGCCACGCACGGGCCGGATTTCGCCCGATTCCTCGCCGAGCGCGGGCACGCGGTCGAGGCGGTGACGATGACGGACAGCGAGCCGAGCGAGCGTCCGGTGCCGGTGCACGCCGTCGCGCGCGGCCGCCCGTTCGTCGTTCGCTACCCGCAGGTCGCGCTCGAGGGCGCGCGGCTCGCGCGCCGCGCCGACGTCGTCTACGCGACTGCCACCTACGCCGCTGCCGCCGCCGCGGTGACCGCTGCGCGCCGCCCGCTCGTCGCGAAGCTCGTCTCCGACCCTGCGTACGAGCGCGCCCGCCGGTACGGGCTCTTCTCGGGCACGCTGGAGGAGTTCCAGCGCGCCGGCGGGGCCGGCGTCGCGGCGCTGAAGCGCCTGCGGACGCACTCGCTGCGCCGCGCGCGCAGGATCGTCGTCCCGAGCGCGTACCTCGCCGGGATCGCCGGCGGCTGGGGGCTCGACCGCGACAGGCTCGAGGTGCTCGTCAACCCGGCGCCGCCGCCCGTCGACGTTGCGCCGGCGAAGCTCGGGCCTGGGACGTTCGTCTTCGTCGGGCGCCTCACCGAGCAGAAGGACCTGCCGACGCTGCTCGACGCGTTGGCGCAGGTCGACGGCGCCGAGCTCGAGCTGGTGGGCGACGGCCCGGAGCGCGCAGGGCTCGAGGAGCAGGCGCGCCGTTTGAACCTCGACGGGCGCGTCCGGTTCGTGGGCGCGCTGCCGCGCGACGGCGTCCTGCGCCACCTCGCGGGCGCGCGCGCTGCGGTGCTCTCCAGCGCCTGGGAGAACCTGCCGCACGCCGCAGTCGAGGCGCTCGCCGTCGGCACGCCGGTCGTCTCGACCGCGGTCGGCGGCGTTCCCGAGGTCGTGCGCGACGGCGAGAACGGCCTCCTCGTGCCTCCGCGCGACCCGGCCGCGCTCGCCGGCGCGCTGCGCCGGGTGCTCGCCGACGACGCGCTGCGCGACCGGCTCGCCGGCGGGGCGCGGCCGTCGGTCGCAGCGATCGGGCGCGACACGATCTACGGTCGGCTCGAGGAGATCCTGCGCGAGGCGGCCGGGTGAGGCGGCGGCTCCTCTTCGTCGCCCGCG
Source organism: Gaiellaceae bacterium (assembly GCA_035546215.1). GTDB lineage: Bacteria > Actinomycetota > Thermoleophilia > Gaiellales > Gaiellaceae > PALSA-600. Next base: position 20,941 of record DASZWR010000092.1, on the reverse strand, counting down.
GCCACACCTCGCTTCCGCTCGCCCCCTGGCTGCTGAAGCGCTGGGACGCGCTCTCGCAGGAGTTCGACGTGCGCGTCGTCAACGCCGGCAACGGCGCGGGCGACGAGCGCTTCCGGCTGCTGCCGGTGCCCTCGACGGCGTTCTACCCGCGACTGCCGTTCGCGCTCGCCCACGAGCTCAGGACGTTTCGCCCGGACGCGGTGGTCGCCTCCGATCCGTTCGTCGGCGCGTCCGCCCTGGTGGGCAGGGCGCTCGCCCGAGTCCCGGCCAAGGTGATCGTCGAGCTGCACGGCGACCCGCGGACGTTCACGCGCTCCTACGGCTCATCGAAGCGGCGGTGGGTCGCGCGCGCGGCCGACGCCGTCGCGCGCTTCGCGATCGCGCGCGCCGACTCGACGCGCGCCGTCTCGGGGTTCACGTCGTCGCTCGCCGAGGAGATCCGCGGCGTACCCGCGACCGCGACCTTCCTGGCCTACAGCGACCTCAGCGTCTTCGCCGACACGCCGACGGCGCCCGTTCCCGAGGAGCGGCGCCTCGTCTTCGTCGGCGCGCTCGAGCTCTACAAGAACGTCGACGGCCTCGCCGACGCGTGGCGCGTGGTCGCGCCGCGCTTCCCCGCCGCGGTGCTCTCGATCGTCGGAAGCGGCTCGCGCCTCCATGTGGTCGAGCGGCTGGTCGCGGACCTGCCCGGCCAGGTCGTGCATCATCCGCGCCTGGAGCCGGCCGAGGTCGCCGCCGAGATGGACGCCGCCCGCGCGCTCGTCCTTCCGTCGTGGCCCGAGGGGCTCGGGCGGGTCGTGCTCGAGGCGTTCGCGCGGGGGCGGCCGGTGATCGGCACGAACGGCGGCGGGATCCCCGACATCGTCACCGACGGCGCCGACGGGCTCCTGATCCCGCGCGCCGACACACCCGCCCTCGCCGCGGCGATGACGCGCGTGCTCGAGGACCGGGAGCTGTGCGAGCGGCTCGGCGCCGCCGCCCGCCGGACGTACGGCGTCTGGCACCAGACGCCGGAGGACCTCGTCCGGAACTACGCCGACCTCGTCGAGCGGACACTCGCCGGCGCGCGATGAAGCTCGCCTTCGTCACCCAGGAGATCGACCCGGCGCATCCCGCGCTCGGCCAGACGATCGACCTCGTCGGCGCGCTCGCGGCGCGCTGCGACGAGCTCGCGCTCGTGACGCGCTTCGTGCGCGCGCCGCTTCCCGGCAACGTCGTCGCCCGGACGTTCGAGGCGAGCTCGCGGCCCGGACGCGTACTCGCGTTCGAACGCGCGGTGGCACCGGCGGTCTCGGGCGCGGACGCCGTGCTCGTACACATGGTCCCGCAGTTCGCGCTGCTCGCAGCGCCGATCGCCAGGGCCAGGCGCGTGCCGCTCCTCCTCTGGTACACGCACTGGTACGCGAGCCGGGCGCTGCGCCTCGCCACGCGGATCGTCGACGCGGGGCTCTCGGTCGATCCGTCGAGCTACCCCGTCGCGTCGCCCAAGGTGCACGGCATCGGCCACGCGATCGACGTGCGGACCTTCGACGGCGAGCCGCCGCAGCCGCACGACGGGCCGCTGCGGCTCCTTGCACTCGGGCGCACGGCGCGCTGGAAGGGGCTCGCCACCCTGCTCGACGCGGTCGCGCTCTGCGAGCGACCCGTCGAGCTCGAGATCCGGGGCCCGTCGCTCACCGACGACGAGCGCGCCCACCGGCAGGAGCTCGAGCGCCGCATCGGCGACGGCGCCCTGCCCGTCTCGCTCGCCGGGCCGGTCGACCGCGGCGAGGTGCCGTCGCTCCTGGCGGCCGCCGACGCGGTCGTCAGCCCGAACGAGCCCCGGTCCGGCGCGACGCTCGACAAGGCCGTCTTCGAGGCGGCGGCGTGCGCCCGGCCCGTCGTATCGACCAACGCCGCCTTCGAGCCGCTGCTCGGCCGGCTGCCCGTCCCGCTGATCGCCCCGCCGCGGGATCCGGCGGGTCTTGCGGCCGTCGTCGACGCGCTCGCCGCGGCTCCCCCCGAGGCGAGAGCGGCGGCGGGAGCCGAGCTGCGCCGGCGGGTGGTCGCCGGGCACTCGCTCGACCACTGGGCCGACGAGGTGATCCGGGTCGTCCGGGAGGTACGATCGGCCCGTGCAACGGCCGGTTCGTCAAGCGCCGGCTAGCCCGCCAGAGCCGACGCCCGTCGAGGATGTGCGCGCGGCGCCCACGCCGTTCAAGAGCCTCGCCCGGCGCGTCCTCAGCGCGCTCGTGCTGGCGACGATCGACGTCGGCGGCCTGATCATCGGCCTCTACCTCGCGCTCGCCCTGCGCGCCGAGATCGTCGATCCGCATCCGATCCTCTGGGGCCTCCTCTGGGACGAGGAGTCGAGCTGGCTCGCGTTCCTGATCCTGCTGCTCGTGCTCGTCTTCTGGCAGGCCAAGCTGTACGCCCCGCGCGAGGTGCGGGAGGGCGCGGGCCGGGTGGTGCCCGCCGTCTTCCTCGTCTCGGCGCTCTCGCTCGCGTTCGCGATCGGGACCGGCCAGCACTTCACCACCTTCGGCCTCTACATCGCCGGCGCCGTGATCGTCTCGGCGGTGATCGCCCTCTTCCGGGCGAGCTACGAGGCGCTCACCGAGGTGCTCATGCGCGCGGCGGGGGTCCGGCGCCACGTGGTGCTCGTCGGGCAGCCTGCAGAGCTCGCGCATCTCCGCCAGTCGCTCGGCAGGGGCCGCGGCGGCATCGACTACGCGATCCGCGACGAGGTCGAGCCCGGCCCCGGTGTGGAGCAGGCGCTCGCCCTTGCGCCGCTCGACGAGCTGATCGTCTCGGACACCGAGATCAGCGACGAGCGGCTGCTCGAGATCGTCGAGGCGGCGCACCGGCGCGGCGTCAAGGTGAGGCTGGCGCCGCGGACGACGGAGCTGCTGATCGAGCGCGGCGAGTACGTGCCCGGCCAGGGCGTGCCGCTCTTCGAGCTGCGGCCGCCGATCCTCGCCGGCACGCAATGGGCGGTGAAGCGCGGGTTCGACCTCGTGGTCGCGGGCGTCGTGGTCGTCGTGGGCATCCCGTTGTGGCTCCTGATCGCGGCCGCGATCAAGCTCACGTCGCGCGGGCCGGTGCTCTACGCAGACCCGCGCATCGGTCTCGCCGAGCGCGAGTTCCGGATGCTGAAGTTCCGGACGATGGTCACCGGTGCGGCGCTCCAGCAGGCGGCGCTCGAGCGCGCGAACGAGGCGACGGGGGCGCTCTTCAAGATCCGGCGCGACCCGCGCGTCACGAGGGTGGGGCGCATCCTCCGCCGCTTCTCGGTCGACGAGCTGCCGAACCTGATCAACGTGCTGCGCGGCGAGATGTCCCTCGTCGGGCCGCGCCCGCTGCCGCTGCGCGACTACGGCCTGCTCGAGGACTGGCACCGCCGCCGCTACAACGTCCTGCCGGGCATCACCGGCCTGTGGCAGGTCGCAGGCCGCTCCGACCTCTCCTTCGACGACCTCGTCCGGCTCGACTTCTACTACCTCGAGAACTGGTCGATCTGGCTCGACATCGCGGTGCTCTTCAAGACGCCGTTCGCGGTCTTCGCCCGCAAGGGCGCCTACTAGCCGTTTACGGCGCCGTAACGGCGCTCTGCCACACTTCTCGCGTGCGCCCCCCGAAGATCCTCGCAGTCGCCTCGGCGATCGACCTCGACTTCCGCTACGGCTGCACGCCCGCCTGGTGGCAGATCTGGAAAGGTCTCCACGAGGAGGGTGTCGACCTCGTCGTCACGCCGTATCGCGGCCGCCCGGTCGAGTCGCCGTGGTGGCGCACCGCGCCGAACCCGACCTACGCCGAAGGCGAGTCGTTCGCGCGTGCCCGCGACCTCGTCGCGAAGGTGAAAGGCGACACGCACCTCCGCCGCGCCGAGGAGAATCCGGAGGACGGGCTGGGCGACCGGGTCACGCGCGAGCTGATCTGGCGTTGGGTGACGCCGCGGTGGAAGCGTCACCTCGAGCGGCTCGTCGAGCGCGAGCGGCCCGACGCCGTCGTCGTCTTCACGGTGCCGATGGCTCACCTGCGCGGCATCCCGACCGCGCTGCGCGAGCGCTTCGGCATCCCGGTCGTGTTCTACGACGGCGACGTGCCCATGAGCCTGCCGCAGTTCGGCGGCATGGACACCGGCTTCAACTGGTACCACGACGCAGACCCGTCGGAGTACGACCTGCTCCTCTCGAACTCCGAGGGCGGCCTCGAGCAGCTGCTCGCGATGGGCGCGCGGCGCGCGGAGGCGGTCTTCTGGGGCGCCGACCCCGAGTTCTTCGCCCCGCACGAGGTCGACAAGGAGATGGACGTCTTCTTCTACGGCTACGGCGACAAGTTCCGGCGCGACTGGATGGAGGCGATGGTGGGCGAGCCGTCGCGGCGCCTCGGCGACGTCGATTTCGCGCTCGGCGGCCGCGACTTCCAGGGCGACACGGGCTCTGCGCGCGCGATCGGCGACGTGCCGTTCAACGTCTTCCCGCGCACGATCTCGCAGGCGCGCGTCAACCTCTGCATCACGCGCCGGTCGCACGCGACCGTCTACGCGTCGTCCTCGTGCCGGCCGTTCGAGCTCGCGTCGGCGGGCGCCGCCATCGTCTCGAACCCGTACAACGGCATCGAGCGCTGGTTCGAGCCCGGTTCCGAGCTGTTGGTGGTGAACGACGCCGACGAGGCGGTCTCGGCCTATCGCAGCCTGCTCGACGACCCGGGCCAGGCGGAGGAGCTCGGACGCCGCGCGCGCGAGCGTGTCCTCGACGAGCACACGTACCGGCACCGTGCGCGCCAGGTGCTCGACCTCGTCGGGCTCGGGGTCGCCGCGTGAAGTGCATCGCGATCGTCCCGGCGTACAACGAGCGGGGCGCGATCGGCGGGGTGATCGAGGAGATCCGTGCGTTCGATCCCTCCTTCGACGTGCTGGTCGTCGACGACGCGTCGCACGACGGGACGGCCGACGTCGCGCGCAGCCACGGGGCGATCGTCGTCACGCTGCCGTTCAACCTCGGCATCGGCGGAGCCGTGCAGACGGGCTTCCGCTACGCGGCGCAGAACGGCTACGACCTCGCCGCCCGCATCGACGGCGACGGGCAGCACGACCCGGGCGAGCTGCGCGAGCTCGTCGACGCGGTCAGCTCGGGCCGTGCCGACATCTGCGTCGGCTCCCGGTTCGCCGGCGCGGACGGATACCGCTCGTCGCGGTCGCGCCGGGTCGGGATCCGCATCCTCGCCGGCACCGTGTCGATGCTCACGCACCAACGCGTGACCGACACGACGAGCGGCTTCCAGGTCCTCGACCGCAAGGCGATCGAGCTCTTCGCCGCCGACTACCCGCACGACTATCCCGAGGTCGAGGCGGCGGTGATGCTGCACAAGCACCGGCTGCGGATGATGGAGGTGCCCGTACGCATGCGCGAGCGTGCCGCCGGTCGCTCGTCGATCCGCGGCTTCCAGACCGTCTACTACATGGCGAAGGTGATGCTCGCGATCCTCGTCGGTGCGCTGCGCCGCCGCGCGACGCCGCTGGAGGACACGTGATCGTCGCAGGTCAGACGCCGCTGAAGGTCTCGCTGATCGCCTCGGTGTCGTCGCTGCTCCTGATCCTCGTCGTCTTCGAGCTGATCCGGTCGCGGCGGCTGCGCGAGCGCTATGCGCTCCTGTGGCTCCTCACCGGGCTCGTCCTGCTCGCACTGTCGGCGTGGCGGGGCGGCCTGAACACGATCGCCGGATGGCTCGGCGTCGAGACCTATCCGCCGGCAGTGCTGTTCGCGGTCGCCGTCCTCTTCGTGCTCGCCGTTCTCCTGCACTACTCGACGGTGCTCTCGAAGCTCACCGACCAGAACGTGGTGCTCGCGCAGCGCATCGCGCTGCTCGAGCTCGAGCTCAGCCGGCGTCCGAGCGGGCAGGCGTCCGCGCCGGACGAAGCCGCGGCACCAGCAGCGCGATCGACGTGAGCAGCAGCGCGAGCGCCGGTGTCGCAGCCGCGAGCGCCCGCCAGAACTCGCCGTCCGAGCCGTAGCCGCCGTTCGCGGCGCCGAGGATCACGGCCGCCGCCCAGCCGCCGAGACCGAGTGCGAAGAGCGGTCGTCGTACCGCCGACCCGACGACGCCGGCGACGAAGGCCCAGGCGATGAACGTGGGGCTCCAGCCGGTCTCGTGCAGCCCGCCCTTCACGTCGGCGAGCCCGCCCGTCCCCCAGGTGACGAGCGCAACCACGAGCGCGATCGTCCCGAGAGCGCCCACGGACGTCGCCGGCGCCACCGCCGCGACGAGCGCCGCGACCACCGCGATGAGGAGCCACTGCGGCTCGTGCAGGCCGACGAGCTGCGGCACGGCGCCGTGGAAGAACGTGTGGCGGTAGGTCGAGAGCGCGTAGAGGCCGCCGAGCAGCGGGAGCACGACGTACACCCAGGCCGCGGCCAGGGCGAAGCGGCGCCCAGCGAGGCGGCGGGCGACGAGCGCCGTCGCGACGCACGCGGCGGGGGAGAGGATCAGGGCGAGCACGAGGTCGACGGGCGACCGGTGATGCGTCGCGGCGGCCACCACGAGGACGACGACGAACGCGCCGAAGGACGGAAGGACGAACCGGGTCATGCAGCCTCCTTCAGGATCGGGGCGAGCTGCCCGGCGAACGAGCGGGTCGTGAACGACCGCTCGACGGCGGCGCGCGCGGCCTGGCCGAGCCGGTCGCGCAGCTGCTCGTCGCCGAGCACCGCCTCGATGCGACCGGCGAGTGCAGGCGCGTCCTCCGGCGGCACGAAGAGCGCGGTCTCACCGTCGTCCACGTACTCGGCGAGCGTCGCCCTCTGTGTGATCACGGTCGCGCGTGCCATCGCCATCGCGTCGAGCAGGACCGTCTGTCCCGAGCAGTCGGCGCCGAAGGAGAACTCCTCCGATCGCGTCGGCACGACGACGCACGAGGCGTCCGCATACAGGTCGCGTAGCCGGGCCGGCGACACGTCGAGCTCGATCGCCACGTTCGGCGGCAGATCCAGCCCGACGACGTTCCGTGCGCTCGCGACGATCGTCGCCGGCGCGTCGACTCCCCGCATGGCGTCGACGAAGGTGCGGTAGTCGCGCCCGTTGTCGCGTCCGACGGCCAGCACGCGACGTTCGCCCCGCGACGCCGCGGGACGCAGGAACCGGTCGTCGACGCCGAGCGGGACGGTGTGAACACGATCCGGATCGAGGGCCACCTGTTCGAGCAGCTTCTCACGCTGAGCGGCTGCGAAGCAGACGATTGCGGAGGCGGCGCGCAGTGAGCGCGCGAGCAGCGAGCGCCGCGCACCCTGCAGGCGTGCGAGCGTCGTGCAGAGGTTGATGTTCAGGAGCACGACCGAGGGCCGGCGCCGCACGCGTGCCGCGAGGGGCAGGAGCGAGGCAAGCGGCGTCACGATCACGTCGGCCCGGCCGACTTCCCACGGCAGGGTCAGCTCGCGAGCCGTCCAGGTGAGCCGGTGCACGAGCCCCGGCCGGCGCGTGGTGCGCCGGAGGAGCGAGTCGTAGACGAACGCGTCCACGCCGAGATCCGCGAGGTGGTTCTGTCCGAGCAGCCCGGTGTCGGGAGCGGTCCCCACCGCCACGGAGGCCGCGAGCGCGGCCCGCGGGTTCGCGTAGACGAAGGCGGCCCGCACCCGGGCTAGACCGAGGAGAGCACGTGCTCGCGGTACCACGCGATCGTCTCGGCGAGACCGGCTCGCAGCGGCTTCTCCGCCTCGAACCCGAACCGTCCCCGTGCACGCGACACGTCGAGCTGCCGGCGAGGCTGCCCGTTCGGTTTCGAGGTGTCCCACTCGATCTCGCCCTCGAACCCCGTGAGCTCGGCGATCAGCTCCGCCAGGTCGCGGATCGAGATCTCGTCGCCGGACCCCAGGTTGACCGGCTCCGGGTCGGAGTAGCGAGCGCCTGCGAGCGCGATGCCGCGAGCTGCGTCCTCGACGTAGAGGAACTCCCGGGTCGGCGAGCCGTCGCCCCACAACACGACCTTCTCGTCGCCCGCCGTCATCTTCCGGATCAGCGCCGGGATGACGTGCGACGTCTCGAGGTCGAAGTTGTCGCGCGGCCCGTAGAGGTTCACGGGCAGGAGATGGACGACGTTCAGCCCGTACTGGTCGCGGTACGCCTGGCCGCCGACGAGATGCGCCTTCTTCGCGATGCCGTACGGGGCGTTTGTCTCCTCCGGGTAGCCGTCCCAGAGGTCGTCCTCGCGAAAGGGCACGGGCGCGAACTTCGGGTACTCGCAGATCGTCCCGAGCATCACCACCTTGCCGACGTCGTGCAGGCGGCTCTGCTCGAGCACGTAGGCGCCCATCAGGAGGTTCGCGTACCAGAAGCGGCCCGGCTCGGCCCGGTTGGCGCCGATCCCGCCGGCGAGTGCTGCGAGGTGGTAGACGACCTCGGGTGCGGTGTCGTCGAACAGCCGCTCGGCGTCGTCGGCGCGCTGCAGGTCGTACTCGTGGGAACGGGGCGCGACCACCTCGTGGCCCTCCTCCCGGAGCTGCTCCACCAGGTGGCTCCCGAGGAACCCGCTCCCTCCGGTGACGAGGATGCGGCTCATTTGACGCGGCTACCGGTTCGCCAGTCGACGCGGCCGGCCCACTTGTCGCGGTTGGCGGCGTACCAGTCGATGGTGCGGCGGACGCCTTCTTCCCAGGAGACCTTCGGCTCCCAGCCGGTCTCGCGGTTGAGCTTCTCGTAGCCGACGCGGAGCGCCATCACGTCCGTGACCCCGGGGCGGAGGCGGCTCTCGTCGGTGACGACGTGGCGGTCGCCGGCCCAGTAGCCGTTGCGCTCGCCGACGTCGAGGATCAGCTGCGACCAGTCGGCCATCGAGATGTTCTCGCCCTGCCCGTAGACGTAGTGGTCGCCCGCGACGCCCTTGGCCGCAACAGTGAGGTGGCCGCGGACGCCGTCGGTGCAGAAGCAGAAGTCGCGCAGCGGCTCGAGCGCGCCCAGCTCGACCTCGGGGCGCGTCAGCGCCTGGGTGATGATCGTGCCGGTCACGTAGCGCGGGTTCTGCCGCGGCCCGTAGTTGTTGAACATCCGGGTGACGACGCCGGGGACGCCGTAGGCGTCGTGGTAGTTCATCGTCAGGAAGTCGGCCGCGACCTTCGCGGTCGCGTAGATCGACTTCGGGTTGATCGGCGAGCGCTCGTGCAAGATCAGCGAACCGGCCTCGTCGAAGTCGTGGTGATGGGCGACCGACTCGCGCACGTTCCCGTACTCCTCCGAGGTGCCGGCGGTGTCGAACTTCTCCAGCTCGACCTTGTGGTCGACGATCGACTGCAGCAGGTTGAGCGTCCCGACCGTGTTCGCCATCACCGTCTCGTAGGGGCGGTGCCACGATTCGCCGACGTGCGCCTGCGCCCCCAGGTGGAACACATAGGGCTTGTCGCCGGTGTCGGTCAGGTGGTCGCGGACGAGGTAATCGACCGAGGTGCGGTCGGTCAAGTCTGCGAAGACGACCTTCACGTCCTCGCGCAGATGCCCGATGTTGTTCAGCGCCCCCGACGAGGTCGCCCGCACGAACGCGACCACGTGCGCGCCCAGCGCCACCAGCGCCTCGGTCAGGTGGCTGCCCATGAAGCCGTCGGCTCCGGTGACCAGGCACGTACGATCGCGGTACAGGTCGCCGAACTCGGCTTCCAGTTCCGCGCGGTCGAGGGTGCTTTCCACGGGCTCGAAGGGTACCGGGGATCCGTGAGGGAATTGCCAACGGCTGACAAGCGGTTTTCGTACTTCGAGCAGGCTCGGCCCGAGCTGGTGCGGGTGCTGCCGGAACGCGTGGGGCGCGTGCTCGACGTGGGGTGCGGGGCGGGCGGCGTCGGCCGGGCGCTCCGCGACCGCGCCGACACGCTCACGGGGGTCGAGCTCGTGCCCGAGGCTGCCGAGGTGGCGCGTACGTTCTACGACCGGGTCGAGGTCGGGGCGGTCGAGGACGTCCTGCCGCACCTCGGCGGGCAGTTCGACACGATCCTCGCCTACGACGTCCTCGAGCACCTCGTCGACCCGTCGGCGGTCCTGCGCGGGCTCCACGGCCTCGCCGCGCCGGGAGCGCTCCTGCACGTCTCGGTTCCGAACGCGCGCCACTGGTCGCTCGTGCGCGACCTCGTCGTGCGCGGGACGTTCGGCTACACGGAGTGGGGGCACCGCGACCGGACGCACCTCCGCTGGTTCACGCCGACCGACGTGGCGGCGCTGCTCGCCGACGCAGGCTGGGCGGTGGAGCGCTCGGGCCATGCGCCGCTCAGCGCGCCGGGGCGGTTGCTCGCGCGGCTCACGCGCGGTCGCAGCGCGGAGTTCCTCGTCTACCAGTGGTGGGCGCTCGCCCGCGTCAGTTGAAGTGCGTCGGCAGGCCGCCCGTCGCCCGCAGCCGGAGCAGCCCGAACTGGCGCGAGAGCGCCTCGACGAACGAGACGGTCGCGAGCTCGAGCGGCGCGCGGAGAGGCGGCCGCCGCAGCCCGGCGAACGTGCCGCGCCAACGCTCCCGGAGGGGGCCGGCTTCCCTCCGGACGACCAGGTGCACGACGAGCACCGGCCAGTCGAGGACGGCGATCTTCGCGCGCGTGAGCACCCCGCGCCGGGCGACCCGGTAGCGCGCGAGCACGAACCCACGCCCGAACGCCTCGAGGCGCCGCTGCCGCGGCGAGGCCGCACCGAGCGTCGCCCCGTGCTTGTGCAGCGCCCGCGCGTGTGGCGCGCGGCGGCAGGCGTGGCCCGCGAGCCTGATGCGGAGCGCGAGGTCGACGTCCTCCCAGTAGGCGAAGAACGCCTCGTCGAACCCGCCGGCCTCGCGGTAGACGGCGGTGCGGAACGCCGCGGCGCCGCCGCACGGGCCCACCGGGTCGGAGGCGTTCTCGAGCTCGTCGACGGGCCGGTTCCAGAACGCGTCCCACGAGCGGAGCGTCGTGTCGAGCTCGATCCCGGCCGAGTCGACGAGCGACGGCCGGTCGTGCTGCAGGAGGACCCCGGCCACCATGCCCACCTGCTCGTCGGCGAACGGCTCGAGCACGCGTGCCAGGAACTCCGGCTCGCAGATCACGTCGTTGTTCAGGAGCACGACGATCTCCGTCTCGACCGTCTCGACGCCGCGGTTGTTCGCCCGCCCGAAGCCGAGGTTCTCCTGGAGGCGCACGACGCGCACGCCCGGGAACCGCTCGGCGAGGAGCTCGGCCGTCCCGTCGGTCGACGCGTTGTCGACCACGACGACGTCGTGCTCGACCGTCTGCGCTGCGAGGCTCTCGAGCGCCTCGGTGAGGATGGCGCGGCCGTTGTAGGTCGGGATCACGACGGTCGCCCGCATCTCCAGGCACGATAGAAGGTGGGTGGCGGCCACCGAGACGCAACCGGATCTGCTCGCGACGCCCGAGGCCGGTGGGCGCGTCGTCCGCGGCGGCATCGTGCGCGGCCTCGGCTACGGGCTCGGCACGCTCGTCGCGGCCGGCACCGCCGTCCTGCTCCTGCGCCATCTCGGCGTGGACGACTTCGGCCGCTACGGCGCCGTCGGCGCGCTGCTCGGCATCGTCAGCGGCGTCAGCGACGCGGGCCTCACGGCCGTCGGCTCGCGTGAGGTCTCGCTCGCGCCGGCGCACGAGCGGCCGAGACTCCTGCGCAACCTCGTCACCCTGCGGCTCGCGATCACGCCGGTCGGCATCCTCGCCGCGGCGGTCTTCGCGTTCGTCGCCTACGACCGCACCATGTTCTGGGGGACGATCCTCGGCGGCCTCGGCGTGCTGCTCGTCAACACGCAGGCGACGATGATGGTGCCGCTCTCGGTCGAGCTCCGCCTCGGCACGGTGACGATCTTCGAGGTGCTGAAGACGGTGCTGACGTTCCTCTACGTCGTCTTATTCGTCGCGGTCGGCTGGTCGCTCCTGCCGCTGCTCGCGATCCAGATCCCGGTCGGCGCGACGATCCTCCTGCTGACGCCGATCGCCGTGCCGGTCCGTCGCGGGCTGCTGCCCGGCTTCGACCGCGAGGTCGCGAAGGCGCTCATGCGCGAGGCGCTGCCGCTCGCGATCGCGCTGACGATGAACGTCGTCTACTTCCGTGTCGTGATGATCATGATCTCGCTCCTCGGCACGAGGCACGACACGGGGCTCTTCGCGACCTCCTTCCAGGTGTTCGCGGTCCTGTTCTCGCTGCCGCTGCTCGTCCTCTCGTCGGCCCTGCCGCTGCTCTCGGTCGCCGGCCGCGACGACATGGAGCGGCTGCGCAACGGCCTGCAGCGGATGACGGAGGTGGCGCTGATGGGGAGCATCGCGATCGTGCTCGCGATCGTCGCGCTCGCCGGCGTCGTCGTGCCGCTCCTCGGCGGCTCCCAGTACCGCGACGCTGCACCGGTGCTCGCGATCCAGTCGTTCGCGCTGATCGCCGTGTTCGTCGGGCAGACGTGGCAGCTCGGCCTGCTCTCGCTGCGGCGGCAGTCGGCTCTCGCGTGGGCGAACGCGGGCGCGCTCGTCGTGATCGTCATCGCGGCCGGCGTGCTGATCCCGCTCTTCGGCGCCAAGGGCGGGTCGGTCGCAGCCGTGATCGGCGAGACGAGCCTCGCGACGCTCGTTTACCTGTACCTCCGCCGCGCCGAACCCGCGGTCGCGCCGAGGGTCGGCCTCTCTCTTCGCGTCGCCGCAGCGTCGCTGCCGGCGTTCGCCGTCCTCTTCGTCCCGCTCGCGTGGGAGCTCCGCCTCGTCGCGTCGCTCGGGCTCTTCGCGGTGCTCGTCCTCGCCCTGCGTGCTCTCCCGCCCGAGCTCGCGCACGCGCTTCGCCGATGAGCAGGCCGCTTGTCGTCGTCCTGCGCGGCCATTCCGCGAACCCGTGGGACCTGCGCCCCTGGGAGCGCCTCACAGATCGGTTCGACGTCCGCGTGCTCGTGACGGGGTCGAACGCGTTCGACGTTTCCGGGGTGGCCCTGCCGGTCGAGCGTGTGCGCGCGGTGCGCGACCGGCTGCCGCGCGGACGCGTCGGCGACCTCGCGGCGCTCGGGATCGGCGACCGCTACCTCGGGCTCGAGGAGGCGCTGCGCGGCGCGGAGATCGTCCACGCAGCGGAGATCGGCGTGCCGTTCAGCCACGGGCCGGCGCTGCTTCGCGACCGGCTCGGCTTCAAGCTCGTCCTGACCGTCTGGGAGACGATCCCCTTCGGCTCGGCCTACCGGGCGTTCCGAAGCCGTCGCCAGCGGCGCGAGACGATCCCGCAGGTCGACCTCTTCCTCGCCGCCACCGAGCGGGCGCGCCGGATGCTGCTGCTCGAAGGCGCGCCCGACGAGCGGATCGAGGTCGCGCCGCCGGGGATCGACACCGCCCGCTTCCGGGTCACGGAGCCTCCTGCCGACCACCTCGTGCTCTCGGTCGGGCGGCTCGTCTGGGAGAAGGGGCACCAGGATCTCCTGCGCGCGCTCGCCTGGCTGCGGCGGGACGGCGTCGAGGCACGTGCGTTGATCGTCGGCGCAGGCCCGGAGGAGGCACGTCTTCGCTCGCACACCGACGAGCTCGGGCTCGCCGACCGGGTCGAGCTCGTCACCTCGGTGCCGTACGACGAAATGCCGGCGGTGTTCGGCCGGGGGTCGTGCTTCGTGCTCGCGAGCCTCCCGACCCGCTGGTGGGAGGAGCAGTTCGGCATGGTGCTCGCCGAGGCGGCGGCGTCGGGGCTGCCGATCGTCGCGGCGGAGTCCGGCGCGATCCCCGAGGTGCTGCAGGGGCACGGGAGCCTCTTCCCGCCGGGCGACTGGCAGCTGCTCGCCGAGCGCCTCCGGCCGGTGCTGGCCGCGCCGCCGCGACGCGTCGAGCCCGGGGAGCTCGGCGTTCGCTACTCGGTCGAGAGCGCCGCCGAGCGGTACGCGGCCGCCTACGAGCGGCTGCTCAGCTCGCCGTAGACCGCGTCCGTCGCCCGGGCGGTCTCGTCCCACGAGAAGCGCTCGGCCCGGACGAGCCCGCGTTCGATCCACGGAGCCGGGTCGGCGAGGACGTCGTTCACCGCGCCGGCGATCGATGCCGCGTCGCGCGGGTCGAAGAGCCTGGCTGCGTCGCCCACCACCTCGGGCAGAGCCGCCACGCCGGAGCAGGCGACCGGGCAGCCGCACGCCATCGCCTCGAGCGGCGGCAGGCCGAAGCCCTCGTAGAGCGACGGGAAGACCAGCGCCGACGCGGTCTGCATCAGCCGCACCAGCTCGGCGCGTGCGACGCGGCCCCGAGCCTCCACTCCGTCCGGGACGGAGGGAAAGTCGTCGCCCGTCAGCACGAGTCGGAGCTCCGGGTGCGTGCGCCGGACGAGCGCGAACGCCTCGAACAGCGTCTCGTGGTTCTTGTGCGGCCACGCCCGCGCCGGGTAGAGCAGGAACGGCTCGCGCGGCCCGCGGCCGGGAACGAGCACGTCGTGGTCGACGCCGAGCGGCACCACGCGCGCGAGCTCCGGGTCGAGCCCGAGCGCCTCGATCGCCCGGTCGCGCACGAACTCGCTGATCACGATCACCCGGTCGGCACGCCGCGCTGCGCGGTCGTAGGCAAGCGAGCGATACGCACGCTCCGCCCGCGAGAACAGGCGCGGCAGGTCGCGGTGCTGGACGTCGTGGAGCGTGACGACGCTGGGCTTCCCGGTACGCGGGATCGGCACGGTAAGCGGGTAGTGCACCACGTCGGCGTCGCCGATCAGCCGGGCGTAGCGCGGCGAGACGGCGCCGCGGGCCATCGCAAGGAGCCGGTTACCGCCGTAACCCTCCGCGACCGTCGTCGGCAGCCCGCCGCCGGCATCCCGGGCGACGGGCGGCGCGAGCACCTCGTAGTCATGCGTCCCGACGCGGCCGAGCCCGGCGCAGAGCCCGCGCACGTAGATCTCGCTCCCTCCGGAGACGCCGGGCACGAGGGTCAGGACGGGGATCGCGACCACGCGGGCGATCGTAGTCCCAGTCCCTGCTTCTAACAGCGCCGTAACCCCACCGCTTTACACTCCGGCGGATGGCCGACGAGCCGACGGAGGTGGCCGCGCTCTTCGCGCGGCTCAAGGAGGAGATCCACGCCGCGGGGCCGCGCGGCGACGCGGTGACCCCGGCACAGGTGCGCCTCTCCGTGCGCGACCAGGCGGAGCGGCTCTGGCCGATCTCGGCCGAGCGGCCGATCGTGGGGAAGGGCGGCCCGCTCAAGTCGATCCTCCGCCGCCTGATGCGGTGGTACGTGGAGCCGGCGTTCGCCGACCAGCGCGCGTTCAACGACGCGGTCCTGAAGCTGATCGACGACCTCGACGAGCGCATCACGCGGCTCGAGCACAGGCCGTGAGAGTCGCGGTGTGCGCGCCCCAGGTGCCGTTCGTGCGCGGCGGGGCGGAGCTGATGGCGGAGGACCTCGTCGACGCGCTCCGTCGCCGCGGCCACGAGACGGATCTCGTGACGATCCCGTTCAAGTGGTACCCCGGCACGCGCGTCCTCGACCAGGCGTTCCTCTGGCGCCTCGCCGACCTGACGGAGTCCGACGGCCGGAAGATCGACCGCGTGATCGCGACGAAGTTCCCGGCGTACTGCGTGCGCCACCCGAACAAGGTGGTGTGGGTGCTGCACCAGTTCCGGCAGGCGTACGACTACGACCGCACCGAGCTCGGGCAGTTCTCCGAGTCGCCCGAGGATCGCGCGACGCGCCGCGCGATCGAGCGCCTCGACGCGGTCGCGCTCGGTGAGGCGCGCCGCGTCTTCGCGACGTCGCGCAACGTCGCCGACCGCCTGCGGCGCTTCAACGGGATCGCGGCGGAGGTGCTGCCCCATCCGCCGCAGGCGCTGTCGTACCGGGAGGCGCAGTCGGAGGGCTTCGTGCTCTCCGTCAACCGGCTCGACCGCGCGAAGCGCGTCGACCTGCTGATCGAGGCGGCGAAGCGCGAGCCGGCGCTGCAGGTCGTCGTCGTCGGCGACGGCCCCGACCGGGAGCGCCTCGAGTCGCTCGCGGACGGCCTCGACGGCCGCGTGCGCTTCACGGGCCGCGTCGGCGACGCGGAGCTCGCCGACCTCTACGCGCGCTGCACGGCGCTGTACTACGCGCCGATTGACGAGGACTTCGGCATGGGGCCATACGAGGCGTTCCTCTCCGGCAAGCCGGTGATCACGGCGACCGATTCCGGGGGTCCGCTCGAGGTGGTGCACGACCGGCAGACCGGTCTCGTCGCCGAGCCGACGGCGGAGTCGGTCGGCAGCGCCGCCGCCTACCTCGTCGAGCATCCCGACGAAGCGCGGGGGTGGGGGCACGCCGGCCGCGCCGTGGCCGAGCGCGTCACCTGGGACGCCTGCCTCGACGCGCTCCTCGCATGAAGGTCGCGTACTACTCGCCGCTGCCACCGTCGCGCTCGGGGATCGCCGACTACTCGACGCTCCTCCTGCCGGCCCTGCAGGAGCGAGTGGAGGTCGTTCTCGCCCAGCCCGGGAAGCGCGCGCCGCAGGCCGACGTCGCGCTGTACCAGGTGGGCAACGACCCGGACGCGCACGGCTGGATCCTCGACGCGCTGCAGGAGCGGCCGGGTGTCGTCGTGCTGCACGAGTACGTGCTCCACCACCTGATCGCCGGCACGACGATCGGCCGCGGCAACGGGCGCGGCTACCTCGAGGCGATGGAACGCGAGCTCGGCGTCGCGGGTCGCCTGCTCGGGCTCGGCGTCCTCGACAACCTGCTGCCGCTCCTCTGGGAGACGCAGCCCGAGCGCTTCCCGCTCTCCGGGGTCGTGCTCGACCGCGCGACCGGCCTGATCGTGCACTCGAGCTACGTCGGCGAGCAGGCGCGCGAGGCGGGCTACGGCGGGCCGATGTGGCGGGTGCCGCACCCGGTGTGGCCGATGGGCGAGGTGGAGCCGGCCGGCGACGTCGCGGGCGACCCGCTGATCGGCTGCTTCGGCTACCTCAACATGAACAAGCGCATCCCGCAGCTGCTGGAGGCGTTCGCGTCGCTCCGCCGCGACCGGCCGGGCGCGCGCCTGCTGCTCGTCGGCGCGTCCGGCGAGCGCTTCGACGTCGAGCGCCGGCTCGAGCGGCTCGGGATCGTCGAGGGCGTCCAGCGCATCGACTACGTGCCGGAGGAGCGGATGTGGTCGCTGATGGCGGCGTGCGACGTCCTCGTCAACCTGCGCTACCCGACGATGGGCGAGACCTCCGGCTCGGTGATCCGCGGGCTCGCGCTCGGGAAGCCGCTCGTCGTCTCCGACGTCGGCTGGTTCAGCGAGCTGCCCGACGACGTGGTGCTCAAGGTGCCCGTCGACGAGGTCGAGACGGAGGTGCTGCGCGCAGCGCTCGAGGTCGCCTCCGATCACGGTGCGGCGCTCGGTTCGAACGCCCGTGCCTACGTGACGCGCGAGCACGCGCTCGACGCGACGGCGGACGCCTACGTCGCGGCGCTCGAGCTCGCCGCCGGCGGGCGGGCGGTGGACGACGCCGTCCTCTGGCGGGTCGCCGAGGCGGCCGCCGAGACCGGCATCAGCGACGTCACCGTCCTCGCCGAGCGACTCCGCGAGGTCGGCTTCGGTGCGTGACCGGCTCCGCGCCGCGCCCGCCTGGGCGTGGCTCGCGGCGCTCGTCGTCTTCTCGTTCGCGGTGCGGTTCGGGTTCGCCCGCCACATGGTCGGGCCGTGGATCATGATCGACGAGATCGTCTACTCGGAGCTCGCGAAGAGCTTCGCCGCGACCGGGCACTTCGCCGTGCGCGAGGCGCCGACGTCGGGATACGGCGACGTCTACCCCATCCTGATCAGCCCGGCGTACGCGCTCTTCCGGTCGATCCCGACGGTCTACACCGGGATCAAGGTCGTCAACTCGCTGCTGATGTCGCTGACGGCGGTGCCGGCGTACCTGCTCGCCCGGCGCGTCGTCTCGCAGTGGGGCGCGCTCGCCGTCGCGCTGCTCACCGTCGCGGTGCCCTCGACGTTCTACGCGGGCGTCGTCATGACCGAGAACGCCTTCTACCCGATCTTCGTCCTGCTCGCGCTTGCGCTCGTCGCCGTCCTGGAGCGGCCGCGCGCCCGCAACGTCGTGCTCTTCCTGATCGCGCTGCTCGTCGCGTACGAGACACGCGCGCAGGCGGTCGCGGTGCTCCCCGCCGCGCTCACCGCGCCGCTCGTCGCGGCCGCGCTCGCGCGACGCCGGCTCGAGGTCACCAGGCAGTGGCTGCTCTATGCGGTCGTCGTCGGCCTCGGCCTGCTCGCCGTGCTCTTCGAGGTGGCGCGCGGGCGCAGCATCAAGAGCCTGCTCGGCGCGTATTCCGCTGCGACGAGCTCCTCGTACCACGTAGGCCCGGTCGCGCACTGGTTCCTCTGGCACCTCGCGGAGCTGACGTTCTCCGTGGGCGTCATCCCCGTCTTCGCGGTCGTGCTCCTGTGCGCCCGCGGCGCGATGCTGTCGGGCGCGGAGCGCGCGCTCGTCGCGGCGACCGTCTCGCTCGTCGCGTGGATCGCGGTCGAGGTCGCGGCGTTCGCGACGCAGCCCGCAGTCGTCCGCATCGAGGAGCGGAACCTCTTCTACGTCGCGCCTCTTCTCTTCACGTGCCTCGTGCTCTGGATCGAGCGCGGCGTGCCGCGGCCGCGGATCGTGACCCCGCTCGCGATCGTGGCAGTGACCGCGCTCGCGGCGGCGGTCCCGTACGGGAGCTTCTTCCGCACCGACGCGACCTCTGACACGTTCAGCGTGCTGACCCTCTGGTCGGTCGCGCTCTGGTTCCACATCCACGCAGGCGACGTGCGCTGGGTCGTCGGCGTGGCCGCGCTCGTCTTCCTCGTCGCCGCCGCGTTCGCGCCGCGCCGGTTCGCGCCCGCGCTGCTCGTGGTGCCGCTCGGGCTCTCGCTGCTCGCGATCCAGCCGGTCGACAGCCGGATGAAGCGCGCGTCGATCGGCGCGGTCTTCCAGGGGATCACCCGGCCCGACCGCGACTGGATCACGGCGATCGTCGGCTCGAGCGACCCGACGAAGGTGGCCGTCGTGTGGACGGGCGCCACCGACCGGCTCACGGTCAACCAGAACGAGTTCTTCAACCGCGCCGTCGGCCCGATCTACACGACGAACGGCCCGGTCCCCGGCGGGCTCGCGCAGACGCCGATCGCCGTGAACCCCGCCACCGGGCGCTTCGAGGCGGACGGGAGCCAGGTCGACGTGGCGGACGTGCTCGTCGACCGGAGCCTCCCGTTCGTCGGCCTCCGGATCGGCGCCGACGACAAGAAGGGGCTCCTGCTCCTGCGCGTCGACGGGCCGTTGCGGCTCGCGTACACCACCACCGGCATCTACCCGGACGCCTGGTCGGGGCGGAGCGCGACGTTCCGGCGCTACCTCTGCATCCCGCGGACGCTCAGCGTCTCGCTCGGGAGCGACGACAAGCTCTACTCCACCGCGCAGCACGTGCGGGCGGTGGTCGGCGGCGCGACGGTCGCAGCCGCGAGCGTCCCGCCGGACGGGACCGTGACGATGCGCGTCCCGCTGCACGACTCCTGCACGGTCCGCTTCGTCGTCGGCCGCACGAAATCCCCCGGGCCGCAAGACCGCCGCCGTCTCGGCGTGCGGTTCGTCGGCTTCTCCCTGCCGTGAGGATCGCCTTCGACGTCAGCCCGCTCTCGCACGAGCCCACCGGGATCGGCAACTACATCCGCGAGTCGCTTCGCGCGCTTGCCGCGGTGTCGGCCGGCCGCCACGAGATCGTCGCCTTCGCGCCGACGAGCCCGCAGGGGCTCCGCCGGATCCCCGAGGCGGTCGCGGGGATCGACGTGACGCTGAAGCTCCGCTTCCTGCCGTTCGCCCATCGCTGGCGGCAGGCGTGGAGCCGCGTCGGCCGGCCGCCGGTCGAGCGGTTCCTGGGGCCGGTCGACGTGCTGCACTACACGGACTGGATGTTCCCGCCCCAGCGCGGCGGGCTGCGCTCGACGATGATCCACGACCTCGTTCCGCTGCACCACCGTGAATGGGTGACTCCGCGCACCTACTCGATGCACTCGGCGAAGTACCGCGACGCGGTCAACTGCGACACGATCTTCGTCAACTCGGAGTTCACGGGCCGCGACGTCGCGGCGACGCTCGGCGTCGACCCGGGGAGGATCCACGTCGCCGAGCCCGGCGTCAGCCCGGCGTTCGGCGTCGGCGGCGATCGCGCGAACCTCGGCGGCGCGTACGTGCTGACCGTGGCGACGCTCGAGCCGCGCAAGAACCTCGGCGTGCTCGTCGAGTCGCACCGGCTGCTCGCCGGGCGCTTCCTGCTCGCGGTCGTGGGCGGCGCCGGCTGGGGGGAGCAGCCGGCGCTCGACGCACCGGGGATCCTGCGACTGGGCCGTCAGACCGACGGTGACCTGGCGGCGCTCTACCGCGGGGCCGCCGTCGTCGCGTACCCGTCGCGGTTCGAGGGGTTCGGCATCCCGATCGTCGAGGCGATGGCATGCGGCGTCCCGGTGGTTGCGTCGTCGCATCCGTCGCTCGACGAGGCGTGCGGCGACGCGGCCCTGCGTGCCGACCCGGACGACCCGGCCGCGTGGGCGGCGGCGCTCGTCTTGGCGGACGAGCGCCGGGACGAGCTCGTCCCCCGCGGCCTCGAGCACGCGGCGCGCTTCACGTGGCGGCGCGTCGGCGAGGTCATGCTGGCCGCCTGGGAGGCGGCGCGGTGAAGGTCGGCTTCGACGTCGCGCCGCTCGTGCTGGACAACGCCGGCACCGCCCGGTACGTCCGCGGCGTGCTCGACGAGCTGCGCCGTCGCCGCGACGTCGAGGTGCGAGAGCTCAGCTGGGGCGGCGCCGGGCGGCCGACGGCCGCGCTGCGCGACGCCGCGTGGTACCCGTTCCTGCTGCCGCTGCAGGCGCGCCGGCTCGACGTGCTCCACTGCACGACCTTCCGGGCGCCGCTCGCCGCGCCCGTGCCGCATGTGGTCACCGTCCACGACCTGGCGGCCGTGCGGTTCCCGGAGCTCTTCACCGCGTGGACGCGGCTCTACGCGCGCACGCTGCTCACGCGCGTGCTGCGCGGCGCGACGCGTGTGCTCGC
>DASZWR010000091.1:0-2480 GCA_035546215.1 Gaiellaceae bacterium | reverse complement strand
CCGGTTCAGCTCCTGCGGATAGTGAAACTCGTAATCGTCGACCAGATCCCCCAGACCCGCCACCGCCGTCTGCACCTTCTCGACCGTCGAGACCCCCGACAACAACGGCTTGTACCCACCCGGGTTAAACCGCGTCGCCATGTTCCCGAACGCCCAGATTCCCAGTGAAGTTTTCATGGCGCGAGCCTACAAGCAGGGCTTCGGCGGAGTTAGGATCGCCGCATGATCGAGTTCCACCTCGACCCGCACTCCGGTGTCGCGACGTACCTGCAGCTCGTGCAGCAGGTCAAGGAGGCGCTGCGGCTCGGGACGATCGACGTGGGCGATCAGCTGCCGACGGTGCGGGAGGTGGTCGCCGACCTGGCGATCAACCCGAACACGGTGGCAAAGGCGTACCGCGACCTCGAGCGGGAGGGGCTCGTCGTGGCGCGCCAGGGTCGAGGCACGTTCGTGGCGAGCACGCTCGCGACGACGTCGGTGCGTCATCACGACGAGCTGCGCGCCGGGCTGGAGCGCTGGCTCGCCGCTGCGGACGCCGCAGGGCTCGACGAGGAGAGCATCCGCGCCCTGATCTCCGCCACGCTGCGGGAGAAGCTGGCGCGCCGGGTCGCATGACGCCGCCGCTCGAGGCGCGGGGGCTCGGCAAGCGCTTTCGCCGCGAGTGGGGCCTGCGGGACTGCACGCTCACGATCCCCGACGGCGCGATCGTCGGCCTGACCGGCCCGAACGCGGCCGGGAAGTCGACGCTCCTCGCGCTCGCGACCGGTCTGCTCGCGCCGTCGGAGGGGACGATCGAGGTCCTCGGCGTCGATCCGATGAGGGAGCCGTCGGTCCTCGCGGAGGTCGGCTTCTTCGCCCAGGGCGCACCCCTCTACCGCTCGTTCACGGTGGCGGAGGCGATCGAGTTCGCCCGCCGCACGAACCGCTCGTGGGACGAGGAGGTCGTCGGCGGCCTGCTCACGCGCATCGACTCCCGCACGAAGGTCGGCCGGCTCTCGGCCGGCGAGCGCGCGCGGCTCGCGCTCGCGCTCGTGCTCGGCAAGCGCCCGCGGCTGCTGCTCCTCGACGAGCCGTTCGCGGGGCTCGACCCGCTCGCCGGGCGCGAGTTCCTGCAGCTCCTGATGGACGGCGTCGCCGAGACCTCGGCCACCGTGGTGATCGCCTCGCACGTGATCGCCGACATCGAGCGGGTCTGCGACCACATCGTCCTGCTCACCGGCGGCGGCGTGCGCCTCGAGGGGAACGTCGAGGAGCTGCTCGAGTCGCACCGGATCCTGATGGGCCCGCGCCGGCCGCTCGGGACGATCCGCGGCGTCCGCGAGATCGTGCGCGAGCGGCACAGCGGCCGCCAGCTGACCCTGCTCGTGCTGAGCGACGCCCCGATCGTCGATCCCTCGTGGGTGGTCGAGCGTGTCGGGCTCGAGGAGCTCCTGCTCGCCTACATGGCGCCCGAGCGCCTGCCGACGCCGCAACCGCCGGAGAGGGTCCCGCTGCGATGGCATGGGTGACGTGGCGGCAGCACCGCGGCCAGCTGTTCGGCGCCGCCGGGCTGCTCGCGGCGCTCGCGCTGGCCGCGTTCGGCTCGCACCTGCCGATCGCGGCCGCCTACCACCGGAACGCCCTCTCGGGCTGCCTGCCGCCGTCGGCGCGCTCGGGCTGCGACATCATCGTCAAGCACTTCCAGGGGCAGTTCGACGGTCTCGCGGCGGCCGTCCGCGGGCTCGCCGTACTGCCGGCGCTCGCGGGCGTCTTCGTCGGCGCGCCGCTGCTCGCCCGCGAGCTCGAGCACGGCACGCACCGGTTCGCCTGGACGCAGGCGATCACGCGTCGCACCTGGCTCCTCTCGAAGGCCGCGTGGCTCGCCGCCGGCACGGCTCTCGCCGGTGCGGCGGCGAGCGCGATCGTCATGTGGTGGCGCAGCCCGTTCGACACGCTCGAGGGCCGCATGGGGCCGAGCGGGTTCGACCTCGAGGGGCTCGTCGTCCCGGCGTACGCCCTGTTCGCGCTCGCGGTCGGCATCCTCGCCGGCCTGCTGCTGCGCCGCACGGTCACCGCGATGACGGTGACGCTCGTCGTCTTCGCGTCGACCCGCCTGCTCGTGCTGAAGGAGCTCCGGCCGCACTTCCTCGACCCGCTGCACCGCATCGTCGTCGCGACCGACACCGGGCGGCAGGTGGGGGACTGGGTGCTGAGCGACACGCTCGTCGACGGCGGCGGACGCCAGATCACGGCCGCCCGCGAGGACCTGGCGGTCCTGCACGCGCAGCAGGCCGGGATCGACCCGCACACCTATCTCGTCACGCTCGGCTGGAAGCGGGTCATCTCGTACCAGCCGGGCAGCCGCTTCTGGACGTTCCAGCTGATCGAGGCCGGCATCTTCGTGGCGCTCGCCGTCGCGGTCGTCGCCCTCGCCGTCTGGCTCGTGCGCAGGACGCCGGCGTGACCGGGCGGCTCGACCGCGCCGCGGCCCTGCGCCTCGC
>DASZWR010000090.1:0-12901 GCA_035546215.1 Gaiellaceae bacterium | reverse complement strand
AAGGGGGTCTGACCCCCGGCCTTGCCCTACTCCGCGCGAGCGCCCTCGCGGCGCGGGCCGCGGCCGCCGCGGCGGTCGCCGTCGCGGCGCGGGCGCTCCTCGCGGGGCTCGCGCGGCGGGGCATCCTTCGCCCGCTCGACGAGCTCCTCCGGCGAGACGAAGCCGCCGTTCTCGTGCTTCTGGACGAGCTTGAGGCCGATGCGGCCCCGCGCCTTGTCCACTTCCTGGACGACGACGTCGAGGATGTCGCCGCGCTGGATGACGTCCTCGATGTGGTTGACGCGGCCCGGGCCGACGTTCGAGACGTGGAGCAGGCCGTCGGTGCCCTTCTTCAGCTCGACGAACGCGCCGAAGTCGGTCGTCTTGACCACGCGGCCGGTGTACTCGTCGCCGACCTCCGGCTCCTTGGTGAGCGCCTGGATCGCGTTGATCGCGGCGTCGCCCTTGGTGCCCTCGGTGGCGTACACGAGGATCGTGCCGTCCTCCTCGATGTCGATCTGCACGTCGTAGTCGGACTCGAGCGAGCGGATCGTCTCGCCGCCCTTGCCGATCACCATGCCGATGTACTCGGGGTTGATCTGGATCGTCGAGATCCGCGGCGCGTGCTCGGCCAGCGCCTCGCGCGGCTGCGAGATCGCCTCGAGCATGCGGCCGAGGATCGCGGTGCGAGCCTCCTTCGCCTGCGCGAGCGCCCGCTCCATGATCTCCCGGCTGACGCCGGTGATCTTGATGTCCATCTGGAGCGCCGTGATCCCGTCGGGCGTCCCCGCCACCTTGAAGTCCATGTCACCGAGGTGATCCTCGGCGCCCTGGATGTCGGTGAGGATGACATAGTCGTCGCCCTCCTTGACGAGGCCCATCGCGATGCCGGAGACCGGCTCCTTGATCGGCACGCCGGCGTCCATCAGCGCGAGCGTCGAGCCGCACACCGAGCCCATCGACGACGAGCCGTTCGACTCGAGCGTCTCGGACACGAGGCGGATCGTGTACGGGAACTCCTCCGCCGGCGGGATGACCGCCTCGAGCGCACGCTGCGCGAGCGCGCCGTGGCCGATGTCGCGGCGCTTCGGCGAGCCCATGCGGCCCGTCTCGCCCACCGAGTAGGGCGGGAAGTTGTAGTGGTGCATGTAGCGGCGATCCGTCTCGAGCGAGAGGTCGTCGATCCGCTGGCCCTCCTTCGCCGTGCCGAGCGTCAGCAGCGTCATGATCTGCGTCTGTCCGCGGGTGAAGAGGCCCGAGCCGTGGGTGCGCGGCATGACCGACACCTCGACCTCGATCGGGCGGATCTCCGTCTCCGAGCGGCCGTCGGGGCGGCGCTTGTCGACGGCGATCTTCTGGCGGACGAGCTGCTTGTAGATCGACTCGCACGCCTTCTTGACGTAGCTCTTCGTGACCGAGTCCTTCTCGCCGTCCTCGCCCACCGGGAACGGCAGGGTGACGGTCTCGACGATCCGGTCGTAGAGCAGGTTCCGCTTCGCGGACTTCAGCTCCTTGGAGTCCTGCTCGGCCTCGGTGAGGCCGCGGAGCTCGCTCTCGAACTGCTCGCGCACCGGGCCTTCGACGGCGACCGAGCGCTGCTTCTCGAGGATCTGCGAGAGCGACATGCGCGTCTGCAGCTCCCCGAACACCTGGGCCTGGTCGGAGCTCATCGTGAGCTCGCCCGACTCCTTGGCGACGATCTCCTCGACGATCGCGGCGGCCTCCTTGAGGCCCTTCTCCTGGATGCGCGTCCAGATCTCGTGGCCGTACTGCGACTCGAGCCGCTCCGTGACGGCGCTGTCGAGCCACTTCGGCTTGCCGGCCTTCGCGCGGAGCTCGAGCTGCGCGTCGCAGAGCTTGACGATCTCGCGGTGCGCGATCTCGAGCGCCTCGAGGATGACGCTCTCGGGGACGCGGTTCGCGCCCGCCTCGACCATCGTGAGGCCGTCCTTCGTGCCGACGACGATCAGGTCGAGGTCGGAGCTGTGCTCCGTCTCCTCGAGCGTCGGGTTGACGGCCAGCTGGCCGTCCAGGAGCCCCATGCGGACGGCGCCGATCGGGCCGAGGAACGGCAGCGGCGAGATGGTGAGCGCCGCCGACACCGCGTTGATCGCGAGGATGTCGTGCGACACGACCATGTCGGCCGAGAAGACCGTGGCGACGCACTGCACCTCGTTGCGGTAGCCCTTCGGCCACAGCGGGCGCACCGGGCGGTCGGTCATGCGCGCGGTCAGGATCGCGCGCTCCGTCGGGCGCCCCTCGCGCTTGAAGAAGCCGCCCGGGATCTTCCCGGCGGCGTACATGCGCTCCTCGACGTCGACGGTGAGCGGGAAGAAGTCCGCGCCCTCGCGCGCCTCCGTCCGCCCCTGCGCCGTGCCGAGCACGACGGTCTGGCCGCTCGAGACGACGACGGCGCCGTCGGCCTGCTTGGCCAGCTTGCCCGTCTCGAACGTGATCTGACGTCCGCCGATCTCGACGGACACGGAAACCGGCACCCCGGCGGGGTGCTCAGCTTCGACGATGGACATATCTCTCCTTATTCCTCCACTGTGCATTTGGTGAAGGGTGGAGATTGGGCGAACGTCCTCTCCCAGGCGCTCGCCCAAGCTCCACCCTTCTTGGACAGGAGCTAGCGGCGGAGGCCGAGCTCCTTGATGAGGGCGCGGTAGCCCTCGAGATCCTTGCGCTGCAGGTAGTTCAGGAACCTGCGGCGGCGGCCGACCAGCTTGAGCAGGCCACGGCGCGAATAGTGATCGTGCTTGTGGGTGCGCAGGTGCTCGGTCAGCGTGTTGATGCGCTGGGTCAGCATCGCGATCTGGACTTCGGGCGATCCCGTGTCGGTCTCGTGCTTCCCGAACTTCGAGACGTGCCCCAGCTTGTCTTCCTTGGTGAGGGTCATGCTTCTCCTCTCGATGGTGGTCACCCTGGTCTCCGCTGCCGCGAAGGAAGGACGCGAGACAGCCGAGACCGGGTCGGCCAGTAGGGTAGCGGATTCCCGATGATTACGCCCTTTCCAGCCCTGTGCGAGGCCGCTGCCGCCGAGTGGGACGTGCCCGCCCTCGCGGTGGGCATCTCGGTGGGCGGGGCGGTCGAGACGGTCTTCCTCGGCTGCGAGCCGGACACGCGGTTCCGGATCGCCTCCGTGACGAAGCCGCTGACCGCGACGCTCTGCGCCGGCCTCCTCGACCTCGACGCCCCCACCGGGATCTGGCCCGGGGACGTGCGCGTCCGCCATCTCCTCTCGCACACGAGCGGCTTCGACTGCGAGCTTCCGGACGGCGACAACGACAAGTACGGCGACGGCGAGGACGCGCTCTCCCGGTGCGTCGCGGACGTCGCCTCCGTGCGGCGGCTGCTGCCGTCCGACTCGGTCTGGTCGTACGCCAACTCCGGCTACTGGCTCGCCGGGCACCTCGCCGCCGAGCGTGCAGGCGTGTCCTACGAGGAGGCGCTCCGCCGCCGCGTCCTCGAGCCGGCGGGCCTCGAGGCGACCTCGTTCGGTGAGCCCGACCTGGCCGGGACGGGCGAGGGCGCACGTGAACTGCCGTATCCCCGCTCCCGCCGTCCCTCCGGCGGCCTCACCTCCACTGTCGCCGACCTGCTCCGTTTCGGGGCCTGGCACCTCGCCCGGTCCGAGTCCGCGCGCCTTCGCACCCGGTACGGCCGGCCGGTCCGCGGCGTCTACGGGCTCGGCCTCTTCGGCGACCACGTCGGCGGCGAGGAGGTGTGGGGCCACTCCGGGTCGTACGGCGGGTTCCAGTCGTCGTTCCTGACGATCCCGTCGCGCGACGCCGTCTTCGTGGGGCTGACGAACGCCGCCACCGGCGCGAAGGCGCTCCGGCCGATCGAGGACGCGTTCACGGAGCGCATCCTCGGTGCGAGCCGCGAGTCGCGGCCCTACGTGAAGCTCCCGGCGGACGCCTACGAGCGGTACGTCGGCACCTACGAGAACAGCGACGGCACGTACCGCGTCGAGTACCCGCCGCGGAGCGACGGCCTCGTCGTCGACTGGGAGGGTGAGGAGCACGTCGCGCTCGCCCTCGACGAGCGGACGTTCCAGATCCCGGTCGGCCCGCGCGTCGAGGAGCGCTTCGACTTCCCGCGCCCCGGCTTCGGGCGCTTCGGCAGCAGGGTCGCGGCGCGCGTCGAATGACCGCGGCTGCGATCGCAGCCGGGCACCCGGCGACCGCCGATGCGGGCGCCGAGATCCTGGCCCTGGGCGGCTCCGCCGCCGACGCGGCGGTTGCCGCCTGCCTCGCCTCGTGCGTCGCCGAGACCGTGATGACCGGGCTGCTCGGCGGCGGGCACGCGTTGTACTACGACGCGGCCTCGCGCCGGGCCGCGCACCTCGACTGCTTCGTCACCGTGCCCTCCGGCTCCGGGGCTCCCATGGCCGAGCTCGAGGTGCCGTTCGGCGAGGAGGTCGTGCACTACGCCGTCGGCGCCTCGTCGTGCGCCGTCCCCGGTGTTCCGGCCGGGCTCGACTCGCTGTGGCGGGCGCACGGGCGGCTGCCGTGGGCGGAGCTCGTCGCGCCGGCGCTCCGGCTCGCGCAGAGCGGCGTCGCGATGCCTCCCGCCCACGCCGCCTGCCTCGCGATGCTCGAGCCGGTGATGACCATGCGCGAAGGCGCGCGCATGTACGCGCCCGCCGGCACGCTCCTCGGAAGCGGCGGCGTCCTCGACCAGCCCGGGCTCGTCACTGCGCTCGAGCTCGTCCGCGACGAAGGCGCCTCGACCTTCTACTCCGGCTCGATCGCCGAGGCGCTCCTCGCCCTCGTCGCCGAGCGCGCGGGCGCGATCACCCGCGACGACCTGCTCGGCTACGAGGCGGTCTGGCGCGCGCCGGCCGAGGTCGCCTTCGCCGGGCGGCGCGTCCTCACGCGCGGCGGCCTCTCGAGCGTGCCCGAGACCCTCGCGCTCCTCGACCGCGCCCGCGGTCCGCAGGCGCTCCTCGCCGCCCTCGACGACGGCCTCGTCGGCACCGGCCACACGACGAACCTGACGGTCGTCGACGCGGACGGCAACGCCTGCGTGGTCACGACCAGCCTCGGCCTCGGCTCCGGCGACTGGCTCCCCGGGCTCGACCTGCACCTGAACAGCATGCTCGGCGAGACCGACCTCGTCCGCGGGCCGCTTCGCCCGGGCGAGCGGATGGAGAGCATGATGGCGCCGACGGCCGCTCTCGACGGCGCCGGGCTCGAGCTCGCGCTCGGCGCCGCAGGCGGTACGCGCCTGCGCACCGCGCTCGTCGGGGTCCTCGACGCCGTGCTCCGCGAAGGGCTGCACCCGCAGGAGGCGATCGACCGGCCGCGCTTCCACCCCGTCGACGGGCTCGTGAACGCGGAGCCGGGCGTCGACGAGGAGCTCCTCCGCTCCCTCGAGGCGCAGGGGCGGACGGTGCGCCGCTGGCAGGCGCCCCACCACTACTTCGGCGGCGTCAGCGCGGTCGGGCGCGCAGGGGCAGGGGCGGATCCCCGCCGGAGCGGAGCGGTTCGTCGTGCTCGACCGGGTCAGGCGGGATCGTCGCCAGGATCCACCCCAGGTACCCGCACTTCGGGCACCCCGGATTCCGGCTGACCGTCCCCCCGGCGGCCAGCTTCGAGTACGTCGAGCCGCACTCGAGGCACCGCACGCGATCCACCTGTACGAGGTTGTCTTCCATCCACCGGTTGAGACGCCTCGGCGGCGGAAAGCTTGCGGCTCAGGCCGGGCGGACGGCGGTGCGCGTCTCCTCGACGTCTCGGGCGATCTGGTCGATGAGCTCCTGCTCGTCGCGGAAGGCCCGCTCCTCCCGCAGGTAGCGCCAGACCTCGACGACCAGCCGGTCGCCGTAGAGGTCGCCCTCCCAGTCGAGCAGGTACGCCTCGACGCGCCGCTCGGTGCCGCCGTAGTGCGGGTTCACGCCGATCGAGATCGCCGCCCGCCGGTCGTCGACCGCGCCCGCGTAGATGCCGAACCCGGGCACGAGCACGCCTTCCGGCACCTCGAGGTTCGCCGTCGGGAAGCCGAGCGTCGCGCCGCGCCGGTCGCCGCCGACGACGGTGCCCTCGACCTCGAGCGGCCGCCCGAGCATGCGCGCCGCCGCCTCGACCTCGCCGGCTTGCGCGTGCCGGCGGATCTCGGTCGACGAGACGCCCTCGACGAGCGGCACCTCCCGGGCGTCGATCCCCAGGGAGCGCAGCAGGTCGAGGTCGCCCGCACGGCCGCGCCCGAAGCGGAACCCGACGCCCGCGACGACCACCCGCGCGTCGATCGCGAGCAGCACCTCCCGGGCGAAGTCCTCCGGGGCGAGCGCCGCCACCTCCGGCGTGAACTCGACCACGAGGACGTCCTCGACGCCACACTCCGCCAGCAGCTCGAGCCGGCGCTCGAGCGTCGAGAGCAGCTCCACGTCGCGGCCGAGCACCGCCCGCGGGTGCGGATGGAAGGTGACGACCGTCGGCCGGAGACCGGCGTCGACCGCCGCGCCCACGACCGCGCGATGGCCGCGGTGGACGCCGTCGAAGGTGCCGATCGCGACCGCGCGAGGCGTGCGCTCGAGCTCGTCCACGGACTGCGCGACCGTCACAGCGCGAGCACTCCTTCCCGGATCGTCACGGGGACGCGTTCGAGCGCCTCCTCCGGAAGCCTGCCGAGCGCCGCTTCGACCGGCAGGAGCTCGGCCTCTTCGACGCGCGCCGCCTCCTCGACCGCGAACGGGCCGACTGCGGTTCGCCGCAGCGTCGTGCAGTGCCCACCGAGCGCCGCCGCGATCGAGCGCACGTAGGTGCCGCTGCCGACGTGGAGCGAGAGGCGGACGGAAGCCGTCTCCACGGGGTCGCCGGTATACGCGATGACGTCGAGCGCGCGCACCTGCGAACGCCTCAGGGGCATCTCGACCTGGACGCCCCGACGCGCCAGCCGGTAGGCGCGCTCACCGCCGATCTTGACCGCCGAGGCGGCCGGGATCGGCAGCTCCACCTCGCCGCGGAGGCGCGCGAGCGCATCCGCCAGCGCCTCCCGGGCAGGCGGCGCGTGGCGCTCCAGCACCTCCCCCTCCGGATCGCCCGTGGAGGTGGTGGCCGTCAGGTCGACGTCCGTGACGTAGCGCTTGTCCAGCCCCACGAAGCACGGAGCCAGCCTAGTTGCCGCGCCGGACAACAACACCAGCAGCCCGGTGGCGAACGGGTCGAGCGTCCCGGCGTGGCCCGTGCGGGCCCGCGTGCGCCGGCGCAGCGCGGCGACGAGCGCGAACGAGGACGGCCCCGCCGGCTTGTCGACGAGCGCTATCCCGACAGGTCTAAGCGCCCTGGGCGGCAAGCCTGGCGTACGCGGAGCGGATGAACTCGATGATCTCCGGGATCGACTCCTCGGAGGAGAACCCGGCCGCCTGGCGGTGCCCGCCTCCCCCGCGCTCGCGCGCGATCGCCGAGACGTCGACCTCGTCGTGGCTCGAGCGCAACGAGATGCGGTGCGTCGGGCCTTCGTCGCGCGGCGGCTGGCGGATCAGCGCCACCAGCTCGGAGCCCTCGACGGCGCGCAGGTAGTCGATGATTCCCTCGGAGAACGGCTCCTCGGCGCCGACGTCCGAGAAGTCGTCCCGGACGAGGAACGAGACGACGAGGCGGCCGCCCTCGAACACCTGGGCACGCTCGAGCGCGCGGGCGAGCAGCTTCAGCTTGGCGAACTGCACCGTCTCGTACACGTGGCGGAAGATCCCGTGCACGTCTGCGCCCGCCTCGACGAGCTCGGCCG
This sequence comes from Gaiellaceae bacterium, assembly GCA_035546215.1. Taxonomy (GTDB): domain Bacteria; phylum Actinomycetota; class Thermoleophilia; order Gaiellales; family Gaiellaceae; genus PALSA-600. Next base: position 5,188 of record DASZWR010000090.1, on the reverse strand, counting down.
CGAGGCGCAGCGCCTTGGGCGTCGTGTTCGAGTACTGGAAGCGCCCGGTGTCGGTGACGAGGCCGACGTAGAGAGCCTCGGAGATCTCCGGCGTGAGCGGCACGTCGAGCTCGCCCAGCACGTCGCGGACGATCTCCGCGGTCGACGAGGCGTCGGCGACGATCAGGTTGACGTCGCCGAAGCGGGAGTTGTCGTGGTGATGGTCGATGTCGACGACGAGCTTCGTCCGCTCGACCGGGTCGCGGGACTCGCCGATGCGGCGCTCGTTCGCGCAGTCCACCGCGAGCAGGACGCGCTCGGCGACGTCGGCCGGCAGCTCGCGGGTCAGCTCGCGCAGGTCGAGGAACACGTACTCGCGCGGCAGCGGCGCGTCGCCCGCGAGGTACATGACGACGTCCTTGCCGAGCTCGCGCAGCCCGAGCGTCAGGCCGAGCAGCGAGCCCAGCGCGTCGCCGTCCGGGTTCTCGTGCGTGACGACGACGAACCGGTCGTGTGCGCGGATCGCGTCCGCGACCGCGGCGAGCTCAGTCTTCTGCGTCGTCTCCGTCATCCTCTGGCAGGCCCGCAGCAAGCTCGTCGATGAGCTTCGTCATCCGGACGCCGCGCTCGACGGCCTCATCGTAGGCGAAGGCGAGGGTCGGCGTTCGCCGCAGCTTGAGCTCCTGGTTGATGCGTGCCTGCAGGACGCCGCGCGCCGACTCGAGCCCGGCGAGCGTCGCGGAGCGCTTCTTCGCGCTGCCGAGCACCGACACGTAGACGGTGGCCTCGCCGAGATCGGGCGTCACCGAGACGCCGGTCACGGTGACGAGGCCGATCCGCGGGTCCTTGAGGTCGCCGACGGCGTCGGCCACGACCGACCGCACCGCCTCGTTCACTCTCCGCATCCGCTCGCTCATGACCGCGGAACGGTACTCGTCGTCAGCGGTCGTCGGGCGCGACGAGCAGCCGGTCGGCGCGTGCGAGCACCCAGTCGCCGGACGCGAGCCACCGCTCGGCCCCCGCCGTGAGCTCCTCGGCGTCGTGGGCCGTGCGCGCGACGCAGGCGACGGTGAGCGTCGCGCGCTGCCACAGCTCGTGGTGGTCGACCTCGGCGACCGACGCGCCGAAGCGGTTCCGCAGGTTGTCCTTCGCCGAGCGCACGTGGTGGCGCTTGCGCTTCAGCGACCCGGCCTCCGGGAAGTGCAGCTCGACGGTGAGGATCGAGACGAAGCCTGAGCCCACATCGGGATTGTGACTCGGGCATGCTCCGCCGGTGCGCCTCGCCCTCCGCCTCGCCCCGCAGCACTCGACGCAGTACGCCGACCTGACGGCGCGCCTCGCCGAGCCGGAGCTGCGCGCGTCCCCGTTCGGCGCGCACGTCCTGCACGCCGAGCACGGCCGGATCGGCGGGCAGCCGTACCTGCTCGTGGAGGCGACCGAGGACGCGCCGGTGGCCGCGCTCGACGGCCTCGCGGCGACCGTCGAGGCGTTCGAGCTCCACGACGAGCTGGCCGGCCTCCCCGGTCCGTTCCTGCGCCCGCTGGGCAGCCCGGCCGAGCCGGTGCTGCCGCGTGAGCTCGCGGAAGCGCGCCGCTACAAGGGCAAGACGAGCGAGGTCTTCACCCGCATCCTCCTCAACCTGGCGCTCTACGCAGCCGGCTCCCCGCGCCGGGCGCGGGTGCTCGACCCGGTCGCAGGCGGCGGCACGACGCTCTTCGCGGCGCTGGCGCTCGGCCACGACGCGGCCGGCGTCGAGCAGTCGCGGCGAGACGTCGAGACGACCGCGGCGTTCGTGCGCGAGTTCTGCCGCGAGGCGCGCATCCCGCACCGCGAGCAGCGCATCGCCCGGGGGCCGCGCCGGTTCACGATCGAGCTCGGGCCGCGCGACGAGCCGCGCACGCTCGTTCTCGCGGAGGGCGACACACGCGCGGCCGACGAGCTGCTGAGGACGATTCCCGGCGGCGCCCGCTTCCACGTCGTCGTCGGCGACCTGCCCTACGGCATCCAGCACGACGGCGCGGCGCCGGCGCTGCTCGCCGAGTGCCTCCCCGCGTGGGCGCGCGTGCTCGCGCCCGGCGGGGCGCTCGCCGTGTCGTGGGACGCGACCCGCGTTCCGCGCGAAGGCCTCGTCGCGATCGCGCACGAGCACCTCGACGTGCTGGACGAGCCGCCGTGGAACGCGCTGGAGCACCGCGTCGACCGCGTGATCAAGCGGCGCGACGTGCTGGTTGCGCGAAAGCGCGACTAGAGGACTACGAGTCGGACGACGCGCTCGTGCGCGGATCGTCGAGCGACGTCCGCTCTACCTCGCGCGTCTCGAAGATCTCGAAGACGTCGCCCTCGCGCAGGTCGTTGTAGCCCTCGAGCAGGATGCCGCACTCGAAGCCCTCGGTCACCTCGCGGACGTCGTCCTTGAAGCGGCGCAGGGCGGCGACCGTGGTCTCGTGGATGCGGGTGCCGTCGCGGAAGAGCCGGACATTCGCACCGCGGCGCACCACGCCGCTCGTGACCATGCAGCCGGCGATCGTGCCGACGCGCGACGCCTTGAAGAGGGCGCGCACCTCGACCTCGCCGAGGATCGCCTCGGTCTCGACCGGCGAGAGCATGCCGACGAGCGCCTGCTCGATCTCCTCGGTCAGCTGGTAGATGACGCGGTAGAGGCGGATCTCGACGCCCGAGCGCTCGGCGACGCCGCGCACCTCGGCCGAGGGGCGGACGTTGAAGCCGACGATCATCGCGTTCGACGCGGCAGCCAGGTTGACGTCGTTCTCGGTGATGCCGCCGACGCCCGTATGGATGACGTTGACGCGCACCTCCGGGTGCTGGATCTTCGCGAGCTCGGAGACGATCGCCTCGACGGAGCCCTGCACGTCGCCCTTGACGACGATGTTCAGGTCCTGGACGGCGCCCGTCCCCATCTGCTCGAAGAGCTTCTCGAGCGAGACGCCGCCGGTGCGCTGCTTCGCCATCGCCTCGCGGCGCAGGCGCTCGCCGCGCTGCTGCGCGAGGTCGCGGGCGCGGCGCTCGTTCTCGACGACGCGCGCGAGCTCGCCCGCGGGCGGCGGGCGGTCGAAGCCGAGGATCTCGACGGGCTCACCCGGCTTGGCCTCCTGGATGCGCTCGCCGCGGTAGTCGTAGAGCGCGCGGACGCGGCCCCAGGCGTCGCCGGCGACGATCGCGTCGCCGACCTTGAGCGTGCCGCGGTGGATGAGCATCGTCGACACCGGCCCGCGGCCGACGTCGAGGCGCGACTCGATGATCGGGCCCGACGCCTCCGCGTCGGGGTTCGCGCGCAGGTCGACGAGCGCGTCGCCGACGAGCAGGATGCGCTCGAGCAGGTCGTCGAGGTTCTGCCCCTGCTTCGCGGAGACGCGTGCGACCTCGACGTCGCCGCCCCACTCCGCCGGCTGCAGGCCTTCCTGCGCCAGCTCGGCGAGCACGCGGTCGGGGTTCGCGTCGGGGAGGTCGATCTTGTTGACGGCGACGACGATGGGTACCTCGGCCGCGCGCGCGTGCGAGATCGACTCGCGCGTCTGCGGCATGACGCCGTCGTCGGCCGCGACCACGAGCACGGCGATGTCCGTCACCTTCGCGCCGCGGGCGCGCATGGCGGTGAACGCCTCGTGGCCCGGCGTGTCGAGGAAGGTGATCTTCCGGCCGTCGACCTCGGTCTGGTACGCGCCGATGTGCTGCGTGATGCCGCCGGCCTCGGTCGCGACGACGGCGGTCTGCCGGATCGCGTCGAGCAGCGTCGTCTTGCCGTGGTCGACGTGGCCCATGATCGTGACGACCGGCGGGCGCGCCTGCAGCGACTCCTCGGCGTCCTCGAAGGTCTCGGGTGCGACGTCGTCGTCGTCGGCGTGCTTGATCGTGACCTCGCGCCCCAGCTCGGCCGCGATCAGCTCCACCTCGTCGTCGGTGAGCGACTGGGTCGCGGTCTTCATCGTGCCGAGGCCCATCAGCAGCTTGATGATCTGCGGCATCGCGACGCCGAGCGCCTGCGAGAAGTCGCGCAGGGTGACGCCGGACTCGACGGTGGCGGGACCGCTCGGAGCCGCGACTTCGCGCGGCTGGCGCGGTGCGCGCTCCTGCGAGCGGTCGCCGGGGCGCTGCCGCTGACCCGTGCCGGGGCGGCCGCTGCCGCCGTCGATGACGACGCGCCGCCGGCCCTTGGGGCCGCCGCCGCGGGGTCTGATCGGTCTGTTGGGCTTTCCGTTGGCCATTTACGACTGTCCAGTGTAGAGACGCGAGAGCTCCGGGTCGACGCGGACGGTTGTGCGGAGGACGCGGTTGAACGCCCTCCGCGCCGCAGCGCGCTCGAAGCACGGCAGGCGCCGGCAGGTGTAGACACCGCGGCCGTCGCCGGCGCCCGGCCGCAGCTCGCCCGCCTCCTGGTGGAAGCGCTGGAGCTCGTCCTGGGGCGCCTTGCGGCCGCAGCCGGCGCAGGTGCGGACCGCGTTACTCGTTCGGCTCTGCCTCCTCGACCTCGACGGGGATGCCGCCGTTCGGGTCGTCCTCGACCCGCTGGAGCACGACCGCGCCGCTCTCGAGGGTCTCGTCCTCGCCTGCGACGGGCGCGTCGCCCGGGCCGGCGGGGAACTCCTCCTCGGGGCCGGGCGCGCCGAGCTGCGCGGCGTCCTCGGTGACGGGCTCGGGCTCGGAGATGACGGCCTCGAGCTCCGGCTCGGACTCCTCGACGATCGGGTTCGCCTCGTCGTCCGCCTCGCGGAGCGCGAGCTCCTGGTGGGCCGGGACGCCGCAGTACTTCGAGCCGGGCAGCGCGGCGTTCGGGCAGCGCTTCCCGTTCGAGAGGATCGCGGCGCAGCGGCCGGAGAAGTCGCCCTCCTCGCCTTCCTCGCCGCCGAAGGCCGCCTGGGCCTCCTGCTGCGCGAACTCGGTGTCGGAGGTGATGTCGATCTTCCAGCCGGTGAGGCGTGCGGCGAGGCGGGCGTTCATGCCCTCCTTGCCGATCGCGAGCGCGAGCTGGTCGTCGGGGACGACGACGGTTGCCTCGCGGCCCTCGTCGTCGAGGTAGACCTCGCGGACGCGGGCCGGCGAGAGCGCCTTCGCGACGAACCGGGCCGGCTCGTTGTTCCACGGGATGATGTCGATCTTCTCGCCGCGGAGCTCGGAGACGACCATGCGGACGCGGGAGCCGCGCGGGCCGACGCAGGCGCCGACCGGGTCGACGCCCTGGGCGTGCGACTCG
>DASZWR010000089.1:0-80172 GCA_035546215.1 Gaiellaceae bacterium | reverse complement strand
CAGCCTCGAGGAATGGCGCGGCTGGACCGGCCTCGACCTGCCGGCGGACGGGGAGGCGATCGTGCCGGGCGCGCTCGTCCCGGTGCGGTTCGAGCACGGGCACGGCGTGTACCGGGAGCCGTGCGTCTGGCTCGAGCATCGCGTGGACTAACGTGGGGAGATGGCCGTCCGCACGCTGGACACGCCGATCGGCACCCTCGGCCTGATCGGCTCCGACGCCGGGCTCGAGCGCGTGCTCTTCGACGGGCACGGGCTGCAGCCGGGCGGCGCGAGCCGCGTGCTCGACGACGCGGCGACGCAGCTCCGGGCGTACTTCGCCGGCGAGCTGATCGACTTCGACCTGCCGCTCGACCTGCACGGCACCGAGTTCCAGAACCGGTGCTGGCTCGCGCTCGCCACCATCCCCTACGGGCAGACGGTCAGCTACGGCGAACAGGCGCGGCGGCTCGGGCTCGGCCCGGACGCGGCCCGCGCGGTGGGCGCCGCGAACGGCCAGAACCCGCTGCCGCTCGTCCTCCCGTGCCACCGCGTGATCGGCGCGAACGGCTCGCTGACCGGGTTCGGCGGCGGCCTCCACGTGAAGCGCTTCCTGCTCGAGCACGAGGGCGCGCTCCTGCCGCTCGCGTAGGCAGGGGCGGCGGCCCGGGCCGCGAAGAGGGTCGGGCGATGGCCTACGCCCACAAGTTCAACGTGCTGCAGCCGGTGCAGAAGCGCCGCGGCCGGCTCGTCTTCGGACGCCGCCGCCGGGCGATCGTGATCGACCTCCGGCCCGCCGCGAAGAAGACCGCCTAGGCCGGCGGCCGCGTCGTCCCTCGGACGACGAGGTCGAGGGGGAGCGTCTCGACGTGCGCCGCCGGGCGGTTGCCCGCGAGCGCCTGCAGCAGAAGCTCCGCACCGCGGCGGCCGCTCTCGAAGAGCGGCTGACGCACCGTGGTGAGGCCCATGAACGACGCGATCTCGATGTCGTCGAAGCCGACCACCGACAGCTGGTCGGGCACCGCAATGCCAAGCCCCCGCGCGGCTTCGAGCACGCCGAGCGCCTGCGTGTCGGACGCCGCGAAGATCGCGGTCGGGCGCTCGGGCAGCCGCAGCAGCTCCTCCGCGATCGACCGGGCGACGTGACGGCTGTGCGTCCCGGCTCGCACGTACTCGGTCCGCAGCGGGATGTTCGCCTGGGTGAGCGCGAGCTCGTAGCCGACGGTGCGGTCGCGGCTCGAGTGGAACCGGAACGCGTCGACCGGCTTGTCGCCGATGAACGCGATCCGCCGGTGACCCAGCTCGATCAGGTAGCGGGTGGCGATCGCGCCGCCCTCGACGTCGTCGATCACCACCGACGGCAGGGCGTCGTGGCGCGCGTCGACGAGCACGGCCGCGACCCCGGCGGAGGCCAGCCGGGCGATCTCCTCCGCGGGCGGGACGAGCGAGACGATCAGGATCCCGTCGGTCCGGTGGGCGTCGCCGAACATCCGGAAGGCGCGGCGCTGGCGTTCGGCGGACTCCACGTCGAACAGCGCGAGGTCGTACGGCGACTCGCCGAGCGCGGTGACGATGCCGCGCACGCGCTCGATCGGCGACGGGTTGGTGAGGAACGGGGTGACGACCCCCACCACCATCGTCCGCTGGAGCGAGAGGTTCCTGGCGATCGCGCTCGGCCGGTAGTCGAGCGCCTTGATCGCCTCGAGCACCCGGTCGCGTGTACCCGCGGCGACGTTCGCTCGCCCGTTCAGGACGCGCGAGACGGTCGCCACGCCGACGCCCGCGAACGCCGCCACGTCGGCGATTCTGGCGCTCGATCCGGGAACCGCTTCCATCTGAACCAACCTTTTGCCTGGCCCGACGTCCAATGTCAAGCGACGGTGGGGGCTTGACTAAGTGGTATGGCAAGGCGTAGTCTCGCCGCCGCCCCAGCTGAAACCGGTTCCAGGTATGGCGTTCGATGGAGGGAGGAAGTCGGTAGTGATTGCGCATCGCAAGACCAAGCTGCTCCAGTGGCAGGTCGCGCTCGCACTCGTGATCGTCTCCGCGCTTGCCGTCACCGCAGGTGCGGCGCTCGGCTCGGGAAAGACCACGAAGGCGACGACGGTCACCGCGCTGATCGGCAGCTCGGGCCCCGCGGAGACGTACGCCGTCAGGAACGCCGCGAAGGCCTTCACGAAGCAGACGGGCATCCAGCTCAACGTGATCGTGGCGTCCGACCTCGGCCAGCAGCTCGCTCAGGGCTTCGCGTCGGGCAACCCGCCGGACATCTTCTATCTCGGCAACGACCAGGTGGCGACGTATGCCAAGGCGGGCGACCTCGCGCCGCTCGACAACCTGAAGAACGTCAAGTCGTTCTATCCGAGCCTGAAGGCTGCGTACACGTACAAGGGCCACCTCTACGCGGCGCCGAAGGACTTCTCGACGCTCGCTCTCGTGATCAACACGAGCTCGTGGGCGGGTGCCCACCTGACCGCGAAGAACTACCCGACGACGTGGCAGCAGCTCTCCACGGTCGCGAAGAAGCTCACGCGGAACGGGCAGGTCGGTCTGTGCACGAACCCGGAGTTCCACCGCCTCGGTGTCTTCATGATCCAGGCCGGTGGCTGGCTCGTCTCGAAGGACGGCAAGACCGCAACCGTCAACAGCAAGGCGAACATCGCGGCCTTCACGTTCATCAAGTCGATGCTCAAGAACGGCTCGATGAAGCTCACGAACCAGATCGGCGCCGGCTGGGGCGGCGAGGGCTTCGGCAAGAAGGAATGCGCCATGACGATCGAGGGCAACTGGATCGCGGGCGCGATGAAGTCCGACTACCCGACCGTGTCGTACAAGGTCGTTCCGCTCCCCAAGGGTCCGGCCGGTGCCGGCACGCTGCAGTACGACGGCGGCTGGGGCCTCGCGGCGGCCTCGAAGAACAAGGACGCGGCGATGCAGGCGATCTCGTACCTCACGCAGACCAAGGTGCAGATGGGCAACGCCAAGGCCTTCGGCGTGATGCCGTCGGTCATGGCCGACCGGAAGATCTGGTCGAAGACCTACCCGCAGTTCGCCGCGTTCCTCGCAGGCGCGGACGACTCGAAGGCGATCCCGCCGGTGCCCGACATCGCGACGGTGCTCGGCGACTTCAACCAGCAGCTCCAGAATCTCCCGAACACGGACCCGAAGACGATCCTCAACCGGGTGAACGGCGAGCTGCAGTCGATACTCAACAAGCAGTAGCTGCACCGGGGGCCAACACGGGCGAACGCCTGCCGGCGGCAGAATCCGCCGGCGGGCAGACGCCCGGCGAGCGACGAGAAGGGAGGGCAGGTGGCGCGTGGTGCCGAAGCCGTGCGGCGCCGGTTCCGGGAACCGGGCATCCGCGGGCACGAAGCCGGGGCGGGCTGGCTGTTCCTCCTGCCGGTGATCGTCATCCTGGGGCTGTTCCTGGTCGTGCCGATCGCGATGGCCGCGTGGGTCAGCTTCTCCGACTGGAACGGCAACGGCAGCCCGCTCGGCGCCCACGCGCACTGGGTCGGCCTTGCGAACTACCGCGACCTGCTGACGACGCCGGGCCTCGACCAGAACAACTTCGGCACCGCTCTCCGCAACAACTTCTACTACGTGCTCCTGGTCGTGCCGATCCAGACGGCCGTCTCGCTCGGCCTCGCCGTGCTCGTCAACAAGCGACTGAAGTTCGTCGGGTTCTTCCGCACCGCGTTCTACTTCCCGTCGGTCACGAGCTCGGTGGCGATCACGATCCTGTTCCTGTTCCTCTTCTCGCCGACAGGCGTGATCAACAAGCTCCTGTCCTACGCCGGCGCGACCGGGCCGTCGTGGCTCTACGACCCGCGCGGGCTCTTCCACGTGATCCTCGGGCAGCTCGGCGTCAACCAGTCGGGCGGCTCGCTCGCGAACGGGTTCTTTCTCGGGGTCAGCTACTGGGACTGGCTGGCCGGCCCGAGCATCGCGATGTGCGTCTTCATCATCATGGCCGTCTTCACCACGTCGGGGACCTTCATGCTGCTGTTCCTCGCGGGGCTGCAGAACATCGACGACTCCGTCAACGAGGCGGCGGCGCTCGACGGCGCCACCGAGTGGCGCAAGTTCCGCCACGTGACGGTGCCGATGATCCGGCCGACGATCTTCACCGTCGTGACGCTCGGCCTCATCGGCACGTGGCAGATCTTCGACCAGATCTACGTCGGCACGAAGGGCAGCCCGTCGAACACGACCTTGACGCCCGCGTTCCTCTCGTTCGACACGTCGTTCAACAACAACAACTGGGGCGTCGGGGCGGCGATCGCCTTCATCCTGTTCGGGATCATCGTCTTCTTCACCGTCGTCACGCGCCTTGTGACGCGGAATGCCGACCGCGTCCCGCGCCGCCGGCGGTTCGTGCCGACGCGGCCGATCTCCGACCAGAACGCCTCGCGCGTCGAACCGGGCGGTGCGGCATGAAGCTGCGCAGGGCGAGCCCCGTGACCTACGCGTTCCTGGTCGCGCTCGCGGTCGTCTACATCTTCCCGTTCGTGATCGCGGTCGTGACCTCGTTCAAGACGGAGCCGGACGCGACCGCCAACCCATTGAGCCTCACGCCCCATCCGGCGACGACGAGCGCGTTCCACCAGCTCTCGGCCGATCAGGACTTCTTCACCTGGGTGAAGAACTCGGTGATCGTGACGCTCAGCGTCACGTTCCTGCGCGTGTTCCTCGACAGCCTCGCCGGCTACGCGCTCGCGCGGCTCCGCTTCCGCGGCCGCGGCGCGGCGTTCGCGACGATCGTCGCGGTGATGGCGGTGCCGGGTGTCGTGCTGCTGATCCCGAAGTTCCTGATCATCCGGCAGCTCGGCTTCTACGACACCTACGCCGGGATGATCATCCCGCTGCTCGTCGACGCCGCGGGGGTCTTCATCATGAAGAACTTCTTCGAGTCGATCCCCGTCAGCGTCGAGGAGTCGGCTCGGATCGACGGCGCGAGCATCTTCCGCATCTACTGGTCGATCGTGCTGCCGATGGCGCGTCCCGCTCTGATCACGCTCTTCATCCTGTCGTTCCAGGGCTCGTGGAACGAGCTCGCGCACTTCATCATCTCCGCGCAGAGCTCGAGCCTGAACACGCTCACCAAGGGCGTCGCCCAGCTCGCCTCGGGCCAGCTCGGCTCGGGCAACCGCTATCCACTCAAGCTCGCTGCGTCGACGCTGATGACGATCCCCGTTGCGATCCTCTTCTTCGTCTTCCAGCGCCGGATCATGAACGCGTCTCAGGGCGCGGTAAAGGAGTAGGGAGGAGGCCATGGCCGGCATCACCTTCGACGACGTGAGCAAGACCTACGGCGACGGCTTCCGGGCGGTCGACCACCTCAGCCTGAGTGTCGAGGACGGCGAGTTCGTCGTGCTCGTGGGGCCGTCCGGCTGCGGGAAGACGACCGCACTGCGCATGATCGCCGGGCTCGAGGAGATCTCGGACGGCCAGATCCGCATCGGCGACCGTGTCGTGAACAACCTGCCGCCGCGCGACCGGGACGTCGCGATGGTGTTCCAGAACTACGCGCTCTACCCGCACATGACCGTCGCCGAGAACATCGGCTTCGCGTTGCGCATGCGCAAGGTGCCGAAGCAGGAGGCGCGGCGCCGAATCGAGGAGACCGCGCGCGTGATCGGCCTCGTCGACCACCTGAACCGCAAGCCGGGCCAGCTGTCCGGCGGACAGCGGCAGCGCGTCGCCATGGGCCGCGCGATCGTGCGCGAGCCCCAGGTGTTCCTGATGGACGAGCCGCTCTCGAACCTCGACGCAAAGCTGCGCGTGCAGATGCGCGCCGAGATCTCGCGCATCCAGCGGCAGCTGGCGGTGACGACCGTCTACGTCACGCACGATCAGGTCGAGGCCATGACGATGGGCGACCGCGTCGCCGTCATGCGCAGAGGTGTCCTGCAGCAGTTCGATGCGCCGCAGCGCCTGTACGAGCGGCCCGCGAACCTGTTCGTCGCGAGCTTCATCGGCAGCCCGGCGATGAACATCCTCGAGGGAACCGTCGAGCGCAACGGCGACGGTCTCGCCGTTCGGCTCGGGAGCACCGTCCTGCCGCTGCCGGACGGAGTCGCGCAGCCCGGCGACAAGCCGATCGCCGTCGGGATCCGCCCCGAGGCGCTCGGCGACGCGCAGCAGAGCCCCGACCGGCCGCGCGTCGGCGGCCGGGTCGCGGCCGTCGAGGCGCTCGGGCCCGAGCAGCTCGTCTACGTCGAGGTCGACGGGCAACCCGTCCTCGCCGAAGACGTGCTGGAGGGCCTCGTCGACGCGGAGGCGGCCGAGCTGGCCGAGATCAAGGACGCCGACGGCCGGCGTGCGACCGTGGTGGCGCGACTCGAAGCCTCGGCGAGCGTGAAGCCGGACGACCCCATCCAGCTCTCCGTCGACGCGCGGCACCTCCACTTCTTCGACCTCGAGACCGGCGCGGCGCTCCGCGCCTAGGGCAGGACGTGGCGCTGACGGTTCTCGAAGGGTCGACGTTCTGCGTCTGCGACGACGCCGGCGACGTCGACGGCAAGGGGTCGGCCTCCGGCCTCTTCGCCGACGACACGCGCTTCCTCTCGCGCTCGATCCTGCGCGTCGGCGGCGCTGCGCCCTCGCTCCTCTCCGGCAGCCAGCCCGCGCCGCACGTGGCGCGATTCGTCTTCCGCAACCCACTCGCCGGGGGGCTGCGGCCGGACGAGCTGTCGATCGAGCGCGAGCGGTTCGTCGGGGAAGGGATGTACGAGCGGATCCACGTCGAGAACCACAGCCGGCGGCGGGTGGAGACCGAGATCTCGCTCGAGCTCGAGGCTGACTTCGCCGACATCTTCACGGTCAAGGACCTCGACCCGGGCTTCGGCAACCCGGCCTCCGTCACGCTGCCGCCGCCCCGCACGCCCTCGTGGCGGGAGCACGGGACGACGGCGGTGTTCGCCGACGAGGGATTCGCCGCGCGGACGATCGTCCACTTCTCGCACGCCGGCGCGATCGACGGCAGCGTCGTCCGGTTTCCGGTCGCGCTCGAGCACGGCGAGACGTGGACGCTCGACGTGTCGGTACAGCCGCTGCTCGGCGACGAGTCGGTGCTCGCGGGCGGCGAGTTCGAGCAGCACCGCCAGGCGGAGCGCAAGCGCGCCGAGGAGTCGCTCGCCGAGTGGAACCGCTCGACGCCGACGCTGCGCTCGAGCTGGGCCGACCTGCAGCAGACCTGGGAGCGTTCGGTCGCGGATCTCGCCGCGCTGCGGATGCGCGTGCCGGGGCAGACGCAGGGGCTCCTCCCGGCGGCGGGCGCGCCGTGGTTCATGACGGTGTTCGGCCGCGACACGCTCGTCGTGTGCCTGCAGTCGATGATCTTCGGGCCGGAGCTCTCGCGGGGCGCGCTGCGCGTGCTCGCGGCGTTGCAGTCGGACGAGGACGACGCCGAGCGGGACGCCGAGCCGGGGAAGATCATCCACGAGATGCGCCGCGGCAAGGCGGCCGAGAGCTGGGCGGGCCGCTACTACGGCACGGTCGACGCCACACCGCTCTTCCTGGTGCTGCTGTCGGAGCACTGGCGGTGGACGAACGACCATGCGCTCGCGCGCGAGCTGGAGGGCAACGCGCGACGCGCGCTGGCGTGGATCGACGGCCCCGGCGACCCCGACGGTGACGGCTTCGTCGAGTACTGCCGGCGTGCGCGCCGCGGGATCCGCAACCAGTCGTGGAAGGACTCCGAGGTCTCGATGGCGTTCCGCGACGGGACGCTCGCCGACGCACCGATCGCGGCCGCGGAGGTGCAGGGGTACGTGTACGACGCGAAGCTCCGCGTCGCCGAGCTGGCGCGCGAGGTGTGGAACGATCCAGCGCTCGCCGCGCGCCTCGAGGCGGACGCCGCCGTGCTGCGCAATCGCTTCAACGAGGCGTTCTGGATGGACGGCCACTACGCGCTGGGGCTCGACCACGCGAAGCGGCCGATCGACGCGGTCGCCTCGAACATGGGGCATCTGCTGTGGAGCGGGATCGTTCCCGACGAGCGGCAGGCGGAGGTCGCCGCGACGCTGATGAGCGAGCGACTCTGGTCGGGGTGGGGCGTCCGGACGATGGCCGCCGACGAGGTCGCGTACAACCCGCTCGTCTACCACAACGGCACGGTCTGGCCCCACGACAACTCCCTGATCGCGTGGGGGCTCGGCCGCGCCGGCCGCGCGCGCGACGTGGAGCTGATCGTGCGTCGCACGGTCGAGGCGGCGGCGCACTTCGACCATCGCCTTCCGGAGGTGTTCGCGGGCTTCGCGCGGCGGCGGACGGGTGTGCCGGTCGAGTATCCGACCGCGTCGCGCCCGCAGGCGTGGGCGGCGGGGACGCCGGTGCTGCTCCTGCGCGTGCTGCTCGGCATCGAGCCGAACCGCGAGCAGTGCGTCCTGGAGGCGGCGGCGTGTGACCTTCCGGAGTGGTGCGAGGGGCTGGTGCTCGAGAACGCGCGGGCCTTCGGCCGCTCGTGGACGGTGCGGGTCGAGGACGGCGCTGCGGTGGTGCACGCGAGCGCGGCGCGGGTCCCCGGCGTCTGAGCCGGCTCAGACGAAGCTCAGACGCCGGACGCGAGATGTGACGCGTTCCGCGCGGAAGTGAAACGGCGGCTCAGGCCCCCGGCAGCGAGGCGACGCCGTCCGCCAGGACAACGAGACCGTCGCGCGCGAGCGCGACCAGCGCGTCGCCGTCGGAGGGCTGTTCTCCGGCGGCGACCGCGCGCAGCGCGGCCGCCCGCCGCTGCCGGAACGAGCCCTCGAAGCGCGACTGCTTCCGCAACGGCTCGTACCGACGCCCGCGCGACGGACACGCGCCCGCGAGCGGGCACTCGCCGCAGCGCGGGACGCGCGCCAGGCACACCGTCGCCCCGAGGTCGAAGAGCGCCTGCGCGCACTCGTGGTCGAACTGCTCGCCGGTCCGCTCCCGGATGCGGCCGATGTTCACGTCCACCGGCAGCACCTCACGGCCGAACGCGAAGTTCCCGACCGCCGCCGCCGTGTACGGCCCGACTCCGGGGAGGACGGTCAGATCGTCCGGCCAACCGTGCGCGGCGACGTGCCTGGCCGCGCGATGCAGGTTGAGCGCCCGCCGGTTGTAGCCGAGCCCCTGCCACTCGACGATCACCTCGCCCGGCGAGGCCGCAGCGAGCGCGTCCACCGTCGGCCACTTCGCGAGCAAGGCGTGCCAGCGCGGGATCACGCGCTCCACCTGCGTCTGCTGCAGCATCACCTCGGAGACGAGGATCGCGTACGGATCCGTCGTCCGCCGCCACGGCAGGTCGCGTCCGTTCGCCGCGTACCAGGTCAGGAGCAATTCCTTCACCGGGGCGAGCGTAGACGCACGGCGCGGTCGCTGAGGTAGGGTCGCGGGATGCCCGAGACGCTGCTCGACGTCGACGCCGCCCGCCGCCGCTTCTCGTCGCTGCAGGGCGACTTCGTCTTCCTCGACGCGCCGGGCGGGACGCAGGTTCCCGACGAGGTGGGCGACGCGATTGCCCGCGCGCTCCGCGAGGCCTCCGCGAACATCGGCGCGCTCTACGAGTCGAGCCACCGCGTCGAGGCGATCCTCGCGACGGCGCGGGAGGACGCGGCCCGCTTCCTCAACTGCTCCGCCGACGACGTGATCTTCGGCCAGAACATGACGGTGCTCGACTTCGCGCTGTCGCGGGCCGCCGCGCGGGACTGGCGCGAGGGAGACCGCGTGCTCGTCTCCCGCCTCGACCACGACGGCGGCGTCTCGCCCTGGCTCGAGCTCGCGAGCGACCGCGGCTTCGAGGTGGACTGGGTCGACGTCACCGACGACCTCCGGCTCGACTACGACGACCTCGAGCGCAAGCTCGACGAGCGCGTGCGCGTGGTCGCCTGCGTCGCGTCGGCGAACGCCGTCGGGACGGTCGTGGACGTCGCGCGCGTCTCCGAGCTCGCGCACTCCGTCGGCGCCCTGTCGTGGATCGACGCGGTCCAGTTCGCCGCGCACGAGCCGGTGGACGTGGAAGCGCTCGACTGCGACGTCTTCCTCTGCTCGGCCTACAAGTTCTGCGGCCCGCACCTCGGGCTCGCCTACGGCCGCCACGAGCTGCTCGAGTCGTGGCGCCCGTACAAGGCGCGGCCCGCCGCGTCGCATCCGGTGGGGCGGAGGTTCGAGCCCGGCACCGCGCCGTACGAGCTCCTCGCCGGCTTCTCGGCGACGATCGCGTACCTGGAGTCGATCGGCGGCATGCCCGCGCTCGCCGCCTACGAGCACGAGCTCGGCCGCCACTTCCTGGAGAGCCTTCCCGATTCCGCCACCGTCTACGGGATGCAGACGATGGAAGGACGCGTGCCGACGTTCCTGCTCAACCTCGACGGCGTCCCCGCCGCCGACGCGGCAGCGCGCCTGGCCGAGCGCGGCTTCGGTGTCTGGGCGAACGACAGCTGGTACTCGCTCGGCCTGCGGGAGAAGCTGCCGTACCCGGGGGACGCGCTGCGCGTCGGCCTCGCCCACTACAACACCGTGGGAGAGATCGACCGCTTCTGCGCCGAGCTCCAACGTCTCGCCGGCTAGATGCGCGAGACGTACCGCACGGGCGGGTTCGAGGACGTCGGCGCGTACTCGCGCGCCGTGCGCGTCGACGCGCACATCGCCGTCAGCGGAACCGCGCCGACCGGTGACAACGGCGCGGCGCTGCACCCCGGCGACACCTACGCGCAGTCGCGGCTCGCGCTCGAGCGCGCCCTCGCCGCCGTCGTCCACCTCGGCGGCGAGGCGAAGGACGTCACCCGTACGCGCGTCTACCTCACGCGCGACGCCGACTGGCGCGAGGCGATCCGCGCACACGCCGAGCTCTTCGACGGGATCTTCCCCGCGAACACGACCTACTACGTGGAGGGCTTCATCCCGCCGGGCGTGCTCGTCGAGGTCGAGCTCGACGCGGTCGTCTCGCCGTGATCAGACCGTCGGCGGCGGCGAGTCGACGCAGATGAGCCGCAGCAGGGAGTCGTCGCTCGCGTTCCGGAAGAGGTGCGGCCGCTCGGCCGAGTAGTACGCGCTGTCGCCGGCCTCGAGCGTGCGCGGCGTCGCGCCCTCGATCTCCAGCGTCAGCGTGCCCTCGAGCACGTGCACGAACTCCTCACCCTGGTGCCGGCCGTACTCGGCGAGCCGCGCGCCGGGCTCGAACTCGAGCGCCATCGCCATCATCGTCCGCCGCGTGTCCGAGCTCAGCAGGAACACGTCGATCCCCTCCGCCTCCGAGTGGATCAGCCGGCGCTCGTGGACGCGCACCACGTCGGCGTCGGTCACCTCCTCGCCGCCGAGCAGGTCGGAGAACGAGATCTTGTAGTACTCGGCGAGCCGCGTCAGGCGGCCGATCGTGATGTCCGACTTCCCCGTCTCGACGAGCGAGAGGAAGGACGGCGAGATGCTCGTCGCCTCCGCCACCTCCGCCAGCGACAGCCTGCGCGAGGTGCGGATCGCCCGCAGCGTCGCGCCGAGGTTCAGCTCAGTCTTCACGAACGCCTCTTGAACATAATCGCCGCCCTACAGTATCTTGGATGTGATGGCGCGTGATCGCATCCGCCTCTCCGCCCTCGGCGACTCGATCACCGCAGGGAATCCCGGCTGGGATCCGGATCCGGAGCGGCGCCCGTTCGAGGGCGACGACCCGGAGAGCCAGTACCTCTTCTGGGCCGCGCGCGCCGACCCGAGGATCGAGTTCCGCAATCACGGAGTCGGCGGCGAGACCACGGCCGAGATCGTACGCCGCTTCGAGGACGCCGCGGCGGACGCCGACGTGCTCGTCGTGCAGGGCGGGATCAACGACGTCGTCCACGACCTGGACCTCGACGAGGCGGCCGCGAACCTGCGCGGGCTCGTCCGGCGCGCCAGGGAGCGGGGCCTCGGGGTCGTCGTCCCGGACGTGCTCCCCTGGAACAAGGGCTGGCCCGACGCCGATCCCAAGATCCGGCGCCTGAACGAGTTGATCGCGCAGCTCGGCGCCGAGGAGGACGTGGTCGTGCTGCCCTTCTACGAGACGCTCGAGGATCCCGAGCGGCCGGGGCGGATGCGCGAGGACTGGACGCCGGACGGGAACCACCCCTCCGTCGCCGGCCACCGCAGGCTCGGCGAGGTCGCCTTCCGGCTGCCGCCGGGCTTCGCCCCTTGACACGGGCCCGGGCACGTATTCAGTATCCAGGATCACGTGCAGAATATTGACGAGATCCCACGGAACGTCGACGTCGCCGTCATCGGCGCCGGCATCACGGGCCTCTCCGTCGCGTGGCACCTCGCCCGGCGGCACACGGGGAGCGTCGCCGTCCTCGAGCGGACGGGGATCGGCGCCGAGGCCTCGGGCGTCCAGCCCGGCGGCGTGCGCCAGCAGTGGTCGACGCCCGTCAGCTGCGACCTCGCGAAGGAGTCCGTCGCGTTCTACCTCGACGCCGCCGACCGGCTCGACGCGACGGCCCGCCCGCGGCTCGACCAGTGCGGCTACCTCTTCGTCGCCGACACCGCCGAGACGCTGGCCACGCTCGAGGCGAACGTGGCGCTCCAGCAGGGCCTCGGCATCCCGTCCCGCGTCGTGACGCCGGACGAGGCGGCCTCGCTCGTCCCGGGCCTCCTGGCCGAAGGGATGGCGGGTGCCTCGTGGTGCGCCGAGGACGGCTACTTCGACAAGCCGCAGGGCGTCGTCGAGGCGTTCGCCGAGGCCGTCGTCCGCGCCGGAGTGCCGATCGTGCACGCGGACGTCGCGGCGATCGAGCGGCGCGGGTCGAGCTGGACGCTCGCGCTGCAGGGAGGCGGACGCGTCGAGGCGGGCGCGGTGGTGGTCGCCGCCGGCTACGGCTCGCCGGCGATCGTGTCCGGGCTCGGCCTCGACCTGCCGATCCACAAGGAGGCGCGGTACCTGTTCTTCGGCGTGCCGATCGAGGAGCGGCTGCTCGAGCCGCTCGTCGTGGCGAGCGAGCGCCGCTTCGCGGCGAAGCAGCTCGCCGACGGCCGCGTGCTCGCGAGCGACCTCGGAGCCGACGGCGACCCGGAGTCGGGGCGCCGCCACTGGCGCGCGAACGTCGCGCGCGGGATCCGGTCGCTCCTGCCCCAACTCGAGTTCATCTCCTTCGACCTGCTGGTCGAGGGTTTCTACGACGTCACGCCCGACCACCAGCCGATCCTCGGCACGGTCGACGGGCACGACGGGCTGTGGCTCGCCGCCGGCTTCAGCGGCCACGGCTTCATGATGGCGCCGGCCGTGGGCCGCCGCCTCGCCGACGCGATTGCCGGCGGCGCAGTCGATCCGTCCCTTCGAGAGCTGTCCATCGGCCGCTTCGGCGGCCGGACCCTGCAGCACGAGCTCCAGATCGTGTGAATGCCGAGTGAGTCGGCCTAGAGAGGAGAACGTTATGCGTACGGCCGTTCCAATCGTGACGGTGCTCGCAGTCGCCGTCCTCGCCGCGACCGCAGCCGGTGTGGCGCAGAGCGCCTCGCGGGCGAGCGGCACGCTCGTCGTCGACAACTCGTTCGTCATCCGGACGACCGATCCGCAGCGCGAGTTCGACCCGACCGGCTCGATCGTCGCCCATGCGATGTACGACACCCTGGTGACATTCAAGGGCTCCGGCACGAAGCCGGTCCCGTGGCTCGCCACGTCGTGGAAGGCGACGAACGGGGCGAAGCTGTTCACCTTCCACCTGCGGAAGGGCGTCGTCTTCTCCGACGGCACGCCGCTCACGTCCGCAGACGTCGCCTTCACGTTCCGGCGGCTGATCAACATCAAGGCGAGCGGGTCGTTCCTGCTCGCGAACGTCACCGTCTCGACCCCGAACGCGTCGACCGTCGTGCTGCGCTCGAAGGTGCCGAACCCGGCCCTGACGCGCATCCTGGCCAACCCGGCGCTCGGCATCGTCAACTCGAAGGTCGTGAAGGCGAACGGCGGCTCCGACGCCGTCGGCGCCGACAAGAAGGACAAGGCGGAGAAGTACCTCGACGCCAACTCGGCGGGCAGCGGCGCCTTCGTGCTCAAGCAGTACACGACGAACCAGCAGATCGTGCTGGAGGCCAACCCGCGCTTCTGGGGGCCGAAGCCGAAGTTCTCGACCGTCGTGATCCGCAACATGACCGCGCCGACCCAGCTCCTGAACGTGCAACGTGGCGCGAACGAGATCGCGCTCGACCTGTCGTCGCGGCAGGCGAGCTCCCTCAAGGGCAAGTCGAGTGTCCAGGTGCACATCGACCCGTCGCCGAACCTGTTCAACATCGACATGAACATGTCGCCGAAGGTGTCGCCGGTGACCTCGAACCCGCACATCCGCAAGGCCGTCAGGCTCGCCCTCGACTACAAGGCGTTCGCCGCGCTCGGCGGGCCGGGGTCGATCCAGGCCGCGGGCATGGTGCCGTCGGTCTTCCTGGGCGCACTGCCCTCGCAGTACGCGCAGAAGCGGAACGTCCAGCAGGCGAAGGCCGAGGTCGCCGCGTCGGGGATCGCGAGCCCGACGATCACCCTCACGTACCCCGCCGGGCTCACGATCAACGGCATCGACTTCGGGGTGCTGGCCCAGAAGACGAAGGCCAACCTCGCCGAGGTCGGCATCACCGCGAACCTGCAGGGCCTGCCCGTGAACGCGATGCTCCAGCAGTACGCGGCGGGCAAGGACCAGATGACGCAGTCGTACTGGGGCCCGGACTATCCGGATCCGAACGACTACCAGGTGTTCCTGCCGGGCGGCACCGCCGCGCTCCGCGTCAACTGGAAGACCGGCATGGACAAGCCGCTGGAGGCGCTCGGCAAGAAGGCGCTGCAGACGACGGACGACGTCGCGCGTGCGTCGCTCTATCGTCAGATCCAGCGGAAGCTGAACGCGGACAGCCCGTTCATCCCGCTGTTCCAGCCGTCACAGGCGATCGTCGCCAGCAAGAACCTCACAGGAGCAGTCCTCAACTTCACATGGCTGATTGACGTCCGCTCAGTCGGAACCCGCTAGGGGGGCAGGGAGGCCGGTGCGGCGCTTCGCGTCGCACCGGCCGCTGGTCCGCTTCGTCGTGCGGCGCCTCGCCGCACTCGTCGCCCTGTCGATCGGCATCACGTTCATCGCGTTCGCGCTCACGCAGGTCGTCCCCGGCGACCCGATCCGCGCGAACCTCGGCCAGATCGCGCAGACGCAGCCCGACGTCGTCGCGGCCTTCCGGCATCACTACGGGCTCGACCGCCCGCTGCCGGTGCAGTACCTCCGCTACCTGTGGAACCTGCTGCACGGCGACCTCGGGCAGTCGGAGCAGACGCACGACTCCGTCCTGCACGACCTGGGCCAGTTCGCGCCCGCGACCGCCGAGCTCGCGATCACCGCGATGGTGATCGCGATCGTCGTCGGCGTCGGGCTCGGCATCCTCGCCGCAGTCCGGCGCAACCGGCCCACCGACCACGCGCTGCGGCTCGTCTCGCTCGGCGGCATCTCGGTGCCGACGTTCTGGCTGGCGCTGCTCGCCCTCTACGTCTTCTTCTTCCGGCTCGGCTGGGTGCCCGGCGGCGGCCGGCTCGACCCGGGGGTGCTCGCGCCGCCGCACGTCACCGGGCTCTACACCTTCGACGCGCTCGTCGCCGGGCAGTGGTCGACGTTCTGGGACGCCTTCCGGCACCTGATCCTGCCGTCGCTCGTCCTCGCGCTGTTCAACGTGGGGCTGCTGACGCGGTACACGCGCTCGGCCGTGCTCGAGGTGATCGACGAGGAGTACGTGCAGGGCGCCCGGGCGAAGGGCCTGCCCGAGCACGTGGTGGTGCTGCGGCACGTGCTGCGGGCCGCGATGACCTCGCTGATCACCGTGATCGGTCTGGCGTTCGCGAACGTGATGACCGGCTCCGTGCTGGTCGAGAACATCTTCGCGTGGCCGGGGATCGGCCAGTACGCGTACCAGAGCGCGACCGCGCTCGACCTCCCCGCGATCATGGGCGTCAGCCTGTTCGTCGCGATCGTCTACATCCTCGTCAACTTCGTCGTCGACCTGCTCTACGGCGTGATCGACCCGAGGATCAGGATCGCGTGAGCGAGCTCACGCCGACCCAGGGCGCGTTCGGGACCCGCGTGAGCCTCCGGCGGTGGCGCGCCGTCTCCGGCAGCGCCGTCTGGCGTCAGCCGCTCGCGGTGGTCGGCGTCTCGATCGCGCTCGCGTGGCTCCTGATCGCGATCTTCGCGCCGCTCGTGGCGCCGCACGACCCGCTCGCCCAGGACTTCCTGCCGCTGCAGCACCCGTCGCACGCGCACCTCTTCGGCACCGACGAGCTCGGCCGGGACGTGCTGAGCCGCGTGCTGTACGGCGCGCGCCTCTCGCTGCCGCTCGCGCTCCTGCTCGTGTCGCTGTCGCTCGGGCTCGGGCTCGTCCTCGGCCTCCTCGCCGGCTACTTCCGCGGGGTCGTCGACGGCGTGATCATGCGGCTGACCGACCTGGTCTTCGCGTTCCCGGCGATCATCCTCGCGATGGTCGTCACCGCGTCGCTCGGGCCGAGCATCCGGAACGCCGTCCTCGCGCTCGTGTTCGTCTCGTGGCCGACCTACGCGCGCGTCGTGCGCGGGCTCGTGCTCTCGACCGCCGACTCCGAATACGTCCAGGCGAGCCGGCTGATCGGCGCGTCCGCCCGCTCGGCGCTCTTCCGCGTCGTGCTCCCGAATGTGATCGGCCCCGTGATCGTGCTCGCGACGCTCGACCTCGGGAACGCGATCCTCCTGCTCGCAGGACTGTCGTTCCTCGGCCTCGGCGCGCAGCCGCCGGCGCCCGAGTGGGGGCAGATGGTCTCGCAGGGGACGGAGAACTTCCAGTACTGGTGGTTGAGCACCTTCCCGGGCCTCGCCATCTTCACCGCGGTGCTCGCCTTCAACTTCCTCGGCGACAGCCTGCGCGACATCTTCGACCCGCGCACGATGTCGGGGAGAGGCTCGTGAGCGCGCTGCTCGAGGTCGACGCGCTGCACGTGGAGCTGCCCGGGCGCGGCGGCTACGTGACGGTGGTCGAAGAGCTCTCATACAGCGTCGAGCCGGCGACCGTGTTCGGCATCGCCGGCGAGAGCGGCAGCGGCAAGACGATGTCGACCCTCGCACTCCTCGGGCTGCTGCCGCGCGGTGCGCACGTCGGCGGCCGCGCCCGGTTCGGCGGCACGAACCTGCTCGGCCTGGGGCCGCGTGCGCTGCGCGCCGTGCGCGGGCGGCAGATCGCGATGGTCTTCCAGGACCCGATGACGGCGCTCCACCCGATGATGAACGTCGGCCGCCAGCTCACCGAGCACGTCCGCCGCCATCTCGGGCTGCCGAAGCGCGAGGCGCTCGAGCGCGCGAAGAGCCTGCTCGAGGACGTCCGCATCCCCGACCCGGAAGGCGCGCTCACCTCGTTCCCGCACCAGTTCTCGGGCGGCATGCGGCAGCGCATCGCGATCGCCGCCGCGCTCGCCTGCGAGCCGCGGCTCCTGATCGCGGACGAGCCCACGACCGCGCTCGACGTGACGGTGCAGGCGGGCATCCTCCGCCTCCTCGACGACCTGCGCCGCGAGCGCGACCTCTCGGTGATCCTGATCACGCACGACCTCGGCGTGATGTCGTCGATCGCCGACCGCGTCGCCGTCATGTACGCCGGCCGGGTCGTCGAGGCGGGCGCGCGCGACGAGGTGCTGAAGCGGCCGCGGCATCCGTACACGGCGGCGCTCCTGCGCGCGCTGCCGCAGCCGAAGACGTCGAAGGCGACGCCGCTCGTCACGATCCCCGGCGCGCCGCCGTCGGTCGAGGCGGTGCCGGCCGGCTGCTCGTTCCACCCGCGCTGCGGCTACGCGGTCGCCTCGTGCGCGCACGAGCTGCCGCCGCTCGTGCGCGACGGCGAGCGCATCTTCGCCTGCCCCGTCGACCCCTTCGCGGCATGAGCCTCCTCGAGCTGCAGGACGTCGAGGTGACCTACGAGCGGCGCGGACGCGACCCCGTCCGGGCGGTCGCGGGCGTCAACCTCACGGTCGAGCCCGGCCGCATCGTCGGCCTCGTCGGCGAGAGCGGCTGCGGCAAGTCGACGCTGGCGCGCGCGGTGACCGGCCTCGTCCCGACGAGCGCCGGGCGCATCCTCTTCGAGGGGAACGAGGTGTCGGCGCTGACGCGGCGCGCCCGGCCGCGGGAGCTCGTCCGCCTGCAGATGGTGTTCCAGAACCCGTACGCGTCCCTCAACCCGCGCCGCCGCATCGGCGCGCAGCTCGCCGAGGCGGTGGCCGCGAGCGGCGTCGGCCGAGACGCGGGCCGGCGGCGCATCGCCGAGCTGCTCGAGGTCGTCGGCCTCCCGGCAGCGGCCGCCGACCGCTACCCGCACCAGTTCAGCGGCGGTCAGAGGCAGCGGATCGCCGTCGCCCGCGCGCTCGCCGTGGACCCCTCGGTGATCGTCCTCGACGAGCCGCTGTCGTCGCTCGACGCGTCGGCGCAGGCGCAGCTCGCGAACGTGCTCGTCGAGCTCGCGCACACCTTGCAGATCGGGCTGCTCCTCATCTCGCACGACCTCGCGATCGTCCGCTACGCCGCCGACGAGATCTACGTCATGTACCTCGGGCGGGTCGTCGAGGTCGGCTCCGCCGACGCGACGTGGGCCGAGCCGCTGCACCCGTACACCGAGGCGCTGATCGCCGCCGTGCCCGAGGCCGACGGCGAGGGGCTCCTGCCCGCGGCGCTCCCGGGCGAGGTGCCCGACCCGGCCAGGCCGCCGTCCGGCTGCCGCTTCCATCCCCGCTGTCCCTACCGCTTCGACCGTTGCGTGGAGGACGAGCCGCCGCTCCTTCGGCTCGACGACGGCCGCGCCGCCGCGTGCTGGCTCCACGACCGCGACCGTGTCCCCGTCTCGCCCGGCGCCAAGGCGCCGGCGGCCGCAGGAGGATTGCCATGAACGTCTTGATGTTCGCCGACACGGTGCGCTCGCCCGAGCTGCGCCACGAGATCCCGCACACCGTCGCCGACCCGTTCCTCTACGGCGAGGTGGACGGCCGGCGCTTCGCCGTCATCCGCTCGCTCGAGGCGGCGCGGATGAACGAGGTGCCCGGCGTCGAGGTCGTCCCGCTCGAGGAGCTCGGGTACGACGAGCTCGTCGCCGGCGGGCTCTCCTCCGGAGACGTCTCGCTCGAGATCTCGCGGCGCGCGTGCGAGCGGTTCGGCGTGCGGCAGGCGGCGGTGCCGCCCGCGTTCCCGGTCGAGCTCGCCGACGTCCTCCGCGCCGCCGGCGTCGAGCTCGTCGTCGACCGGCCGGTGTTCGAGCGCCGCCGCCGCATCAAGAGCGAGGCCGAGCTCGCCGGGATCCGCCGTGCGCAGCGCGCCGCCGAGGCGGCGACGTCGGCGGTGGCGGAGATCCTGCGCGCGTCGCAGATCGACGGCGACCGCGTGCTGTTCGAAGGCAAGGTGCTCACGTCCGAGCGTCTCAAGGCGGCCGTCGCGGCGGCGTTCGCCGCGAACGACGCGGGCGCGGACGAGTTCATCGTCGCGCACGGCCCGCAGACGTGCATCGGCCACCACATGGGCTCCGGTCCGATCGGGGTCGGCGAGCCGATCACCGTCGACCTCTGGCCGCGCGACCGCGAGTCGGCTTGCTTCACCGACATGACGCGCACGTTCGTCGTCGGCCCGGTGAACGACGAGCTTCGCCGGTACCACGACCTGTGCAAGCGTGCGCTCGAGGCCTCCATGGCGGCGATCCGGCCGGGCGCCCGCACCGCCGACGTGCATCGCGCCGCGGCGGAGGTCTTCGAGGCGGCGGGCGAGCCGACCCTGCTCTCGAAGCAGCCGGGGCAGGTGCTGCTCGACGGCTTCTTCCACTCGCTCGGCCACGGCGTCGGCCTCGAAGTGCACGAGGAGCCGCACCTCGGCCCCGGCGACGGCGAGCTCGTCGCAGGCGACGTGATCGCTGTCGAGCCCGGCTGCTACCGGCAGGGGTTCGGCGGCACACGACTCGAGGATCTCGTGCTCGTGACCGACTCGGGGCCGGAGGTCTTCACGTCGTACCCCTACGAGCTCGAGCCGTGACGCTCCCGCAGGACGCGTTCGTCGAGGAGTGGCGCGAGGCGTGCCGGATCCCGTCGGTCTCCGCCGACGTGGCGGCCGCGACCGTCATGGCAGACTGGGTCGAGCGCCGGCTGAGCGGGACGTTCGACCGCGTGCGGCGCGTCGACGTGCCCGGCCACGCGCCGACGCTGATCGCGACGCTCGAGGGCGAGTCGCCGCGACGCCTGCTCGTCTACACGCACTACGACGTGCAGCCGCCCGGCGACGAGTCGCTCTGGTCGACCCCTCCGTTCGCCGCCGAGATCGTCGACGGCGCGGTCGTCGCCCGCGGCACCTGCGACGACAAGGCGGACATCACCGCGCGGCTGCAGGCGCTCGACCTGTGGCTCGAGGACTGCGGCGGCCGGCCGCCGTACACGCTCGTCTGGCTGTGCGAGGGCGCCGAGGAGATCGGCAGCCCCGGGCTGGAGGACGTGCTCGTCGCGAACAGGGACGAGCTGGCCGCCGACTGGTGCCTGTGGGAGAGCTTCATTCGCGGCGCCGACGGCCGGCCGGAGATCGCGTTCGGCTGCCGGGGGATGGTGCTCCTCGAGGTCTCGGTGCGGACGCTCGCCGCCGACCAGCACGCGGCGTTCTCGCCGGTGTTCCGGTCGGCCGCGATCGAGCTCAGCCACGCCCTCGCGTCGCTCGTCGACCTCCGCGGGAACGCCCTCGTGGCGGGGTTCGGCGACAACCTCGCGACCTACACCGACGCGGAGCGGGCGGCGGGGGAGACGGTCTCGCCGCCGGGCGCCGACGCCGGGGTGGGGGGTGCGAGCCCGTGGCTCGCCGGCTACTCCGAGCGAGAGCTCGCGGACCGTCTGCTCTACACGCCGACGATCAACGTCTCGAGCATCTCGGCCGGCGACGCTCTCACCGGCACGTCGGTCGTGACCGCGTCCGCCCGCGCGCACGTCGACATCCACCTCGTGCCCGACCAGGAGCCGGACCGCGTCGCGGAGCTCGTGCGCCGGCACCTCGACGATCGAGGCTTCGGCCACGTCGAGCTGCGCGTGCGCGGCACGCGGCAGCCG
Source organism: Gaiellaceae bacterium (assembly GCA_035546215.1). Classification (GTDB taxonomy): domain Bacteria; phylum Actinomycetota; class Thermoleophilia; order Gaiellales; family Gaiellaceae; genus PALSA-600. Next base: position 59,159 of record DASZWR010000089.1, on the reverse strand, counting down.
GCTCGCAGCCCGATCGACACGCCGCTCGGCCGGGCCGCGATCGCGGCGGCCGGCGAGACGATGGGGGAGCCCGTCGTCTACCCGCAGCTGCCGGGCGCCGGCCCGGCGCGCGCGATCCTCGACCTGCTCGGGGCGACGACGGTCTCGCCCGCAGGGACGACGCGTCTCGCGAGCGGCATCCACGCGCCGAACGAGCAGGGAGCCATCGCCGACTACCTCGACCACGTCCGCTTCTCGCGGCGTCTCTTCGAGCGCCTGGCGGAAGAGATCCCGGCCGAATAGGAGGAGAGAGCCATGCCCGACTGGACACCGATCCCGATGCACCGCCCCTACCGCGTCATGGTCGGCGGCGCGGCGCTGGAGGCGTTCTTCGCTGCGCCCGACGACGAGAAGGAGCAGCGCGCCATGCCGCGCTTCAAGCAGATCCTCGCCGAGTGGGAGGAGCTCGGAGCGCGCGTCGTCGCGTCGATGTGCGACGACGTGTTCCAGGTCGGTCCGACGGAGCCTCCGCGGTGGGCGTGGTACCTCCTCTTCGACGTCGACGACCTCGACGTCGCGGCGGCGATGATCCAGGCGACGCGCGAGGAGGTCGACGGCGTCCGCGGCGATGCCTACTTCCGCTTCGAGCTCCGCATCGGCCGCCCCTTCTACGCGCGCGAAGAGTCGGCGTAGGCGGGAGGTGTCCCGGGTTCCCGGCGTCTGAGCCGGCTCAGACGAAGCTCAGACGCCGGACGCGAGATGTGACGCGTTCCGCGCGGAAGTGAAACTAGCCGCCGATCGCACTCAGGTCGAGGCGCTCGAGCCGCTCGGGGTCGACCAGGAAGTCGAGCTCCAGGATCGTGCCGTTCCGGATCGTCGCCGCGGCGACCGCGAACGGCCGCCCGCGCAGGAAGGAGACGATCCCCGCCGCGCCGTTCACGAGCACCCGGTGCATGGTGAAGTCGACACGCGCCCACAGCTTCGCCTGGCCGGCCACGGCCTCCGCGCCCTGAACCGCCTTCGAGAGGCCGGTCCGGCCCCCGTCGACGCGCAGGACGACGTCCGGGTCGAGGACGGAGACGAGCTCCCCGAAGTCGCCGTCCCGGGCGGCCGCCAGGAACGCCTCGACCACCTCCCACTGCGCCGACAGGTCGGCCGTCGTGACCGGGTCGGCGCGGCGGACGCGCCGGCGGGCGCGGCTTGCGAGCTGGCGCGCCGCCTCGGGCGAGCGGTCGACGATCGCCGCGATCTCCTCGAACGGGACGGCGAACATGTCGTGCAGGACGAACGCGAGCCGTTCAGCCGGCGAGAGCGTCTCGAGCACCGTCAAGAGCGCCAGGCCGACGGAGTCCGCGAGCAGCGCCTCGTGCTCGGGCGCGGTCCCGTCGGCCGGGTCGATGATCGGGTCCGGCAGGTGATAGTCGAGCGGTTCCTCGCGCCGGGTTCGGCGCGAGCGGAGCATGTTGAGCGCGACGCGCGCGACGACCGTCGTCAGGAATCCGCCGAGGTTCTCGACGTCGTCGGTGCCCGCCCGGCTGACGCGGATCCACGCGTCCTGGACGGCGTCCTCGGCCTCGCTGACCGACCCGAGCATGCGGTAGGCGACCGCCCGGAGATGGGGCCGTTGGTTCTCGAACTGCTCTGCGAGCCATTCTTGCTGTGTCACGTCACCTTCTCGTTTCCATGGGTGTCATCGTTCTAGACCCGCGAGAATCGAAAGGTGTGACAGGGCACGTGAGGATCGAGAGGCTGATCGCCGGCTGGTTCACCGCGCCCGCCGGCATCTTCCGGCGGGGCGAGCCCATGGACCGGACGATCCGGTACCCCGTGCCGGCGTACCTGATCGAGACGGAGACGGAGCGCATCCTCGTCGACACCGGACTCAACCCGGCGGCGATCGCCGACCCGGCCGCGTACTACGACCGCCCCGACATCTTCTCCGCGATCCGGATCGACCAGGAGCAGAGCGTCGCCGACCAGGTCGACGTCGGAACGCTGACGAAGGTGGTGCTGACCCATCTGCACTGGGATCACGTCGGTGGCCTCCACCTGATCCCGCCGTCCGTCCCGGTGGTCGTCCAGCGGCGCGAGTGGGAGGCCGGCCACGACGAAGGCGCCGTCCGGCGAAACAGCTTCCTGCCGCGCGACTACGCGGGCCGCGAACGTGAGCCCGTCCTGCTCGACGGCGATCACGACCTGCTCGGCGACGGCAGCGTGGAGCTCCTGAGCACCCCGGGGCACACGCCGGGGCACCAGTCGCTCAGGCTCGGCGAGCTCGTCCTCGGCATCGACGTCGTGCACTTCGCGTCCGGGCTCGACGACCACCGCTTCCCGATCTTCGCGGACGACCACGAGCAGCAGGCGCAGTCGGCGGTGCGGCTGCGGGAGCTCCGCGACCGCGGCGCCACGGTCGTCCCGGGCCACGATCCCGAGCTGATCCGGCCGGACGTCACATTCCTGCCTTCGCGCGGGTCATCGCAGTAGACCCACACGCGAAAGGAAGGCTCACAATGCGGATCTTCATCACCGGGGCGAGCGGCGCGATCGGCACGCGCCTCGTCTCCCGGCTGGTCGACGCGGGCCACGAGGTCGTCGGCACCCACAACGCACCCGGCAGCGCGGAGCGCCTGCGCGCTCTCGGCGCCGAGCCCGTGCAGCTCGACCTCCTCGACGAGGCGGCGGTGCGCGCCGCGGTGCTCGCGGCGGCGCCGGACGCGATCGTCCACGAGGCCACCGCCCTCGCCGACGTGAAGTTCAGCCGGAACATGGATGCGGTCCTCGCGAAGACGAACGAGCTGCGCACGCGCGGCACGGACGCGCTGCTCGCCGCGGCGCGGGAGGCCGGCGTGCGCCGGTTCGTGGCGCAGAGTGTTGCCGCGTTCTCGCGGTACGCGCGCGAGGGCGGCCCGGTCAAGACGGAGGAGGATCCCGTCGACCCGAATCCGGCCGCGACCTTCAAGCGGGGCGCGGACGCGCTGAACCATCTCGAGGAGGCGGTCACCGCGTTCGGGGGCATCGCGCTGCGCTACGGCGTCTTCTACGGCGCCGCGAACGACGGCACGGTCGAGCCGGTGCGCAAGCGGCAGTTCCCGATCGTCGGCGACGGCGGCGGGGTCTGGTCGTGGATCCACCTCGACGACGCGGCGGCGGCCACGGCGCTCGCGGTCGAGCACGACGGCCCGGCGATCTACAACATCGTCGACGACGAGCCGGCGCCGGTCCGCGACTGGCTGCCGCTGCTCGCGGCCGCTCTCGGCGCGAAGCCGCCGCGGCGGTTCCCGACGTGGCTCGCGCGGCTCGCCGCAGGCGAGGCCGTGACGGTGATGGCCACGGAAGCGCGGGGCGCGTCGAACGCGAAGGCGAAGCGGGAGCTCGGCTGGACGCTCGTGCACCCCACGTGGCGCGAGGGCTTCCCCGCCGCGTACGCGGCGACCCGCGCCGCGCCGGCGGGCCGTGACTCGCTGACGGCGGCGATATCGTGACGCCGGAGCATGGACGAGCGCACGCTTCGGTTCCTCGACGAGCTCTATGAGCGCGGTCGCGAGCACGACGAGCGCGAGCCCGACCGGCGCGAGCGCTACCGGAACCTCGAGCCCGAGACCGCCCGCGTCCTCGCGGCGCTCGTGCGTTCGCTCGCGCCGCGCCGCCTCCTGGAGCTCGGGACGTCCAACGGCTACTCGACGATCTGGCTCGCCGACGCGGCCCGGGCGGTCGGCGGGTCGGTCGTCAGCGCCGACACCGACGCGGGCCGCTCGGCGGAGGCGCGCGCGAACCTGGCGGCGGCCGGGCTCGAGGAGGTGGTCGAGCTGCGGCTCGAGGACGCGGCCGTGACGCTCGCCGGCAGCGCTGACGACGCCTGGGACGTGATCCTGCTCGACGCGGAGCGGCCGGCGTACACGAGCTACTGGCCCGACCTGGTGCGGACGCTGCGGCCGCGCGGGCTGCTCGTCGTCGACAACGTCGTCTCGCACGCGGACGAGCTGGTCGAGTTCCGCGCGCAGGTTGCCGCCGACCCGCGCGTATTCGAGGCGCTCTGCCCGACCGGCGCCGGCGCGCTCCTGATCGTCCGCGAGCCCTAGGCCGGGACGAGCGCCGGCGGCGGCGCGGGCGCCGGTGCGGGCGTGACCGCGGCGATGCTGCGCAGGTAGTCGTCCGAGAAGTCGACCTGGAACTCGGCCCAGAGCGGGTAGTGGTCGGACATCTGGTAGGTGCGCCAGGTGCGGTACTGGGTGAGCGCCGCCGCGGCCGACGTCGGCGCCTTCGGCGACGTCTTCCCCGCCTGGTGCTGCGCCTGGATGTACCGGTCGATGTACGGCCGGTACACGTCCGCGTCCGTGTCGGTGAAGACGTGCTCGTAGTACTTGACGACGCCGGCCCGGCCCGTCTCGCGGAACCGCGTCGGGCCGGCGCGGTAGGCGATCTGGTCGTACTTCTTGTCGAGCCCGACGTCGGAGCCCGAGAGGTTGTCGATCCCCGCCGGGATCGTGAAGCCGCCGTCCTTCACGAGCGCCTCGTACGTCTTGTCGCCCTTGGTGAAGATGTTGAAGTCGCCGAGCAGCAGCATGTTCCCGGTCAGGTCGATCGGGTCGTCGGCCCGCTTGCGCAGGAAGCGCCCGACCTGGCTGATCTCCTCCACGCGGGCGGCGGGCTCGGCGCTGTCGTCGCCGTAGATGATGTGGACGGTCGTGAGCAGGAACTTCGTCCAGCCGACCTGGAACGCCGCCATCAGCGGCGTGCGCGCGACCTGCGTCGCCGGCACCGCTCCCTTGGCGGTCTGGACGGGCGGTAGGACGAGCTCTCCGGCGACGCCGAGGAAGCGCACCTTCCTGCGGTCGTACAGGAACACCAGCCGCTCGCGGTTGCCCGGCTTCCCCTCGGTCACGTCCGACGCGATGAAGTCCCAGTCGGGGCCGAGGCGGCCGAGCAGCAGCTTGAGCGCACCCAGGTCCTCGCGCACCTCCTGCAGCGCGACGAGGTCGAAGCGGTCGATGATCTCGGCGATGTACGCGTAGCTCTCCCGCAGCCGCGAGCCCCACGTCGGCGCGTCGAACTCGCGCAGGTTCCAGGTGGCGAGGAGCAGCGTTCCGAACGTCCGCGGCGGCGGTGCATCCTGCTCGGTCGCGAGCGCCTCCCGCAGCGCGAGGATGCGCGCGATCGTCCGCTCCCGCTCGGCCTCGAGCTCGGCCTTCGAGAGCGCCGGTGCGGGCTCGGGCCCGGCCGGCGGCTTCAGATCCGTGTAGAACGGCATGGCTTCCTCCAACCCCAACGCCACGCCCGTCGGATCTCGCGGATGCAGTGCGCCTTACCTAACGCGTGCGGCCGGGTCGCGCCAGTCGGGGTTTCTACCGCTCGGGGTCCGGCGGCGGGTCGCGACGCGGGATCGGCGACGCGTTGACGATCGAGGTCGTCGTCTCGCCGTAGCTGAGGAATTGATCGAGCAGCTCGCCGAGCTCCTCGATCGAGCGCAGGTGCAGCTTCAGGAAGAAGCAGTCCTCGCCGGTGATCCGGTGGCACTCGCCGACCTGCGGGATCTCCGCCGCGAGCTCGGGGATCCGCTTCAGCTGCCCCGGCGCCGGCTTCACGCGCACGATCGCGGTCAGCGGGTAGCCGAGCGCTCGCGGGTCGAGCTCGGCGCGGTAGCCCGTGATCACGCCGCTTCGCTCGAGGCGCTGGACGCGCTCGGCGACCGTCGGCGCGGAGAGGTTGATGCGGCGGCCGAGCTCGGCGAACGTGACCCGGCCGTCGCGTGCGAGCTCGGAGACGATCCTGCGGTCGATCTCGTCGAGGATGGCCATCGACCGGGAATGATACGCCCGAAACAGCTTCGATTCGACGGACTTTCTCGCAGAAGTCCTTCGATCGTCCATGGCGGAATCGGGCCGGCGGACGGACACTGGTGCCATGGTCCGGGTCGAGCGCACACCACCGCCGACCGCCTACTTCGCGGTGGGAGCCGTCTTCCACTATCTCGGCCCGTCGTTCGCGGTGCTGCTCTTCGCGCGGGTGGGCGTGCTCGGCGTCGCGTGGTTGCGAATCGCGACGGCGGCCGCGCTCTTCGCGGCGTGGCGGCAGCCGTGGCGCGCGTTCGCGGCGCTCGACCGCGACGGGCGGCGGCTCGTCGTCTCCCTCGGCGCCGTCCTCGGCGTGATGAACGCGTGCTTCTACATCGCGATCGACCGGCTGCCGCTCGCGACGGCCGCCGCGATCGAGTTCCTGGGACCCGTGGTGCTCGCGCTCCTCGGCGTGCGCACCCTGCGCAACGTGACCGCGGTGGCCGTCGCCGCGACGGGCGTCTACCTGCTGACGCACGTGCGCTTCGCGGGCAGCCCGGCGGGCGTCGGCTTCGCGTTCGCGAACGCGGTCCTGTTCGCGGCGTACATCGTGCTCGCGCACCGGCTCGCGCGGCAGCGCGCCGTGAACGCGGTCGACGGCCTCGCCGCGGCGATGATGGTCGCGCTCGTCGTCGTGTCGCCGATCGGGATCGACGCCGTGGCGCGTCACGCCTCCGACCCGGTCGTCCCGCTCGCCGGAATCGGAGTCGGCGTCGCCTCGTCCGTCGTCCCGTACGTGCTCGACCAGCTCGCGATGGCCCGCCTCGCGCGCGCCACCTACGCGCTGCTCGTCGCCCTCCTGCCGGCGCTCGCCGCGGTGATCGGCGCGGTCGTGCTCGCGCAGCTGCCGTCGCGGGCCGATCTGGCGGGGATCGGCCTCGTGACGGCGGCGGTCGCGCTGCACCGGCCCGATCCCTGAGATCGCGTATCGTCGGGAAGCGGTGACGCGACAGCGCACACTGCTCTGCTACGGCGACTCGAACACGTGGGGGTTCGACGCGGCGACGCAGTCGCGGTTCGGCCGGGACGTGCGCTGGCCGGGGCTGCTCCAGCAGAGCCTCGGCGAGGCCTGGCACGTCGTCGAGGAAGGCCTGAACGGGCGCACGACGGTGCTCGACAGCGTGCTGCTCCCCGGTCGCAACGGGCTCGAGTACCTCGGTCCGTGCCTCGAGTCGCACGCACCGCTCGACGCGGTGATCATTTACCTGGGCACGAGCGACCTCGCGCGCCGGTACGGGATGAGCGCCACCGACATCGCACGCGGCGCGGGGCGGCTCGCCTCCGTCGTCGCCGGGTCATCCGCCGGCGTCGACCGAGCGGCGCCGCGGCCGATCCTCGTCTGCCCGCCGCCGCTCGGCGACACCGAATGGCGCGACGACTGGGAGGGAGCGCCCGAGAAGGCGGCGCTCCTGCCGCAGCGGTTCGGGGACGTCGCGGGCGCCCTCGGCGTCGAGCTGATCGATCTCGGCGAGGTGACCCGCTACGGGTCGCTCGACGGGATCCATCTCGACGCCGAGGGTCACGCGGCCGTCGCGCACCTCGTCGGTCGGACGCTGGCGCGCCTCTTCACTGCAGCTGGCTGAGCCGGTCGCGGTACTCGTCGACGCTGATCTCGCCGCGCGCGAAGCGCTCGCCGAGGATCCGCTTCGGCGAGTCGTGGCAGGCGCCGCGGCCGCGCCGGAGGAACAGCATGAGGACGGTCGCCGCGAGGAGCAGCCAGAGGATCGGGAAGACGATCCACCAGTGGCTTCCGTGGTGCCAGCCGTCGTCGGCGAGGAGCAGCGTGAGTGCGTTCATGGTCGGTCACCTCCTAGTCGTGCTCTGCGAGTAGCGGGTGCGGCTCCGTGCGGAGGAGCCGAGCGGGCAGGCGGGGGAGCCACCAGTTCCAGCGGCCGAAGAGCGAGACGATCGACGGCAGCAGCAGCGCGCGCACGATCGTCGCGTCGAGCAGGATCCCGGCGCCGAAGCCGGTGGCGAGGATCTTCACGCCGGTGCTCGGCGCGGTCGCCATCGCGACGAAGCTGAGGAAGAGGATCAGCGCCGCGCTCGTGACGAGGCGGCCGGTGCGCCCGATCCCCTCGATCACCGCACGGTCGGTCGACCCCGTGCGGTCGTACGCCTCGCGCATCCTGGCGAGGATGAACACCTCGTAGTCCATCGACAGCCCGAAGAGGAAGGCGAAGACGATCAGCGGCAGCCACGACGGGATCGACCCGGTCGCGGGCACGCCCCAGAGCGCGTCCGACCCGTAGCCCTTCTGCCACACGAGCGTGAGCGCTCCCCACGCGGCCGCGACGCTGAGGGTGTTCAGGACGACTGCTTTCAGCGGCAGCAGCAGCGAGCGGAAGGCGCGCGCGAGCAGCAGGAAGGTGACGATCGCGATCAGCGCGATCATCAGCGGGAAGTTGCCGTAGACCGCCGAGATGAAGTCGCGGTTCTGGGCGTTGATCCCGCCGACCCGCACGTGCGGGCCGGCCGCGTGCGCGGCGTCGCGGACCCGCGTGAGCGTCGAGCCGTCGTCGTCGTGCGCGAACACGTCGACGACAGCCGACTCGCCGTGCCGCCAGGAGGCGGCCGCCGGGGCGACCGCGCCCTGCACGCCCTCGAGGCTCGCCACGGCGCGGGCGACGCGTGCGGCCTCGGTCCGCGGCGTGAGGATCTCGATCGGGTCGACGGCGCCCGAGCCGATCCCGGAGCGCTCGAGCACGTCGAGCCCCTGCCGCGCGTCGCCGTGGCGGCTGATCGTGTTCGGCTCGCCGGCGGCGGCACCGAGGTTCAGGCTCGCCGCGCCGGCGAGCAGCGCCGCGAGCACGACGAGCGCCGACGCGGCCGCGAGCCGCCGCCGGCGGACGACGAGCTCCGCCCAGCGCGTCCAGAACCGGCTGGCCCGCTCGTCGGTGCGCACGTGCGGCCAGTCGAGGCGGCGGCCTGCGGCGGACAGGATCACGGGGAGCAGCGTGATCGCGACCGCGACGCTGACGAGCGGGATCAGCATGCCGCCGTAGCCGACGCTCCGCAGGTACGGGAGCGGCAGCGCCACGAGCGCGAGCAGGCCGATCGCCACCGTCGTGCCGCTGAACACGACCGCGCGGCCGGCGGTCTCCATCGCCCGGACGATCGCCTCGTCGTCCGCGGCTCCGTGCGCGCGCTCCTCGCGCCAGCGGGCGACGACGAGCAGCGAGTAGTCGACCGCGACGCCGAGCCCGACGAGCGCGATCAGGAACGCGACGATCTGCGAGACCTGCGTGATCGTCGTCAGGCCCCAGACGAGCAGGAAGCTGGTCATGATCGAGACGAGCGCGATCACGAGCGGCACGACCGCGAGGAACGACGCGAACACGAAGAGGAGCACCGCGAGCGCCCCCAGGCCGCCGAGCACGCTCTCGGCGAGCAGCCCGAGGCCGCCGCCGCGATCGGTCGAGACCTGGAGTGCGTCGAGCCCGGTCAGGTGCACGGGCGCGCCGGCGATCGTCACCCCGGCGAGCGCGGAGCGTGCGGCCCTCGCGGCCTTCGGGTTCTGGCCGAAGCCGCCGAGGCTGCCCGACGGGTACGCGACGAGGAAGGTGGTGCGCCCGTCGCGCGAGACGAACGCGCGGTTCCCGGTCGTCGCGAACGACGCGACGCGGCTGCCGGGCACGGCGTGCTCGATCCTCGACGCGACCTGCTCGAGGCCGCGCCGGACGACGGGCGAGGCGACGGACGTGCCCTGCGGCAGGGTGACGACGGACACGAGCGGGGCGGAGTCGCCGCCGGTCGCGAAGAGGCGGGTGATGGCGGAGTTGGTGTTCGAGCCTTCGCGACCCGGGACGGAGAACTCCTCGCTGAGCGCGTTCGTGGCGCGGCCCGCCGAGGCGAAGCCGACGACGGTGACGAGGAGCCAGAGGCCGACGACGAGCCGGCGACGGCGAAGCACGAATCTCGTGAGACGAGTGAGCATGGCGGCCACGGTAGGAGCCGTGCGCCGTCGCCGAAACGCCCGCGCGGCGGAACTTCGGCGTACCTCTCCAGGTGGACGCGGATCCTCCGCGGAGGCGACTCGGCGCGGCCCGGGCGGGGCTACCCTCGAACGGATGTCAGGCTCCACGGCAGCCCGCGCGCTCGACGTTGCGGTCGCGCTCGCCGCGCTCGCCCTGACGCTGGTCGTCCTCGGCCTCGAGCACAACGCCGACCACGCGCTCGACACGCGCGGCGTGCTGCTCGCCGCGATCGCAGCGCTGCCGCTCGTCGCGCACCGGCGGTCGCCGCTCGCCGTCTTCGCGATCACGACCGCGGCGAGCGCCACGCTGAACGGGCTCGGCTACGCGGTGGGGCCGCCGTTCGGGCCGACGATCGCGCTGTTCTACGTCGCCGCCGACGAGCGCACGCGCTCGCGCGTCCGCGAGACCGCGGTCGTCGTGCTCGGGCTCTTCCTCGCGCACATCCTGTCGACGGCGGCCGCCCACTCCGGGTTCCCGACCTCGCCGGTGCTGTTCGGCATCGTCGTGTGGGGCGGCGCCTGGATGATCGGCGACCAGGTGCAGCAGCGCCGGCGCCGGCGGCTCGACGCGGCGGAGCGGCTCCGGCGGGCCCAGCGCGACGTCGAGCGCGAGCGCCGGCTCGCCGCGGCCGAGGAGCGGACGCGGATCGCACGCGACCTGCACGACTCGGCCGCGCACGCGATCAACGTCATCCTCGTCCAGGCGGGCGCCGCCCGGCTGCTGCAGCAACGCGACCCGGACGGAGCGCGGACCGCGCTGACGACGATCGAGGACGTCGCCCGCGAGACGATCGGCGAGATCGACCTGCTCGTCCGCGGCCTTCGCGACGGCAGCGCCGAGGCGGTCGAGCCGCCGACCGGCCTCGCCGCCCTCGGCACGCTCGTCGAGCGCCACCAGGTCGGCGGCCTCGAGGTGCGCGTCCAGGTCGTCGGCGAGCCGCGACCGCTCGCGGCCGGGGTCGACCAGTCGGCCTACCGCATCCTCCAGGAGTCGCTGACGAACGCCGCACGCCACGGCGACGGCAGCGCCGACGTCGAGCTCCGCTACACCGCCTCCGACCTGCGGCTCACCGTCCGCAACCCGCTCGGGCCGGGAGCGGCGGCGCCCGGGACCGGGCACGGGATCCTCGGCATGCACGAGCGGGCGGCGCTTCTCGGCGGCGAGCTGGAGGCCGGCGTCGGCGAGGGCGAGTTCACGGTCGCCGCGAGGCTGCCCTACGGGGAGGAGCGGCCGTGATCCGCGTGCTGCTCGTCGACGACGACGACCTGATGCGCGCAGGGCTGCAGGCGGTGCTCTCGAGCGACGACGGCGTCGAGGTGGTCGGCGAGGCGGAGAGCGGCCGCGCCGCCGTCGAGCAGGTCCGCCGGCTGCGGCCCGACGTCGTGCTGATGGACGTCCGCATGCCCGACCTCGACGGCATCGCGGCGACGCGCGAGGCGCTCGCCGCGTCGCCGGAGGTGAAGGTGGTGATCCTGACGACGTTCGAGCAGGACGACTACATCTTCGGTGCGCTGAACGCCGGCGCGTCCGGCTTCCTGCTCAAGCGCACGCGGCCCGAGGAGCTGCTCTCGGCGATCCACACCGTGGCCGCCGGCGACTCGCTGCTCTCTCCGTCCGTCACCCGGACGGTGATCGAGCGCATGGCGCACCAGCCCGCGCCCGAGGTGGGGGACGGCCGGCTGCTCGAGGAGCTGACGCCGCGCGAGCGCGAGGTGCTCGAGCTGCTCGCACGCGGCCTCTCGAATCACGAGATCGCCGCAGAGCTCGTGATCGAGGAGTCGACCGCCAAGACGCACGTCCGGCGCGTGCTCGTGAAGCTGCGGCTGCGCGACCGCATCCAGGCGGTGATCTTCGCGTACGAGACCGGCGTGATCCGCCCCGGCCCGTCACACAATCCGTCCGCCGGTGGTCAATGAGCTAGACGACCACGAATCGACGGAGGTGGACGATGGAGACAATCGAGCGGATCGAGCCGCGGATCCCGAACATCGCGGGCACGGTGCCCGACGCGCTGAAGGCGATGCACACGCTGCACAAGGCGGCGATGGCGCTCGGCGTCCCGGAGACGACGCACATGCTGATCCACCTGCGGGTCAGCCAGATCAACGGCTGCAGCGTCTGCTGCCAGATGCACGACAAGGAGCTGCGCGACGCCGGCCAGCCCGACGAGAAGATCGCGACGCTCGCCGCCTGGCGCGAGGCGCCGTACTTCAGCGCCTCGGAGCGGGCGGCGCTCGCCCTCGCAGAGGCGGGCACCCGGCTGGCCGACCGGCCCGATCCGGTGCCGGACGAGGTCTGGGACGAGGCTGCGCGCCTCTACGACGACGACCAGCTCGCGTCGCTCGTGCTCTCGATCGCCTCGATCAACGTCTGGAACCGGCTGAACGCGATCACCCGGCAGCCGGCGGGAGCGTGGGCGTGAGCCGTCAGGCCTCGGCGCGGAACGTCTTCCCGAGGTGGTCGCTCGCTCCGAAGTAGTGGCGGAACACGTAGAGCAGCGGCCGCCACCGCTCGACGTCGACGTGCGACGTGCCGTCGATCACGATCGACGGCGACGCGTGCACGCGGGTGACCTCGACCTCGGCCGCGAGTGCCCCCGACCTGAGCGGCGACGAGGCGACGAGCCTCGCCTCGAGCTGCAGGGGGCACTCGCGGACGCGCGGTGCGGCCACGGTCTGCGAGCGCTGCGGTGTCAGCCCGGCGGCACCGAACTTCTCGCGCTCGAACCGGAACGTGCCTCGCTTGTGGGCCGGCACCGGGGAGCGGCCGGTCAGCGGCGCCAGCCGCTCGACCGCCCGCCAGAGCCCCGCGTCGGGCAGGTTGACGGTGCACTCGCGGGTGCGCTCGAGGTTCGCCGCGGTCTGGCCCTCGGCGCCGAGCCCCAGCACGACCGAGTAGCCGAGCGCCCAGGCGGACGAGATCGGCGCGAGGTTCGCGCTCCCGTCCTCGTTGCGCGTCGCGATCAGAGCGACGGGCGTGCCGAAGTAGAGGATCGAGGGCTCGATCGTCAGGTGGGTCACCTCCCCGACCGTAGAGGCGGGACGCTTCGGCGCCGGCCGAAGCGAGCCGCCGGCACGGGCCGGGCTGCTTTCATGGCTCGATGAGCTCCGCGAAGCGCATCGGGTTCCTCTCGTTCGGCCACTGGCAGCCGAACGCCGGGTTCACCCACACGGCGGAGGACGCGCTCCGGCAGACGGTCGAGCTGGCGGTCGCCGCGGAGGAGCTCGGGATCGACGGCGCGTTCGTGCGCGTGCACCACTTCGCACGCCAGCTCTCCGCTCCGTTCCCGCTGCTCGCCGCGATCGGCGTGCGCACGAGCCGCATCGAGATCGGCACCGGCGTGATCGACCTGCGCTACGAGAACCCGCTCTACATGGCGGAGGAGGCTGCCGTGGCCGACCTGCTCGCGGGCGGCCGCCTGCAGCTCGGCGTCAGCCGCGGCTCGCCCGAGCCCGCGTGGCGCGGCGCCGAGGCGTTCGGCTACTCGGCCGACGGCGACTCGGCGCGCGACAAGGTGGCGCTCTTCCGGGCTGCGATCTCCGGCGCGGGCGTCGTGCGCGCGGACGCGGGCGGCGCGCCCGGGCAGGGGCTCCTCGCGATCCAGCCGCAGTCGCCCGGCCTGCCCGAGCGCATCTGGTGGGGCTCGGGCTCGCGCGAGACCGCTGTCTGGGCCGGCGAGCAGGGGATGAACCTGATGAGCTCGACCCTCCTGCTCGAGGACACCCAGGTGCCGTTCGACCGGCTGCAGGCGGAGCAGATCGAGCTCTTCCGCGAGGCGTGGACCAAGGCGGGACACGAGCGCGAGCCGCGGGTGTCGGTCAGCCGCAGCGTGCTCCCGATCACCTCCGACCTCGACCGCCGGCTCTTCGGACACGACGCGAACGAGGATCAGGTCGGTTTCCTCGACGGGGCCATGGCACGGTTCGGCCGCACCTACACGGGCGAGCCCGACGCGATCGCCGCCGAGCTGGCCGAGGATGCGGCCGTCGCGGCGGCCGACACCGTCCTCCTGACGGTGCCGAGCATGCTCGGCGTGGAGTACAACGCACGGCTGCTCGAGACGATCGCCCGCGACATCGCGCCGGCGATCGGCTGGGCTCCCGCGCCCAGCTCCTGACGCGAAAGCGGACGAATCAGTCCGCTTCTGCTACCGTAAGCGGACTAACGAGTCCAGATGAAGAAAGCGAAGGAGCCGCCGATGCGCTCACACACCACGAACCCGTGGGTCGTCCTCGTATTGATCTGCTTTGCCCAGTTCATGGTCGTGCTCGACGCGACGATCGTGAACGTCGCCCTCCCGTCCATCCAGAAGGACCTGAACCTTTCCGAGGGGAACCTGCAGTGGATCGTCAACGCGTACACGCTCGTCTTCGGAGGCTTTCTCCTCCTGGGCGGCCGCGCGGGCGACCTGCTCGGCCGCAAGCGGCTGTTCCTCGCCGGCCTCGTCATCTTCACGGGCGCGTCGCTGCTCGACGGGCTCGCCTCGAGCGAAGGGATGCTGATCGGCGCCCGCGCGCTGCAGGGCCTCGGCGCCGCGCTCGTCTCGCCGGCTGCCCTCTCGATCATCTCGACCACCTTCCAGGAGGGCGCGGAGCGCGCCAAGGCGCTCGGTGTGTGGGCTGCGATCGCGATCGGCGGCTCGGCCGTCGGACTGATCCTCGGCGGCGTGCTCACGCAGTACTTCTCGTGGCCGTGGATCTTCTACGTGAACGTGCCGGTGGGCATCGTCACGTTCGCCCTGTCGCTCCGCCTGATCCCCGAGTCGCGCGACGAGCTGGCACATCGCAGCTACGACGTCGCGGGCGCGATCTCCGTGACCGGCGGGCTGATGGCGCTCGTCTACGCGATCGTGGACGCGCAGTCGGCGGGCTGGGGCTCGGCGAAGACGCTCGGGTTCTTCGCGCTCGCGATCGTCCTGCTGGCGGCCTTCGTCGGCATCGAGACCCGTGCGAAGGCGCCGCTCGTGCGGCTGTCGATCTTCCGCATCCGCTCGCTGCTCACGGCGAACATCGCCATGTTCCTGGCGATGTCGGGGATGTTCGCGATGTTCTTCTTCAACACGCTCTACATCCAGCGCGTGCTGGGTTACGGGCCGCTCAAGGCCGGCATCGCGTTCCTGCCGTTCACGGCCGGCGTGATGGTCTCCGCCGGGCTCGCCTCGCAGTTCGCGACCCGGGTGGGCGTTCGCGTGATCGCGGCGATCGGGATGCTGCTCGGGACGGCCGGACTGCTCCTCCTGACGCAGCTGCCGGTGCACGGCTCGTACCTGGCAGACGTCCTGCCGGCGGTCATCCTCTCGTCGCTCGGCATGGGCGCCGTCTTCATGCCGCTGACGCTGGTCGCGACGACCGGCCTCGAGGACGAGGACCAGGGCCTCGCGTCCGGCCTCTTCAACACGTCGCAGCAGGTCGGCGGCGCGCTCGGGCTGGCAGTGCTCTCGACGATCGCCACCAACCGCACCGCGCACGCGGGCGGCACGCAGATGCACGCGCTCGTCACCGGCTTCCACTGGGCGTTCGGTGCAGGCGCCGTCGTCATGATCGCGGCGCTCGGAGTCATGCTCGCGCTCCTCCGGAAGCGGCACGTGGCGCGGATCGAGCAGCAGGCCGCGTCCGGCGAGCCCGTCATCGTCGGAGCCTGATGACGGTTCTGCGGGCGGACGCACAACGGAATCTCGACCGCATCCTCGAGGCTGCGGCCGAGGCCTTCGCCGAGCTCGGCCCGGACTGCGCGATCGACGAGATCGCGCGCCGGGCCGGGGTCGGCCACGGCACCGTCTTCCGCCGCTTCCCGACCAAGGAGGCGCTGCGGGCGGCGGTGATCCGCCTGCACCTGCACGAGCTCCTCGCCCGGGCGCGCGAGTTCGCGGCGTACGAGGACGCCGGTCGCGGGTTCGAGGACTTCGTCTGGTACGCCGCCGAGGTCTGCCGCCGCGACCGCGCGCTCTTCGAGGGTGTCGAGAAGTGCACGTTCGACGACGTCGCGGCCGCGAAGCAGGAGCTGCACGACGTCGTCAACAAGCTGATCCGCCGCGCCCGCCGCGACGGCGCGATCCGGCGCGAGCTCGACGCGCAGGACGTCGGCGCGCTCGTGGGCGCCGCGATCGAGGCGACGATGCACGCGGAGCGTCCCGACGCGTGGCGCCGGTACGTGCGCGTCCTGCTGGACGGCCTCCGGCCCTAGAGCTCTTCGACCAGGTCGGCGATCGAGTCGACGATGCGGGAGGGCCGGTAGGGGAACCGTTCCGCCTGGTCGCGGGTCGTCGAGCCCGTCAGGACGAGCACCGTGTGCATGCCGGCCTCGAGCCCGGCGACGACGTCGGTGTCCATGCGGTCGCCGACCATCGCGGTCGTCTCCGAGTGCGCGTCGATCGCGTTCAGGGCCGACCGCATCATCAGCGGGTTCGGCTTGCCGACGAAGTAGGGCTCGACGCCGGTGGCGCGGCTGATCAGCGCCGCCACGGAACCGGTGGCGGGCAGCGGGCCGTCGGGCGTCGGCCCGGTCGGGTCGGGGTTGGTGGCGATGAAGCGCGCGCCGGCGCCGATCAGGCGGATCGCCTGCGCGATGCGCTCGAAGCTGTACGTGCGCGTCTCGCCGAGCACGACGTAGTCGGGCGTCCGCTCGGTGAGCGTGTACCCGGCCGAGTGCAGCGCCGTGGTGAGCCCGGCCTCCCCGATCACGAACGCCGTGCCGTCGGGCCGCTGCGCCTCGAGGAAGCTGGCGGTCGCGAGCGCCGACGTCCAGATCGACTCCTCCGGGACGTCCAGGCCGCTCTGCGCGAGGCGCGCCGAGAGGTCGCGCCGCGTGTAGATCGAGTTGTTCGTCAGCACGAGGAACGGCAGCTCGCGCTCGCGCAGCCGCGCGAGGAAGCGGTCGGCGCCGGGAACGGCGTGCTCCTCGCGCACGAGCACGCCGTCCATGTCCATCAGCCACGAGCGAATCTCCCGCTGCTTCACGCCGCGCATCCTCTCAGGCGCGGCGGCGGTCCGTACAATCGGGAAGCGGAGGCGCAGATGCTGGAGATCGGAGCGACTCTCCGCGAGGCCCGTGAGCGCCGCCACCTCACACAGGCCGAGGTCGAGGCGGCGACCATGATCCCCGCGAGATACCTGCAGGCTCTCGAACGCGAGGAGTTCGACCGGTTGCCCGAGGGGCTCTACCGGCGGAGCTTCCTGCGCGAGTACGCCGAGTACCTCGGCCTGAACGGCGACCTCTACGTCGTCGAGTACGACCTGAGGATCGCGCCGCCCCCGCCGCCGCCCGAGCCGCCGCCGGCGCGGCGCACGGTGTGGGACGCCGCCGCGGCCGTGCCGCTGCGCGCGCTCGGGATCGGCGCGTGTGTCGTGCTCGTCGCGGCCGGGCTGTGGTGGCTCGGCGGCCGCAGCGGCACGTCGAAGCCGACCGGCGCGACGCTGCCGGTCGCCGCTCCGCCGCGGCGGACGACACCGCCGCCGAAGACGGTCCAGCCCGTGGTGCACCAGAAGCCGCCGGCGCTGACGCTGGTGGCCGCGAGCGGCGACTGCTGGCTGTCGGTGCGAACCGGCTCGGCGGCCGGCCCGCTCGTGTACCAGGGCACGCTGCGCCAGGGCGCGAAGGTCGTGTTCGGCCTGCGCCGCCGGCTGGCGATCAGGATGGGCGCCCCGGAGCACCTGACGGCGAAGATCGGCCGCCGCTCGATCACCGCGACCCTGCCGGGCCAGACCGCCGACGTCGTCGTGACGGCGCGTGGGCTGTCAACCCTCTAGGCAGCGACGCGTCGCGCGGCGGTCGTCCGCACCGCGTCGACGAACCTGCCGATCGCGTGCGTCTTCTGCCGCTCGCGGTTCCAGGCGATCCCGACGATGCGCGGCGGTACGCGCTCGATCGGCCGCGCGACCAGCCCGTGCTGGCCGGGCCCGAGCGCGAGCGACGGCACGAGGCCGCAGCCGAGGCCGGCCTCCACCATCACGCTGATCGAGCGGTAGTCGTTGAGCCGCAGCGCGATGTCGGGCATCACGCCGGCGGCGAGGATCGACTCCTCGACGAGCCGCGTGCTCCGCGGCGCGACCGCTTCCCCGGCGATCGAGACCCGCTCGAGCGAGATCAGCGGGACGCCGTCGAGCATCGGGATGGAGATGACGCCGCGCTTCGCCAGCGGATGGTCGGCGCGCAGCAGGAGGTACCACGGGTCCTCGAGCACCGGCAGCGTCTCGAGCAGCGGGTCGGCGATCGGGAGGAGCACGAACGACACGTCGAGGTCCCCCTGGTCGAGCAGCGTCACGAGCCGCTCGATTGCGGCGTCCTCGTACAGCGAGGCGCGCACCGGCTCGGGGCCCTGCGCGAGCCGGCGCAGGACGTCGGGCAGCACGCTCTGCGAGACCGTCTGGAACGTGCCGACGCGCAACAGCGCGCGCCCGCCGTTCCGGCTCGCGTGCAGGTCGGCGCGGGCCGCGTGGATGCGCGCCGTGATCGCGGCGGCGTGCTCGAGCAGCAGGCGTCCTTCGTCGGTCAGCTCGACGCCGCGCGTGCCGCGGATGCGCGCGAAGAGGCGGGCGCCGACGATGCGCTCGAGCGCGGTGATCTGGGAGCTGATCGCGGACTGCGTGTAGCCGAGGACCTCGGCCGCGGCGCTGAACGACCGCTCGCGCGCGACCGTCTCCAGCGCCGCCAGGTGGCGGAGCTCGACGCCGTGCCAAGAGCTGGCCGCGCGCTCCATGGAAAACGAGTACCACTGTGTGACGTATGACGCGAGCGAATTCGCCGAACCTCAACAATCCGTCGACGAGGCGAAATATGCGGCCGGTCGATAGCCGCTACAGCGTCTTGTAGAAGAACGCGTTCGCGGCGAGCGAGCCGTCGGGCAGCTGCGCGTAGGCCGGGATGACGCCGGCGCGCTCCCAGCCGCGGGCGGCGTAGAAGCGGTCGGAGTCCGTGCCCGCGTGCGTCGTCAGCCAGAGGAGCGTGAGCCCGAGCCCGCGCGCCCGCTCGCACCCCGCCGCGAGCAGCTCCGACCCCAGCCCGCGGCCGCGCGCGTCCGCCCGCACCGCGAGGCGCTGCACCTCGGCGCGGTGACGGCCGTTGCCCACCGCCGCGCGGGCCAGGTGGACGCTGCCGAGCACGCGGCCGTCCTCCAGCGCGACGAGCAGGATCCGCTCCCCGGGCGCGAGCGCGGCGCCGAGGTCGAGCCACGCCGCCGCGGCCCGCTCCGCGGTCAGCGGCGCCGTCATCCCGAGTGCCATGTTCGCGTCGTGCGCGTCGAGCAGCAGCCGCGCGAGGTCGGCTGTGTGCCGCTCCACCCCGGCGTTGTCGAGCTCGACGATCTCGTGCACGATCGCATTGGTACCTGCAGGGGGTGGGCCGCCGCGCAGGAAGAGGAAAGCGTCGCGGCGACCGCACCCGGGGTCCCTGCAAGTCTCGACAGCTTCCACTTGTGCGCGCCTGCGCGCAACGCAAACCTTCGATAGCGAACGCGTCAGTCGCCCTGCGTCGCCGCGCTGCGCTTGCGCGGCCGCCAGGTGACCACCCCGGCGCCGAAGAGCGCCAGCTCCACGAGCGTGATCGCGAGCCGGTTCAGCAGCGTGACGCCGAGCGCGGGCCCGCTCGTCGTGACCGCGAGCAGCAGACCGTACATCGACGCTTCGCGCGCCCCGAGCCCCGAGGGCAGGAACACCGCGAGCACCGCGACGATCGCGCCGACGGCCGAGACGCCGCCGAGGAACGGGACGGTAGCGATGCCCGGGTTGCTCCCGAGGCTGCGCAGCATGAAGTACACGGCGAAGCCGCCGATCAGCCACGTGCCGCAGTAGAACAGAAGGAGCAGCACGGTGATGGGGAACGGCAGCGGCTCGATCGACTCGGCGCCGAACGGCTTCAGCAGCTTGTGCGACAGCGGCCGGAAGACGCGCGGGTGGAGGAGCGACGCGAGCAGCACCGCGAACGGGATCAGCGCCCAGAGCGGCGCGTGCACGCCGCGCACCCACGCGAGGCTCACGACGAAGACGATCACGCCGGAGATCGCGGAGAGTCCGGCCTCGACGAGGATCGAGGCGAGCACCGTCGCGGTGTCGGTGACGCCGGCCGAGCGCCGCAGCGCCACGGTCCGCGCCGCCGGCGTCCACACGCCGCCGGGCAGGTACTTCGCGAGCATCGAGACCATCTCCGCCTGCAGCGCCACGCCGTACGGCACGCGGATCTCCCACTCGTCGAGCATCCGCACCCAGCCGAGGATGAACACGAGGTAGTAGGCGGCGATCGTGACGAAGCCGAGCGCGAGGTAGCGGAGGTCGGCGTCCTCGAGCCTCGGGCCGGCCTGGTGCCACTGGTCGACGATCGCCCACGCGCACAGGGCGACGGTCGCGGCGACGAGCGCGGCCTGGATCGCCTTCGTCGTCCGCGGGTGCGCCTTGAACCACGCGAGGGCCCGGCGGCCCTGCCCGACGATCCCGGAGTACGCCATGGAGCGAGTCTGCCGCATCGTTACCCTCCCGGGGTGGAACACCCGGAACGCGTCCATCCGAACGTCACGCTGACCGTTCTCTCGGTCGCGGGCATGGCGTTCTCCATGCTCAGCTCCGCCGTCGTGCCGGCGCTGCCGACGATCCAGCACAGCCTGCACACGTCCGAGAGCGGCGTCGCCTGGGTGCTCACCGCGTACCTGCTCTCCGCCTCGGTCGGCACGGCGATCATCGGCCGGCTCGGCGACATGTACGGCAAGGAGCACGTCCTCGTCTGGACGCTCGTCGTCCTGTCCGCGGGCACGCTGCTCGCCGGCGTCTCGAACTCGCTCGGGCTGCTGATCGTCGCGCGCGCCATCCAGGGCGCGGGCGGCGGCGTCTTCCCGCTCTCGTTCGGGATCATCCGCGACGAGTTCCCGCGCGAGAAGGTGGCCGGCGGCATCGGCCTCGTCTCGGGCCTCCTCGGCATCGGCGGCGGTGTGGGGATCATCGTCGGCGCGGTGATCGTCGAGCACCTCAGCTGGCACTGGCTCTTCTGGCTGCCGCTCGTCGTGCTGGTCGTGGCCACGTTCTGCACGTGGCGCTTCGTGCCGGAGTCGCCGGTGCGCGTTCCCGGCCGCGTCAACTGGCTCGCCGCCGTGCTGATGAGCGCCGGCATGACGCTCGTCCTCGTCGCGGTCAGCCAGACGACGGAGTGGGGCTGGGGCTCGGCGAAGACGATCGGCATGCTGCTCGCCGGCCTCGCGGTCTGCGTGCTCTGGGTGACGGTCGAGATGCGCAGCGCGCAGCCGCTGATCGACATGGCGCTGATGCGCGTGCGCGCGGTGTGGACGGCGAACCTGGCGGCGTTCCTGCTCGGCGCCGGCATGTACGCGTCGTTCATCGTGTTCCCCCAGTTCGCCCAGCTGCCGAAGAGCACCGGCTTCGGCTTCGGCGCGTCCGTGCTCGTCTCGGCGCTCTACCTGCTGCCGTCGACCCTCGGGATGTTCGTCGTCGGCTTCGCCGCCGGCCGCATCGCGGCGCGGTTCGGGTCGAAGTCGGCGCTCGTCGCGGGCTCGATCTTCACCGCGCTCGCCTTCGCGCTGCTCGCGGTGCAGCACGAGCACCCGTACGACATGCTCGTCAGCTCGGCGCTGCTCGGCATCGGGATCGGGCTCGCGTTCGCGGCGCTCGGCAACATCGTCGTCCAGGCGGTCGAGGAGCACCAGACCGGCGTCGCGAGCGGCATGAACACGGTCATGCGCTCGGTCGGCGGCGCGCTCGGCGGCCAGCTGATCGCGACGTTCATCGCCGACCACACCCGCGACGGGCTCCCGACGGTGACCGGCTTCACCGAAGGCTTCATCATGTCGACCTGCTTCCTCGTCGTCTGCGCGTTCGCGGCGCTGCTCGTGCCGGGCCGGCACTCCTCCGCGTACGTCGCCGACTTCGAGGACGTCGCCGTCGCGGACTGATGATCCGCGTCAGGTTCGCCCCGAGCCCGACCGGGACGCTGCAGGTCGGCAATGCCATGAGCGCCGTGGCGAACCGCCGCTTCGGCGACTGGCTGCTGCTGCGGATCGACGACACCGACCCGGCCCGCAACGTCGAGGGCGGGGAGCAGGGGATCCTCGACGACCTCCGCTGGCTCGGCGTCGAGTGGGACGAGGGGCCGGTCCGACAGACCGACCGCGCCGAGCGGCACCTCGCCGCCGCGCGCGACGCCGGGCTGCCGCAGCGCTTCGAGGGCGTGACGCTCTGGCGCGAGGACGGCTCGCCGACCTTCCACCTCGCGAGCGTCGTCGACGACATCGACTTCGCGATCACGCACGTGATCCGCGGCAGCGACCACCGGCCGAACGAGGAGCTGCACGCCGCGCTCCACCGCGCGCTCGGTGCCAAGCCGCCGCACGTCATCCACCACGGGCTGGTCGTCGGGCCCGACGGCAAGAAGCTCTCGAAGCGCGCGCAGGGGGCGACGGTCGCGTCGCTCCGCGAGGCGGGGTACCCGGCGGAGGCGGTGCGCGCCTACCTGGAGGAGCTCGACCTGCCACGGCACGACGTGCATCTCGACCTCGACCGCATCCGCTCGCTCTCGGTCGACGTGATCGCGCGCCTCGACGACACGGAGCTCGCCGCACGTGCCGGCGTCCCGGTGGAGGCGGCGCCGCTCCTGCGCGGCGCGCACGACCTGTCCGAAGCGGCCGCGCTCGCGCGGGCCGTCCTCGACCCACCTTGTGTTGAGTCAACACAAAGTCCCGAGACGCTGCAGCGGTTCGCGGAGCTCCGGTCGCCCCTCCCGGACACGCTCACGAAGGACCAGGCGAAGGCGGTCGTGCGGGAGCTGAAGGCGGTCGGCGGCGACCTGCGGTCGCTCCGCCGCGCGCTCACCGGCGCCGACCGTGGGCCCGAGCTCTGGGCGGTGCTGCGCGCGCTCCCGCGCGACGAGGCCCTCCGCCGCGCACTACCCTGAGCGCGTGCGCCTCTACGACACGTCGACCCGCTCGCTCGTCGAGCTGCCGCCCGCGCCGGGCCCGGTGCGCATGTACTTCTGCGGCCCGACCGTCTACGCGCGGGCGCACATCGGCAACGCGCGCCCGTTCATCGTCGGCATGTGGCTGCGCTCCTGGCTGCGCGCGACCGGCTACCGGGCCGAGCTCGTCCACAACATCACCGACATCAACGACAAGATCTACGACGCCGCGCCGGGCGCGAGCGCCGAGCTCGCCGCGCGTGCCACCGAGTGGTACCTCGAGGACACGGGCGACCTCGGCCTCGGCCTGCCCGACCACCTGCCGAAGGCGACGGAGTCGGTGCCGCAGATCGTCGCGTTCATCTCCGAGCTGATCGAGACGGGCCACGCCTACGAGAGCGGCGGCGACGTCTACTTCAGCGTCGCGAGCTTCCCGGAGTACGGCCGCCTGTCGGGTCAGAAGCCGGATGCGGTCGAGCAGGGCGAGGAGCCGAGCGCGCTCAAGCGCGACCCGCGCGACTTCGCGCTCTGGAAGGCGAACAAGCCGGCGACCGAGGACACGTGGTGGGAGTCGCCCTGGGGCCACGGCCGCCCGGGCTGGCACATCGAGTGCTCCGTGATGGCAGAGGAGGTCTTCGGGCCGGTCTTCGAGATCCACGGCGGCGGGCTCGACCTGGTCTTCCCGCACCACGAGAACGAGGTCGCCCAGTCACGGGCGCTCGGACACCCGTTCGCCGAGATCTGGGCGCACAACGGGATGCTCCGGTTCACCGGCGAGAAGATGTCCAAGTCGACCGGGAACGTGACGACGATCCGCGAGGCGATCGACGAGTGGGGCCGCGAGACCGTCCTCGTCTTCTTCCTCACCGCGTCGTGGCGGAAGCCGATCGACTTCTCGCCCGAGACCATGCAGCAGGCGGCCGCACGGGCCGAGACGCTGCGGAACGCCTTCACACTCGAGCCCGCCGAGCCGGAGGAGGCGCGCTGGCAGGCCTTCGCCGACGCACTCGACGACGACTTCGACACGCCCGCGGCGCTCGCCCTCCTGCACGAGTGGGCCGGTGCGCGCCAGCTCGAGCTGCTGCGGCGTGGGCTCGCGATCTTCGGGCTGGAGTCGCTCGCCGAGCGGGAGACGGCGCCCGCCGAGATCGTCGACCTCGCCGACGCACGCGCACGGGCGCGGGGCGCGAAGGACTTCGCCACCTCCGACCGGCTGCGCGACGAGCTCGCCGAGCAGGGGTGGGAGATGCGCGACGAGCCGGGCGGCGGCTACACGCTGGTCCGCCGGTGACGCCCGACCTCGTCTACGGGCGCCGCGCCGTCCTCGAGGCGCTGCGCGGCAACCGCGAGGTGCTCGAGGTCTGGGCGACCGACCGCGCCGCGAAGGCCGAGCCCCGGCTCGCCGACGCACGGCCGAAGACCAAGCTCGACCGCGATCTCTCCGAGCGCGCGGGCACGCGCGACCACCAGGGGGTGCTCGCGCTCGTCGAGCCGTTCCGGTACGCGGACGCGTATGCGCTCGCCGCGGGGGAGAAGCCGCTCCTCGCGGTGCTCGACCGCATCACCGACCCGCGTAACCTCGGAGCCGTCTGCCGCAGCGCCGAAGGTGCGGGGGCGACCGGCGTCGTCGTCCCGGCGCACGGCTCCGCCGTCGTCACGCCCGCGGTGGCGCGGGCCTCGGCGGGCGCGGTCGAGCACGTCCCGATCGCGGTCGTCACGAACCTCGCCCGCTACCTCGAGGAGGTGAAGGGCGGCGACCTCTGGATCTACGGCGCCGCCGGCGAGGCGGGCGCGCGGCCGATGTGGGACACCGACCTCGCAGGCGGCACGGCGATCGTCCTCGGCGCCGAGGGCAAGGGCCTGCGGCCGCTCGTCCGTCGGACCTGTGACGCGCTTGTCTCCATTCCGCTCTCGGGGCAGATCGAGTCGCTGAACGTCTCGGTTGCCGCCGCGGTGCTGCTCTACGAAGCCCGCCGCCAGCGCTCCCTCTGAGTCCGTCCGAAGGCGAGTAAACGGGTCCCCTGCAATTGGGACTTGTGCTCCTTGCGGGACCTTGCTAGATTCACCTCAACCTAAGGGTGAGACTTCGGAGGTGCAGTGACGGAGCTCGCCTCGAAAATGTCTCCAAATACCGGGGGTTTTGCTGTGGCCGTCCGCACCGCTACCGCGCCGAAGTCGCCGCAGAAGGTTCAACGAGAGCTTGAGGATCTGCAGCTCGTCCTGAAGGCCCGCAACGGCTCCAGCGTCGCCATGGATCAGCTGATCCGCCGGTACACGTCGTTCGTGCGGCTGAAGGCGAGCTCGTACTTCCTCGCCGGCGGCGACTCCGAGGACCTGATCCAGGAGGGCCTCGTCGGCCTCTACAAGGCGGTGCGCGACTTCCGCCCGGACAAGGAGACGTCGTTCCGGTCGTTCGCCGAGCTGTGCGTGACCCGGCAGATCATCACGGCGATCAAGACGGCGACCCGGTTCAAGCACGCCCCGCTCAACTCGTACGTCTCCTTCAGCCACACCCCGGCCGGGCAGGAGGGCGACGACTGCACCCTCGGCGACGCGCTCCCCGGCCCCGCCGTGAACGACCCGTCCGTACGCGTGATCTCGACGGAGGAGCTGCAGGCGCTCGTCGGCTGCCTCTCCACGACGCTCTCGCCGCTCGAGTCGGACGCGCTGCGCCTCTACCTCGAGGGGTCGAGCTACGAGCAGATGGCGGAGGAGCTCGGCTGCGACACGAAGACGATCGACAACGCGCTGCAGCGGGTGAAGCGGAAGATCCTCACCCACCAGAGCGGGCGCGCCGTCCTCCAGTAGCTCACGGCACGGCGAAGCGGGCGATCTCGTACTGCGCCGCGAGGCGCACGTTCGCGTGCTGGTTGATCGTCGATCTCTCCGACGTAGTCGCGCGCGAGGATCTTCGGATTGGGGTGGTGGGCGTAGCTGCTGCACGGGCTGAACCCGACGCCCCCGATTCGCGGGCGCCCGGTCTTGCACTGCACCCGGCTGAGGCGCGAGCCGTTGTCCGCGACCAGGTCGTAGCGGCTGTTCTCGCCGAAGGGCACGTAGAGCTCATAGCCCGTGAGCTTCAGCGCCTACATGACGGCCGGCGCCGAGAGGTCGCCGATCTGCTTCGGGTGCCCTCATGCGTCCACGGTGCCGGAAGCCTCGGACGGGCCGTGTCCAAACTGACGACACGCGGACGTTCTACGATGCTCCTGCGCCGGAGTAGCTCAGTTGGTAGAGCGCGTCTCTTGTAAAGACGATGCCAGGGGTTCGAGTCCCCTCTCCGGCTTGGGTCAGGCGGGAGTCTTCTCGCGTCGCGACGGCTTCGCCGCCACCGGCAGCTCGACATGGAACCGCGAGCCCCTGCCGTTGTTCCCCTCCACCCAGATGCGGCCGTTCAGGCGGCGCACGAGCTCGCGGCTGATGTACAGGCCGAGCCCGGTGCCGCCGATGCCGCGGGTCATGTTCGGGTCGAGGCGGTAGAACTTCTCGAAGATGCGGCGCCGCTCGGAGGGCGGGATGCCGAGGCCCTCGTCGGAGACGACCCAGAGGATGCTCCGCTCGGTCCGCGCGACCTCGACGAGCACCAGGCCGCCGTCGGGCGAGTACTTGACCGCGTTCTCGACGAGGTTCAGGAGCACCTGGCGGAGCTGCTGCTCGTCGGCTGCGACCGCCGGCAGCCGCTTCGGCACCTTGAGCTCGAGCCGCACGTTCTCGGGCACGTGCGTCCGCGTCGCCTCCAGCACGGACGCCGTGAGCTTCGCCGCGTCGACCGTCTCGATCTGCAGCTGCAGCTGGCCGGAGTCGAGGTGCGACGCGAGGAGAACGTCGTTGACGATGTTCGCGAGGCGGTCGGACTCGTCGGCGACCACCTCGAGCAGCCGCGCCTTCATGTCGTCGGCGAGCTCGAGGTCGCTGCGGCGGAGCGTCACGGCGGCGCCGTAGATGGCGGCGAGCGGCGTGCGCAGCTCGTGCGAGACGGTGGCGACGAAGTCGGCGCGCATCTGCTCGAGGCCGCGCTCCTCGGTGAGGTCGCGGAACGCGTAGACGATCCCGTCGTCGAACTGGACGACGGAGAACGAGAGCCAGAGCTCGCGGCCGTCGATCTCGACCGGCACGGTCTGCGGCCGCCCGTCCACGTCGAGCTGCCCGACGTTGCCGATGTAGCCGGGCAGCACGTCGTGCGCGGGCCGCCCGACCACGTCGGCGGCGGTGATGCCGGTGATCTGCTCGGCCGCGTCGTTCCAGAGCAGCACCGTCCCGGCGTGGTCGACGAGCGCGACCCCGTCCGCGATCGTCTCGAGCGCGCGGGACGCCCGCGCGCGCCGCTCGACCTCCTCGTACAGCCGCGCGTTCTCGACGGCGGCGGCCGTGCGGAGCGCGAGCTCCTCGGCGGTGCGCGCGTCGAGCTCGCGGTACCGCCGGCCCGAGTCGGAGGAGACGAAGGTGATCGCCGCGACGACCTCCTCGCCCACGACAACCGGGACGGCGAGGTAGGAGCGGAGCTGCAGCTCCGTCAGCAGCTCCAGATGCATCTCGTCGATCGCGTTCTCGCGCAGCAGCTCCTCGGTGACCTCCGGCAGGAAGCGCGTCTCGCCGGAGTCGATCACGGCGAACGCACCCCGGCCGGCGTACCGGCTGCGCAGCTCCTGGGCGAACATCAGCTTCTGCGGGTCGACGTGCTCGATCGCGATCGTCGACACCTTCCCGCCGGGCTCCACGACGTCCACCATGCACCAGTCGGCGATGCGCGGGACGGCGAGCTTGGCGAGCCGCTTCAACGCCGCCCGCCAGTCGAGCGAGCGCGACAGCTCGGTGCCCGCGTCGAGGAGGAACCGCTGCGCCTCCTCGATCCGCTTGCGGTCGTCGATGTCGGTCGCGGTGCCGATCCAGAAGTCGACGGCCCCGTGCTCGTCGACGATCGGCACGGCGCGCCCCAGGTGCCAGCGATACGTGCCGTCGACGGCGCGGAACCGGTACTCGACCTCGAAGATGTCCGTCGTGCCGAGCGTCCGCTCGCGCTGCGCGAGCACGGACGGGAGGTCGTCGGGATGGGTGAAACGCGACCACGCGTCCTCGGAGACCTCGTCGTGCGACATGCCGGTGTACTCGAACCAGCGCCGGTTGTAGTAGGTCGCGTTCCCGTGGGCGTCCGACGTCCAGACGATCTGCGGCATCGCGTCCGCGAGCTGCCGGTACTGCTCGGCGCTCGTCCGCCGGAGCTCCGCGAGCTCCTGCTCGGCGAGCTGCGCGGCCTGCTCGCGGATCTGCCGGTTCTTCTCCCAGAGCTCGACGAAGACGCTCACCTTGGCCCGCAGCAGCTCGCCGTCGAGCGGCTTGAAGACGTAGTCGACCGCGCCCACCTCGTAGCCGCGGAAGACGTGCTGCTCGTCCTTCGAGAGCGCCGTCAGGAAGACGATCGGGATGGTGCTCGTGCGCTCCCGCTCCTTGATCACCGCCGCCGTCTCGAAGCCGTCCAGCTCCGGCATCTGGACGTCGAGGAGGATCACCGCGAAGTCGTCGCGGTGGAGGAGGATCCGCAGCGCCTCGGCGCCGGAGCCGGCCGTCACGAGCTCGTGCCCGAGCGGCTCGAGGATCGCCCGGACGGCGACCAGGTTCTCGGCGCGGTCGTCGACGACGAGCAGCGACGGCATCAGGAGCAGAGCTCCACGAGCAAGGGGGCGATCTCCGGCGGGGCGGCGACGCACGCGTGCGGCACCGCCGCGAGCGCCGCGCGCGGCATCTCGGCACGTTCGGCGGTCTCCGGGTCCTGCACGATCGCGGAGCCGCCGAGCTCGGCGACCCGCGCGAGGCCGGCGGCGCCGTCCCCGTTCGCGCCGGTGAGGATCACCCCGACGCAGCGCTCGCGGTACGCCTCGGCTGCCGTCGCGAGCAGGACGTCGATCGAAGGCCGTGCGAACTGCACGGGCTCGTCCGTCGAGAGCGCGAGCGTCCCGTCCTCGACGAGCAGGTGGTAGTCGGGCGCGGCGACGTACACGCGGCCCGGCCGGAGCTCGTCCTTGTCGTCCGCCTCGGAGACCTTCAGGCGCGTCACCGACGCGAGCAGGTCGCGGAACGTGCTGCGCGGCGAGTCGGGCGCACGGTGCTGCGCCACCACGACGGCCGCGCCGAAGTCGCCCGGCAGCCCCGCCAGGATCGTCCGCAGCACGTCGAGTCCGCCCCAGGAAGCGCCCATCGCCACGAGCCCCTTCATCGCACCTTCCGGTACAGCTTCTCGTTGGCGTCGAGCTCGTCGTAGCGATCCTCGAAGCCGGTGAACCGGATCGTCTCCTTGTGCCCGAGCGCCAGGATCCCGAACCGCTCCAGGCTCTCGTAGAAGAGCTCGTGGACGCGTTTCTGCAGCGGCCGGTCGAAGTAGATCATCACGTTCCGGCAGAGGATCAGGTTGAACTCGTTGAACGCGCGATCCTGCACCAGGTTGTGCGGCGCCCAGACCACGTTCTCGGTCAGCGAGCGCTCGAACAGGGCGCCCTCGTACTTCGCGAGGTAGTACTCCGAGAACGACCGCTTGCCGCCCGCGCGAATGTAGTTCTCGGTGTACTCGCGCATCTTGTCGAGCGGGAAGACGCCCGCCCGCGCGCGCTCGAGCACGGTTTCGTTGATGTCGGTCGCGTAGATCCGCGTGCGGTCGTAGAGGCCCTCCTCGCCGAGGAGGATCGCGAGCGAGTAGACCTCCTCGCCGGTCGAGCACCCGGCGACCCACACGCGCGTGAAGGGATACGTGTGGAGGAGCGGCACGACCCGCTCGCGCAGTGCGGCGTAGAACGACGGGTCGCGGAACATCGACGTGACATTGATCGAGAGGTCGAGCAGCAGCCGCTCCATCACGTCGGAGTCGTGGAGGACGCGGTCGAGCAGCCCGCTGATCGTGCCCGCCTGCTCGGCGTTCACCCGGCGCCAGACGCGTCGCTTGAGCGACGCGGGCGCGTACTCGCGGAAGTCGAAGCCGTAGTGCCGGAAGACGCCCTCGAGGAGCAGCTGGAGCTCGATCGTCTCGAGATCCAGCCGCCCTTCGGGGGATTCCTCGGCGCGATGCTCTACCGGTACAGCCACACCCGCAGCAGGGACAGGAGCTGGTCGGTGTCGACGGGCTTCGTGATGTAGTCGGACGCGCCGGACGCGATCGACTTCTCGCGGTCGCCCTTCATCGCCTTCGCCGTCAGCGAGATGATCGGCAGCTTCGCGAACTCCGGCTCCCGCCGGATCCTGCGCATCGCCTCGTAGCCGTCGAGCTCCGGCATCATGATGTCCATCAGCACGAGATCGATCCCCGGGTTCGCCCGGAGCGTCTCGATCGCCTCGTTGCCGTTCTCGGCGAACTGCACGTCCATGCCCTGCCGCTCGAGCACCGACGCGAGCGCGAACACGTTCCGCACGTCGTCGTCGGCGATCAGCACGCGCTTCCCCTTGAAGACCTCCTCGGCCGAGTGGAGCTGCTCGAGCATGCGCCGCTTCTCGGCGGGCAGCTTCGACTCGACCCGGTGGAGGAACAGCGCCGTCTCGTCGAGCAGGCGCTCCGGCGAGCGGACGTCCTTCACGATGATCGTCTCGGCGTACTTCTTCAGCCGGGTCTCCTCGCGCCGCGTCAGGTCGCGGCCCGTGTAGACGATCACCGGCAGCATCTGCCAGCGCTCGTCGGTCTTCACCTTCTCGAGGAGGGAGAAGCCGCTCATCTTCGGCAGCTTCAGGTCCAGCACCATGCAGTCGAAGCGGGCCTCGCTCTCGAGCAGCTCGAGCGCCTCCTCGGAGGAGCCGACCGCCGTGACCTCGACGTCCTCGCCGGCGACGAGCTCGACGATCGCGCTCCGCTGGTCGGCGTCGTCGTCGACGACGAGCAGGCTCCGCACGCTGCGCTCGACGAACTCGGCGATCCGGCCGAACTGCTCGTCGAGGTGCGCGTGCTCGACGGGCTTCTGCAGCACGGCGACGGCGCCCGCGCGCAGCGCGTCGTGGACGCCGCCGTTCTCGACGCCGCCGGAGACGATGTGCACCGGGATGTGGCGCGTCTCCGGATGCCCCTTCAGCTGCTCGAGCACCTGCCAGCCGTCGCGGACGGGCAGCCGCAGGTCGAGGATGATCGCGTCCGGCCGGTACTCGTGCGCGAGCCGGACGCCCTCGTCGCCGCGCGTTGCGACGACGCCCTTGAACCCGCGCTCGCGTGCCATCTGCAGCTCGACGCGGGCGAAGTCCGCGTCGTCCTCGACGATCAGGACGACCCGGTCGCCGTCGTCGATCTCCTGCCGGTCGTCGTCGACGGCCGGCAGGATCTCCTCGAGCGTCTCCGGCTCGAGCGGCGGCGCCGACAGGATCCGCGTGGGCGGGAGGTCGTCGACGCTCTCCGGCTCCGGCGCGCGGGCCGGCAGGTAGAGCGTGAAGACCGACCCCTCGCCGGCGCTCGAGCGGACGCGGATCTCGCCGCCGAGCAGGCGTGCGATCTCGCGCGAGATCGACAGGCCGAGCCCGGTGCCGCCGTAGCGGCGGGAGGTCGTCCCGTCCGCCTGCTGGAACGACTCGAAGATCAGCTTCTGCTTGTCCTCGGGGATCCCGATCCCCGTGTCGGTCACCTGGAACTGGACGACCGTCCCGGAGGCGCGGAGCGACTCCGGCTCGAAGCGCAGCTCGGCCGGCGCGAGGGAGACGTCGAGCGTCACCGACCCGGCGTCCGTGAACTTGAACGCGTTCGAGAGGAGGTTCTTGAGGATCTGCTGGAGCCGCTGCTCGTCGGTGACGATCGACTCCGGCAGGCCGTCGTCGAGCGAGACCGCGAACGCGAGCTCCTTCTCGTCCGCGACAGGGCGGAAGTTCCGCTCCACGAAGTCGACGACGGCTGTCGGCTCGACCGGCTGCAGGTTCACGTCCATCTTGCCGGCCTCGACCTTCGACAGGTCGAGCACGTCGTTGATCAGCTCGAGCAGGTCGCTGCCCGCGTTGTGGATCGTCTTCGCGAACTCGACCTGCTTCTCGGAGAGCGTCCCCTCGCCGTTGTCCGCGAGGAGCTTCGCGAGGATCAGCAGCGAGTTCAGCGGCGTGCGCAGCTCGTGGCTCATGTTCGCGAGGAACTCGCTCTTGTACTTCGAGGAGAGCGCGAGCTGCTCCGCCTGCTCCTCGAGGTCGGACCGTGCGAGCTCGACCTCGGCGTTCTTCTGCTCGATGCGCGCGTTCTGCTCGGCGAGCAGCGCCGCCTTCTCCTCGAGCTCCTCGTTCGTCTGCTGCAGCTCCTCCTGCTGCTGCTGGAGCAGCTCCTCGGACGCCTTCAGCGAGCGGGCCTGCTCCTCGAGCTCCCGGTTCGTGCGCTCGAGCTCGTCGCGCTGCGCCTGCAGCTCTTCGGACTGCGACTGCAGCTCGAGCGTGAGGCTCTGCGACTGCTGCAGCAGCTCCTCGGTCCGCATCGTCGCGATGATCGTGTTGAGCACGACGCCGAGCGTCTCGGACAGCTGCTCGAGGAAGGTCAGGTGCGCGTCCGAGAACGGCGTGAACGCCGCGAGCTCGATCACCGCCATCACCTGGTCCTCGAACACGATCGGCAGCACCGCGATGTTCACCGGCGCCGACTCGCCGAGCCCCGACGCGATCGCGATGTAGTCCTCGGGCGCCTGCGTGATCACGATCGACTTTCGCTCGAGCGCCGCCTGCCCGACGAGGCCCTCGCCAAGCGCGAACACCGTGCTGACGCCCTTGCGGCGCTTGTACGCGTAGCTCGCGATCAGGCGGAGCTCGGGGTCGCTCTCGGAGTCCGGCGCCTCGGCGATGAAGAAGCCGCCGTGCTGCGCGCCGACGAGCGGCGTCAGCTCGCTCATCACGAGCCGGCTCACCTGCTTCAGGTCGCGCTGGCCCTGGAGCATGCCGCCGAACCGCGCCATGTTCGTGTTCAGCCAGTCCTGCTGCGCGTTCACCTCGGTGGTGACGCGCAGGTTGGTGATCATCTGGTTGATGTTGTCGCGGAGCTCCTCGACCTCGCCGCGCGCATCCACCGAGATCGACCGCGTCAGGTCGCCGTTCGTCACCGCAGTCGTCACCTCGGCGATCGCGCGCAGCTGCGTCGTCAGCGCGCCGGCCAGCGTGTTGACGTTGTCGGTCAGGTCGCGCCACACGCCGGAGACCCCGCGGACCTCCGCCTGGCCGCCCAGGATCCCTTCCGTGCCGACCTCGCGCGCGACGCGGGTGACCTCGGCCGCGAACGTCGCGAGCTGGTCGACCATTGTGTTGATCGTGTTCTTGAGATCGAGGATCTCGCCGCGGACGTCGACCGTGATCTTCGCCGTCAGGTCGCCGCGGGCGACGGCCGTCGTCACGTCGGCGATGTTGCGCACCTGGTTCGACAGGTTGTCGGCCAGCGTGTTCACGTTGTCGGTCAGGTCCTTCCAGGTGCCCGACACGCCCTTCACATTCGCCTGACCGCCGAGGCGGCCCTCGGTGCCGACCTCGCGGGCGACGCGGGTCACCTCGTCGGCGAACGACGAGAGCTGGTCGACCATCGTGTTGATGGTGTCGGCGAGCGCGGCCACCTCGCCGGAGGCCTCGACGGTGATCTTGCGCGTCAGGTCGCCGTTCGCGACCGCCGTCGTGACCTCGGCGATGTTTCGCACCTGGGTCGTCAGGTTCGACGCCATGAAGTTCACGTTGTCGGTGAGGTCCGCCCACACGCCGGAGACGCCCTCGACGCGGGCCTGGCCGCCGAGGATCCCCTCCGAGCCGACCTCGCGGGCGACGCGCGTGACCTCCGAGGAGAACGCGCGCAGCTGGTCGACCATCTCGTTGATGGTCTCCTTCAGCTCGAGCACCTCGCCGCGGGCGTCGACGGTGATCTTCGCCGTCAGATTGCCGTTGGCCACGGCTGTGGTGACCTCGGCGATGTTGCGCACCTGGGTCGTCAGGTTGTTCGCCATCAGGTTCACCGAGTCGGTGAGGGCCTTCCAGGTGCCGCTGACGCCCTTCACGTTCGCCTGGCCGCCGAGGAGCCCCTCGGTGCCGACCTCGCGGGCGACGCGGGTGACCTCGTCGGCGAACGACGAGAGCTGGTCGACCATCCGGTTGATCGTGTCGGCGAGCGTCGCGACCTCTCCGCGCGCCTCGACGGTGATCTTGCGCGTCAGGTCGCCGTTCGCGACCGCCGTCGTGACGTCGGCGATGTTGCGCACCTGGGTCGTCAGGTTGTTCGCCATGAAGTTCACCGAGTCGGTGAGGTCCTTCCAGGTGCCGCTCACGTCCTTCACGTCGGCCTGCCCGCCGAGCACGCCGTCGGTGCCGACCTCGCGGGCGACGCGGGTGACCTCCGCGGCGAACGACGACAGCTGGTCGACCATCGTGTTGATGGTGTTCTTCACCTCGAGGATCTCGCCGCGCGCGTCGACCGTGATCGTGCGCGTGAGGTCGCCGTTCGCGACCGCGGTGGTCACGTCGGCGATGTTGCGCACCTGGTTCGTCAGGTTGTCGGCGAGCGTGTTCACGTTCTCCGTCAGGTCGCGCCACACGCCGCTCACGCCCTCGACACGGGCCTGGCCGCCGAGCCGGCCCTCGGTGCCGACCTCGCGGGCGACGCGCGTCACCTCGGCGGCGAACGCGTTCAGCTGCACGACCATCGTGTTGATCGTGTCCGCCAGTTCCGCCACCTCGCCCTTCGCCTGCACGGTGATCTTGCGGGAGAGGTCGCCGTTCGCGACCGCGGTGGTGACCTCGGCGATGTTCCGCACCTGCTGCGTGAGGTTGTCGGCCATGCCGTTCACCGACTCGGTGAGCCCGCGCCACACGCCGGAGACGCCCTCGACCTGAGCCTGGCCGCCGAGCCGGCCCTCGGTGCCGACCTCGCGGGCGACGCGCGTCACCTCGTCCGCGAACGCGGACAGCTGGTCGACCATGGTGTTGATCGTCCCCTTGAGCGCGAGGAACTCGCCGACCGCCTCCACGTCGATCTTGCGGGAGAGGTCGCCCCTCGCCACCGCCGTCGTCACGTCCGCGGTGTTGCGGACCTGCTCCGTCAGGTTCCGCACCATCAGGTTCACGTTGTCCGTCAGCGACCGCCAGGTGCCGGAGACGCCCTCGACCGTCGCCTGGCCGCCCAGGCGGCCCTCGGTGCCGACCTCGCGGGCGACGCGGGTGACCTCGTCGGCGAACGACGAGAGCTGATCCACCATCCGGTTGATCGTGTCGGCGAGCTCCGCCACCTCGCCCTTCGCCTGCACGGTGATCTTGCGGGAGAGGTCGCCGTTCGCGACCGCGGTGGTGACCTCGGCGATGTTCCGCACCTGCGTCGTGAGGTTGTTCGCCATCGAGTTGACGTTGTCGGTGAGCGCGCGCCACGTGCCGGCGGCGTTCGGCACGTCCGCCTGGCCGCCGAGCACGCCTTCGGTGCCCACCTCGCGCGCCACGCCCGTCACCTGGTCGGCGAACAGCCGCAGCGTGTCGACCATCGTGTTGATCGTGTCCGCGAGCGCGGCCACCTCGCCGCGGGCCTCGATCGTGAACTTCTGGTTCAGGTCACCGGTCGCGACCGCGCTGACGACCTTGGCGATTCCGCGCACCTGCGTCGTCAGGTTCGTCGCCATGAAGTTCACGTTGTCGGTCAGGTCCTTCCAGGTGCCCGACACGCCCCGGACGTTCGCCTGGCCGCCGAGCTGCCCCTCGGTGCCCACCTCGCGGGCGACGCGGGTGACCTCGTCGGCGAAGGTCGACAGCTGGTCGACCATCGTGTTGATCGTGTTCTTCAGGCGGAGGATCTCGCCCTTCGCGTCGACCGTGATCTTCGCCGTCAGGTCGCCCTGCGCGACCGCCGTCGTCACCTCGGCGATGTTGCGCACCTGGTTCGTCAGGTTGTCGGCCATCACGTTCACGGACTCGGTGAGCCCGCGCCACACGCCCGACACGCCTTCCACCTCGGCGGCGCCGCCGAGCTTGCCCTCCGAGCCCACCTCGCGCGCAACGCGCGTCACCTCGGCTGCGAACACGCGCAGCCGCTCGATCATCCCGTTGATCGTGTCCGACAGGGCGGCCACCTCGCCCTTCGCCTCGATCGTCAGCTTGCGGTTCAGGTCACCGTCGGCCACGGCGGTGACGACCTGGGCGACGCCGCGCACCTGCGTCGTCAGGTTGGAGACCATGAAGTTGACGTTGTCGGTGAGGTCCTTCCAGGTGCCGGAGACGCCCTTCACGACCGCCTGACCGCCGAGCTTGCCCTCCGTGCCGGCCTCGCGGGCGACGCGGGTGACCTCGTCGGCGAAGGTCGACAGCTGGTCGACCATCGTGTTGATCGTGTTCTTCAGCTCGAGGACCTCGCCCCGGGCGTCGACGGTGATCTTCGCTGTCAGATTGCCGTTGGCCACGGCTGTGGTGACCTCGGCGATGTTCCGCACCTGCGTCGTCAGGTTGTTCGCCATGAAGTTGACGTTGTCGGTGAGGTCCTTCCAGGTGCCCGACACGCCCTTCACCCGCGCCTGGCCCCCGAGCTTCCCCTCGGTGCCGACCTCGCGGGCGACGCGCGTCACCTCGGCGGCGAACGAGCCGAGCTGGTCGACCATCCCGTTCACCGTCGTGCCGATCCGGAGGAACTCGCCCTTGATCGGGCGACCCTCGATCTTCAGCTGCATCTTCTGGGTCAGGTCGCCCTCGGCCACGGCGTCGATCACGCGCGCCACCTCGAAGGTGGGGCGGGAGAGGTCCTCGATCATCGCGTTGACCGCGGTGAGCGTCTGCCGCCAGACGCCCTGCGTCCCCTTCGTCGCGGCGCGCTCGGTGAAGCGGCCCTCGCGGCCGATCACGTTCGCGACGCGGACGATCTCGGAGAGCGTCCGCTCGCGCGCGTCCGTCTTCTGGTTGAACGCCTTGTGCAGCTGCCCGACGATCCCGCGCTTGCGGGTGTCGAGCCTCGGTACCTGCTCGCCGCGGACCGCAGCCTGGAGCGCGTCCAGGAGCGGCTGCAGGTCGGAAGCGGCGATCACCGCGCCGCCGCCGTTGTCGGCGCTACGCGACGCGGTGCGGGCGTCGCGTGGCTTCGTCCGTGTGGCCACAGAGTCGTCCTTTCTGTTCTCTCCGGTGGTCTAGGCCCTCGGGCAGGGCATTCCCGGCGCAGCCGCGCCGGAACCTGCCGAATCCTAGTTCTAAGCGATGGGCCTTATGTGTTCAAGCGATGGGCCGTTCGGCCTAGTGCCTGATCGAGATCCGCCCAGAGCTCGTCCACGTCCTCGAGGCCGACGGAGAGCCGGATCAGGCCCGCGGGGATCCGGTCGCCCTCCCAGCGGTGGCGGCTCTCCAGGGTGGAGCGGACGCCGCCGAGCGACGTCATGTTCCCGATCAGGCGCGTCCCGGTCTCGACCGGGAGCGGGTCGCCGCCGGCGACGTCGAACGAGACGACCCCGCCGATCCCCGGGTAGCGCACCCGCTCGACGCCCGGGTGGCCCTCGAGCCGGCGGGCGAGCTCCGTCGCGTTCTCCGTGTGCCGGCGCATCCGCACCTCCAGCGTGTCCAGGCCCTGCAGCAGCGCGAGCGCCGCGTCCGGTGCGGCGGAGAGCCCCAGCGTCCGCCGCGCCTCGTACAGGCGGTGGCGGCGATCCGCGTCGCGGGTCACGGCCGCCCCGA
This sequence comes from Gaiellaceae bacterium, assembly GCA_035546215.1. Taxonomy (GTDB): domain Bacteria; phylum Actinomycetota; class Thermoleophilia; order Gaiellales; family Gaiellaceae; genus PALSA-600. Next base: position 21,901 of record DASZWR010000089.1, on the reverse strand, counting down.
GCAGCGCGTCGTGGTGGCCGGTGAGGTACTTCGTGGCGGAGTGGACGACGACGTGCGCGCCCTCGTCGAGCGCCCGCAGGTAGACCGGGGTGGAGAGGGTCGCGTCGCACACGACGAGCCCGCCGTGGGCGCGGACGGCCTCCCAGTCCGGCTGCGAGAGCACCGGGTTCGCCGGCGCCTCGAGCCACACGACGTCCGCCTCGGGCGGCGGCCCCGTCTGGTCGAACTCGACCACACGGAGCCCCCAGGGCGCGAACTGCGCGAGCGTCACGCCGGTGCCGAAGTAGGCGCCCTCCGCGAGCGCCACCGTCGCGCCGGGACGGCAGAACGCGAAGACGCAGGCCGTGACGGCGGCGGTGCCCGAGCTGTAGAGCAGCGCGTCGCCGCCCTCGAGCGCGCCGAGCCGCTCCTCGGCGGCCACACCCGTGGGGTGCGCGTAGCGCTGGTAGACGAACGGCCCCGGCTCACCCTGCTCGTCGTAGGGCCAGGCGGTGGAGCGATGGAGCGCCTCCGTCACGGCCGCGCCAGGGCGTGGAGCGGGGGCAGGGCGTCGATGGCGCGCGAGGTCCAGTCCTCGCCGCCCTCGTAGATCTCGGCGAGCAGCTCCCCGAGCTCGTCCCCGACGCAGCGCCGGAGCTCGGCCACGGGCGCGCCGTGTGCGGGCGGCTCGGGGGCCTCGCGCGCGAGGGCGCTCGCGAGGATCGCGTTCGCGAGCGCGTTCCGGGTGCGCCGCGCGAACGCCGCCGTCTCGCTCTCCGGGCAGGTGTCGATCGCGTCGCGGACCGCTTCCAGGCTCATGCTCCCATTCTGAACTAGTCTCTCCGGCCGATGCACGAGTCGACCGCCGACAAGCTCCGGTGGCTCCAGGAGCTGCGCGACGAGGCGCGCCACGCGGGGTCGGAGAAGTCCGTGGCGCGGCAGCACGAGCAGGGGAAGCTGCTGGCGCGCGAGCGGGCGGAGCGGCTGTGCGACCCCGGCACCTTCGTCGAGCTCGACCGGTACGTGCGCCACCGCGAGGCGAACTTCGGGATGCTCGAGCGCCGGCCGTACGGCGACGCCGTCGTCACCGGGTACGGACAGATCCTGGGGCGCCGGGTCTTCCTGTTCAGCCAGGACTTCACGGTCTTCGGCGGGTCGCTCAGCGAGGTGTTCGCCGAGAAGATCTGCAAGGTGATGGACCTGGCGGCCAAGTACGGCTGCCCGGTGATCGGCATCAACGACTCGGGCGGCGCCCGCATCCAGGAGGGCGTCGTCTCGCTCGCCGGCTACGCGGAGATCTTCTGGCGGAACGTCCAGGCGTCGGGGGTGATCCCGCAGATCTCGCTCGTGATGGGCCCCTGCGCGGGCGGGGCGGTCTACTCGCCGGCGATGACCGACTTCATCCTGATGGTCGAGGGGAGCTCGTACATGTTCATCACCGGCCCCGACGTCGTGAAGACCGTGACCGGTGAGGAGGTGACGTTCGAGGAGCTCGGCGGCGCGCACACGCACGCGACGAAGTCGGGGGTCGCGCACCTCGTCGCGCCCGACGAGGAAGCGGCGCTCGAGGACGCGCGCTACCTGCTCAGCTTCCTGCCGCAGAACAACCAGGAGCCGACGCCGTTCGACCCGCCGTCCGACCCGGTCGACCGCGAGGCGCCCGAGCTCGACACGCTGATCCCGGACGAGGCGACGAAGCCGTACGACATGAAGGCGGTGATCGCGGCGGTCGTCGACGACGGCGACTTCCTCGAGATCCAGCCGCTCTTCGCCGACAACGTCGTGTGCGGGTTCGCCCGGCTCGGCGGCTACAGCGTCGGCGTCGTCGGCAACCAGCCGCACTCGCTGGCCGGGGTGCTCGACATCAACTCGTCGGAGAAGGCGGCGCGGTTCGTCCGCACCTGCGACGCGTTCAACATCCCGCTCGTCACGTTCGTCGATGTGCCGGGGTTCCTGCCGGGGACGGCGCAGGAGTGGGGCGGGATCATCCGCCACGGCGCGAAGCTCCTCTACGCCTACTGCGAGGCGACCGTGCCGAAGCTGACGGTGATCACGCGCAAGGCGTACGGCGGCGCCTACGACGTCATGAGCTCCAAGCACGTCCGCGCCGACTTCAACTTCGCGTGGCCGACCGCCGAGGTCGCCGTCATGGGCCCGGACGGCGCCGTGAACATCATCTTCCGCAACGAGCTCGCGGAGGCCGCCGACCCGGACGCCCGCCGCGCGGAGCTGATCGCCGAGTACCGCGAGCGGTTCGCGAACCCGTACGCGGCCGCCGAGCGCGGCTACGTCGACGAGGTGATCGAGCCGCGCCGCACGCGGCCGGTGCTGATCGACGCGCTGAAGACGGCGATCACGAAGCGCGAGCGGCGCCCGCCGCGCAAGCACGGGAACATCCCGCTCTAGGGCGAGGGGTCAGACCCCGATGGGGGCGAGCACGCCGGACACCGCGAGGAACGCGCGCACGACCTCCGGGTCGAACTGGGCGCCCGCGCAGCGGTCGACCTCCGCCAGCGCGGTGTCGCGCGCCAGCGGCGAGCGGTAGAGGCGGCTCGACGTCATCGCGTCGTACGCGTCCGCGACGAAGATGATGCGCGCGCCGAGCGGGATCTCCTCGCCGGCCAGGCCGTCCGGGTAGCCGCTCCCGTCCCACCGCTCGTGGTGGTGGAGCACCCAGTCGGCGATCGGGTCGACGCCGAGGCTCTCGAGCATGCGGTAACCGATCTGCGGATGGCGCTGCACGACGAGCCACTCGGCGCTCGAGAGCGAGGCGTCTTTCTGCAGGATCTCCTCCGGGATCGCGAGCTTGCCGAGGTCGTGCAGGCTGCCCGCCAGCCGCACCAGCTCGATCTCGTCGGCCGGGAGACCGAGCTGCTCGGCGATCGCCGCAGAGAGGGACGCGACGCGCTCGGAATGGCTGCCGGTGTACGCGTCCCGCGAGTCGACCGCGCGCGCGAGCGAGGCGGCCGCGCGGAAGCGCGCCACCCGGTCGGCGCCGCCGGCGACGCGGCGGAACTCGGACAGCTCGACCACGTCGGTCCGCGCGAGCCGCACCTGGTTCTTCCCGTGCTCCTTCGCCCAGTAGAGCGCACCGTCGGCGAGCCGGATCAGCGCGTCGCGCTCGCGCCCGTGCTGCGGGTACGACGCGACGCCCGCGCTCACCGTGATCGAGTCGACGATGCCGAGGTCCGCCTCGCCGATCCGCGCCACGATCGCCTCGGCCGTCGCCACGGCCTGCCGGTCGTCGACCCCGACGAGCAGCACGGCGAACTCGTCGCCGCCGAGCCGGAACGCCTCGCCGCCCTGGCGCAGGCGGCCGGCGACCGAGGAGAGGACGCGGTCGCCCGCGGGGTGGCCCCACTGGTCGTTGATCTGCTTGAAGTTGTCGACGTCGAGCAGGCACAGGGAGACCGTGCCGCCCGACTCCTCGGCCGCGGCGAGCTCGCGCTGCAGCCGCTCGTGGAAGTGGCGGTGGTTGCCCAGCCCCGTCAGCGGGTCGGTGAGCGCGAGCCGCATCGCGTTCAGGGCGCGGTGGGTGGAGCGCTGGTAGAGCGAGATCGCGACGAGCGGGCCGACGAGCGCCGCGAACAGGAACGGCGTCCGCTGCCAGAGGACGACCAGCATCAGCGCCGTCGAGGCCATCAGCGTGAAGGGGAGCGCCGTCCAGCGGGCGTTCGAGCGGATCAGCGTGAAGTACCCGAGCTCGGAGCCGGAGGCCGCGATCGCGGCGGTGACGATCGGGATGTTGACCGCGTAGAGGATCGCGGCGGTGATCGACACCTGCGCGAGGCTCGCGAGCGCGTCGCTGCCGTGCAGCTGGTGGAGCACGAGCCCGGCGAGCGTGCTGCAGATGCCGAAGACGCCGGCGTTGAAGACGGTGCGGATGAAGGGCCGCCGGTCGGCGAGCTGCACGAGCGCGGGCGCGGTCACGTAGACGAACGTCGCCGGCGCCCAGCCGAAGAGGACGAGGGCCGCGACCGCGAAGACGAAGCCCAGCGAGACGCCGTACGCGTCGGCCCCGTCGACGGGGACGGGGAAGCGCTCCGCCAGGATCGACGCGAGCAGGAATGCGACGACGCCGACGATCGTCGTGGCCGACCCGGGATCCCGGGCAAAGGAAAACGTCGCCGCGAGGTACGCGACGACGCCGACCAGGGAAACGGGCGCGACGACCGCGAGCAGCCTCGCGGGAGGGAGCGCCCGACCGCGCATCGTGCTAGGCGCGGCCGGCTACCAGGAGAAGTTGAAGAGCGCCCAGCTGAAGTTGCCGAGGACCGCCGCGACCGCCACGACGAGTGCCACGAGCAAGACAACCGACCGCTTGGAGTTCCACTGAAGCATTTGGTGTGCCCTTCTGTCCGAGTGCCGCATTGGGTGGATCTTGGGTCACGGCTTTGAGCGGCGATATCACCCGAAGGGGTGACTTCACCCTTCTGACCACCGGAATCACTCGAACGGGTGATCGTGCTCCGGGGCAGTAGGGTGCCCCGGATGGACGTCGAGCTCGATCCGCCGCAACCGGAGGAGGTGGCACGGGCGATCGCCGCCGAGCTCGCGCTCCCGGAGGCCGGCGCCCCCGATCCGTGGTGGCGGGCCGGGATCGACGAGGCCCTTCAGGAGTAACCGCGAGGAGCCGATGTCCGTTCACCACGTGTCATGTGCATCCGGTGTGGTGAAAACGAGACCGCTCCCGACCGGCCGTATTGCGTCCACTGCACCTTCGCCGTCCGGGCGGAGGTCGAGGACGGCCTGCGCAAGCTCGGCGACTACCTGAGCTGCTGGGCGGCGTTCGACGCCTGGTGCGTCGAGAGCGGGCGCGCTGCGGCGCGCTAGCCCGCGACGGCGCGGCCGCGCAGCACGCTCGGAGCCGAGCGCGCGTAGTCGAGCCCCGAGATCCAGGTCAGCGCGAGGGCGACGAGCAGCGTCCACCAGGCGGCCCGGTCGCTCCAGACGCCCGCGGCCGCGAACCCGCCGACCGCGGCGGCGATCGCCTGGGCCCACGTCTTCAGCTTCGCGAGGTCGCGCGCCGCGATCACGACGCCGCGCTCGACCGCGGCCTGGCGGAGCCCCGAGACGAGCAGCTCGCGGGCGACGATCGCCGCGACCATCCAGGCCGGGAAGACGTGCTGGTCGATCAGCACGATCAGCGTCGCCATCACGAGCAGCTTGTCGGCGATCGGGTCGAGCAGGGAGCCGATCGAGGAGGTCCGGCCCGAGCGGCGCGCGATGCGGCCGTCGAACCAGTCGGTCGCCATGGCGGCGATGAAGACGCCCGTCGCCCAGTAGTCGTGGCCCCCGAACGGCCACGCGAAGAGGAGCACCACGACGGGCACGGAGGCGGCGCGGGCGACGGTCAGCTGATCGGCGACGCTCATCTGTCGAGAGAATACGGCCATGTTCGACAAGGTCCTCGTCGCGAACAGGGGAGAGATCGCGGTCCGCATCTTCCGGACGCTCCGGGACATGGGCATCGGCTCGGTCGCCGTCTACTCGGATGTCGATCGGGTTGCGATGCACCCGCGCTATGCCGACGAGGGGTACGCGCTCGGCGGCGCCGCGTCCGCCGAGAGCTACCTGGTCGTCCCGAAGCTGATCGAGGCGGCCCGCGCGACGGGCGCGGGCGCGATCCACCCGGGCTACGGCTTCCTGTCCGAGAACGCCGCGTTCGCCCGCGCCGTCGAGGAGGCCGGCCTCGTCTGGATCGGCCCGCCGCCGGAGGCGATCGAGCTGATGGGCTCGAAGACGCGGGCCCGCCAGGCGATGCAGGCGGCCGGGGTGCCGATCATCCCCGGCACCACCGACCCGGTCGGCTCGGCCGAGGAGGTGGTCGCGCTCGGCGAGGAGATCGGCTACCCGCTGCTGATCAAGGCGGCGGCGGGCGGCGGCGGCAAGGGGATGGAGATCGTCCGGTCGGCCGAGGAGGCCGCCGGCGCGTTCGAGTCCGCGCAGCGGCAGGGCCGGTCGTACTTCGCCGACGCGTCCGTGTACGTCGAGCGCTACCTCGAGGACCCGCGCCACGTCGAGGTGCAGGTGCTCGCCGACGCGCACGGCAACGTCGTCCACCTCGGCGAGCGCGACTGCACGATCCAGCGCCGCCACCAGAAGCTCGTCGAGGAGACGCCGTCGCCCGCGGTGTCGGAGGAGCTGCGCGCGCGCATCGGGCAGATCGCCGTCGACGCCGCGCGCGCCGCGGGCTACCGCTCCGCGGGGACGATCGAGGGTCTGCTCGCCCCCGACGGCTCCTACTACTTCATGGAGATGAACACGCGCATCCAGGTCGAGCACACCGTCACCGAGCTCGTGGCCGGCGTCGACCTCGTGCGTGCGCAGGTCAAGGTCGCGCAGGGCGAGCCGCTTCCGTTCGGGCAGGACGAGATCCGCCTGCAGGGGCACGCGATCGAGTGCCGCATCAACGCGGAGGATCCCGCCGCGGGCTTCCTGCCCTCGCCGGGGACGATCACCTGGTACCGCGAGCCGTCGGGCCCGGGCGTGCGCGTCGACTCCGGCGTCGCCGCCGGTTCGGTCGTCTCGCCGCTCTACGACCCGATGGTGGCGAAGCTGATCGTGCACGGCGCCGACCGGGACGACGCGATCGGCCGCATGTTGCGGGCGCTCGGCGAGTACGAGATCGGCGGCGTCAAGACGCTGATCGGGTTCCACAAGGCGCTCCTCTCGCACCCCTGCTTCCGGGCCGGCGAGACCTGCCACGGCGTCGTCGAGTCGCCCGAGCTCGCGGCGCAGGCGGAGGAGCTCGCCGGGGAGCTCCCCGCGGGCGCGCTCTCCGTTGCGAGCACCGAGCAGCGCGCGACGACGGCCGAGGTCGACGGCCGCCGCGTCGACGTGAAGGTGCTCGTGCCCGAGCCGCCCTACCGCGAGCTGGCACGGCGCCGCCGGGAGCGCGCGGCCGCCCACGGGGCGCACGGGTCGGGCGCGATCGTCAGCCCGATGCAGGGCACCGTCCTCGCGGTGAAGGTCGCCGACGGCGACGAGGTCGAAGCCGGCCAGGTGGTCTGCATCATCGAGGCGATGAAGATGGAGAACGAGGTGTCGGCGTCGGTGGCCGGCACCGTCACCGAGCTCGCGGTCGAGGCGCTCCAGCCGATCTCCGTCGGCGACCGGATCTGCTCGATCGTCTAGAGCGAGCGCTGGTACGCGCCGAACGTGCGCGTCGCCCATGCGGCGGTGACCGCGGTGAGCGCGAGCAGGAGCAGCAGGTGCCAGCCGACGCTCGACCACGACGTGCCCGGGAGCGCGACCTCGCGCGCCGCCTGCACGCCCCAGTCGACCGGGTTGAACCGCGCCACCTCGCGCATCCAGTGCGGCATCTGCGAACGCGCGTTCATCGTCGTCGAGAGGAAGAGCAGCGGCAGGCCGATGAAGTTCGCCACCGCGATCATCGTCGCCTCGCGCCGCGTGAGGAGCGCGATCGCCTGCGAGAGCCCGGCGAACGCGCTGTTCACGAGCACGCCGGCGACCATGATCACGATCCATCCGAGCGCCCCTGCGTGGATCCGCACGCCGAGGGCGAGCGAGACGAGCAGGATGATGAGCGCCTGGATCGCCGCCGTGATCGCCGAGCGGACGATCTGCGAGAGCACGATCGAGAGCCGCGACGCCGGCGTGGCGAGGAACCGCTCGACGACCTTGTGGTCGAGGTCGTTGATCATCGACATGCCGCTCCACGTGGCGCCGAAGAACGCGTTCATGACGACGATCGCCGGCGCGAGGAACGTGATGTACGACGTCGTGCCGAAGCCGCCGAGCCGCGTCAGGTTCTTGAAGAGCTGCCCGTAGAGGATCAGCCACACCATCGGCTGCACGAGCAGGAGCGCGATCCAGATCGGCTCGCGCATCAGGTTCCGGGCCTGCCGGACGGTCATGTACCAGGTGTGCCGGGCCACGGTCATGCTGCGCGGTCCTCCTGTCCGAAGTCGCGGCCGGTGAAGTGGAGGTAGACGTCGTCGAGGGACGGCCTGCTCACCGACACCGAGGCGACGGAGACGCCCGCGCCCTCGAGCGCCGAGATGATCCCCGGGAGCGCCCGCCCGCCGTGCTCGACGCGCGCGACGACCGTGCGGCCGTCGAGCACCTGCTCGGGCCGCGCGCCGACGCCCGCGAGCACCTCCTGCGTGCGGCCGACCTCGCCGTTCTCGACCTCCACCTGCACGGCGTCGCCGGCGAGCCGCCCCTTCAGCTCGGTCGGGGTCCCTTCGACCACGACCTTCCCCTGTGAGACGATCGCGAGCCGGTCGGCGAGCTGGTCGGCCTCCTCGAGGTAGTGCGTCGTCAGGAGGATGGTCAGCGACTCCGCCTGCGCGAGGCGCGACACCTCCTCCCACATCGCGACGCGCGCCTCCGGGTCGAGGCCGGTCGTCGGCTCGTCGAGGAAGAGGACGCGCGGCCGGTGCACCAGGCCGAGCGCGATGTCGAGGCGGCGGCGCATGCCGCCCGAGTAGTTGCGGACGATGCGGTCGGCGGCGTCCGCGATCCCGACGAGCTCGAGCAGCTCCTCGGCGCGCTCGCGCAGCTCGCGGCCGCCCATGCCCTGGACGCGGCCCTGCAGCATCAGGTTCTCGCGGCCGGTGCCGAACCCGTCGACGCCCGAGTCCTGCGGCACGTAGCCGATCGCCTTGCGCACGGCGGCCGTCTCGCGGCGCACGTCGCGGCCGGCGACCGAGGCGGAGCCGTCGTCGGGCTTCGTCAGCGTGACGAGGCAGCGGACGGTCGTCGACTTGCCCGCGCCGTTCGGCCCGAGCAGCCCGAACACCTCGCCCTCGCGCACGCTGAACGAGACGCCGTCCAGTGCCTGCACCTCGCCGTAGCGCTTGCGAAGGGCCTCCACCACGATCGCTTCCATCGACGGCGAGGCTACCTGTGTCGCTAGTCTCACGCCCGGCCGATGGACCTCTACGAGTATCAGGGCAAGCAGCTCTTCAAGCGCTTCGGGATCCCGGTCTCCGAGGGCCGGGTCGCGACGACGCCCGAGGAGGCGAGGCAGGCGGCCGAGGAGCTCGGCGGTCCCGTCGTCGTCAAGGCGCAGGTGCTCACCGGCGGCCGCGGGAAGGCGGGCGGGGTCAAGCTCGCCGACGACCCGGCCGACGCCGAGCAGAAGGCCAAGGACATCATCGGCCTCGACATCCGCGGGCATGTCGTGAAGACGCTCTGGCTCGAGCAGGCCTCCGACATCGCGAAGGAGTACTACCTCTCGGTCACCTTCGACCGGGGCGCGAAGAAGCCGCTCTTCATGTTCACCACGCAGGGCGGGGTGGAGATCGAGGAGGTCGCCGCGAAGAGTCCCGACGCGCTCGTCCGCCTCCACGTCGACCCGCTCCAGGGCTTCCAGCCGTGGGTCGCGCGCCGGCTCGTGTACGGCGCCGGCGTCGACGACCCGAACGAGCAGAAGCAGATCGCCGACATCATCGGGAAGCTCTACCGCTGCTTCGTCGAGTGCGACGCGATGCTCGCCGAGATCAACCCGCTGATCGTCACGCCCGACGGCGTGGTGAAGGCGCTCGACTCCAAGTTCACGGTCGACGACTCCGCGCTCTACCGGCACCCGGACATCGCCGAGTTCCGCGACACGAGCGCCGCCGACCCGCTCGAGGCGCTCGCGCGCGAGAAGGGCGTCACCTACGTGAAGCTCGACGGCTCGGTCGGGATCCTCGGCAACGGCGCCGGCCTCTCGATGTCGACGGTGGACGTCGTCGTCGTGGCGGGCGGGCAGCCGGCGAACTTCTGCGACCTCGGCGGCGGCGGCAACGCGCAGGGCGTCGTCGACGCCCTCGAGGTGATCACGGCCGACTCGCAGGTGAAGTCGATCTTCTTCAACATCTTCGGCGGGATCACGCGCTGCGACGAGGTCGCACGCGGCATCCTCGAGGCGCTCTCGCAGATGCAGATCGAGACGCCGATCGTCGTCCGGCTCGACGGCACGAACGCGGAGGAGGGTCGGCGGATCCTCGCCGACGCGGCGCCCGCCAACCTGCACGTGGAACCGACGATGCTCGACGCCGCGCGCCGCGCCGTCGAGCTCGCGGCGTGACCGGCGTAGGCTCGACGGAGCCGGCAGGCAAGGGCGTAGGTGCCGGCTCTGCCGGCGCCGGAGCCTCCGATCCCTGGAGCGAGCGGGCCGAGCGGTACCGCACCTCCGCGGTGCACGCCGGCGGCCCCGATCTCGACACGGTCGTCGAGATGTGCGAGCCGAGGCCCGGCGTGAAGGTGCTCGACGTGGCGACCGGCGGCGGGCACGTCGCGCGGCGGCTGCGCGAGGCCGGGGCGGAGGTCGTCACGGTCGACCCGGCGCCCGGCATGCAGCCCGACGTGATCGCGCGGGCCGAGCACCTGCCGTTCGCCGACGGCTCGTTCGACGTGGTCGTCAACCGGCTCGCCGCCCATCACTTCGAGTCGATCGGCGACGCCGTCGGCGAGATGGCGCGCATCGCGAACAGCCTGCTCGTGATCGAGGATCACCACTACACCGACGAGGAGACCGAGCAGGCCGAGAAGCTCCGCGACCCGAGCCACGTGCGGTCGCTCTCCGAGGAGGAGTGGCGCGAGCTGCTGACCGACGCCGGACTCGAGGTCGAGCGCGTCGAGCACTACGCGATGCCGCTCGAGTTCGACGGCTGGCTCGACCGCACCGACACGCCCCAGGCCGACCGCCCGCGCATCCGGGAGCTGCTCCGGCCGCTCTCGTCGGACGACGGCGCGACCTGGACGTCGCCGATCGTCATCCTGCGCGCCAGGAAGTCGCAGAAGTGACCGGGAACGCCTGGAACGACCGGCTCGAGGCGTACCGCAACTCGGCGACGCACGCCAAGGACCCGGATCTCGACACCGTGGTCGGCCTCTGCGAGCCGCACGAGGGGCTGCGCGCGCTCGACGTCGCGACGGGCGGCGGCCACGTCGCCCGCAAGCTGCGCGAGGCCGGCGTCGACGTGGTCACGACCGACGCCGCCGCCGGGATGGAGCCCGACGTCGTCGCGCCCGCGGAGAAGCTGCCGTTCGACGACGGCTCGTTCGACGTCGTCGTCACGCGGATCGCGCCGCACCACTTCTCGGACATCCGCGGCGCGGTGGGCGAGATGGCGCGCGTCACGCGCGACACGGTCGTCGTCGAGGACACGCTCTTCACCTCCGACGAGGTCGAGCAGGCCGAGAAGCTGCGCGACCCCTCGCACGCGCAGAACTACACGGAGGCCGAGTGGCGCTCGTTCCTCGAGGACGCCGGCCTCTCGGTCGTCCACGTCGAAGGCTTCCGCAAGACGCACGTCCTCGACGACTGGCTCGCGCGCACCGACTGCGCGGGCGAGACGGCCGAGCGCGTGCGCGAGCTGCTCTCCGCCGTCACGAGCGAGGACGGCACCACCTGGCAGGACACCAAGATCATCCTCAAGGCGAAGAAGGTGTAGATGCGATGGCGATCATCGTCGACAGCGACACGAAGCTCGTCGTCGCCGGTCTGACCGGCTCCGAAGGGCGCTTCCACGGCCTGCGCAACCGCGCGTACGGCACGAACCTCGTCGCCGGCGTCACGCCGGGCAAGGGCGGGCAGGACGTCGAGGGCGTCCCGGTCTACGACACGGTCGCCGAGGCCGTCGGCGAGGCCGGCGCCAACACCTCGCTGATCTTCGTGCCGGCGCGCTTCGCCGCCGACGCGATCTACGAGGCGGCCGACTCCGGCATCAAGACGATCATCTGCATCACCGAGCACGTGCCGGCGCACGAGATGCTGCGCGTCTACACGTACGTGCGTCCCAAGGGGATCACGCTGATCGGCCCGAACTGCCCGGGCGTCCTCTCGCCCGGCAAGGCGAACGTCGGGATCATCCCGGCCGAGGTGTTCCAGCCCGGCTCGATCGGGCTCGTCTCGCGGTCGGGGACGCTGACCTACCAGATCGGCAACGAGCTGGCCCAGCGCGGGCTCGGCAACTCCACGATCGTCGGCATCGGCGGCGACCCGGTGGTCGGCTCCGGCTTCATCGACATCCTCCAGAAGTTCGAGGCGGACCCCGAGACGAAGTACGTGGTGCTCGTCGGGGAGATCGGCGGCGACGAGGAGGAGAAGGCTGCTGCCTGGGTGAGCGAGAACATGTCGAAGCCGGTGTTCTCGTACATCGCCGGCTTCTCGGCGCCGCCCGGCAAGACGATGGGGCACGCGGGCGCGATCATCTCCGGCTCGTCGGGCACCGCCCAGGCGAAGAAGGACGCGCTCGAGGCGGTGGGGATCAAGGTCGGCACGACGCCGACCGAGGTCGCCGAGCTCGTCGTCGCCGCCGCGTCCTAGACGAGCGGCGGCGGGTCGCGCAGCGCGGGAGCGGTCGTCGCGTAGACGGCGACGGCGACGGCGAGTGCGAGGAAGCACGCGACGGCGACGCGCGCGGACGCTCCGGCGATCAGGAGCCCCGCCGCGAGCGGGCCGAGCGGCTGCGCGGTGCGGGCGATCGTCATCCGCACGGCCTCGGCGCGGCCGAGCAGGTGGTCGGGCGTCGCGGCGATCCGGCGGGCGATCACGTAGGAGTCGGTGATCGGCAGCACGACCGCCTGCGGGACGGCGGCGGCGAGCAGCACCCAGACGCTCGGGCACACGACGAACGCCACGAGCAGGAGGCCGGAGTAGGCCTCGCAGAGGACGACGGCGCGGAGAGAGAGCCGCGCGCGGACGGCGCGTCCGAGGAACGAGCCCGCCAGGATCCCGGCGCTGAACGCCGCGAGCAGCGCGCCGATCTCCCCGCCGGAGAGGCCGGCGTGGCGGCCCTCGACGACGAGCACGAACAGCACCGCGGGGATCGTCACGTTGCCGGCGGCGTAGAAGAAGGACGTGGTGCGGAGGAACGGGTGCCGCCAGAGGAAGTGGAACCCCTCGGCGAGGTCGGCGCGGATGCGCCACGGCCGCGGCTCCCGCGGCTGCTGGAACGGTGTGCGCATCGCCAGCAGCGCGAGGAAGGAGAAGGCGTACGAGACGGCGTCGATCGCGAACGGCAGGAGGCGCGCGACGGCGAAGAGCGCGCCGCCGGCGGGCGGTCCGCCGATCCCGACCGCCGCCGCCCGTCCCTGCTGCACCGAGACGGCCTCCGGCAGCTGCTCCGCCGGCACGACCGAGCGGAGGACGGCGCTGGAACAGGCGCCGAAGAAGACGTCGCCGGTGCCGTCGGCGAGCGCGAGCAGCGGGATCGGCCAGAAGCCCGCTCCGCGCCAGACGACGGCGGCGATGCCGCCCATCGCGAGCGCGCGGAGCAGGTCGGCGCCGAGCATCAGCCGCTTCCGGTCGAAGCGGTCGGACGCGAGCCCGGCCGCGAGCCCGAGCAGCGGGAACGGCAGCAGGCGGATGAACGAGACGAGGCCGGCCTGCGCGGGCGAGTGCGTGAGCGCGAGGACGAGCAGCGGGTACGCGACGGACGAGAAGGAGCTCCCGACGGACGAGAGGAGCTGCCCCGCCTGGTAGAGCAGGAAGTCGCGATTCCGCCGCAAGCCCACGATCGCCGAAGGTACCGGCGCCCGTCACACTCTCGTCGCATTCGCGTCACAGCTCGCGTCCGGCGTCTGAGCTTCGTCTGAGCCGCGTCTGACGCGGCTCAGACGCCGGGAAGCTCGCTACGCCGTGGCCGGGAGGGACAGGCGGAAGCGCGCGCCCGAGGCGGTCGACTCCGCTGTCGCCTTGCCGCCGTGCGCTTCGGCCGCTTCGCGCACGATCGCGAGGCCGAGACCCGCGCCCGGCTTCGCCCGCGCGCCGGCGGCCCGGTAGAAGCGGTCGAAGATGCGCGGCAGATCCTCCTCCGCGATGCCCGGGCCGTGGTCGGCCACCACCACCTCGCCGTCGCGCACCGTCACCTCGATCGGCGTGCCCGGCGCGCCGTACTTGACGGCGTTGTCGAGCAGGTTCGACACCGCCCGCTCCACCAGCATCGGGTCGACCAGCACGTGCGTCGGCGACAGCGAGGTGACGAACGTCGTCTCCGGCGCGCGCGCCTTCGCCCGCTCGACCATCGCCGCCACCAGGTCGTCGAGCTGCACGTCCTCGACGCGGAGCTTCCGCTCCGTGCCGCGGGCGAGCTCGACGAGATCCGACACGAGCGTCGTCAGCGAGTCGAGCTCCACCGACGCCTCGTCGAGGGCCCGCCGCACCTCCTCCTCGGGGAGTCGCCCCTCGCGGACGAGGTCGATGTTCGTGCGCGCCGCGGTGAGCGGCGTCCGCAGCTCGTGCGACGCGTCGGCGACGAGCCGCCGCTGGCGCCCCACCGAGTCCTCGAGCGCCTCGAGCATCCCGTTGAACCGCACCGCGAGGCGGCCGAGCTCGTCGGCGCCGTCGACCGCGACGCGCTCCGACAGGTCGCCGGTCGCTGCGACGTTCTCGGCCGCCGCGGTCAGCCGCCGCACCGGCCGCAACGCCGCCGTCGCGACGAGCGCGGCGAGAGCGGCGGCGACGGCGATCCCGATCCCGCCGACGAGCAGGATCCAGAACCTGATGCGGACGAGCGCGTGCTTCGTCGGGCCGAGCGTCCCGACGGTGATCGAGAGCGACCCGTCCGATCGCGCCTGGACGAGCTGGCGCAGCTGGAAGCCGTGCACGGTCTGGTTCGCGAAGTAGTAGCCCTCACCGGCGGCCATCAGCTTCCGCTCGCGGTTCGTGATCGGGAGCAGGAACGCCAGCTGCCCGTGCTGCTCGCCGGTGGGCTCGACAATCACCGTGAACGGGCTGCGGTTGAAGAAGCCGCCGGCCTGCGCCTGCGTGGCGATCGTCGAGTCGAGCGTCTCGTACAGCTCGCGCTTCGCGATCAGCCACACGGCGACCGACGCTCCCGCAACCGTGACGGCGATCGCGAGCGCCGTCAGCAGCGTCACCCGCTGGCGGAAGCTCATGGCTCCTCGCGGAGGGCGTAGCCGACGCCGCGCACGGTGTGGAGGAGCCGCGGCTCGCCGCCCTCTTCCAGCTTCCGCCGCAGGTAGCCGATGTACACCCAGAGCGCGTTCGAGGTCGCGCCGAAGTCGTAGCCCCACACCCGCTCGTAGATCTGCGAGCGGGTCAGCACCTGGCGCGGGTTGCGCAGGAACAGCTCGAGCAGGTTGAACTCCGTGCGCGTCAGCTGCAGGCGGCGGCCGCCGCGGTGCACCTCGCGGGTCGCCGGGTCGAGTGTCACGTCGGCGAACTTCAGCGTCCCGTCCGCGGCGCCGGTGCGGCGCAGCAGCGCGCGCACGCGGGCGCGCAGCTCCTCGATCGCGAACGGCTTCACGAGGTAGTCGTCCGCGCCGGCGTCGAGGCCCTCGACGCGATCGTCGACGGCGTCGCGCGCGGTCACGACGAGGATCGGCACCGGATCGTCGCGGCGGCGCAGCGAGCGGCACACCTCGATGCCGCCGATCTCCGGCATCAGCAGGTCGAGGACGATCACGTCGGCGGGTGCCGACGCCTGCTGCGCGAGCGCCTCGGCGCCGTCCGCGGCCACCTCGACGTCGTAGTCGACACGCAGCGCCCGCGAGACCGCCGACCTGACGGCCGGGTCGTCGTCGACCACGAGGACACGCGCGCTCACGGCGACATTGTGACGCTCTCGCCTAAGAGCGGACTTAGGCGTACGATTCGGCCGGCGTCGAAGGGGGGCAGCGGTTTGCACGCGCTCTACATCGTCTTTTCCATCGCGAACACGATCCTCCTCGTGGTCGTGGCGACGCTCGCGATCCTGCGCTGGAGGCGGAGGCGCGACAACGTCTCCGCGTGGCTCGCCGCGGCGTTCCTCGCGATCGCGCTGCTCGTCACGCTCGGCCGCGCGGTGCCCGCGCACCCGCACGGCGTCCCCGGCTTCCTCGCGCAGCGGCTCGACATCGAGCTGCTCGTCCTCTTCCCGTACCTGCTCTACCGCTTCGCGACCGAGTTCGTGCCGCCCGGCCGGCGGCTCCAGCAGGCGGTCGCGTCGCTCACCGTCGGCCTGACCGTCTTCACGCTCAGCCTGCCGCACATCCCGTCGGCGGGGGAGAGCTGGCCGACCGCGTTCGTCGTCTACGTCGTCGTGTTCTTCGTCCACTGGTCGCTGCTCTCGGTCGTCGTCACCGTGCGCCTCTGGCGGGCGGGACGCGGCCTCCCGGCGGTCGCCGCGAACCGGATGCGGATGCTCTCGTTCGCCGCGGCCGTGCTGACGATCGCGCTGCTCGGCACGGCCTTCTCGTCGGACACGCACTCGACCGCCGCGGCGCTCAGCCAGGTGCTCGGCTTCGTCGCGCTCGTCGCCTTCTACCTCGGCGTCGAGCCGCCGCAGCTCGTGCGCGCCTACTGGCGCGAGCAGGAGGCGCAGCGGCTGCAGGACGCGATGCGCGACCTGGTGACGCTCGCGATCACAGGGCGCGAGATCGCCGAGCGGATCGTCGGCCCGTCGGCCGCGATCGTCGGGGCGCGCAGCGTCGCCGTCTACGCCGAGGAGGGCGAGCTCCTCGCCTCCTACGGGCCGGTCGGAGGGGACGAGGACGGCGTCGAGATCGTCCAGCCGGGCGTGCGGATGGTCGCGTGGACGTCGCCGTACGCCCCGTTCTTCGGCGAGGACGAGCTGCGGACGCTCGAGGCGATCTGCGCGCTCACGGCGACCGCGCTCGACCGTGTGCGCCTGTTCGAGCAGGAGCACGAGTTGCGCCTCGCTCTCGAGCGGGCGAACGAGCTGATGACGAACTTCGTCGCGCTCGCGGCGCACGAGCTGCGCACCCCGGTGACGACGATCCACGGCTTCGTCCAGACGCTGAACCATCTCGGCGACCGCCTCGCCGAGGGCCAGAAGGTCGAGCTCCGCGCCGCGCTCGAGCAGCAGACCCGCCGGATGGCCGGGCTCGTCGAGCAGCTCCTCGACCTGTCCCGGCTCGACGCCGACGCGGTCGCCCTCCGCCCGCAGCCGCTCGACGTCGCCTCGCGTCTCGCCGAGGTGGTGGCGATCGCCGCGGGACCCCGTCACGGCGAGGTGCGCGTGGACGTCCAGCAGACGTCGCCGGCGACCGTCGACCCGGAGATCTTCGACCACATCGTCAGCAACCTCGTCACGAACGCCCTGCGGTACGGCCGCGCCCCGGTGACCGTGACGGCGCAGGCCAACAACGGCACGCTGATCGTCGCGGTGCAGGACGACGGCGACGGCGTGGCGCCCGAGATCGAGGAGACGCTCTTCGACCGGTTCGTCCGGGCGGGGGTGGCGAGGGACCGAGTGGCCGGGACCGGGCTCGGCCTCGCGATCGCCCAGGCGTACGCGCGGGCGCACCAGGGCGAGCTGCGCTACGAGCGCGGCGAGCCGCGCGGCGCGCGCTTCGTCGTCGAGCTGCCGAGCGGATGAGCGCCGAGACGGAGCAGCTCCTCCAGCGGTCGCTCCTGGGCGAGGCGATCGACTTCCTCGAGGGCGTGGCGGTTTTCGTGTGGAACGAGGAGCGCCACTACGTCGCAGTCAACGAGGCGGCGTGCGCGCTCGTCGGCCTCTCGCGCGAGGAGCTCGTGGGCATGCGCGTCGGCGCGCTCTCGCCGAACGAGGCCGCGGACGAGATCGAGGCCGTGCGGGCGACGAGCCCGTTCGAGGGGACGTCGAGCTTCACGCGCCCGGACGGCGCCGTGGTGCAGCTCAGCTGGACGACCGTGCACACGAAGGTGGCCGGCCTCGGGTACATGGTCAGCATCTGCCGGCGCGTCGGCTAGCCTGGGCTCGTGGACACCATCTCCTTCGCGCGGGGCGTCCCCGCGCCCGAATGCCTGCCGGTCGACGATCTCGCCGACTGCGCGCGGGCCGCGCTCGAGCGCGACGGACGCACGATCCTCTCCTACGGCCCCTCGCCCGGCTACGCACCGCTCCGGCAGTGGATCGCGGACCGTCACGGCGTCGATCCCGGCCGGGTGTTCATCACGAACGGCTCGCTGCAGGGCTTCGTGTTCCTGGCGCAGCGGCTCGCGCCGGGGAAGCGCGTGCTCGTGGAGCGGCCCACGTACGACCGGCCGCTGAAGATCCTGCGGGAGCTCGGCGCCGAGGTGGTCGGCCTGAACTGCGACAACGAGGGCCTCGATCCCGATGCGCTCGAGGCGGCGCTCGCGCAGGGCGACCGGCCGGCGTTCCTCTACCTGATCCCGACCTTCCAGAACCCGAGCGGCCGCACCCTGAGCGTGGAGCGCCGCAAGCGGATCGTGGAGCTCGCCCGCGAGCACGACCTGCTCGTCCTCGAGGACGACCCGTACGGCCTCGTCCGCTTCGACGGCGAGCCGCTGCCGTCGCTGTTCGAGCTCTCGGAGGGGCAGACCGCCTACAGCTCCTCGTTCTCGAAGACGATCGCGCCCGGGCTCCGCGTCGGCTGGTTCGTGTTCCCCGACGCACTCGCGAAGCAGATCGAGGCGACCGCGACGTCGACCTACATCACGCCGGTGCTGCTCGGACAGGCGACCGTCAACGAGTTCGTCTCGCGCGGCCTCTTCGAGCCGAACCTCGAGCGCGTGCGGAAGCTGCTCGGCGCGCGGCGCGACGCGATGCTCCAGGCGTTCGACCGGACGCTGCCCGACGTCCGGATCACGCGGCCCGACGGGGGCTACTTCCTGTGGGCCGAGCTCGACGGCGTCGATGCCGGCGAGCTGCTCGGCCGCGCCGAGGCCGCAGGCGTCACGTTCGTGAAGGGCACCGACTTCGACGGCGGCCCCGACACGCTGCGCCTCGCCTACAGCTTCGTCTCGGTCGACGAGATCGCCGAGGGAGTCGCCCGCCTAGCGGCGGCGATCCCGGTGGCGGCGTAGCTGCGACGCGAGCACGCCGAGCACGACGCCGACGGCGAGCGACAGGAGGATCACCCAGATCACCGAGACGCGCGTCGCGGTGAAGACGAAGCTCACCCGCACGTGGTGCGTGTTCAGCACCACGAAGAGAAGCGCGTAGAGCGCGACGAGCCCGATCAGGATGATGCGGCCCCAGAGCGCCGGCTGGAACGTCTCACGACCCTTCTTGAGGCGGTTGGTGAGCCCCTGGTCCTGTTCGGGCTGCTGCCCCGGCTCGTCCATCACGCGACCGCCGCGGCGGAGACGGCGAGCGGGACGAGACGGGGCTGCCGCGGCGGCTGCAGGGTGCGCGCCGCGGCACGGAAGGTGGGACAGGGACGCTCCGGGGCCATCGCGCAGAGGCCGTGACGGCGGAAATAGCAGTCCTCGCAAGTCGGAGCGTCCTGTCGGGTCATCGGTGGTCCTTCCGGGTCTCTGGGAGATGCGTGCGGACGGGGATGCTACGGCTCGTCTGGACCCCCGAAAAGGGCTTGCCTAAACGGAAAACGTGCATTTTCCGCGACTTTCGACCAGGCCCGAAACGGGCTGATTTCGGTAGCTCAGCGCAGCGTCGCCAGGGCGTGCAACGCCTGTTGAAAACTCTTCACAGGGATGATGCGGAGCCCGTGCGCATAGCGCCGCGCAACCCGGGCGTTGTCCCCAACCGGGACGAGGAACGCGTCCACACCCGCCTTCCGCGCGCCGATCGTCTTCTGCTTCACGCCCCCGATCGGCCCCACCGACCCGTCCGGGAAGATCTCGCCGGTGGCGGCGACCCGGTGGCCGTGCGTGACGTTCCGCCCGAGCTGCTTCAGCACCTCGAGCGCGAACGCGAGCCCGGCGGACGGCCCGCCGACCCCGCCTGCGTCGATCCGCACCGGGACCGGCACGTGGATGTCGAGCGCGGTCTGCAGGAAGACGCCGACGACCGCCCGGCGGGCCTTCCCCGTTCCCTCGGCCACGGTCTTCAGCGAGACCGCCTTCTGGACGTTGTCGCGGCGGATCGTGAAGCCGACCGTCTGGCCCGGCTCGACCTTCCGCATCGCGTCGAAGACGCCCGTGGGGCTCTTCACGCGGGTCCCGTCGACCGCGGTGATCACGTCGTCCGGCTCGAGCTTCCCGTCGGCCGGCTTGCCGGCCTCCACCTCGTACACCTGCGCGCCGATCTGCGTCAGCACGACCTTCCGGCCGGCCGCCTTCTCGGCCACCGCGGCCGCGACCTGCTGCGACTGGGCCATGTCCTCCAGGTCGATCTGCCGCCGCTCCCGGTCGTTCGTCCCCGGCGGGTTCACGGCGCTCGCCGGGTACAGGTCGGCGCCTTCGTGCAGCCCCCCGAAGAGCTTCTCGAGGAGCGTCGCCTTGCGCACGACGACGTCGACGAAGTAGATGCCGCCCCGCTTCGCCGTCGTGTCGCGGCCGCCCTGGACGGTGACGAGCGGGGCGACCGGGTGGGCGGGGTCGGGCAGGAAGATGTAGTCGCTCGACGGGATGACGAAGCCCGCGAGGAGGATCGCGAGCACGACGAGCCCGAGCGCGAGGAGCGCGACCGGGGAGCGGAGCCGTCTCACAGCAGGCCGCGCGACATGCCGCCGTCGACGAGGACGGTCGTGCCGCTCACGTAGGCGGCGCGCGCCGACGCGAGGAAGCAGACGACGTCGCCGAACTCGCGCGGCGTCCCGAGGCGCCTGAGCGGGATCTGCGCGAGATCCTCCGCGGGCGGCCCGCCCTCGCCGTACAGCTCGACCATGCGGGGCGTGTCGATGCGGCCGGGGGCGACGCAGTTCACGGTGATGCCCTTCGGGCCGAGCTCGCGCGACAGCGTCTTCAGCCAGCCGACGAGGCCGGGGCGGATCGCGTTCGAGAGCGCGAGGTTCGGCGTCGGCTCCTGCACGGTCAGCGAGGTGACGGCGACGATGCGGCCCGCCTCGCTGCGCTCGAGGTGCGGCAGGCAGAGCCGCACGAGCCGGACGGCGGGGGCGAGGAGGAGCTCGAAGGCGTCCTCGAGCTGCTCGTCGGTCACGCCGGCGGCGGGGCCGCCGGGCGGCCCGCCCGAGTTCCAGACGAGCACGTCGATCCCGCCGAACGCCTGCACCGTGCGCTCGACGAGCCGCTCCAGGTCGGCGGCGTTCGTCACGTCGCCGCGCACGGCGAGCGCGCCGATGCGCTCCGCGTCGCGCTCGAGCTGCTCACGCCTGCGCGCCAGCATGGCCACGTTCGCGCCCTCCTCGGCGAGCGCTTCGGCAGCAGCGAGGCCGAGCCCGGAAGAGGCTCCGCAGACGATGGCCGTTCTGCCGCGCAGACCGAGATCCATGCGGCGGGAAGGTAGCGGCTAAAGGAATCCAGCCGCGTCAGGATCTGTACGTCGGATGGCCGCAACCGTCGCCCAGCTGGAGGAGCTGTACCGGACGCGCTTCACCGTGTACCGGAACGGCGTGGCAGGCATCGTGGGCGGCGTCGAGCCCGCGCGCGAGGTCGTCCAGGAGACGTTCGCCCGGGCGCTGCGCGACCGGCGCCGGTTCCGCGGCGACGGGAGCCTCGAGGCGTGGGTGTGGCGCATCGCGGTCAACTGCGCGCTCAGGTCGCGGCGCGACCTCCGCGAGTCGTGGGAGCTCGCTCCCGAGCAGCCCGCGCCCGAGCTCGCGCCCGTCGACGGCGACGTGCGCGAGGCGCTCCAGGCGCTGCCGCCCCGCCGCCGGCTCGTCGTCTTCCTGCGCTACTTCGCCGATCTGCCGTACGCCGAGATCGCGCGCATCTGCGGCGTGTCGGAGGGGACCGTCGCCGCGACGCTCTCCCAGTCGCACGCCGAGCTTCGTGACCGCCTCACCCCGGAGGGAGCATGACCGAGACCGTCGACCCGTTCGGCCCCGACTGGGGCGACGTCCTGCTTCGCGCCCGCCGTCGACGGGCCCGCCGGTTGACGCTGCAGGCGGCGGTCGTCGCGCTCCTCGCGGTCGGCGTCGCGTCGGCCTACGCGCTCGGCCACCCCGTGATCGACTTCGGCTCCGCCAGGCCGGCCGGGCTGAAGCAGGTGGACGAGTTCGGACAGATGGAAGTCGGCGCCCCGCGCGGGATGGCCCCCGGCGTGCGGCCGCACGAGGCGCGCCGGATCACGACGGTGCGGTTCGACGGCAAGGCGCACACGCTGTACGTGGCGCCGACGAAGAGCGGCGG
>DASZWR010000088.1:0-38218 GCA_035546215.1 Gaiellaceae bacterium | reverse complement strand
ATGCCGTCTGCGACAGCCTTCACCACGAGCCCGCACGAGCGGATCGCGTCGTCGTTGCCCGGGATGACGTAGTCGGCCTCGTCGGGGTCGCAGTTCGTGTCGACGAGCGCGATCACCGGCAGGCCGAGGCGGCGCGCCTCGCGCACCGCGAGCTGCTCCTTGCGGAGGTCGACGATGAAGACCGCGTCCGGCTGGCGGCGCATGTCGGCGACGCCGCCGAGGTTCGCCTCGAGCTTCTCGAGCTCGGCCTCCATCGAGATGCGCTCCTTGGCCGGGAGCAGGTCGAGCTGCGCTTCCGTCTTCAGCGACCTCAGCTCGTGGAGCCGCTGCACGCGGTCGGAGATCGTCCGCCAGTTCGTCAGGAGACCGCCGAGCCAGCGGTTGTTGACATACGGCATGCCGACCCGGGACGCCTGGTCGCGGACCGCGTCCTGCGCCTGCTTCTTCGTGCCGACGAAGAGGATCGACCCGCCGCGCTCCGCGATCGCCCGGGCGAAGTCGTGCGCCTCGTCCAGGAGCTGCTGCGTCTGCTGCAGGTCGATGATGTAGATGCCGCCGCGCTCGGTGAAGATGAACCGCTTCATCTTCGGGTTCCAGCGGCGGGTCTGGTGACCGAAATGGACGCCGGCCTCCAGCAAATCCTTCATGGAAACGACGGGCATGGGAGCCCCTTTCTACGGTTCGATTGCGCTACAGCCGGCGGGACTCGCGTGGATGCCGGGCAGAGGCCCGGCCACCGTCCACGGAGTCGTCCCCACCGGGGAGAAGGGACGGAAACGTGCGCATTGTAGCCGCGGGCGCACCCGATTCGGCCCCTGTCGCGTTAGCACCACGTGGGAGGCGCGGCCGTCGAGGCTCCATCGGCGCTTGGTGGACTCGGCTCCGCGCTGCGCGCGGACGGCTGGGAGCTCGCGCTCCAGGTCGTCGAGGAGGGCCTGCGGGACGACGTCGTGCCGTCGCTCGCCCGGCTCGGGCGGGTCGCGCAGCTCGGCGACATGCCCACGTTCATCTCGGAGCTCGGACGCGAGGTCGAGCGCCCGCTCCCGGATCGCATGCGGATCGGCGGGCCGCTCGCGACGATCGCCCGCGACCACGCGCGCAACCGCGAGTCGCTCGGGTTCGCGCCGCGCGAGGTGGTCACCGAGTTCCTGCTGCTGCGGCGCGTCCTGTGGCGGTTCGTCGCGGCGCGGTCGGGCGACCTGCCGAACGCGGCGATGATCGAGATCGAGCGGCGGCTGAACGACACGATCGACCGCATCGTGGTGGAGTGCGTCGTCGCCTACTTCGACCGCGCGACCGCCGACCTCGCCGAGCAGGCGCGCCGCGACCCCCTCACCGGCCTCCTGAACCACCACGCGTTCTCGGAGGCGCTCGCCTCCGAGCTCGAGCGCGCCGAGCGGTACGGGCACGGCGTGACGCTCGTGTTCGTCGACGTCGACGACTTCAAGGCGGTCAACGACACCTTCGGCCACGTCGAGGGCGACCGGATCCTGCACCGCGTCGGCGACGCCGCACTGCGGGTGCTCCGCGGCTCCGACGTCGCGGGCCGGATGGGCGGCGACGAGTTCGCCGTGCTCCTGCTCGAGGCGACCAGGCATGCCGGAGGTCGGTTCCTCCGCCGGTTCCGTGCGGAGCTCGCAGAGCTGGTCGCGCGCGGCGAGCTGCCGGAGACGTTCTCGTTCAGCGCCGGCGCCGCGCACTACCCGAGCGAGGCGGCGGACGCCGACGGGCTCCTGCGCCTCGCGGACGGCCGTCAGTACGAGGCCAAGCGCTCCAGGTAGCCCGCGAGGTCGGGCGGCAGCTCCGACCTCGTCTCGATCCGCTCGCCGGAGATCGGATGGGGGAACGCGAGCTCGGCCGAGTGCAGGAACTGCCGGTCGAGGCCCTCGGCGTGGCTGCCGTAGGTCGGGTCGCCGGCGACGGGCAGGTCGATCGCGGCGAGGTGGACGCGGATCTGGTGCATCCGCCCCGTCTCGAGCTTGACGCGCAGGAGCGCGTCGTGCGGGAACAGCTCCGCGACCTCGAAGTGCGTCACCGCCGCGCGGGGCGTGTCGGTGTCGAGCGAGATGCGCGTGGCGTCGCCGCGGTCGCGCCCGATCGGCGCGTCGATCTTCCCGCGCCGCGACCGGGGTGTGCCGTGGACCAGGGCGAGGTACGTGCGCTTGAGCGCCCGCGCGCGCACCAGGTCCGAGAGGCGCGCGTGTGCCTCTTCCGACCGTGCGACCACCATCAGGCCGGAGGTGTCCCGGTCGAGCCGGTGCACGATCCCGGGCCGGTCGGGGTCCCCGCCCGCGATGCGGCCCTGCAGCGCGTCGACGAGCGTCCCGGACGCGTGCCCGGCGCCGGGGTGGACGACGAGCCCGGCCGGCTTGTCGACCACGAGGAGGTGCTCGTCCTCGTAGGCGATGTCCGGTTCGGGAGGTTTGTGTTGAGTCAACACAAGCTCGGGCTCGGCGGCGAGCGTGATCTCCTCCCCGCCCTCCAGGCGGTGGCTCTTCGCACGCGCGACGCCGTCGACCAGGGCGCCCGCCGCGACCGCGCGCTCCGCGGCCGAGCGGGAGCCGAGCACGGACGCGAGGTACTGGTCGAGCCGCTGCCCGGCCGCCTCGGCGGGGACGTTCATCGCGCGGCGACGTCGAGCGTGCGGCGCGGCGGCGGCTGCTGCCGGTCCGCGATCACGAGCGCCAGCACGAGGATCACCACGCCGACGACGATGAACGTGTCGGCGAGGTTGAACACGCGGAAGACCGACCAGTCGATGTCGATGAAGTCCGTCACGTAGCCCAGCCGCAGCCGGTCGAAGAGGTTCGAGAGGCTCCCGCCGATCAGCAGCCCGAAGGCCGCGGGCAGCACCGGATGGCGCAGGCCCGACCGGGCGAAGAACACGACCATCCAGACGATCGCCGCCGCCGTCACGATCGTCACCACGGACGTCGCGTTGCCGAAGAGCCCGAAGGCGATGCCCGGGTTCTGCACGTGGTGGATGGAGAGCGGGCCTGCCACGCGCACGCTCTCGTCCAGCGAGAGCGTGCTCGTGACGATGTGCTTCGTCACCTGGTCGGCGACGATCGCCGTGACCGCGACCGCCGCCAGGAACGCCCACTGCCGGCGCCCGGCGCCGAGCGACCGCTCGACCACCGACACGGGCTCGACGTTCAAGCGTTCTGCTTCCGCTGGTCGTCGATGCAGAGGCGCGCCCACGGGATGGCCGAGAGACGCTCGGCGCCGATCGGCTCGCCGCAGATCTCACACGTGCCGTACGAGCCCTCCTCGATCTTCTGCAGCGCCCGGTCGATGTCGCCGAGCGTCTGCTGCACACCCTCCTCGAGCCCCTGGTCGAGCTCGCGGTCGTACGTCGCCGTCGCCGTGTCGCCGAGATGGTTGTCGGAGCCGCCGGAGCCGATCTCGCCGAGCTCGTCCTCCAGGCTGCCCGGGTTCTCGCGCTCGAGGAACGCCGCACTGTGCTGCAGGCGCGCCCGCTCGTCCTCCAGCCGCTTGCGGAACGCGTCGGTGTCGATCTGGCTCTCGGTCACAGGGGGTCCTTTCCGCCGGCGCTCGCAGCCGCGAGCCGCCGCTCGATCTCGTCGATGGTCACGCCGTCCAGCGCGACGATCTTGTCCCGGGACCCGTGACCGGAAACGATCGCCACATCCTGCACGCCGATCGACAGGGTGTCCGCGAGCAGCCGCACCAGCGCGGCGTTCGCCTTCCCGTCCTCGGGCGCGGCGGCCACTCGTACCTTCCAGCCGCGGCCGTGCGGGCCGACGACGGCGCTCCGGGCGGCGCCCGGAGAGACCCGTAGGTTCAGGCGCGTGCTCACGCGCCCAGGGTATCGCTACCCCCAGGCGAAGTCCCTGGGCGGATCCGAGGGCGCGTCCGGCGTCTCCTGCACCGGCGGGAGCGGCGTCGCCTCCGGCGCCGGCTGCTCCGGGAGGGGCTCCGGCGCGGGCGGCTCCTCGGCCTTCGGCTCCTGCGGCTGCGGCGCCTCGACCGCCTTGAACTCGCTCGTGTTCTCCCGGTTCGGCCAGGAGTCGGCCGGCTCGTTCGGCCGCAGCGGGTCGCGCCTGCTCTCCTCCACCATCCCGAGGGCGGCGCGGAGCAGCGTCTCGACGCGGCGGACCTCGGCGAAGAGCCGCTCGCGCTCGGCCTGGGCGGCGCGCGTGATCGAGCGGGACTCCTGGTGGGCCTCGGCGACGATCACCTCGGCCTCGCGCTTCGCCGACTCGATCTGCTCGACCGCGGTCTTCTCGGCGGCGACAAGGGTCGAGGCGAGGAGCGTCTCGCGCTGCTTCACCTCCTCGAGGCGCTTCTCCAGGTCCTCGAGGCGGTCGGCGAGCTCGCCGCGCTCGCCCCAGACCTCCTCGAAGCTGTCGGCCACGTCCTGCACGAGCCGGTCGACCTCCGCGCGCTTGTAGCCGAAGAGCCCGCGGCCGGGCTTCGCGTGTCTCAACTCAACGGGCGTGTAGCGCATCTTCCGCTCCTTCCATCTAGTGCAGCCGGTCGAGGATCGCGACGACGATCCGCTCGACGACGACGAGGGCGATCACGGCGACCATCGGCGAGAGGTCGATCGGCCCCGCCATCGGCAGGATCCGCCGCCACAGCCGCAGGTACGGCTCGCACACGTCGTAGAAGAACCGCTGCACGGAACGCAGCGAGTACGGGAGCTGGAGCCACGACGTCAGCACGTAGACGAAGATGGCCAGCACGTACACCGTCACGAAGACGTCGAGGAACAGCTCGACTTGCGACAGTGCGTCGAGCAGCATCATCTCGCGCCTCGTTCGCGGCCGGACGTGGCTTTCCTACGCCTGATTGAAGAACCCGCCGCGCTCGAGGAGCGCCGCACGCTGCTCGGCCGACACCTCGACGTTTCGAGGCGTCAGGAGGAACACCTTGTCGGCGACGCGCTGCATGCCGCCGTTCAGGGCGTAGGTGAGCCCGCTCGCGAAGTCGATCAGGCGCTTCGAGAGCTCGGTGTCCGCGCCCTGCAGGTTGAGGATCACCGGGATCCCCTGCTTGAACTTGTCGGCGATCTGCTGCGCGTCGTTGAAGCTGCGCGGCAGCACCAGGTGCACCTTCACGTTGGACATGTTCGGCACCGCCTCGATCTGCGGGCGCATCTCCCGGACGCGGGAGGGGCGCGCCGCCGGCACGTGGCGCGTCGGCTGGTCCGCCTCGGACTCCGTCCAGTCGTCGAAGTCCTGGGAGCGGCGGCGCGGCGTCAGCCGCCGGACGTTCGGACGCTCGCGGTAGCTCTGCTCGAGGCTCTCCTCGGCCGCGTAGCCGTCCTCGTCTTCCCAGTCGTCGTCCTCCTCGGCGATGCCGAAGTAGACGAGCGTGCGGGACCAGAGATCGCCAAGCGCCATTTGCAGGAGGAAATATTAGTCGTGAAACAGCAGGGAGCCTACGCGGACGTAGGTTGCCCCTTCTTCGGCGGCCACGGCGTAATCCTGCGTCGTCCCCATCGAGAGCTCGCGCAGGCCGTGCTCCGACGCGAGCGCGCGGAGCCGTGAGAACCACTGCCGCGACTCCTCCGGGGACGAGGCGGCAGGCGGCATCGTCGAGAGCCCGCGCACGTCGTAGCGCAGGAACGGCTCGATCTCCTCGGGCAGGACGCCGGACTTCGACGCCTCGCCGGCCAGGTTCACCTGCACGAGCGCGGGCACCTCGAGACGCCGCGCCGCGGAGTCGGTGTCGAGCGAGTGCACGAGCTCGCAGATGCGGTTCAGCACCTTCACCTTGTTCGACTGCAGGTGGCCGATGAAGTGCCAGCGGAAGGCGTCGCCGTACTCCGCGTGCTTCGCCTCGAGGTCCTGCGCGCGGTTCTCGCCCACGACCTCGACTCCCGCCTCGACGAGCGCCGCCATGTCGGCGAGCGGGACGTACTTCGTCGCGGCGACGACGGTCACGCCGGGGCCGACCTGCTCCTGCACCCGGGCCAGGCGCTCGCGGATCTCAGACGGCGAGCGCACCGAGCACCCCCTGGACGCCGCGCGCCCGGCCGCTGCGCCGGTGCGAGAAGAAGAGCTCGGGATGGCAGCGCGTGCAGAGGTCGACCCGGTCGACGCGCGCGACTCCCGCGCGGCGCAGGGCGCGCTCGGCCGCCGTCCACAGGTCGAGCTTCCGGTTCACGGTCAGATCACTATCGAAGAGCGCGGACACCTCGGGGCCGACCTCGTAGCAGCACGGCCCGATCGCCGGGCCGACGACGGCGGCCGTCTCGCCGCCGACCGCCTCGACGCCGGCCGCGACGATGCCCTCCGCGAGCCCGCGCCAGCCGGCGTGCAGCACGGCGAGCCGCCGCTCGCCGCCCGTGCGCACGACCACGATCGGCAGGCAGTCGGCCGAGAAGGCGAGCATCGGCTCTCCCGGCCGGTCGCTCCAGAGACCGTCGCCCGGCTCGCCCCTCCGACCGGCCCGGTGCACGGTCGGCGAGTGCACCTGCCGGTTGAACGAGAGCCGTGCGGCGTCGAGCCCGACGGCCCTGCACGCGAGCCGCCGGTTCTCGGCGACCTTCTCCGGGTCGTCCCCGGTGCCGACGGTGAGGTTCAGGGACGCGTAGACGCCGTCGCTGACGCCTCCCGCCCGGGTCGTGAACGCGACGACGTACCCCGGCTCGTCCCAGCGGATCACCGGCGAAGCTCTTCGGCCCGGGCGAGCAGCTGCTCGCGGGTGTTCAGCTCG
This sequence comes from Gaiellaceae bacterium, assembly GCA_035546215.1. GTDB lineage: Bacteria > Actinomycetota > Thermoleophilia > Gaiellales > Gaiellaceae > PALSA-600. The sequence continues at coordinate 31,531 of DASZWR010000088.1, read as the reverse complement.
GGCGTGCGCAGGACGGCGTCGAGCAGCTGCTCCAGCGTGCGCCCGAGCTTCGGCCCGGGTTCGAAGCCGATGCCGATCAGGTCGTTGCCGGTCACCGCGAGGTCGCGGATGCGATGCGGGCTCCGGCGCTCGCGCTCGACGGTACGCCTGAGCCCGTCGAGCTTCGCGAGGTCGTCGGCAGGCGGCGGGTCGCCCTTCCCGCGCAGGTCGGCTTCCTTGTGGTCGAGGATCTCCGTGAGGAGCGCTTCGCCGTAGCGCGCGAGCAGCCGCCGCGCCCGCACCGGCTCCGCACGGCCGACGTCCAGCATGTGCGAGCGGACGATGCGCAGGACGCGGCGGCGCAGGTCGGTCGGGTAGCGAAGCCGGGCGAGCGCCCGCTCCGCGAGCTCGGCGCTCACCTGCTCGTGGCTCTTGGCGGCGTAGCCCGCCTTCGCGTAGTAGTGCAGCCGACCGTCGGTGCCGCGCCAGGCGACATGCGGCTTGCCGAGGTCGTGGAAGAGCGCCGCGAGCCGCACCGCCAGGTCGAAGCCCGCGTCGGCCGCCGCCTGCACGACCGCGAACGTGTGCTCGTCGACCGTCATCGAGTGGTAGCGGCTTTCCTGGTCGAAGCCGATCGCGGCTTCGAACTCCGGCAGGAGCGCGACCAGCACGCCGGTGTCGCGCGCGATGCGCAGCGCCTTCGCAGGCCGGCTCCCGAGCAGCAGCTTCGAGAGCTCCCCCATCCCGTCGGCCGCCAGCCCGCCGCCGATCCGCTCCCCCGAGACGAGCGCGACGCCCGCCGCCTCCTCCCGCATCTGCGCGAGCGTCGACTCGTCCGGGTCGAGGTCGAGCTGCGACACGAAGCGGAGCCCGCGCACGAGCCGCAGCGGGTCCTCGGCGAAGCTCGACTCCGTCACCGTGCGGAGGACGCGCCGCTCGAGGTCGTCGCGGCCGCCGTAGGGGTCGACGAGCTCGCCGTCCTCGAGCCGGCGGGCCATCGCGTTGACGGTGAAGTCGCGGCGCGCGAGGTCGACCTCGACCGGGGCGTCGGCGTCGACGACGATCTCGAAGTCGTGGCGGCCGGGGCCGGTCGACACCTCGCGGCGCGGAGGCGCGAGCTCGATGCCCGCCCGCGTGAGCCCCCGCTCACGCGGGTAGAAGCGGACGCCGACCGCACGGCCGGCGACCACGAGCTCCTCGGTGCGCCCGTGCGGAGCGAGCGCCTCGCGCAGGCCCGCGATGTCGACGCCGGGAACGAGGAAGTCGGCGTCCTTCGAGTCGCGGCCGAGCAGACGGTCGCGGACGGCGCCGCCGACCACGTATGCGCCCAGCCCGAGCGACCGGACGTACTGCTCAGTCTGCTCAGACGACGGCGATCGCCTCGATCTCGACGAGCGCGCCGGACGGCAGCTTCGCGACCTCGACGGTCGACCGCGCGGGCGGCCGGTCGCCGACATGCTTCGCGTAGACCTCGTTCATCGCGGCGAAGTCGCCCAGGTTCTGAAGGAAGACCGTCGTCTTCACGAGGTTGTCGAGCGACGTCCCCGCCTCGGCGAGGATCGCCCGCAGGTTCGCGAACACCTGCTCGGTCTGCGCGGCGATGTCGCCCGCGCTCAGCTCCTTCTCGCCCGGCTTCAGCGACAGCTGGCCCGACACGAACACGAACCCGCCCGACGTGATCGCCTGCGAGTACGGCGCGCCCTGAAACGGCGCCGGCGCCTCCTCCGTGCGAACGATCTCCTTGCTCACGAGCCCTCCTCTTCCGATGTGGGTGCGGGGCGGCACGCCTGGCCGAACGCGGCGCCGACCGCCTTGAAGACCGCGGCGAGCACGTGCTGAGGGTCGTCGCCCTCGAGCACGCGCACGTGCAGGTTGACCGACGCCGCCTCGGCGAGCGCGCCGAGGAACCGCGATGCGACGTCGTCCGAGACGCCGCCGACGCGGATATCCGAGAAGTCCACGTTCGTCACGAACCGCGGCTCCCGGGCCCGATCGAGCACGGCCGACGCGAGCGCCTCGTCCGCCGGCGCCATCGCCCAGCCGTGACCGGCGGCGCTGCCGCTCGCGAGACGCTCGGCGATCGCGGCGCCGAGCGCGCGGCCTGCAGCGCTCACCGCCTCACCCGAGCTGTCGGGAGCGACCTCGAGCGCGATGCGGAACCGCGCCGTGCGAGCCAGCTCTGCCACCAGGTGGTCGAGGACCGAGAGGCCGGTCTCGACGTTGGCCGAGCCCTCGCGGGCGAGCGCAATCCGGGCTCCGCTCGGTGTGCCGGTCATGGCGGTGAGCGTATCGGGTCGCCGTCCGACCGCTCCGCTGAGATGGAGGAGGATGAGCAAGGCCGCCTGCTGTGCGGCCGCGGTCCTCGCGCTGCTGCAGGCGCCGGCCGCCGCCGCGCACCGTGTCGTGTCGGTGGGTTACCGGGATCCCGCCGCGCTCCGCGGGCTCCGCGTCGTCGACCGGATCCCCGCGCTCCGCGTCGCCGAGGTGCAGCTGGATGCTCCTCGCGCCGAGGCGCGGTTGCGCGCGCGGCCCGGCATCCGTTTCGTGCAGCGCCTGCGCCCGCGGACGCGTCCCGGCGGGCCCGCGCTCGCCGCGTCGTTCGGGCTTCCGTCCTGGCAGTGGACGTCGGTCCACCTCGACCTCGTCCCCCAGTGGGTGCAGCAGGCCGCGGCGCGGGTGACGATCGCGGTGGTCGACACGGGCGCCGACCTCGCCGCGCCGAGCCTCGCCGGCCGGCCGGTCGTCACCTGGAACGTCGTCTCCGGCACGCCCGCCGTCGCGGACACGGTCGGACACGGCACGTTCGTCGCGTCGCTCGCGGCCGGCGCCGACGTCGGCTTCGGCGGCGACGCCCGGCTGATGATCGTGCAGGCGAACAGCGGCGGCACCGGCTTCTCGGACGCCGACGAGGCGAAGGGCATCGTCTGGGCGGTCGACCACGGCGCGAACATCGTGAACCTCAGCGTCGGCGGGTCGCAGACCTCCGACGTCGAGCGGGCCGCGGTCTCGTACGCGGTCTCGAAGGGCGTGCTGCTCGTCGCGGCCGCCGGCAACTCGGCGCAGTCCGGGAACCCGACGACCTATCCCGCGGCGCTGATCGGACGGAAGGGCCTCGTCGTCGGCGCCGCCGACCAGAGCGGGTCGCGGGCGCTCTTCTCCGGCACCGGCCCGTACGTCGACGTGCTCGCTCCCGGCGTGGACGTGCTCGGGGCGCTGACCCCGACGGCCGAGCACGCGCTCTTCACGACCGCGTCGACGCCGGGCGCGGCCGGGCTGTTCGGGTACGGCAACGGCACGTCGTTCGCGACCCCCGAGGTCGCGGGCGTCGCGGCCCTCGTCCTCGGCGCGAACCCGTCGCTCACCGCGGCCGGCGCCGCGTACCTGCTCGAGGCGACCGCCTCCCGCGGCGGACGCTGGTCGGCCGGTCAGGCGTTCGGCGAGATCGACGCGGCGGCGGCCGTCCACGCGGCGCTCGGCGCGGCGACTCCGGCGCTGATCGAGCCGGCGCCGGCGCGCAAGAAGGCGAAGGCTACGACTCGACCCGGCGGATGTCTGCCCCGAGCGCCCGCAGCCGCTCGTCGATGCGCTCGTACCCCTTGTCGATCTGGTACGCGTCTCCGATCGTCGACGTGCCTTCCGCGCACAGCGCAGCGATGACCATCGCCATCCCGGCGCGGATGTCGGGGCTCGAGTGGCGCTGTCCGATCAGCTGACACGGGCCGGTGACGACGACCCGGTGCGGGTCGCAGAGGATGATGCGCGCCCCCATCGAGACGAGCTTGTCGACGAAGAACAGGCGGCTCTCGAACATCTTCTCGAACACGAGCACGGTGCCCGTCGCCTGCGTCGCGACGACGACGGCGATCGACGTGAGGTCGGCCGGGAACTGCGGCCACGGTCCGTCCTCGACCTTCGGGATCGCGCCGCCGAGGTCGTCCTGGATCACGAGCTTCTGCCCCGGCGGGACACGCACCCAGGTGTCGCCGAGCTCGACCTCGATGCCGAGCCGCCGGAACACCGGCAGCACCGGCCAGAGATCCTCGGGCTCGATCCCCTCGATCGTCACGTCGCCGCCCGTGACGGCGGCCATGCCGATGAAGCTCCCGACCTCGATGTGCTCCGAGCGGATCGCGTGCTCGCCGCCGAACAGGCGCTCGACGCCGGTGATGTGCAGCACGTTCGAGCCGATGCCCTCGATCTTCGCGCCGAGCGAGGCGAGGAAGCGGCAGAGGTCCTGGACGTGCGGCTCCGAGGCGGCGTTCGAGATCATCGTCTTGCCGGGCGTCAGGGTCGACGCCATCACGGCGTTCTCGGTGCCCATCACCGACGGCTCGTCGAGGTGGATGTGCGAGCCGCGCAGCGTCCCGGCGAGCTCGTAGCGCTCGCCGAAGTCGAGCACCGCGCCCAGCTCCGCGAAGGCGTGGATGTGCGGGTCGAGCCGGCGGCGGCCGATCACGTCACCGCCCGGCGGCGGCACGCTCGCGCGGCCGAAGCGCGCGAGCAGGGGGCCTGCGAGCAGGAACGACGCGCGGATGCGGTTCGCCAGCGCCGGGTCGACCTCGTGCGTCACGTCCTGCGCGTGGACGCGCACCTCGTTCTCGCCCGTCCAGTCGGCGTCGGCGCCGAGCTTCCGGAGCAGCGACAGCATCGTCTCGACGTCGCGGATGCGCGGCACGTTCGAGAGGAACACCGGCTCCTCGGTGAGCAGGCACCCGGCGAGGATCGGCAGCACGCCGTTCTTGTTGCCGCTGGCGCGAACGGTGCCGGAGAGCGGCCGTCCGCCCTCGATCACGAACGACTCTGCGACCGGCCTGGCGATGGTCGAGGACACGGCGCGGACTATGCTAGCCGCGCCGATGGCACCGACCCGTGAGCAAGCGTGGGAGACGCTGACGCAGTACACGAAGAGCGAGGCGCTCCTGCGCCACGCGCTCGCCGTCGAGGCGTCGACAGCCTCGTATGCAGGGCGTTTCGGCGAGGACGAGGAGCTCTGGCGCGTCACCGCGCTGCTCCACGACTTCGACTACGAGATCCATCCCACGCTCGACAAGCACCCGCAGGACGGGGCGCCGATCCTGCGCGAGGCGGGGTATCCGGAGGTGGTGATCGACGCGATCCTCTCGCACGCGAACCACGTCGGCGTGCCGCGTGACACTCCGCTCAAGAAGGCGCTCTTCGCGTGTGACGAGCTGTCCGGCTTCGTGCACGCGTGCGGGCTCGTGCGGCCGACCGGGCTCGCAGGGCTCGAGCCGAAGTCCGTCAAGAAGAAGCTCAAGCAGCCGTCGTTCGCGGCCGGCGTGTCGCGCGACGACGTGTACGAGGGCGCGGAGCTGCTCGAGGTCGAGCTCGACGACCACATCCGCAACGTCGTCGCCGCGCTGCAGCCGATCTCGGCCGAGCTCGGCCTGCCGGCGTAGCCGCTCGCGGCCGGGCGGGTCCCACTTCCCGGCGTCTGAGCCTGCTCAGACGCGGCTCAGACGAAGCTCAGACGCCGGACGAAAGATGTGACGCGTCTTCCACAGGCTTCGGCCGGTGTCAGGCGAGCGCGGCCAGGCCCTCGACGAGGCGCTCGAGGTCGCTGCCGTCGTTCCACCACCCGACGGACGCGCGCAGCAGGCCCGTGCCCGGCAGCTCGCGCAGGATGACGCCGCGCGCATAGAGCTCCGCCGCGGCCTCCGCCGTGTCGCCGGGCCAGCGGAACGAGACGAGCGTCGCCTGGCCGGCCTCCGTCACGACCTCGAAGCCCTGCTCGAGGAGCAGGTGCCGGCAGCGCTCCGCGAGCGCTCGCGCACGCTCGAAGCGGCCCTCCGGGAGATCGGCGAGCGCCGCTTCGAGCCCCGCGAGCGCGGTCGGCGGCGTGAACTCCGGGTCGAAGCGGCGCGCGCCCGCCTTCGGCTCCCACGCCACCGCGGCGACGTCGTAGCTCTCGGCACCCGGATACGCGACGAGCTTCGGCGCGAGCGACTGCGGATCGGCGACGTAGAGCGCGCCCGTCCCGTCGGGCCCGCACAGCCACTTCTGGGCGCTCACCGTGTAGAAGTCCGCACCGGTCGCGTCGACCTCGATCGCGCCCGCCGCCTGCGCGCCGTCGACGAGCACCGGCACCTGCGTCGCCTCCCGCAACGCATGCCACGGGAGCACCTTGCCGTCGAGCCACGACACGGCCGAGATGCCGAGCAGCTTCGTCCGCGGCGTCATCTCCGCCTCGACGAGGTCGTAGACGTCCTCGGCCCGCGCGTCGCGGACGCGTGCGACGCGCACGTCGGCGCCGGTCGCCGCCAGCGGGCCGATCAGCCCGAAGTGCTCCGCGTCGGTGGTGACGACCTCGTCGCCCGGCCCGATCCCGAGCCCGGCGAGCACGACGTGGACGCCCTGCGTGGTGGACGCCGTCAGCGCGACGTGCTCGGACGGCACCGCGATCTGCTCGGCGAGGAGCTCGCGCACCCGCTCGCGCCGCGCCAGCATCTCCTCGAAGTAGTCCTTGCCCGCCCGGCCGTGCGTCCCCTCCCACGCCCGCAGGCCGGCCATCGCCTCGAGCGTCGCCCGCGACAGCGGCCCGAACGTGCCGGCGTTGAGGTATGCGTGACGCTCGAGCACCGGGAACCGCGCGCGGGCTTCCGGCCAGGTCACCGGATCTCCACCTCCACGGGCGCATGATCGGACAGGAGCCGGCCGTCGCGCCGCCGCCGCTCCTCGGGCCACACGCGCGTCTCGGACACCGCGGCGCCGCGGACGAGCACATGGTCGATGCCCGGCCCTGCGGCGGAGAAGCCCCACTCGTCGGAGGTGAGCTCCTGCAGCGCCTGCGACGACGGCCGCAGGTTGAAGTCGCCCGCGAGCACGACCACGTCGTCGGGTCTCGCCGTCGACGTCGCGAACCACGCCGCGCGCCGCGCCTCCGCCTCCGCCAGCCGGACGTCGACGTCGTAGCTCGTGCAGTGCAGGTTCGCGACGAGGAACGTGCGGCCGTCCTCGGCGCGTAGCCGCAGGGACTGGACGATGCGCCGCTCCTTGGCCCACGCGAGGCGCGTCCGCCAGGACAGGCCGAGCTCCCGCGCCATCCGGTCGCGGAAGCGCCGAGGGTTCAGCGTGAGGCGCTCGTGGCCGAGCACGGCGAGACGCGGAGAGACGAGCATCCCGTTTCCCTGCCCGGTGACGGCCGATCGCAACAGTCCGTGGTTCACGTCGGTGACCGCGCGGCCGAGCTCCGTCGAGAGCAGCTTCGGCCTCGCCGCGAGGTCGCCGGCGGTGAAGCGCGGGAGCGCCCAGCCCGGCACCTCCTGCACGCACAGCACGTCGGGATCGTCGGCGCCCGCCAGCTCGACCATCTCCGCGAGGTACGCGTGCCGGTGCGGCGGCACGGTGTTGCCGTGGAAGAGGTTCCAGGTGCGGACGAGCACGTATCTACGCTACTTCCGTGCGTGTCCTGCTCGCCGACCCTCCGGCCTTCACGCCCTGGTACGACCACGAGCTCGCCGCCGCGCTCGCGCGGGCCGGCGCGGAGGTGGAGCTCGCGACGTCGCGCTTCCGCTTCGGCGAGATCCCGGCGCCGGCCGGCTACCGCCGAAGCGAGCGGTTCTACCCGCTCTCGTCGCGGCTCTTCCGCCGCTCGCGGCTGCGACTCCCCCTGAAGGCGGTCGAGCACCTCGGGGTGATGGCCTCGCTAGGCCGCGCCCGCGCCGACGTGCTGCACCTGCAGTGGGCGGCGCTCCCGCAGGCGGACGTGCGGCTGCGTTTCCGCTCGCCGTCGGTGTTCACCGCGCACGACCTGCTCCCGCGCCGCACGGCCTCGCGGCAGGAGCTGTGGCGGCGGCTGCTCGGGCGCTTCGACCGCGTCGTGGTGCACAGCCGGCGCGGCCGCGAGACGCTCGCCGAGCTCGGCATCGACTCCCGCGTCATCCCGCACCCGGTCTACCCGAGCGCCGCGACCCGCGCCGACGACGGCGCGACGCTGCTCGCGTTCGGCGTGATCCGTCCGTACAAGGGGCTCGGCGACTCGGTCGAGGTCGTCCGGCGCCTCACCGACACGCGGCTCGTCGTCGCCGGCGACCCCGCGATGCCGCTCGACGGCCTCCGCGACGCACCGAGGACGGACTGGCGGCTCGGCTACCTCTCGCAGCAGGAGCTCGACCGCGCCCTCTCGGAGGCGAGCGTCGCGCTGTTCCCCTACCGCGCCGAGCTCGACCAGTCGGGCGCGCTGCTGCAGGCGCTCGGCGCGGGGGTGCCGGCGGTCGTCTACGACGTCGCGGGGCTCGGCGAGCTCGTCTCGTCGTACGGTGCGGGACGGGTCGTGCCGCCCGGCGACGTCGACGCGTTCACCGAGGCGGTGCGCGAGCTCCTCGCCGACCCCGCCTCCGCACGGGAGGGCGCCGAGCGCGCCCGCCGCGAGCTGACGTGGGATGCCTCGGCGGCGCAGCACCTCGAGCTCTACCGGGAGCTCGCGTAGGTGTTCAGGCGGCCGCGCTTCGCGAAGCTCGTCGACGCGCAGCTCGACCTGTTCGTGCGCGAGCACCGCGACGTGATCGAGGAGGTGCACTCGCGCCTCGAGGCGTACCACGTCGCCGACCGCACCCAGGCCGAGGAGCTCTACGGCGACTACGTCGACGCGGTCGAGACCGGAACCGAGATACTCGCGGACATGCGCGACCACTACGCGCAGACGGTCGACGACCCGGACGACTACATCCGCACCTTCAACCGGGCGGTCGCGAAGCGGCTGCCCGAGTACGCCCTCGAGCTCGAGAACCGCTGAGTGCCTGAGCGGATCGAGGACTATGCGCTGCTCGGCGACCTGCAGACCGCGGCGCTCGTCGGGCGCACCGGCTCGGTCGACTGGCTCCCGTTCCCGCGCTTCGACTCGAGCTCGTGCTTCGGCGCGATCCTCGGCGGACGCGAGCACGGACGCTGGCTGCTCGCCCCGCGGAACGGCGGCCCGGCCACCGAACGGCGCTACCGCGAGGACACCCTGATCCTCGAGTCGGAATGGCAGATGCCCGGCGGCCGCGTGCGCGTGATCGACTTCATGCCGCCGCGCGAGACGAAGCCCGACATCGTCCGCATCGTCGAAGGGCTCGACGGCGAGGTCGACATCCGGACCGAGCTGATCATCCGGCTCGACTACGGCTCGGTCGTCCCCTGGGTCCAGCGGCTCGACGCGAGCACGCTCCTCGTGATCGGCGGGCCCGACGCGCTGATCCTCCGCACCCCGATCGAGCTGCGGCCGGACGGCATGACCCACGTGGCGGAGTTCAAGGTGCGGCAGGGCGACCGTGTGCCGTTCGTCCTCACCTGGTTCCCGTCGCACGAGGAGCACCCGACGCCGGTCGACCCCGAGCAGGCGCTCGAGGACACAGAGGGCTTCTGGCGCGACTGGCTTGCCGCCTGCGGCTACGAAGGCGAGTACGTCGCGGCCGTGCGCCGCTCGCTGATCACGCTGAAGGCGCTCACCTACGAGCCGACCGGCGGCATCGTCGCGGCGCCGACGACGTCGCTGCCGGAGCGCATCGGCGGCTCGCGCAACTGGGACTACCGCTACTGCTGGCTGCGCGACGCGACGTTCACGCTCTACGCGATGATGAACGCGGGGTTCAACGACGAGGCGAAGGCGTGGCGGCACTGGCTGCTCCGCGCGGTGGCGGGCGACGCGCCGAAGGCGCAGATCCTCTACGGCCTCGGCGGCCAGCGGCGGATCCCCGAGTACGAGCTCGACTGGCTGCCCGGCTACGCCGGCTCGAGCCCCGTGCGCATCGGGAACGCGGCGCACGAGCAGTTCCAGCTCGACGTCTACGGCGAGGTCATGGACGCGCTCCACCAGGCGCGCGTGCACGGCCTCGACCCCGACGACCACGCCTGGTCGCTGCAGCAGCGGCTGATGGACTTCCTCGAGGGCGCGTGGGACAAGCCCGACGAGGGGATCTGGGAGGTGCGCGGCCCGCGCAGGCACTTCACGCACTCCAAGGTGCTCGCCTGGGTCGGCTTCGACCGCGCCGTCCAGGCCGTCGAGCGCCTCGGCCTCGACGGCCCTGTCGACCGGTGGAGGCGCCTGCGCGACGAGGTGCACGAGGAGGTGTGCCGCGAGGGCTTCAACACCGAGCTCAACTCCTTCACGCAGTACTACGGATCGAGCGCGCTCGACGCGTCGACGCTGCTCATCCCGATCGTCGGCTTCCTGCCGGCGGACGACCCGCGCGTCGTCGGGACGATCGACGCGGTCAAGGAGCACCTCACCCGCGACGGGCTCGTCGAGCGCTACGCGACGCAGGCGACCGGCGACGTCGACGGGCTCTCGGGCGGCGAGGGCGTCTTCCTCTTCTGCTCGTTCTGGCTCGTGGACGCGCTCTTGATGCTCGGCCGCAACGACGAGGCGCGGACGCTCTTCGAGCGGCTGCTCGAGATCAGGAACGACCTCGGGCTGCTCGCCGAGGAATACGACCCGGCGGAGAGACGCATGCTCGGCAACTTCCCGCAGGCGTTCACGCACGTCGGGCTCGTCAACTCGGCGTACAACCTCTCCCACCACGAGAGCCCGCACCGCCAACGGCCGCGGAGGCACTCGTGAACTGGGCCGAATTCGCGTCGGCGGCGCCGGAGCTGGCGGAGCTCGGCGAGGAGCGGCTGCGGTCGCGCGAGCTGTGCATGGTCGGGACGATCCGCCGGAACGGCTGGCCGCGCATCTCGCCCGTCGAGCCGGACTTCGTCGGCGACGACCTGATGCTCGGGATGATGTGGCGCTCGCCGAAGGCGCTCGACCTGCTGCGGGACCCGCGGCTCGTCGTGCACTCGACGCTGAACGACCGGCACGACCTTTCCGGCGACTTCAAGCTGTACGGACGCGTGGTCGCCGTCGAGGACGACGAGCGACTCGCCGCCTACCGCGCGACGATCAGGGCGCGCATCGACTGGGAGCCGCAGGGGCCGTTCCATCTCTTCGCGGTCGACATCGACTCCGCCGGGTTCGTCACCTTCGCGTCCGACCACCGGTTCGGCCTCGCCTGGCAGGCGGGCGGCGAGCTCCGCCGCTGGGAGCAGCGTGCGTCGTGAAGGCACGATCCCGTTCTCGGACGGCGAGACCTGGTACCGCATCACAGGCTCGCTCGACGAGGGCGTGCCGCTCATCGCCCTGCACGGCGGCCCCGGCGCGACCCACGACTACCTGCTTTCGCTGACCGACCTCGCCGGCGGACGTGCGGTCGTGCACTACGACCAGATCGGCAACGGCCGCTCGACGCACTTCCCGGACCGGGGCGAGGAGTACTGGACGGTCGACCTGTTCGTGCGCGAGCTGCAGAACCTCGTCTCGGCGCTCGGCCTCGGCGAGCACCACGTGCTCGGCCAGTCCTGGGGCGGCTTCCTCGCCGAGGAGTACGCGTTGACGCAGCCCGACGGGCTGCGCTCGCTGGTGCTCGCGGACACCGCCGCGTCGTGGGCGGACTTCGCCGCCGAGGCCGGGAAGCTCCGCGCGCAGCTCCCCGCCGAGGTCCAGGCGACCCTGGCGAAGCACGAGGAGGCCGGCACGTACGACGACCCCGAGTACACGGAGGCCTGTCAGGTCTTCTACGACCGGCACGTGTGCCGCATCCCGTACCCGCCGGAGGTCTCGGAGTCGTTCCGGTGGCTCGAGCGCGACCCGACCGTGTACCGCACGATGAACGGTCCGAGCGAGTTCCACATCATCGGCTCCTGCAAGGACTGGCAGGTGAAGGACCGCCTGCACGAGATCGGCGTGCCGACGCTCCTCGTCTCGGGCCGCCACGACGAGGCGACGCCTGCGCTGCAGCAGGCGCTGCTCGACGCCCTCCCCGACGCGCAGTGGGTGCTGTTCGAGGAGTCGTCGCACATGCCGCACGTCGAGGAGCGCGAGCGGTACATGCAGGTCGTCGGCGCCTTCATCGCCGCCCACGACTAGCGGTGGCCGAAGTGGTGGGCGCGCGGCAGGTTGCGCGTCACCTCCGCCTCGCTCGCCGCCTTGCGGGCGAGCGGCCCCAGCGACGTGAGCTTGCTGACGAGCAGGTTGACGTTCCGGTCCGAGCGCTCGAGCTTGCCGCGCACGAGCAGCAGCGGCTCGCCGCGGACGATCGCACGATGCTGCTCGTACACCTGCGCCGGAAGGATCAGGTTCGCCTGGCCGTGCTCGTCCTCGAGCAGCATGAAGACGATCCCGTTCGCGGTCGCCGGCCGTTGCCGGGCGACCGCCATCCCGGCGAGCTGGAGCATCGTCCCGTTCGGGGTCTCGGCCAGGTCGGCGCTCGTCGCGACCCCGGCGGGCAGGTGCGGGCGGAGCAGCTCGAGCGGGTGCAGGCCGACCGAGATCGACGTGTGCTTGTAGTCGGCGAGCATCTGCTCCCACGGCGTCTGCGCCGGCAGGTCGGGGATGACCGCGGTGGGCTCGAGCGGCAGCGCAAGCTGGCGGTTCCCCTGCCCCGCCGCCTCGCCGCGCACCGTCACGCCGAGCCGCCACAGGAGCTGCCGTCGCGGCCCCCAGTCGTCGCAGGCGCCGGCGGCGACGATCGCCTCGAGCGCGTCCTGCTTCACCGAGGAGCGCCGGGCGAGGTCGCCGACGTCGGCGTACGGCTGCGCCGCCTCGAGCGCCTTCGCCTCCTCCTCGCCGACCGAGTTGACGTAGCCGAGGCCGATCCGCACCGCCCCGTCCTCGAGTGAGCATTGCGCCGTCGAGCGGTTGACGTGCGGCGGCAGCACCTCCACCCCGCGCCGCTGGGCGTCCCGGACGAGCGACGACGGCGGGTAGAAGCCCATCGGCTGCGCGTTCAGGAGCGCGCACAGGAACTCCGCCGGGTAGTAGCGGCGCAGCCATGCCGACTGGTATGCGAGCAGGCCGAACGCGGCGGCGTGCGACTTCGGGAACCCGAAGCCGGCGAAGCCGACGAGCTTGTCGTAGATCGCGTGCGCCGTCTGCTCGTCGATCGCGTTGCCGACGCAGCCTTCGACGAACCGCGGCCGGAACGCCTCGATCGCCTCCTCGCTCCGCTTGCGGCTCATCGCGCGGCGCAGGCCCTCCGCCTCGCCGATCGAGAAGCGCGCGGCGGCCATCGCGACGTCGAGCACCTGGTCCTGGAAGACGACGACGCCAAGCGTGTCGCGCAGCGCCTCGCGCAGGCACTCGTGCTCGACCGGCGGCTCGAAGGCCGGCTCGGCGCGTTTCGCATGGCGGTGCTTCACGTACGGGTGCACCGCCTTCCCCTGGATCGGCCCCGGCCGCACGAGCGCGACCTGCACGGTGAGGTCGTCGAGGTTCTCGGGGCGTGTCTGCAGCAGGCTCTGCATCTGCGCGCGGCTCTCGATCTGGAAGACGCCGACCGTGTCGGCCGCCTGGATCTCCTCGAACACCTTCGGGTCGTCGAGCGGGATCCGCGAGAGGTCGATCGTCTCGCCCTTGAGCCTCGCGATGCGGTCGATCGCGTCCTCGACGGCCGAGAGCATCCCGAGCCCGAGCAGGTCGATCTTCAGGAACCCGGCGTCGCCGCAGCTGTCCTTGTCCCACTGGCAGATCTGCCGGCCGGCCATCGCCGCCGGCTGCACCGGCACCAGGTCGATCAGCGGGCGGGTCGAGATGACCATGCCGCCCGGGTGCTGGCTGATGTGGCGCGGCAGGCCGGCGATCTCCTTCGTCAGCGCGCGGAACGCGTCCCAGCGCGGCCCGGCGTGCCGCCCGGGGACGCCGTCGAGCTCCTCGCCGACGCGGGTGGCGTCCCAGCCGTCGGTGACGCGGGCGAGCCGCTCGAGCTCGGCGAACGGGAGGCCGAGCGCCTTGCCGACGTCCCTGATCGCGCCGCGGCTGCGGTAGGTGGCAAAGCTCGCGACGAGCGCGGCGTGCTCGCGGCCGTAGCGCTCGGTGACGCGGACGATCAGCTTCTCGCGGATGTCGCGCGGGAAGTCGAGGTCGATGTCGGGGACGGCGACCATCTCGTCGTTGATGAAGCGGCCGAGCGAGAGATTGTTCGCGACGGGGTCGACGTGCGAGAGGCCCGTCAGGTAGCAGACGATCGAGCCGACGCTGGAGCCGCGGCCGCGCCCCGGCGGCAGCGCATGCCGCGGGCTGCCGGCGCCGCGCACCTCGAGCGCGCAGTCGCGCGCCAGCTCGAGCACCTCCCAGTGGAGCAGGAAGAAGCCGGCGAGCCCGAGCCGCTCGATCAGCTGCAGCTCGTCGTCGAGCCGTTCGCGCGCCCGGCGGTTGCGGCCGTAGCGGTCGAGGAACGCGCGGTCGCAGATCGTGCGCAGCTGCCGGTCGGCGGGGTCGCCGCGGTCGGAGAAGTCGGGGTAGCGGTAGCCGAGCTCCTGGGTCAGGTCGAACTCGCAGCGCTCGGCGACCTCGCGCGTACGGAGCGCTGCGTCGCGAGGCAGCCGCTCGAGCATCTCGGCGGGTGTCAGCAGCACCGACTCGTGGTTGCCGCGCCGCTCGCGCTCGCAGCCGTCGAGGGAGGTGCGGCTGCGGATCGCGACGAGCGCGTCCTGCAGCCGCGCCCGGCGCAGGTGGTGCGCGTGCACGTCGCCGGTCGCGACGGTGGGCACGCCGAGGTCGCGTGCGAGCTCCTCGAGTTGGGCGTTGCGGCGTGCGTCGCCGCGCTCGTACGGTCGCTGCAACTCGACGTAGAACGCGCCGTCGAAGGCGCGCGCGAGCCGGGCGGCGCCGTTCGCGTCGACGACGCCGAGCCCGTGCCGTGCGCAGCCGGAGAGCGCGACGAGCCCGTCCGCGTGCCGCTCGAGCACGTCGAGCGTGGTCTCCGCCGGCAGCAGCTCGCGCTCCCTGCCCGGGACGCGGGTGCCGGCGTGCGCGTCGGTGAGGACGCGGCAGAGGTTCGCGTAGCCCTCCTGGCTCTCGCAGAGGAGCGTCAGGTGCGCGCCGCCCGCGATCGTCACCTCGGCGCCGGTGATCGGCCGCACCCCGAAGTGCTTCGCGGCGTGCGCGAACTCGAGCGAGCCGTAGACGCCGTCGTGGTCGGTGAGCGCGAGCGCCTCGTAGCCGAGCTCGGCGGCGCGGGCGGCGAGCTCCTCGGGGAGCGAGGCGCCGTCGAGGAACGAGTACGCCGAGTGCGCGTGCAGCTCGACGTACAGGGGTCAGACCCCTTCCGGGGTCTGACCCCTGGTTACGATCGCCGCATGGCCGATCCGTCCGTCAGCCGTCCCGGGGACGGCGAGCTGCACGAGCGGCCGGACGGTTACCGGCTCGTGCGTGTCGACCGGCCGGACCTCGGCGCGATCGAGCTCGACTTCGACGAGAAGCTCGTCGTCGAGCCGCACACCCACGACGACCACACCGATTCGTTCCTCGTCCTCGAGGGGCAGGTCGAGTTCACGGCCGGCGACGAGACGGTCGTGCTCGGGCCCGGTGGGTTCATCTCGTCGCCGCCGGGCGCGCGCCACGGCTTCCGCAGCGCGGGAGGTCGCGCGCGCGTGCTGAACCTGCACACACCGGGCGGCGGGTTCGTGGACGGGATCCGCCGCACGTCCGAACGCGGGGCCTGAACGCAGGACGATCCCCTCCAGCTCGGAGAACGGTTCACGCACGCTGCGTGAACCAGGTGCAGGCGTCGTCGTCGTGGTAGACGACCGTGTTCTCGCCGGTCTCGAGCACGAGGTCGAAGTACCGGCGGTGGACCGGCTCTTCGGTCCACCAGCGGTCGACGACGCGCCATTCCTCGCGGAGGACCGCGACGCCCTGCCGGTTGACGACCCTCGGGGTGCCGTCGGCGTGCGCCTGGACGAGCGCGGGCCTCGGTGCGTTCAGTCGTCGCGCGGTACGAGCAGCGCGCGCGCTTCCGGGATGCGTGACCACGGAGCGACCTCCACGACCGTCGAGACTCCGCCTGCGCCGACGGCGGCCTTCACCTGGCGCAGGCCTTCGCGGAGGCGGCCCTTGAGCACGTCGCCCTCCGCCGCGAGCAGCTCGAGCTGCTCGCCGGTGTGCTCGGCGAGCTCCGCCACCTCGATCCGGAGCTTGAGCGCGGGAGCAGGCAGCTCCGCGAGCTTCGGCGCGAGCGCCGCGCGCAGCCGGGCCGGGTCGGCCGTCGGCTCGCGCAGCGTCACCGTCCGGCGCCACGAGGCGCCGCCGACGAGCCGCGCCCACAGCGCGATCTTCCTCGGCGGCCGCCCCGCGCGTTCCGGCCGGGAGAGGACGCGGTCGAGCAGCACCCCGAGCCCTCGCCGGAGCGTCAGCTCGTTGCCGACCGCTTCCGGGAACTCGAGCGTCTCGTGGATGGCGGCCGCCGGCCTGCGCGGCGTGACCGCCCCCTTCTCCTCTCCCCTCGCCAGGCTCCAGGCGCGCCGGCCATCCGGCCCCAACCGTTCGGCCACTGCGCTGCCCGGAAGCCCGGCAAGCTGTCCGATCGTGCGTACCCCCAGCTCCTCGAGCTCCTCGTAGCGGCCCCGCTCGAGCGGGAGCAGCGTGAGCGGGAGCGGTGCGAGGAACGAGCGGGCGCGGTCGTCGGAGACGATCAGCGCCTGCCCCGCCCGCGCGACGTTCGCCGCGGCGAGCGCCGCGAAGCGCCGGTCGGCCGCACCGGCCCGCGGGTCCCAGGCCGTGCCGACCGAGGCGAGCGCCCGCTTGAGCGCCGGCTCGAGCCCGCCGTACAGCCGCTCGACGCCCTTCGTCTCGAAGTAGACGAGGCCCGGCTCGGCCGGCTCGACCGCGAACCCCGAGTCCTCGAGCCGGCGCAGGATCTCCTCCCACGCCTGCTCGGCCGAGGCCGGGTCCTGCTCGACGAGCTCGAGCTCCGGGCAGGTCGCGAGCGCCTCCCCCAGGCGCATCCCCGGCCGCACTCCCTTGGCCTCCGCAGCCCCTGTCACGGAGCCGACGAGCGGCTCCGTCCCGGGCAGCGGCGCGAGCGCCGCAGGCAGCGCCTGGAGCCTCGGCCGAAGGCGCAGAGCGGCCCGCAGATCGAAGGCCGGGATGACGACTGCGGCGATCACGGGAACGTATGTTCTATACGAACATCCGTTCGGTGTCAAGCCGGGAACTCGACGGCGACTCAGGCGATCAGAAGCCGACCGAGCCACTCGTATGGGCCGCCCAGGGCCGGCGCCCCGAGCGCGGTCACGTACGCGAGCGCCGCCCGCGTGTCGTCCGTCCAGAGGATCACCGCTGCCCGCTGACCTTCGGAAACCGGATCGAGGCCGTAGTCGTCCCGCGGAACGTCTCGACGAACCCCTGCCGCGAATAGAACCTGGCCGCTCGCTCCACGTCCTCGCTGAACAGGATCACTTCAGGCTCTCGGAACAACGCCACCGCGGAAGGCTAAGGCGGGGCCAGGTTCGGGAATCAGTCCCGCAGCAGGTGCGACACGATTTCCCCGTACGGGTCGCCTCGATACGCCCGGTACACGACGCCGTTGGGATCGAGGGCATCCGCGAGCCGCTGTGCGCTAGGCGGATGAGTCACCCTCCGGCGGGCCTCGTCCGGCTCGAACCACCCAGCTTCGGAAACCTCGGCTTCGCCCGGCGCCGGGGTGCCACCGAGGTGGGAGCAGGTGAACAGATGAAGCACCATGGCAGGCGGCGAGAGCTTCGAGTAGATCCCGACCAACATCCCGACCGAGACGCGACAACTTGCTTCCTCTTCGACCTCCCGTTGCAGCGCGCTGACGAGGTCTTCCCCTTCTTCAACCCGACCGCCCGGCAACTCCCACCCGCGAGAGGCGATGCGAACGAGAAGGACACGGCCGCTGTCGTCGCGGACGCAACCGACCACTGCAGCAACATGCACGGGATTGCCTGCCACGATTCAACGCTATCCGGGTGGGGCAGCCTTGTCGGCTGGGGCAGCATTCAAGACTGACGCCTGACTCCGCCGCGCCAGATTCCGCCGGGGCCTCCGCCCGGCGGGGGAACGTCTCGAGTCAGGTCCGACCACGCAATGAGGTGGCGCGTCGGCAGTCGCTTGAGATCGATAGTCCACTTGGAAGCAGACGACCGGGCGACGGCTACAGAGACGCCCGCAACACGATGATGCAACCAGCTGGCCCCAGTCTCGTCAGGCGGTTGCTCGGTCGCGACGTGACTGAGGCCCTCGCCGACAAATGACGCCCGAGCAGGAGTACGATGTGGAGACAGTGGACAGCTGGCTCAACGCTTGAGCTACTTGAAGGCCCGCCTCGCGGTGGGCCTTCGTTGTCCACGGACCTCGAGGGCCGGATTCGAACCGGCATCCCTGCAGTGGACAGCTGCGTGCTCTACCGATTTGAGCTACCTCGGGGTCGTTCCGGAGGTGTACCGACGCCGCCCGCCTAACCACAAGATGGCTAAACGAGACAGGCGCACGAGTCGTCGGCTGAGCGAGCGTTCCGGAATGACGCCTGGCGCGATTACGGGCGGCAGAGGTTCGGCAATAGCGCTTGACGGTCAGAACGCGAGCGTGACGGTGTCTCCCTGGTTCGGCGGGTAGTCGGGCAGTGTCATCGTGGACTCCGCCACCCGGTTCTCCCTCGGCGCGACACGCGTTCGTCTGGCCCGCAGGAGTCTCCCTCGTGGTCTCGGCCCTCCTCGCGATCTGGATGGGGCCGCTCGCGCTCCCGATCCTCGCGGCGGGAATCGGCGGTGCGGGCCTAGGAGCGTGGGCGCGAATCGCTCCCCGGGAGGCTGTCCCTCGTCTCGCGGTCTTGCTGCTCGCAGCGTTGCTCGTGGAGGTCGCGATTCTCGCCGACTACTCCGGCTGAAGATTGGGCGTCGATCGGCGCCTAAGCAGAGTGCCGTCGCCTGCGCGAGTGTTCCGCGATGCACCCTGAAGGGCTACGATTGGGGGCGGACAGGTAGTCACCGGTTGAGTTACTCGAAGGGCCGGATTCGAACCGGCATCTCTCCGCTGGACAGGCAGTCGCTCTACCAGTTGAGCTACCCCGGGGTCCTGCCCGAGGTGTAGCGAGGCTCCGATCTCAGCGCAAGATGGCCGATTTGCCCATAGGACAGACGGCTGGCTGCGCAAACGTTCAGGAATGACGCCTGAGTGGCGAACGCTAACGGCGGTTCGATCACCGCGTGCCGACTCAACGCCAATGGAGTTTGTGTTGACTCAACACAAACTGGGCGGGCCGAGCGACGAACTCAAGTCGAGATCCGAGTGCACCTCCAAGGCGAGACCAGGTCCGCACTTCAGCGAGAAGCGACCATCCGCGACCGCGCGAAGTGGGCTCAGCTCAGACCGTTTTCGCGCCGCCAGAGACGACGAGCGCGCATCCGGTCGGCGGTGCGGTACAGCTGCTTCCAGTTGCCGACGGATGCGCGTGCCTGCTTGCGGCGCTTGCGCTTGAAGTTCATCGGTAGCGCATGGCCGGGAGACTATGCGCTCCGCAATCCACCGTGGTAGAGAACGGCGATGCTCCTCGACCGAGACGACTCGCTCCTCATCGTGGTCGACGCCCAGCCGGGCTTCCTCGCACCCGAGGCCGAGCCGGCCGTAGAGCGCATGGCCTGGCTCGTCGCGATCGCCGTGCGGCTCGCCGTCCCCGTGGTCGGAACCGAGGAGGAGCCGGAGCGCAACGGCGCGACCGACCCGCGCGTCCAGGCGCAGCTCCCTCCGCAGGCCCCCACCTTCGTGAAGCCCACGTTCGGGCTCGCCGGGACGCCCGAGATCCTCGCTGCGGTCAAGGCGACCGGACGCGGCACCGCCGTCCTCGTCGGGTGCGAGACCGACGTGTGCGTCGCCCAGTCCGCGATCGGGCTGCTCCAGGCAGGGCTCGCCGCGGTCGTCGTCGAGGACGCCACGTTCTCCCCCGGCGAGATGCACGAGCGCGGGCTCACGCGCCTCGCCGGCGCAGGGGTCGCCCGCAACCACGCCAAGGGAATCGCCTACGAGTGGCTGCGCACGGTCGACGACGCGAACACCGTCCTCGCGGACCCGACGCTGCCGGCGCCGCCCTTTCCGCTCTGAGCGGCCGGTAGGATCACGACAGGCGATGAGGCTCGCCTGAACCGCGGCTTCGGCCGCTGATGGCCTCTACGAACGAGAGTCCACCGAAGGAGAGCCCACGTCCAACGTCCGCATGCAGGGTGCGATCGCCGCCGGAGGAGTGGCGGGAGCGCTCGCACGGGCGCTGCCCGAGCACCTCTGGCCCGCGTCGGGGCACGGCTGGCCGTGGACGACGTTCGCGGTCAACACCGTGGGCACGCTCCTCCTCGGGTACTTCGCAACGCGGCTGCAGGAGCGCCTCCCGCCCTCCACCTACCGCCGCCCGCTCCTCGGCACCGGGCTCTGCGGCGCGCTGACGACGTTCTCGACGCTGCAGGTCGAGGCGCTGACGCTCTGGCGGCACGGCCACGTCGGGCTCGGCGTCGCCTACATCGCGGGCACGCTCGCCGCCGGACTGCTCGGCATCCACCTCGCGACGGGCGCGACGCGCCGGGTGCGGCTGCGGTGAGCGCACTCGCCTGGATCGGCGTGGCCGTCTGCGGCGCGGCCGGCGCGCTCGCACGCTTCCACCTCGACGCGTTCGTGCAGCGGCGGACGACGAGCGACTTCCCCGCCGGCACGCTCGCGGTGAACCTCACCGGCTCGTTCCTGCTCGGGCTGCTGACCGGGCTCGGCGTCGCCTCCGACACCCTGCTCGTCCTCGGCACCGGCCTCCTCGGCTCCTTCACGACGTTCTCGACGTGGATGCTCGAGACGGAGCGGCTCGCCGAGGACGGCGAGTCGAGGCTCGCCGTCGCGAACCTCGCCGTACCGCTCGCGGCCGGGCTCGCGACGGCCGCGCTCGGCTGGGCGATCGGAGCGGTGCTGTGACCGAGCTCCGCACCCTGACCGTGTACTTCGGCGAGTCGGACCGCGTCGGCGGCGCGCTCCTCTCGGACGCGCTCCTCGACGCGTTCGCGGGCCACCGCGTGCGCGCCTCCGTGCTCCTGCGCGGCGTCGAGGGCTTCGGCCTGAACCAGACGATCCGCACCGACCGCTTCCTCTCGCTCTCGGAGGACCTGCCGCTCCTCGCGCAGGCGGTCGACGAGCCGGGGCGCATCGAGGCGCTCGTGGGGCGTGTCGGCGAGCTGCTCGACAACGGGCTCGTCACGGTCGAGCGCGCCCGTGCCGTCGACGACGCGACGACGCTCGCAGGCGACGTGAAGCTCACGGTGTACCTGCGACGCGACCGTCGCAGGGCCGGCCGCGTCGTCGACGACCTGCGGCGCCACGGCCTGGCCGGCGCTACCGTCCTCCTCGGCGTCGACGGCACCGCCGACGGCGAGCGCCGCCGCGCACGGTTCTTCTCGCGCAACCGAGACGTCCCGCTGGTCGTCGTCGCGGTCGGCCCCGCAGACCGGGTCGCAGAGGCGCTCCCCGGTCTTCCCCGCACGCTCACCGTGGAGCGGGTGCAGGTGTGCAAGCGCGACGCCGTCCTCCTCGCCGCGCCGGAGACCGTCCCCGACGAGGATCGGGCGGGGCTCGCGCTCTGGCAGAAGCTGACCGTCTACGGCCGGCCACCCCACCTCGAGACGATCGCCCGCCTCCGCGAGGCGGGTGCCGCGGGCGCGACCAGCGTGCGCGGGATCTGGGGCTTCTCCGGCGACCACCCTCCCCACGGCGACCGGCTCACGCGCGTGCGGCGCGACGTCCCGGTCGTGACGACGATCGTCGACCGGCCGGAGGCGATCCGGCGTCTCTTCGCGATCGTCGACGAGCAGACGGCCGGCGGCGGCCTCGTGACGAGCGAGATCGTCCCGGCGTTCCACGCCGTGGCCGGCGAGACGCGGCGCGGCGGCCTGCGTCTCGCCGAACCGGAGAGCTAGGCCCGCTCGAGCACGACCACAGGGATCTCCCGGTCGGTCTTCTCGGCGTACTCGTCGTAGTGCGGCCAGACCTCGTTCGCAGCGCGCCACAGCCGCTCGCGCTCGTCGCCCTCGACCGTGCGCGCCCGGGCCGGGAAGACCTCGCCGAGCACCTGCAGCTCGACGTTCGCATCCTGCTCGATGTTGCGGTACCACCCCGGATGCGCGGGCGCGCCGCCCTTGGACGCGACGATCACGTAGCGGTCGCCGTCCCGGGCGTAGATCAGCGGCGTCGTGCGCGCCTCGCCCGTCTTGCGGCCCTTCGTCGTCAGGAGGAGGATCGTCGAGCCCTCGCGCCAGACGTGGCCGACCTCGCCGTTCGTCTCGCGGTAGCGGCGGACGTGCTCCTCGCCGAACAGGTTCTCCCCTTCGCTCATTCGAATGCTCCTTCGATCAGCAGTACGCGGGATGCCTCCAGAGAACGCGTCTCGTGCCATTCGCCTTCCCCCCAGGCGACCGCCTCACCCACGCCGAGCTCGACCTTCTCGTCGCGCGTCGCGCAGACGACGCAGCCGTCGAGCACGACGAGCAGCTGCGCCGACGGGGCGTCGTGGCCGCCGATCACGCCGTCCAGATCGGCCAGCGACACCTGGAACGTCTCGCCGCGCGCGAGGCGCGTGTGGTGGAAGCCCGCCGAACCGAAGTGCTCGATCCGGCGGGACGGGAAGTCGACGCGTCTCACCCCGCCGATACGCTAGCCGCGTGGAGGCCCCCCGCTACTGCTACCGGCATCCTGACCGGGAGACCGGCCTGTCCTGCTCCGAGTGCGGGCGGCCGATCTGTTACGAGTGCATGACGCCCGCCCCGGTGGGCCTGCGCTGCCCCGAGCACTCCGGGAAGCCGCAGGGAATCCAGAAGGTGCAGCGCGCAGTCACCGGGGTCGGCTCGCGCCGGGTCAACGCCGTCACGATGGCGCTGATCGGCGTCAACGTCGCCGTCTACCTCGCCGAGCTCGCGGC
Source organism: Gaiellaceae bacterium (assembly GCA_035546215.1). Lineage (GTDB taxonomy): Bacteria > Actinomycetota > Thermoleophilia > Gaiellales > Gaiellaceae > PALSA-600. The sequence goes on along the minus strand of DASZWR010000088.1, from coordinate 8,834 downwards.
CGGCGGGACGGTCGACGGCCAGGGCAACTGGATCTTCACGCACGGGGCGCTCTTCTCGTCCGGCGCGTACCTCGGCGACTCGATCGGCACGGTCGCCGCCCACCAGACCGTGACCGGCTACCACCTGGTCGGCGTCGCGCACGGCGAGTGGTGGCGGCTGCTCACGGCGGCGTTCCTGCACTACGGGCCGTTCCACCTGGCGGTCAACATGTACTCGCTGTTCTTCGCGGGCACGCTGCTCGAGCACGTGATCGGCCGCTGGCGGTTCGGGCTGCTCTACCTCGGCTCGGGGATCGCCGGCTCGGCAGGCGCGCTGCTGCTGTCGCCCGACAACGTGACCGTCGGCGCGTCCGGCGCGATCTTCGGGATACTCGGCGCCCTCTTCGTCCTCGAGCGGCGCGGCAACATCGCGACCGGCGGCCAGATCGCGGGGCTCATCGTCCTGAACCTGATCTTCACGTTCGCGCTCTCGAACATCTCGGTCGGAGGTCACATCGGGGGCCTCATCGGCGGCGTGATCCTGATGCTCGCTCTGATGAACTTCCGCCGCTCCTGGGCGCTGAGCGTGGCGGCGACGGTGGTCGTGATCGTCGTCAGCGTCGTCGTCGCCTACTCGAAGACGCGCGGCTACCAGTAGTACAGTCGGCAGATGGCCCCGCCGCGGGACGTCTGGGAGGCGCTTCAGCGCTGCCTCGAGCTTCCCCGGCGCTGGGTGGTCCCGATCGCTGTCCTCGCCCTCGTCTCGACCGTCCACGTCGGCCGCAAGGAGGGCTCGTGGGAGTTCGCGTTCGGGGTCGGCTCCATCACGGCGACGCTCGTCGCGCTCGCGTGGCTGCCGGCGCTCCTCAGCGTGATCGCCCTCACCGGCGGGAAGATCAAGACGTCCGCGGGCGAGGCCTCGACCGGCGGGCTGCTCGACTTCTTCAAGAGCCTGCCGCCGGGCGAGCGCGAGGCTCCACTCGCCGCGCTCGCCGCCGCCGCCGAGAACGTGGAGGCGACGGGCCCGGTGGCCCGCCGGCCGCAGGCCCGACGCGTCCGCCAGGAGGCCGAGGAGGCGATCGCCTCGGCGGCAGGAGGGCCGCACCAGGTCGAGGAGCGGCTGACCGAGCTTGCGCAGCGCTACGACAACCTGCGCGCCCACACGCCGCCCGGCCCCGACCGGACGCGGGCGATGACGCAGATCGCGGCCGCCGCCCGCGGCTACGCGCGCGCGACCACCGTGACGGCGGCGCGGTGGTTCGACTCGGGCGGCGAGGGCGCGCGGATCGTCGGCCTCGCGGCGATCCAGGCTGCTCCGAGCCCCCGCGACCTCGACCGTGTGGTCGACGCGATCTCCCATTCGAAGAGCGCCTTCGAGCAGTTCCAGGCACTCCGGTCTGCGGATGCCCTCGCGCCCGGCCTCGACGCGGCCGGCCGTACGGCGCTCTGCCGCGCGATCTCGGGCCAGATCGCCGAGGTCGAGACCAGCGAGAAGCGCATCACCCCGGCCGACCAGAGCCGGTGGGCCTACGCCCACGACCTGCTGCGCCGCTACTGCAAGGATCAGCCGCCGGCGGCGACGTAGGAGCCGGCGCCCGACTCCTTCAGCGCGGCCTGGGCCGCGGCGAGCCGCGCGAGCGGGACGCGGTAGGGCGAGCAGCTGACATAGTCGAGCCCGAGCGTGTGGCAGAAGGCGATCGAGCGCGGCTCGCCGCCGTGCTCGCCGCAGATGCCGAGCTTCAGGTCGGGCTTGACGCCGCGGCCGCGCTCGACGGCGATGCGCATCAGGTCGCCGACCCCGTCGAGGTCGATCGACTCGAACGGGTTGCGGTCGAGGATCCCGTCCTGCAGGTAGTGGGTCAGGAACTTCCCCTCGGCGTCGTCGCGCGAGAATGCGAGCGTGGTCTGGGTCAGGTCGTTCGTGCCGAACGAGAAGAAGTCGGCGACCTCGGAGATCTCGTCGGCGCGCAGCGCGGCACGCGGCACCTCGATCATCGTGCCGACCAGGTGCTCGACCTCGGGCGCCTCCTCTGCCCACACCGACTCCGTCAGCTCGCGCAGCCGCGCCAGCTCCTCGCGGAAGCCGACCAGCGGGTGCATCACCTCGACCAGCGGCGCGTCACCGGTGCGCTCCTGCACCGCCTTCGCGGCCCGGGCGATCGCCCGGACCTGCATCTCGTAGATCTCCGGGAACTGCAGCCCCAGCCGGCAGCCGCGCGTCCCCAGCATCGGATTCGACTCGTGCAGCGCCCGGATGCGGGCGCGCAGCTTCTCGTCGCTCACCTGCGACTCGTCGGGCAGGAACTCGTGCAGCGGCGGGTCGAGCAGCCGGATCGTCACCGGCAGTCCCTGCATCGCCTCGAAGATCCCCTCGAAGTCGGACTGCTGGAACGGCAGCAGCCGGTCCAGCGCCGCCCTACGCCCGGATTCGCTGTCCGCCAGGATCATCTCCTGCATCACCGGCAGCCGCTCGTCGCCGAAGAACATGTGCTCGGTGCGGCAGAGGCCGATCCCCTGCGCTCCGAACTCGCGCGCCCGCGTCGCGTCGTCCGGGTTGTCGGCGTTCGCCCGGATCTTCAGCCGGCGCACCGCGTCGGCCCAGCCCAGGATCGTCTCGAAGTCCTCGTTGATCTGCGGCGGCACCAGCGGCACCTCGCCGACGAACACGCGGCCGGTGCCGCCGTCGATCGTGATCACGTCGCCCTCGTGGAGCTCGTGCTCGCCGATGCGGATACGCCCGCCGTCGAGCTGCAGCCCCTCGCAGCCGGCGACGCACGGCTTTCCCATGCCGCGCGCGACGACGGCCGCGTGCGAGGTCATGCCGCCGTGCACGGTGAGGATCCCCTCCGCGGCGATCATCCCGTGGATGTCGTCCGGGGTCGTCTCCCAGCGGACGAGGACGACCGGGCCGTTCTTCCCGCGCTCGACGGCCGCGTCGGCGTCGAGGACGATCGCGCCGCTCGCCGCGCCCGGCGAGGCGTTCAGGCCCTTCGCCGCCACCTCGAGCTGCGCCGACGGGTCGATCATCGGGTGCAGCAGCTGGTCGAGCTGCGCCGGGTCGATCCGGGCGATCGCCTCCTCGCGCGTGATCAGCCCCTCGTCGACCATCGACGCGGCCGCCTTCAGCGCGGCCGCCGCGGTGCGCTTCGCCGCCCGGGTCTGCAGCAGGTAGAGCTGCTCGTCCTCGACGGTGAACTCGATGTCCTGCATGTCGCGGTAGTGCTCCTCGAGCCGCCGCATGGTGTCGATCAGCTGGTCGAACGCCTTCGGCAGCGAGTCCTTCATCGTCTCGATCGGCTGTGGGGTGCGGATGCCCGCGACCACATCCTCGCCCTGCGCGTCCGCGAGGAACTCGCCGTAGAGCCCCTGCTCGCCCGTGGACGGGTCGCGCGTGAATGCGACACCGGTGCCGGAGCGGTCGCCCTTGTTCCCGAACACCATCTGCACCACGTTCACCGCGGTGCCGAGATCGTCGGGGATCTCGTGCGCGCGCCGGTACACCTGGGCCCGCGGCGTGTCCCACGACTCGAACACCGCGCGCACGGCGCGCAGCAGCTGCTCGCGGGCGTCCGAGGCGAACTCGTGCCCGGTCTCCTCGCGGTAGACCTCCTTGTACCGCTTCACGACCTCGACGAGGTCGTCTGCGGAGGCGTCGTGGTCGGGCATCGGGAAGCGGTGCGGGTCGATCCCCTCCACCACCTCGCCGAACATCTGGATCAGGCGCCGGTAGGAGTCGTAGGCGAACCGCGCGTTGCCGGTGCGCGCCGCGAGACCTGCGGCGGCCTCGTCGTTCAGGCCGAGGTTGAGGATGGTGTCCATCATCCCCGGCATCGAGACCGCCGCGCCCGAGCGGACCGAGACGAGCAGCGGATCCTCGGGCGAGCCGAACCGCTTGCCCGTGCGCTCCTCGAGCCGGCGCACGTGCTCGTCGACCTCTGCCTCGAGGCCCTCCGGCAGCGCCCGCCCGTGCATGTAGGCGCGGCAGGCGTCGGTCGTGATCGTGAACCCGGCCGGAACGGGCACGCCCATGCCGGTCATCTCGGCGAGACCGATGCCTTTACCCCCGAGAAGCTCGCGGCCCCCGTCGGTCGGCTCGTCGAAATCGAAGACGTAACGACTGGCCACGAGGCGGAATCGTAGCCCGCAGCAGCGGGCCGTAATCCGGGTACCCGCCCCCTAGGCCAGCGGGGCCCTGCGCCGCCGCGACCGGAACTCCGCCACCCAGGCGAGCGCGCGCAGGCCGAACCAGAACGGCGTGAACAGCCCGTAGAAGAGGACGAGCGCCGCGCCGAGCGCCGAGTACCACACCGCCCAGCGCCACCTTGCGACGGGTGGCTTGGGCTTCATGCGGATTGGGGCGCGGACCGGCGCCGCTCGACGACCTGGACGATGCGGTGCGAGATCTCCTCGATCGACAGCTCGCTCACCTCGATCACCGGGCACCCGAGCCGGCGGTGGATCCGCTCGGCGTACTCGAGCTCCTCGTAGATCTCCACGAGGCTCGCGTACGCGCGGCCGCCGCGCATCCAGCGCATCCGCTCGCCGCGGATCTCCGAGAGCCGCTTCGCGTCGATCGTCAGCCCGACGACCTTCGACTGGTCGATGGTGAACAGCTCGGCCGGCGGCTCGATGCCCTTCACGAGCGGCACGTTCGCGGCCCGGTAGCCGAGGTAGCCGAGGTAGATCGAGAGCGGCGTCTTCGACGTGCGCGAGACGCCGACGAGGACGATCTCCGCCTCGTCGAGGCCCGAGCCGACGCCGTCGTCGAACTTGACCGCGAACTCGATCGCGGACATGCGCCGGAAGTAGGCCTCGTTCAGAGGCGGCCGCGCGCCCGGCTTCATCCGCGCGGTCTGCCCCGACACCTTCGCGACCGCGTCGATCGGATGGCCGAGCAGGTCGCAGTAGTGCAGCCGCGCCTTCTTGCACAGCATCCGCATGCGCTCGCGGAGCTCGGGCTCGACGAGCGTGTAGACGACGACCGCCGGGCGCCCCTTCATCCGGTCGACCGCGAGCTGCAGGTCGGCGATCGTGTCGACGCGCGGATGGCGGATCTCGAGGAACTCCTGGTCGGGGAACTGCGCCTCGAGCGCCTGGACGAGCCGCTGGGCCGTCTCGCCGGTCGAGTCCGAGATCATGTGCAGCTCGACGGGGTTCACCCCGCGAGCCTAGTCTGCCCGGGTGAGCCGCGTCCTGCTCCTGGCGGTGCTCGTGCTGGCGTGGCCCGCGTCCGCGCTCGGCTGGGGAGGGACGTATCCGACGGGGGACTCGCTCGGCACCTCCATCGACGTGGAGGTCTCCGACTCGATCCCGGTCGACGCCGCGCTGCCGCAGACGTGGGCGACGTTCTTCGGCTCGCTCCTGCACGGGCCGGAGCTTGCGTCGCTGACGCTCGACCTGGAGCCGCAGGCGGAGGTGGCGCTCGCGTGCGGCAGCGGCGCCCTCGCCTGCTACCGCCGCTCGAGCGCGACGATCTTCGCGTCGCCCGACGACCAGCCGAACGAGCCGTCGGCGCGCGACGTGCTGATCCACGAGTACGGGCACCACATCTCCAACCGCCGCAGCAACGCGCCCTGGCCGGCCGAGGACTACGGCACGAAGCGCTGGGCCACCTACGAGCACGTCTGCGTGCGCGCGGAGAACGGCACCGCGCTGCCCGGCAACGAGACCGAGGGCTACGCGCTGAACCCCGGCGAGGCGTTCGCCGAGAGCTACCGCGTGCTCAACCTGACGCGCGAGCACGTGTCGCCGATCGCCTGGGACGTCGTGGACGCGTCGTTCCGCCCGAACGCCACCGCCCTCGGGCTGCTCGAGCAGGACGTCCTCCACCCGTGGACCGGGCCGGCGACCGCCACCTACCGCGGCACGGGGACGCGCCTGCTCCGGGTCGCGACACCGCTCGACGGCTCGTTCTCGGCCCGCACGACGGGAAGCCCGCGACTCGTCCTCCTTCTCTCGGGCAAGCCCGTCCTGCACGGGAGCCGCATCGCCTACCGCGTCTGCGGGCAGCGGACGGTCGTCCTGCGGGTCGTCGCGAAGGGTCGCTGGGCGGTGACCGTCTCCCGTCCGTAAGGTACGGAGATGGGACTCGCGCACTGGGACGACGTCGAGTCGCGGCGCGCCGCGAAGGGCGAGATGGACGCCGAGTGGCAGTTCCTCGGCCGCGCCGCGGGCACCGCAGGCGTCGGCGTGAACCGCGTCCGCGTCGCCCCCGGCAGGCTGCCGACGCCGCCGCACTCGCACGGCGCCTCGGAGGAGCTCTTCTACATCCTCTCCGGCTCCGGCCTCGCCTGGCAGGACGGCGACGTGCACGAGATCCGCCCCCGCGACTGCGTCATCCACCGCCCCGACCACTTCGAGCACACGCTCGTCGCCGGCCCCGAGGGGCTCGAGTACCTCGTGTTCGGCACGCGCCACCCGACGGAGATCGGCTGGCTGCCGCGCTCGCGCGCGATCCGCATCGGCTGGCCGTGGGTCGAGGGCCGCGACGACGACCCCTGGGACATCGAGGCGACGGTGCCGCCGCTCGAGCTCGGCGAGCCGAAACCGCGCCCCGAGAACATCCGCAACGTCGACGAGGTCGAGCCGGAGAGCGACCGCCACCAGACCTGGGCGGGGCTCGCGAACCGCGCCGACACCGACCTCGCGGGGATGGCGTGGGAGCGGATCGCGGCCGGGCAGACCGGCTCCGTCCCGCACTCGCACTCCGAGGAGGAGGAGATCTTCGTCATCCTCGAGGGCTCCGCCACCCTCCACCTCGAGCCGAACCCGCGTCGCGCCCTGGACGGCGCCGAGGCGGAGGAGCACGCGCTCCGGCCGGGCCACGTCGTCGCGCGCCCCCCGGGCACCGGCATCTCGCACTGGTTCCGCGCCGGCGACGACGGCTGCGCGATGCTCGTCTACGGGACGCGCAGGCCGAACGACCTCGCCTTCTACCCGCGCTCGAACACGGTCAACTTCCGCGGGCTCGGTGTGATCGCTCGGGTCGAGCCGGTGCCTTACCCGGACGGCGACGCGGTCGACTAGCTAGCTTCTCGGGATGCTTGAGCAGTTCGAAGGTCCGGCGACGATCGAGAAGATCGCCGCGCTCTGCCGCCGCCGCGGCTTCGTCTTCCCGACGTCCGACATCTACGGCGGCCTCGGCTCGTCCTTCGACTTCGGCCACTACGGCGTCCTGCTCGTCCAGAACATCAAGGGCGAGTGGCAGCGCTCGATGATCCAGGAGCGTGACGACATGGTCGCCCTCGACTCGGCGGTGATCATGAACCCGCAGGTCTGGGTCGCCTCCGGCCACGTCGCCGGGTTCTCCGACCCGATGGTCGACTGCCGCACCTGCAAGCTGCGCTTCCGCGCCGACCACCTCGACGTCTCCCAGTGCGGGCGGCGCCCGTCGAAGCACCCCGGCGAGACCCCCGACTGCGACCTCACCGAGCCGCGCAACTTCAACCTGATGTTCGAGACGCACGTCGGCGCCGTCGTCGACGACGCGAGCGTCGCGTACCTCCGGCCCGAGACGGCGCAGGGCATCTTCGTCAATTTCAAGAACGTCACCTCGTCGCTGCGGGTGAGGCCGCCGTTCGGGATCGCGCAGATCGGCAAGAGCTTCCGCAACGAGATCACGCCGGGCAACTTCCTCTTCCGCGTGCGCGAGTTCGAGCAGATGGAGATGGAGTTCTTCGTGCCGCCCGCCGACGCGGCGACGTGGCACGAGTACTGGATCTCGGAGCGCCGCAACTGGCACGTCAAGCTCGGCCTGCGCGAGTCGCACGTTCGCGTGCGCCCGCACGACGCGGACGAGCTCTCGCACTACTCGAGCGCCACCTCGGACATCGAGTACCTCTTCCCGATCGGCTGGCAGGAGCTCGAAGGCGTCGCGAACCGCGGCGACTACGACCTGACGCAGCACTCGGAGCACTCGGGCACGAAGCTCGAGTGGATCGGGCACGAGGAGCGCTACGTGCCGTACGTGATCGAGCCCGCGCTCGGCGTCGGCCGCGCGTTCCTCGCGTTCATGTGCGACGCCTACGACGAGGAGACCGTCGCCGAGCGCCCGCGCACGGTGCTGCGGCTCCATCCGCGCCTCGCGCCCGTGAAGGTGGCCGTGCTTCCGCTCGTCGGCAAGGACACGGCGATGGTCGAGCAGGCGCGCCCGCTCTACGAGGACCTGCGCAGGTCGATGTCGGCCGAGTACGACGACGCCGCGGCGATCGGCAAGCGCTACCGCCGCCAGGACGAGATCGGTACGCCGTGGGCGCTGACGATCGACGAGCAGACGCTGGCGGACGGCACGGTCACGCTCCGCGACCGCGACACGCTGGCGCAGGAGCGCATCCCGATCGACGGCGCCAAACGGCTGCTGCTCGACCGCCTCGAAGCGTGACCTGGGACGAGCACTCGGTCGGAGGGCGGCCGCTCTTCGTCTGGGCGCCTGCCGACCGCTCGCGTACGTATCCCACCGTCTACGTCCTGCACGCGCACATGCGCGCGGCGCGCTCGTGGTTCAACGTCGAGCCGTTCGAGGCCTCGTATCCCGAGCTGATCGCCGCCGAGGCGCCCGAGGCGGTCGTCGTGCTCGCCGACGGCTGGACCGAGCTCGGCGGCGGGCAGTGGATCGGCGAGCTCGGCGCCTACCTCCACGACGAGATCGTGCCGTTCGTCGACGCGACGTACCCGACGAACGGGCTGCGCGGGCTGCAGGGGAAGTCGTCGGGCGGCTACGGCGCGATCGTGCACGCGCTCGAGCGGCCGGATCTCTTCCAGGCGTTCGCCGCGCACGCGCCGGACGCCCTCTTCGAGGTGACGATTGCGCACGGCTTCCCCGCGGTCGCGCGGGCGCTGCGCGACCGCACGCTCGA
>DASZWR010000087.1:0-107114 GCA_035546215.1 Gaiellaceae bacterium | reverse complement strand
AGTCGTTCGACCTCCGCGCCGCGATCGAGATGCTGTTCACGCCCGGGTTCTCGACCGCGGAGGTGACGAGCGACATCTCGGGCCGCGGGGTCGGCATGGACGCGGTCCGCACGACGATCCGCGAGCTCGGCGGCGAGGTCGTGCTGACCTCGACGCTCGGCGAGGGGACGACCGCGCTGATCCGCCTGCCGCTCACCCTCGCGATCATGTCGACGCTCCTCGTCGAGGCCGCGGGCCGCCCGTTCGCGATCCCGCTCGACCGGGTCGAGCGGACGCTGCGCATCGCCGACCACACCGTCCGCTCGGTCGCCGGGCGCCCGATGCTGGTCGAGCGCGACTCGGTCTTCCCGCTCGTCGACGCCGCCACCGTGCTCGGCCACCCCGTGCACGAGGCGCCCACGCACGCCGTGCTCGTTCGCTCGGGCGAGCAGCGCATCGCGCTCGCCGTCGAGCAGCTCGTCGGGCAGCGCGAGCTGGTGACGCGGCCGCTTCCCGCCGGCATCGCGGACTCGTCCGCGGTCTCCGGCGGCGCCGTCCTCTCGGACGGGGCGATCGCGCTGATCGTCGACTGTGACGTATTCGGACAAGCCATGGCCAAGGCCGCCTGAGAAGGAAAGGACACGAGGTGACCACGTACTCCGATCTCGAGCTCGACGCCCTGCGCGAGCTCGCCAACATCGGCTCCGGCACGGCCGCGACAGCCCTCTCGCAGATGCTCGGGCGGTCGATCGACGTCTCCGTGCCGAAGGCCGCCGCGTTGCCGCTCGCAGAGGCGGTCGCCTCCGTGGGCGAGCCCGAGCTGGTCGTCGTCGGCGTCGTGCTGCAGGTGTTCGGCGACCTGCCCGGCCTCGCCGTGCTCCTCTTCACGGAGCGGGACGCCGACCGCGTCTGCGAGCTCCTCGGCGTCGAGCCCTCGACCGAGTTCGCGACGTCGGCGCTGCAGGAGATCGGCAACATCCTCTGCGCTTCCTACCTCGGCGCGATCGTGTCGATGGTCGGCCTCGACCTGCAGCCCGGGCCGCCGCAGATCGCCTGCGACATGCTCGGCTCGATCGTCGAGAGCGTGCTGCTCGCGAACGCGGCGACGACCGACATCGCGCTGCTGCTCGACTCGGACATCCGGATCGAGGGCGAAGGCTCGGCGGTCCAGTTCATGCTCATCCCGAGTGACGAGGGCGTCAGCTCCCTGCTCGCACGCCTGGGGCTCGGGGGCTAGGACGGTGGCGGAGACGATGGTGCGGATGGGTGAGCTCGCCGTCTCCCGCTCGTCGGGGGACGTCCTCGTGGCCCTCGGGCTCGGCTCGTGCATCGGGCTCGTGCTGGTCGACCGTGCCAAGTCGATCGTCGGCCTCGCGCACGTGATGCTGCCCGACTCCTCGTCGTCGCCGAACGCCCCGCGCATGAAGTTCGCGGACCACGCCGTGCCCGAGCTGATCCGCAAGACGGTCGCGCTCGGCACGTCGCCGCTCCACCTGCAGGCGTTCCTCGTCGGCGGCGCCAAGATGTTCTCGTTCGGCGGCTCGTCGCTCGACGTCGGGGCGCGCAACGAGGAGGCGACGCTCGCCCAGCTCGAGAAGCACCGCATCCGGGTCGCCGGCAAGGTCACCGCCGGCACGTCCGGGCGCACCGTGCGCGTCCACGTCGACGGGCCGCGCGTCCTGTGCAAGGAAGCGGGCGGCCAGGAGAAGGAGCTGCAGGCGGCATGAGCGACCTGCTCACCGAAGACCAGATCGCCGCGCTCGTGCAGGCGGCGCGTGAGGGGAACGTTCCCGAGGCGAAGCCGCAGCCGAAGCCGCGCCGCGCGAAGCGCGTGCGCGAGGTCGACTTCACGCGCCCGACGCGCTTCACGCAGGACCAGCAGCGCCGCATCGCCCGCGGCCACGACGCGTTCTGCCGCGGCGCCTCGACGCAGCTGTCGGCCGAGTTCCGCTCGGCGGTGCAGCTCGAGGTGATCAACACGGACCAGCAGACATGGAGCGCCGGCGTGGGCGAGCTGCCGCAGCCCTCGCTCTACGCGATCGTCACGACCCGGGCGGGCCTGCCGGTGCTGCTCGCCCTCGAGCAGTCGGCCGCGATGACGATGATCGCCTGGCTCCTCGGCGGCACCACGCCGGCGCGCCACGTGCCGCGCGACCTCACCGAGATCGAGCTGATGCTGACGCGCCGCATCTTCGGCATGTTCATCAGCCAGCTGTCGCGCACGTGGGAGGAGATCCTCCAGACCGACCTGACGCTCTCCGGGGTCGAGTCGCAGCACACGAACATCCAGATCGCCGCGACGAGCGAGCCGACCCTCGTGATCACGATGGAGCTGCAGATCGACCGGCTCTCGGCGACCCTCTCCGTGCTCGCGCCGCACCGCTCCGTCGAGACGTATCTCGAGGCGCTCGGCGCCGGCCAGTACGGCGACATGTCCGACGGGCACCCCGACGAGCAGTCCGAGCGGCTGGTGCGCGCGGCGCTCCGCGGCGTCGACGTCGAGGTGCGGGCCGAGGTCGGCTCGCGCACGCTGACCGTCGACGACCTGCTCGCCCTGCAGCCCGGCGACGTGCTCACGCTCGGCGCGACCGCGCCGTCCGGGACGCTGTACGCGGGCGCCGTCCCGATCCACGAGGTTCGTCCGGGCCGCTCCGGCACGAAGCGGGCGGTCGAGATCGTCACCCCGATCGGAGACGCGTGAACGCCGAGGACGCACTCACCCAGCTGGGCGAGTCGACGGCCGAGGCCGTCGTCGCCCTGCTCTCGACGCTCGCGCCGAAGGGCGTCGAGCGCGGCGCCGTCGTCGCCGAGGGCGCCGACGCCGACCCGTTCCACGGGATCCCCGCGCCCGCCGTGATGGCGAGCGTGTCGTACGTCGACGGCGTCACCGGCGGCAACCTGTTCCTCGTCAGCGCCAAGGGCGCGCGCCTGCTCGCGGCCGCGATGATGGGCCTCGGGCCGGAGTCGGTCGACGAGGGCGGCGAGCTGTCGGAGCTCGAGCTCTCGGCCGTGTCGGAGGCCGCGAACCAGATGATGGCCGCCGCCGCCTCGGCGACGAGCCGGGTGCTCGGCGAGGAAGTCGAGATCGGCGTGCCGACGACGACGCTCGTCGAGCGCTTCGACGAGTCGCTGTACGAGAAGTCGCCCCATCAGGCGCACGTGATGCTGTCGCTGTTCGGCGAGCCGTGCCGGCTCGTCCAGCTCGTGCCGAACGCGTTCGTCGTGCGGATCGGCCGCGCGTTCGGCGAGCAGGAAGGCGCGCTGATCGACGGCGGCAGCCCCGCCGGCTCGGGGTCCGGCTTCGACGGGGCGCTGCTCCGCGACGTGAAGCTGCGCGTCTGGGCCGAGCTCGGACGGGCGCGAATGCCGCTCGGCCGCGCCGTCGGCCTCGCCTCCGGCGCGGTGGTGGAGCTCGATCGCCCCGCCGACGACCCGGTCGACGTCTACGTCAACGGCCGGCGGTTCGCCCAGGGCCGGCTGATGCTCGCCGACGACGGCGAATGGGCGGTGCAGATCGACGAGATCATTGCCGGCGCGGCTGCGTCGGCGTCCCTCAACTCGACCACGAACGACCAGGAAGGAGTGGAGTAAATGGCCCGCGTCCTCGTCGTCGACGACGCCGCGTTCATGCGCAAGATGGTCACCGACGCTCTCACGAACGGCGGCCACGAGGTCGTCGGCGAGGCGGCGAACGGCTTCGAGGCCTGCGACCGCTTTCAGGAATTGCGCCCGGACGTGACGACGCTCGACATCACCATGCCGGAGAAGGACGGTCTCTCCGCGCTCAAGGAGATCCTCGCCTTCGACCCGACGGCGAAGGTCGTCATGTGCTCGGCGCTCGGGCAGGAGGCGAAGGTCCTGGAGGCGATCAAGGGCGGCGCGAAGGACTTCGTCGTCAAGCCCTTCCAGGCCGACCGCGTGCTCGACGCCGTCGCCAAGGCGCTGGCGTGAGCCGACCGGTGGCGGGAGAGGCCTTGCGGCGCCTCTCTCGCCACCGGGAACGGCTCATTTTCGGCTCTTTCCCGACGATCCTCTGCTCATGTCCGCGGCGAACACCCCGAGCCAGTCACTGCGTGCCGCGTCGGCGGTGGCCGACTTCGGCCATCTCGCGCTGAACGGCGCGTCGCTCGAGGAGCTGCTCGACGAGGCGGTCCGGCTCACCGCCGAGACGCTGCCGGCCGAGCGCGTCGCGGTGCTGCGCTTCGACGGGGCCGCGAAGGCCTTCGAGGTCGCGGCGGCGGTCGGGGCAGGCTGGATCGAGGTCGGCTCGCGCATCGAGCTCTCCGGCTGGTCGCCGGCGTCGGCCGCGCTCGGCCGCGAGCTGCCGGTGGTCGTGGACGAGGTGCTCGGCGAGCCGTGCGGGCCGGGTGCGTTCTGGGAGAGCTGCCGCAGCGCCGTCGTCGTGCCGGTGCGGACGCGGGGCACCCCCGACTGGGGCGTGCTCGTCGTCTGCTCGCGCGAGAGCAGGGAGTGGACGCCCGACGAGGTCGTCTTCGTGCGGCTGTCCGCGAACACGCTCGCGGAGGCCGTCGACACCCAGCATGCGGAGCACCTGCGCGCCCGGGCCGAGGAGCTCGTCGCGTCGGCCGTCGAGTCGCTGCCCGACATCTTCGCGCAGTTCGACCCCGACCTGCGCGCGACGTTCGTCAACCGGGCGATGCTCACCGAGACCGGCTGGGCGCCGAGCGCGGTCGTCGGCCGCCGTCTGACCGACGTCGACCCGACGAGCGAGACGCTCGCGTTCATCGAGCGGGAGCTGCAGGTCGTGCTCGAGACGGGCGAGACCCGCACCGCCACCATCACCTTCCGGCGCGACGGCGAGGTGCGCCACCACGAGCTGCACGCCAGCCCGAGCCGCGACGCGAACGGCCGCGTCTCCGGTGTTGCCGCCGTCTCGCGCAACATCACCGAGCGCGTTCGCCTCGAGGAGCGCCTGCGCCACTCGTCGCGCATCGAGGCGCTCGGCCAGCTCTCGGGCGGCGTCGCGCACGACTTCAACAACCTGCTCGTCGCGATCGGCGGCTACTCCGACCTCGCCCTCAGACGGCTGAACGGCGGCCCCGACGACGTCCGGCAGCCGCTGATCGAGATCCGCCGCGCGGCCGACCGCGCCTCCGACCTGACGCGCCAGCTCCTCGCCTTCAGCTCGAAGCAGGTGCTGTGCCCCGAGGTCGTCGACCTCAACGAGCGCGTGCGCGAGGACGTGCGGATGCTCGAGCGTATCGTCGGCGAGACGATCGAGATCGACCTCGATCTCGACGCGACCATCCCGCACGTCCGCATGGACGCCGGCCAGCTCGCCCAGGTGCTCGTCAACCTCGCGGTCAACGCGCGCGACGCGATGGGGGAGTCGGGGATCCTGACGATCGCGACGCGCGGCGTCGACGACCGCGTGCTGCTCTCGGTGAGCGACACGGGCTGCGGCGTCGACGGCGCCCTCCGCGACCGGATCTTCGAGCCGTTCTTCACGACGAAGCTGCCGGGCCACGGCACGGGCCTCGGGCTTGCCACCGTGATCGGGATCGTCGAGCAGTCGGGCGGGCACATCAGCGTCGACAGCGAGCCCGGCGCCGGCGCGACCTTCGTGCTCGACCTGCCGGCCGCCGACGCGGAGACCGTCGACCGCGTCCCCGCGGTCGCCGCGGCGGGGCTCGGCGAGGGCCAGCACGTGCTCGTCGTCGAGGACGACGCCGTCGTCCGCGACCTCGTCGCGGAGGCGCTGCGCGACGCCGGCTATCTCGTCGACTGCGCGTCGTCGTCGGCCGAGGCGCTCGAGCGCGCCGCCGATGCTCCGCTCGACCTGCTCGTCACCGACGTGGTGATGCCGCGGATGGGCGGCGACCTGCTGGCGCACGAGCTGCGCCGCCGCCGGCCGGGCCTGCGCGTCGTCTTCACGTCCGGCTATCCGAGCGATCTCGCGAGCGGCCGCATCGGCGACCGCGACCACTTCCTGCAGAAGCCGTTCAGCATCAACGAGCTGCTGGCCGTCGCGTCGGCCGCGCTCGAAACACCCGCGGCGGCCTGAGCAGGACAGCCGCCGGCAGGCCCGCGGGACGTGCGCTTGACTTTTGCTCGAAACTAAATTTATAGTCCGAATCAATGTCGGGCTTCGCCACCGGTTCGCTCCAGCTGACCCGTGACCTGAACCGCGCGGCCGTGCTCCGGCTCATCGCCTCGTCCGGTCCCATCGCCCGCAGCGCGATCGCGCGCAGGCTCGGGCTGAGCCCGGCCACCGTCACCTC
Source organism: Gaiellaceae bacterium (assembly GCA_035546215.1). Lineage (GTDB taxonomy): Bacteria > Actinomycetota > Thermoleophilia > Gaiellales > Gaiellaceae > PALSA-600. The sequence continues at coordinate 100,893 of DASZWR010000087.1, read as the reverse complement.
GCTCACGCGAGAGCTCTCCGAGCAGGGGTTGTTGCGGGTCGCCGAGCGCGCCCCCTCCCGCGGCGGGCGGCCCGCCCTCCTGCTCGAGATCGTCGGTGCGGCGGCGACGGCGTTCGGCGTGAAGGTCGCGCCGGATCGCCTCGTCGGTGTCCGCATCAACCTCGACGCGGACGTGCTCGAGCGGTTCGAGGAGCCCTTCGACACGGCCGCGCCCGACGCACCGGGCCGCATCGCGACGACCCTGGCCCGCTGGCTCGAGGCCTCCAAGGAGCGTGCGCCCCTGCTCGGCGTCGGGCTGGGCGTGCCGGGGATCGCGAACCGCGACGGCGTCGTCAACGCGCCCATGCTCGGGTGGAAGCGCCTCGATCTCGCCGGCCTCGTCTCGAAGGAGATCGGGCTGCCGGTGCTCGTCGACAACGACGTGAACACGCTCGCGATCGCGGAGCGGCTGTACGGCCGCGGCCGCGACGCGGACGACTTCGTCACCGTCACGCTCGGCCCCGGCATCGGCCTCGGCATCGTCGCCGGCGGAGACATCCACCGCGGCTACGGGGGCGGCGCCGGCGAGTTCGGGCACGTGAACGTCGTCGAGGACGGCGCTGCCTGCAGGTGCGGGCTGCGCGGCTGCCTCGAGACCGTCGCCGCCGACCGTGCGCTCGTCGCCCGTGCCCGCCGGGAGCGCGTGATCGCCAATCGCTCCGGCATCGAGCGCCTCCGGCAGGTCGCCGAGACCGACGACCGCGCAAAGGCCATCTTCGCCGACGCCGGCGCGGTCCTCGGCCGCGCGGTTGCGGGCATCGTCAACGTCCTCAGTCCACAGCTCGTCCTCGTCAGCGGCGAGGGCGTGCAGGCGTGGACCTACCTCGGCGAGGCGTTCGAGGAAGCGCTTCGCCGTCATGTCTTTCCGCCGCTCGCCGGCGTTGGGGTCGAAGTCGATCCGTGGGACGACGCGAAGTGGGCGGTCGGAGCGGCCGCTCTCGTCCTGCGGAGCACGTTCACCGCACCACTCGACCAGAACCCGCCCGAGAGCTCGATCCGGGCGCGGTTCCCCCGTCAGGCGGAGGCGCTCGCATGAGCGCGCTCCGCCGTACGGCTCCCCACACTCGTACAGGAGGTAGCACCGCAATGCGGTCCGCCCGTCTCATGCTCGTCGCCGCAGCCGCGGCGGCGCTGCTCGCTCTTGCCGGCACCGCCGCAGGCGCGAGTGCGACGTCGTCCGGTGTGACGACGATCACGTTCTGGCACGCCTACGCGACCAACCCGGCCGCGCCCGAGATGCAGCGGCTGACGAAGATCGTCATCCCGCGCTTCGAGAAGCTCTATCCCAACATCCAGGTCAAGCAGGTTCCCTTCGACTACGACGACCTCAAGCAGAAGCTCACGACGAGCGTCGCCGGCGGCACCCTCCCGGACGTCATCCGCAGCGACATCGCCTGGGTGCCCCAGTACGCGAAGCTCGGCGTGTTCGCACCGCTCGACACGAACATGCCCGACTTCAAGTCGCTCGCGAAGGTGACCTTCAACGGCTCGCTCGCGACCAACTTCTACAAGGGCCACTACTACGGCCTGCCGCTCGACACGAACACGCGCGTCATGCTCTACAACCAGCAGGCGCTCTCGTCCGCCGGCATCTCGAAGCCGCCCGCGACGTTCGCCGACCTGCGCGCAGACGCGCCCAAGCTGAAGGCGAAGGGCATCGACCTGTTCGCCGACAACGGGACCGGCGGGTGGAACATCCTCCCGTGGATCTGGTCCGGCGGCGGCGTCCTCACCAACGCGGCGTACACGAAGGCGTCCGGCTACCTCAACAGCCCGAAGACCGTGCAGGCCGTGCAGCTCCTCGTCGACCTGTACAAGCAGGGCGCCATTCCGAGTCTCATCACCGGCGACACGGGTGCGACCAGCACCGAGGACGGGCTCGGGACGGGGAAGTACGCGACGATCCTCGACGGGCCGTGGATGTACCCGATCTTCCGCTCGGCGTACCCGAAGTTCCAGCTGCAGGCGGCACCGGTCCCCGCGGGGCCGGGCGGTAGCGTCAGCGTCGTCGGCGGTGAGGACATCGTCATGACCCAGTCCTCCAAGCACAAGCAGGCGGCCGAGACGTTCATCCGCTTCATGCTGTCGCCCTGGACGCAGACGCAGATGGCGCATGCCGGCCAGATCCCGGTCCGGACGGACGTGACGAAGCAGCTGACGAAGATCAACGCCTACTACGCGATCTTCGAGAAGCAGCTCCAGACGGCCCGGCCGCGCACGCCGAGCCCGAACTGGCCGCAGATCGACACGATCCTCGGCAAGGCGGTGGCGAACGCCCTGAAGTCGGGCGACACCCAGGGGTCGCTCGACTCGGCTGCGAAGCAGATCGACGGACTGCTTCGCTGAGGGAAGAGATCGACGCCGATCTGACAACCGTGGCTCCCGGGCGCAGCGTCGAGGCGCTGCGCCCGGGGCTGCTCTCCCGCCGTCGGCCGCGGCGCGAGCGCCTCGCGCCGTACCTCTTCGTCGCGCCCGGGTTCCTGCTCTTCGCGGTCACCATCCTCTACCCGATGGCCCGCGCCTTCCAGATCAGCCTCTACCAGTGGTCGATCGCGCCGGGCACGGCGAGCCGGTGGCTCGGGCTCCACAACTACGCGCGCGAGCTGCACGACCCGCTCTTCTGGCACTCGCTCGGGAACACCGCCTTCTACATGGCGTTCACGACGCCGCTGCAGATCGTGCTCGGGCTGCTCGTCGCCGTGCTGCTCGACGCGCGCATGCCGGCGCGCGGCCTCTTCCGCGCCCTCTACTACCTGCCTGTGATCACGAGCTGGGTCGTCGTGTCGCTGCTCTTCCGCTACCTGTTCATGACCGACGGCGGGCTCGTGAACTGGCTGACCGGCCAGCACGTCGACTGGCTCGGGAGCCGGTGGACCGCGATGTTCGCGATCGGGACGCTCGGCGTCTGGAAGGGCATCGGCTGGGCGATGGTGATCTTCCTGGCGGCACTCCAGGGCGTGCCCGTCGAGCTGAAGGAGGCGGCCGCGGTCGACGGCGCGAACGCCTGGCGCCGCTTCCGGGCCGTGTCGCTGCCGGCGATCAGGCCCGCGGTCGCGTTCGTCACGGTCATGCTCGTGATCGGCGGCTTCAACGTCTTCACGTCCGTCTACCTGATCACGGACGGCGGGCCGCTCGACGAGACCCAGGTGCTGCTGACGTACATGTACAGGCAGGCCTTCACGTTCCTCGACTTCGGCTACGGCGCCTCGCTCAGCTTCACGCTCACGCTGCTCGTGTTCGTGCTCTCGCTCGCCCAGCTCCGCCTCTTCCGGCGGCCGGGGGCGGCTCGTTGACGGCGTTCCACGTGCCGCGGGCGAGACGGGTTGTCGGCCTGCGCGTGCTCGTGCTGACGCTCGGCGCCGGCGCGATGGTGCTGCCGTTCGCGTGGCTCCTCTCGACGTCGCTCAAGCCCGACTCGCTCGTGCTGCGGGTGCCGCCGCAGCTCCTGCCGCACCATCCCACGGTGCGGAACTACGTCGACGCCTGGAACTCGAACGAGTTCGGTCACTACTTCCTGAACTCGGTGATCGTCACCCTCGCGTCGACGGCGGCCGCGGTGCTGCTCGCGGCGATGATGGCGTACGCCTTCGCGCGGTTCGACTTCGGCGGCCGCTCGGTCCTCTTCGGCCTCCTGCTCCTCGGGCTGATGGTGCCGGCGATGATGCTCCTGATCCCGCAGTTCCTGCTCGCGAAGAAGTTGATGCTCCTGAATAGCCTGCTGGGGCTCGTGGTCTTCTACACGGGCGGGAACCTCGCCCTGAACACGTTCCTGCTGCGCAGCTTCTTCGCGGACATCCCGCGCGAGCTCGAAGAGGCGATGGTGGTCGACGGTGCGGGTCCGTGGAGCCGCTTCTGGCGGCTCATCATGCCGCTGTCGCGGCCGGCGCTCGCGACGGTCTCCATCTTCACGTTCCTCGGCAGCTGGGACGAGTTCGTCTGGGCGCTCACGATCATCAACGACCCCGAGAAGCGGACGCTGCCGATCGCGATCGCCCTCTTCCAGGGGGAGCACACCACCACGTGGGGCCTCGTCTTCGCCGCCTCCGCCATCGCGGTCGTGCCGGTGATCGTCGCGTTCGCGATCTTCCAGCGCCAGTTCGTCAGCGGTCTCGCCACCGGGGCACTGAAGGGCTGATGGCGCTCGTCGCCGATCTCCTGGCGCGGAAGAGCGTCGACGTCCTACTGCGCGGGCAGGCGCCGAGCGGCGCGCTCGTCGCGAGCCCGAGCTACGCCACCTACCAGTACGCCTGGCTGCGCGACGGCGCGTTCTGCGCACACGCCCTCGACGTGGTCGGCGAGCGCGCGGCGGCCGCTGCCTGGCACACCTGGGTGTGCGCGTCCGTCGAGGCGCAGCGGACGCTCGTCGAGTCTGCGATCGCCGGGGTCGAGGCGGGTCGAACGCTGCCGCCCGAGTCGTTTCCGCCCGCGCGCTACACGCTCGACGGGCGGCTCGAGCACGAGGGCGACGAGCCCTGGCCGAACTTCCAGGTCGACGGCTACGGCATGTGGCTGTGGTCGCTCGAGCAGCACCTCGCCGGCCGGCCGCTCGAGCGCGAGCGCGTGCCGACGGTCGAGCTCGTCGCGCGGTACCTGGCGGCGACCTGGCGGCTGCCCTGCTTCAGCTGCTGGGAGGAGCTGGACGGCGGCGAGCACGCCGCGACCTACGGCGCCACCGTCGCGGGCCTGACCGCGGCGGGCAGGCTGCTCGGCGACGAGCGCTGGCTCACGGCCGCGGAGAGCGTCCGCGCCGACCTCCTGGCACGCTTCGTCCGTGACGGCGCGTTCGTCCGCGGCCCCGGCGACCCGCGCGTCGACGGCAGCCTGCTCTGGCTCGCGGTCCCCTTCGCCGTGCTGCCGCCGGACGACCCCACGATCCGCGCCACCGTCGCGGCGGTGGAGCACGACCTCGCGTGCCTGGGGGGCGTCTACCGCTATCTCGGCGACACCTACTACGGCGGCGGCCAGTGGCTGCTCCTCACGTCCTCGCTCGCCTGGCACCACGCCCGCGCCGGCAACCGCGAGCGCGCGGCCGAGGCGCAGGACTGGGTGCGGGCGCAGGCGCTGCCGGGCGGAGAGCTGCCGGAGCAGGTGACCGGCCGTTCGCAGAGCCCGGCCATGGTGGAGCCGTGGGTCGCACGGTGGGGAACGGTCGCGACACCGCTCCTCTGGTCGCACGCCATGTACCTGCTCGCCGAAGACGAGCTGCAGCGGTGACGGAGCTCATCCCCGCGAAGGCGACGTTCGCGCCCGACGACGAGGTCGCCGTCGAGGTTCGCGGCGACGGACGGCGCGTGACGCTCACGCAGCTCGGCGCCGTCGTCGCCGAGTCCGACGCGATCGACGGCTGGGCGCGGTTCGGGACGCTCGCCCCGGGCGGCTACGGCGTCCACTGCGCGCAGGCGCACTCCGCGCTCGACGTGCTGAGCGACCCGTTCAGCCGCCCGCGCTACGGGTTCGTGTCGCACTACGAGGCGCGGCGCGACCCGGCGGGCGTGACCGAGAACGCCCGCCGGCTGCACCTCAACGCCGTGCAGTTCTACGACTGGATGTATCGCCACGCGCGGCTGCTGCCGCCGCAGGACGGGTTCACGGACGCGCTCGGCCAGACGCTGTCGCTCGACACCGTGCGCCGCCTCGCCCGTGAGCTGCGCCACGCCGGGTCGCTGCCGCTCGGCTACGCCGCGGTGTATGCCGTCGGCAAGGACGACTGGCCGGAGTGGGAAGCCGAAGGCCTCTACCACGCGGACGGGGAGCCCTGGACGCTCGGGGACTTCCTCTGGATCGTCGACCCGTCCAGCGAGCGCTGGCTCGACCACTTCGTCGGCGACCTGCAGACCGCGCTCGAGCTTGGCTTCGCGGGCTTTCACCTCGACCAGTACGGGGCGCCCAAGGCCGCTGTCCGTCGCGACGGCCGCGTGGTGCGGCTCGAGCGCGCGTTCCCGGCGCTCATCGAGCGGGTGCACGCGGACGCCCCGGAGGCACGGCTGGTCTTCAACAACGTCAACGACTTCCCGACGTGGACGACCGCCCGGGCGCCGGTGGACGCCGTGTACTTCGAGGTGTGGCCGCCGCACGACCGCCTGGGCCAGCTCGGCACGCTCATCACCCGCGCCCGTTCGTTCGCGCCCGACAAGCCGGTGATCGTCGCGGCGTACCTCGAGCAGTACGCGGAGAGCGACACGAGCGGCCGCGCCGCCGAGCGGCTCCAGCTCGCGACCGTGTTCTCACACGGTGGGACCTCGCTCCTCCACGGCGAGGAGCACGCGGTGCTGATCGATCCGTACTACGTGCGCCACGCCGAGCAGTCGCCCGAGTCGTACGAGTCGACTCGCCGCTTCTACGACTTCGCCGTCCGCCACGGCGACCTGCTCTTCGACTCCGCGGCCGTCGAGGTCACCGGGTCGCTGGCGTGCGGCGTGAACCAGGAGATCTTCGTCGAGGCCGGCGTGCCCGTCGGGGTCGAGTGCGCGCCCGGCGCGCTGTGGCTCCGCGTCGTTCGCGGGTCACGCGGGCTGCTCGTCCACCTGATCGACCTCACCGGCCAGGAGGACGACCGCTGGAGCTCCGCCAAGCGGGCCGGGGCGCCCGTCACCGGCGTCCGGCTCCGCGTCGAGCGGGCCGGCGCGCCGGTCGAGATCGCGTTCGCGGATCCCGACCGGCAGCCCGTGCTGGCCCCGCTCGCCGTCACGCTCGACGAGCGGCACGCCGTCGTCGAGCTGCCCTCGTTCGAGACCTGGGGCATGGTCTGGATCAAAGAGACCGAGGAGGTCTGAGATGACCGCAGTCGAGCTGCGCGACGTCAGCAAGAGCTTCGCCGAGACGCGGGCTGTCGATCGCCTCGATCTGACAGTCGCGGAAGGAGAGTTCCTCATCCTCGTCGGGCCGTCGGGATGCGGCAAGACGACCGCGCTGCGGATGATCGCGGGGCTCGAAGAGGTGACGAGCGGAGAGATCCGCATCGACGGGCGCGTCGTGAACGAGCTGCCGCCTGCTCGACGCGACATCGCCATGGTGTTCCAGAACTACGCGCTCTACCCGAACATGACCGTCGCGGACAACATCGGCTTTCCGCTGCGCCGGCAGCGCGTGCGCGGGGCGGAGCTCCGCGGCCGGGTGGCCGAGGTGGCGCGCATCCTCGACATCGAGCCGCTGCTCGGACGCAAGCCGAGCCAGCTCTCCGGCGGGCAGAGGCAGCGGGTCGCGATCGGGCGGGCGCTCGTGCGGCGTCCGAAGGCGTTCCTGATGGACGAGCCGCTCTCGAATCTCGACGCGAAGCTGCGCGTGCAGATGCGGGCCGAGCTCCTCACGCTGCACCGGCGCCTCGGGATCACGACGGTCTACGTCACGCACGACCAGACCGAGGCGATGACCCTCGGCGACCGTGTGCTGGTGCTGGCGGGCGGGCGCGCGCAGCAGCTCGACAGCCCCCAGCGCCTCTATCGGAGCCCTGCGAACACCTTCGTCGCGACCTTCATCGGCAGCCCGTCCATGAACCTCCTGCAGGGGTGCGTCCGCGGCGGCGAGCTCGCGGTCGGCCCCGCCTGGCTCGGCCCCGTCGACGCGCCCGACGGCGACGTGACCGTCGGCGTCCGGCCGGAGGACTTCGTGGTGGCAGACGGTGGGCCGCTCGACGCCCACGTCGAGTTCGTCGAGGACCTCGGGCCCGAGACGCTCGTCCACTTCCGCGCGAGCGGCATCGACCGCATCGTCGACGGAGAGGGGGCCGCGAAGCTCCTGGTCGCCCGGCTCTCGTCGGGCCGGCCGCCGCGGGCGGGCGAGCAGAGGCGCTTCTGGGCGGATCCGCGGAAGGTGACCCTCTTCGACCCGGCGACGGGCCTGGCGATCGAGCAGCCGCGCTAGAATCCGGGCGCCTTCAGGCACGCCGACGTAGCTCAGCTGGTAGAGCACATCACTCGTAATGATGGGGTCCGGGGTTCGAGTCCCCGCGTCGGCTTCTCTCGAGGCGCGGGCCCGAAGGAATCGGGTCGGTGCCGCGTCCAAGGAACCGTGACCCGGCGACTCCTCATACCTGCCGCCGTCGTCATCGCGGCCGTCGGCTGCGGCCGCGCCGCCGCCTCGACCGGCTTTGCGACGGCCCCACGCACGAGCGAGCACAGGATCGCCTGCTCGTTCACTGTTGCACGCCTCCTCTGTGCGTGGCCGAGCCCCGCGTGCCGTGGCGGCGGGTCCCGGAACGGCTGCTACGACGGGCGCGCGGTCGTGGAGCTCCTCGCCTCTGGCCGGGTCCGCCGGGTCCCCGCCGGGAGCGACGTCCTGCTCGCGATCGATCGCCGCGCGGGCCGCGTTCTCGCGCGCGGCGCGACCTGGTCGCGTGACGGGTTCCGCTGCACGCGCTCCGGCGAGACGGTCGCCTGCCGCCGCTTCGGCCACGGCTTCACGCTGCAGGCATGACCTACCGGCTGATCGGCCCCGACGGACGCGAGGTGCCGTCGGAGTCGCCGGGCACGCTCGGCGGCCACCGCCGGAGCCGCATCTACGGCCGCCTCGACTGCCCCTCGGCGCTGCGCGCGATCGCGGGCGGCGGCTACGTGCAGCACCGCGTGTTCTTCGCCGACGAGGCGACGGCGCTCGCCGCGGGCTACCGGCCGTGCGCGCGCTGCCTGCCGGAGCGCTACCGGCAGTGGAAGGCCGGCACGCTCCCGCGCCGGATTCGGAGCGGATGAGGCCCACCGCGCCGGTGCCCGCGGTGCTGCGGGTCGACCGAGCCTAGGCGCGCGAGCGCGCCGGCAGCACCCAGTTCGGGCGCGGGAAGTGACACGTGTAGCCGTTCGGGTAGCGCTCGAGATAGTCCTGGTGCTCCGGCTCTGCCTCCCAGAACGGCCCCGCCGGCGCGACCTCGGTGACGACCGTGCCCGGCCACAGCCCCGACGCCTCGACGTCCGCGATCGTGTCCTCGGCCACCTGCCGCTGCGTGTCGTCGAGGTAGTAGATCGCGGAGCGATAGCTCATGCCGACGTCGTTCCCCTGGCGGTTCAGCGTCGTCGGGTCGTGGATCTGGAAGAAGAACTCGAGGATCTCGCGGTAGGACGTCTGCTCGGGGTCGAAGACGATCTCGATCGCCTCCGCGTGCGTCCCGTGGTTGCGGTACGTCGCGTTCGGGACGTCGCCGCCCGTGTAGCCGACACGGGTCGAGACGACGCCGGGCCGGCGGCGGATCAGGTCCTGCATGCCCCAGAAGCACCCGCCCGCGAGGATCGCGGTCTCGGTCGTGCCGGCCATCAGGCGAGCGCCTCCGCCACCGTGTCGTGCACCGGCAGGTGCCTGTCGAGCCCGCTGACCTCGAGCGTGCGGCGCGTGTCGAGCCGCGGCGCCGCGAGCGCGAGCCCGTCGCGGCCGAGCTTCGAGCGTGCCTCGATCAGCACACCGAGCGCGGTCGAGTCGACGAACTCGACGTTCTCCATGTCGACCACGATCCGCTGCGGCGACGCCTCGATCGCCTGCGCCAGCGCGCCGCGCACCTCCTCGGCGTTGTAGAGGTCGAGCTCGCCGCCCAGATGGACGACGAACGACCCGTTCACCTGCTCCATGCCGCGTACCGGCGGCTCGCGGAGCGGCGCCATCGAATCGTCCCCCATACGTCCAGTGTAGGGACCGGGACTCGGTCACGCGAGGGGGCCGCAGTATGCTTTGACGATGCAGGCGCGGCTGCTTCGGAGAAGGGGAATCGCCACGTTCTCGGTGCTGGTGGTGGTCACCGAGGTGGCCGGGCGCAGCCTGACCGGGCGCATCGACCGCGTCTTCCACGTGACGCCGCTCGCCCGCTCCAGCGCGTCGTATTACCCGTTCCTGCTGGCGGGGGTGAAGGTGCTCGGCGCGCTCACGCTGGCGGCGCTCGTCGCCCGCGGGCTGAGAGCCTGGGCGACCCACGACGCCGGCCGGCGCCTGCTCGCCGCCGCGGGCCACGCGAACGCCCACGGGACGCCGCGCCTCCGGCCGCGGATCTCGCTGCGCGTCTGGCTCGCAGCGTTCGCGTCGACCTCGTGCGCGTACCTCGTGCACACGGACGCCGACAGCTTCGCCGGCGGGCGCTGGCACGTGTTCGCGCCTTGGCTGCACACCTATGCGCTGCCGGTCTTCGCCGTGCTCGCGGTCGCGGTCGCGCTCGCCTGGCGCCTCGCGAGCTGGCTCTACGAGTTCGAGGAGTTCGCCGATCGCGCGCTCGACCGCGCGCGCAGCATCCTCGGCACGGTTCCTCGCGTCCGCGACCGCCATCCGCGGCCGACGGACGACACGGCGCCCCGGCGCCGCTTCGGCCTCGCGTTCGAGTCGCGGCCGCCTCCCCTGCCTGCCTGACCCGCGGCCGGCGGGAACGCCGCGGGTGTCGTCGCAGGCACTCGAAGGAGGGAGGACATGAGCAACACCTATGCCACGCACGCGTCCGCGGAGAGGACGCGCTTCTCGCGACCCCAGCTCGTCTCGCTGCTCGGGCCGCTCATCTCGACCGGCGGGATCGTCTGGGCGGTCCTGCAGCCCTACCGGGTGACGCTGCTGCACCCGTTCGGCCAGGGCTTCTGGTGGCTCGTCGCCGAGCCGCCGCTGCTCGTGGTCCTCGTCGGGGTGCTCTTCACGTTCCTCGTCGCCCGGCCCCTGCTCAGGGACCTGGAGGAGCACCGTGCAGCCTCACGCTGAGATGGTCCACTGGTTCTTCGCCGCCGGGATCCTCTTCGTCGGCGCCTGCCTTCTCTGCGAGGCGATCGTCGGCCGCGAGGTCTGGCAGATGCGGCCCTGGCGCAAGTACCTGTGGCCCGGCACGGCGTTCCTGATGGGCGTGCTGCTCTGGCCGGTGATGGCGTTCTTCACGAACTCGGCGATCCACATGTACGCCCACGGCTCGTGGGCCGAGTTCCTGATGCTCGCCGGGGGGGCCGAGCTCGGACTCGTGCACGGCCGGCTCACGTCGCGCTGGTGGCGGCTCACGTGGCCGCTCGCGTTCGTCGTCACCGGCACCGCGTTCATCGTCCACGAGCAGAACCCGTGGTACTTCGCGCGCTCGGCGTTCCTGCACCATCTGATCGGCTGGACGTTCCTGATCGCCGCCCTGATCCCGCTCGCGCTCGTGTGGCGGCCGCGCTCCGCCGCGCTCCAGGCGTGCTTCGCGCTCGTGATCGTCGTCGTCTCGGTGCAGCTCTTCGCCGACCGCGACGTCGCGCCCGTCTTCGGTCATCTGTCGCCGCTCGCAGGGACGCCGCACCGGTGAGACGCGCGCTCCTCGTCGCGGCTGTCGCGCTCGTCTTCCCCGCCTCCGCGTTCGCCCACGCGACGCTCGAGTCGACGACGCCGGGCTTCCGTGAGGAGCTGCGGTCCGGGCCGGCGCAGATCCGGCTGCACTTCGACCAGCAAGTGAGGCTGATCGCGCACCCGATCCGGGTGCTGAACGACGACGGCGTGGACTTCGCACTGCCGGCCACCACGCGGGGCACCGAGATCGTCGCGCCCGTGAAGCACCTGCCGCGAGGGCAGTACACCGTGCGCTGGCAGGCGATGTCCGCGGACACGCACGTCGTCTCGGGGGTCTGGACGTTCGGCGTCGGCATGCCGGCGGCCGCGGTCGACGAGGCCTACGGGGCGGGCGGCCCGACCACGCAGGAGCACATCGTCCGCTGGCTCTGGTTTCTCGGCATGGCGCTGACGATCGGCGCGCTCGGCTTCCGGCTGATCGTGCTGCGCGGCCTCGCCGTCCCCCTGGCGCTCGACCGCCGCATCGCGGTCGCCGCCGGCCTCGGCACGATCGTCACGCTGCAGGCCGGGATCGCGGCGTTCTCGCTGCGGGCGGAGGACTCGCTGCAGCTGCCGTTCGGGCGGTTCCTCTACGGCGACCTCTCGCCGATGGCGAAGACGCGCTTCGGCGAGGCGTTCGTGACCATGACGCTGGTCTTCGCGGGGGTGCTCGCGCTCGTCTACCTGGCGTGGCTCCTCGACCGCACGGCGTTCCTCGTGCCGGCGTTCGTGCTCGCGACCGTGTTCGTCGGCGGGCTCTCCGTGTCGGGGCACGACGGCGTCGACCCGGGCTCCTCGTGGAAGACCGAGATCGCCGACTGGGTGCACATCTCCGCGGCCTCGCTGTGGATCGGCGCGCTCGCGACCATGGCGCTCCTCCTCTGGTCGGGAGCCCCCGAGCTCCGGCGCGCCGCATTCCTGCGTTTCTCGCGGCTCGCGACCGTGCTGATCGCGCTCGTCCTCGCGGCCGGCACCTACCTCGCGATCGTCCGCCTCCCGCACCTGCGCGATCTCTGGTCGACCGGCTACGGGCACGTGCTGATCGTCAAGATCTGCCTCGTCGCGCTCGCGCTGTCGTGGGGCGCGTTCCACCACTTCGTGGTGCGGCCGCGCGTCCAGCTCTCCTCGCGCATCGGCCGCAGCCTCGCAGGCGAGAGCATGGTCGGTGTCGCCGTGCTGCTCGTCGCCGCGATCCTGGTCGACTCCAAGCCGCCGGTTCGCACGCCACCTCTCGCGAATCGGAATTCCTCGGGGGCGCTCGTCACGCAACGCTGAGGCGGTGAGGGTCGCCGCTGCAGCGCTGCTCGCCTTCGTCGCCGGCGCGGCGCCCGCGCAGAAGATCGACGTCACCGCGACCCGGATCGACGCGCGCACCGGCCGGGTGGCGAGCACGGTGAAGGCGGCGGGAGCGCCCTACGACGTCGAGTGGGGCTTCGGCTCCGCCTGGGTGCCGGACGCCGCGAACGACGTCCTCGTCCGCATCACGAACGGCCACGTCGTGAAGCCGGCGACCACACCGCGGCCTGCTCGTCCGCGTCGACCCGCGCACGAACCGCGTCACCGGCCGGGTGCCGCTCTCGGGCGCCGACCGGGTCACCGGCCTCGGCGGCTCCGTCTACGTCTCGCACGAGACCAACGTCGTCACGCGCGTCGACGTCCGCACGCTCGAGGTGACCGGACGCGTCAAGGTGGCCCGCAACCCGGTCGTGCGGCGGATCCCCGGCGGTCCGAGCCCGATCGTCGTGCTGCCGGCGTTCGGGCATGTCCGGGTCTCGCACACGATCGCGAACTCCGTGTCGCGGATGTAGATTCGGCTCCTTGGAGCCGGCCGACTACCGCGACCGCTTCCCGATCCTCGGGACGACGACGTACCTGGTCAACCATTCGCTCGGCGCCATGCCGCTCGAGGCGGAGCGGCGGCTGCAGCGCTACGCCGACGAGTGGCGCACGCGCGGCGTCCGCGCCTGGGCGGAAGGCTGGTGGGACACCGCGTTCACGGTCGGGGACCTGGTCGGCGGGATCATCGGCGCTCCGCCCGGGTCGACGGTCATGCACCAGAACGTGACGGTCGCCGAGGCGGTCGTGCTCTCGTGCTTCGACCTGAAGCCGCCGCGCAACCGGATCGTCTTCGAGGAGGGTCTCTTCCCGTCGGTGCGCTACGTCCAGCAGGCGTGGGCGCGGTTCGGCGCCGAGGTGGTCGTGTGCCCGGACGCCGAGGCGGTGATCGACGCGATCGACGAGCGGACGCTGCTCGTCCCCGTCTCGCACGTGCTCTACAAGACGGCCGAGATCCAGCCCGTCGAGCGGATCGTCGAAGCCGCCCACGCGCACGGCGCGTACGTCTGCCTCGACGCCTACCAGTCCGCGGGCGCCGTGCCGCTCGACGTGACGGCGCTCGGCGTCGAGTTCTGCGTCGGCGGGTCGGTGAAGTGGCTCTGCGGCGGGCCGGGCGCCGGCTGGCTCTACGTGCGCCCCGACGTCGCCGAGCGGCTCGAGCCCGCGTTCGCCGGCTGGCAGGGTCACGCGCGCCCGTTCGCGTTCGAGGGCGACATGGCGCCGGCACCCGGCGCCGGCCGGTTCCTCACCGGCACGCCGAACGTCCCGGCGAACCTCGCGGCGAGCGCGGGGTACGAGATCGTCGCGGAGGTCGGCGTCGACCGGATCCGCGCCCGCTCGCTGGAGCTGACCGGGCTGCTGATCGACCTCGTGGACGAGGCGGGGTTCGAGCTCGTCTCGCCGCGCGAGCCGGAGCGGCGCGGCGCCTCGGTGGTCTTCCGGATGCCGAACTTCGTCGAGGTGGAGCGCGAGCTCGAGCGGCGCGGCGTGATCTGCGACTGCCGCCCGGATGCGGGCATCCGCTTCGGGCCGCACTTCTTCAACACGGACGACGAGCTGCGCCACGCGGTGGCGCAGACGCGCGAGATCGCCGGCTAGAAGACGAGGATCCCGAGCGCGATCACGACGAGGCCGCTGCAGAAGAAGATGGCCCCGGGTGCGAGCGTCGGGTCCTCAGGGTGCCGCTTCAGCGCGTCGAAGCCGGGGATCGTGCCCCACGCGACCTTCACGACGTTCTGGTCCATGTAGCGGTCGACGTTCGAGTTCGCGCCGACGCCGGCCATCGCGAGGAGCATGCAGCCGAACACGATGCAGAGGATGCGGCCGGCGGTCATGAACGGCGTCGCCCCGACGAGCGCGAGGAACGCTGCGAGCGCCGTCGTGACGGCCGCGGCGATCGCGACGCGCAGCACGAGGCGCGCCAGCTCGCGGAGGATCCACATGGGGGTGACTATAGGAAGGAGCGGAGACGTTCGGCAATACCCGGTGCCGTCGGCTCGTCCTCGTGGCGGACGTAGACGTAGGCCGGGTCGCGGATCGTCGCGGCGACCGCCCGCAGCTCGTCGTCGGTGTAGGGCGGCTCGCGCAGCCGCAGGTAGCGGAACGGCTCCGCGCCCGGGTCGTTCACCGCGACGACGCCCTCCACGCCGTTCCAGGACTCGTCGCGGAAGTCCCAGGCGAGGCGGACGTCCCCGGGGATCGAGCCCTGCACGAAGGAGAGCGTGCCGTCGTCGCGCGGCCCCTCGTACACGACCCGCACGGGCCCGAGCCGGTCGCCCAGCGCGACCACCCGCTCCAGGAACGTGGTGACGCGGTCGAGCCGCGTGAGCGAGAACTTGACGGCGAACTCGAAGCCGTCGGGCACGGCGTCGGCCCAGCGACGGAACTGGTCGGCGCTCGGGAGGCGGTACCCGGTCGAGTTCAGCTCGACCGTGTCGAAGCGCGTCGCGTAGAACGCGAGGAACTCGGCCGGCGGCGTGCCGTCGGGGTAGAACCCGGGCCGCCACGACGGATACGACCAGCCCGAGGTGCCGATCTTGATCGCCATGGGGATACGGTACGTCCGGGCGCGGAAGGTGAAGCCCGGCCGCTTGGTGCCCGGTAGCGTCGAGCCGGATGGGACTTCTCGTGATCACCGTCGGCCCGATGTTCAGCGGAAAGACGGATTGGCTCGTCGATCGGTTCGACGAGGCATCCGCCCAGGGCATAGAGCTGATTGCGGTACGACCCGCGATCGACTCTCGGACGCCCGTTGGGCAGATCCGTAGTCACTCGGGCCGGACGATTCCAGCGGCCTCCGTCGCGTCGGATTCCGACTTCGCGGGCATACCCCTGGGCACGCTCGTAGTCGCCGATGAGATCCAGTTCCTTTCCCAGCCGATGATCGCCGCGTTGATCCGGCATGCGAGCGAGGGAGCAGGGGTGGTCGCAGCCGGGCTCGACTACGACTTCGCTCGACGGCCCTTCGAGGTGACGACCGCGCTGATCGAGGCCGCGGACGAGGTGGTCGTGAGAACGGCGACCTGCACTCGATGCGGAGGCGGGGCCGGTTTCACCCAGCGATTCGCGAACGGTGTCCCGGCGCCGCTCGACGCCGACCGCATTGTCGTCGGCGACGAGACGACGTACCGACCTCGCTGCGAGTCGTGCTGGCTCGAGGAGCGGCCGTAACATCTCCGATTCCCGGCCACCGGGCGATCCGTCCGACGCGGTTTCTAGCGTGCCCGATGTGAGTGCGGTCGCCGTTCAGCCGACCCGGATCGACGACTCGGTCGCCGATCCCGAGAACGTGGTCAACGTTCTCGACAAGGGCTTTCTGGCGCTGGACGGCGTCTTTGCGTCCGACCTTGCGGTCGCCAACGGAGCTCGCGTCTCCTTCAACCTTTCGTCGCAGGAACTGACGGAGCGCGAGGAGGGTCTCATACGCTTCCTGATGCGCGACCGGCACGGCTCTCCGTTCGAGCACGGCTACTTCCGCTTCATCGTGAAGGCGCCGATCTTCGTCGTCAGGGAGCATCACCGGCATCGAGCCGGCCATTCGTACAACGAGTGGTCGGGGCGCTACTCGAAGATGAGGGCGGAGTTCTACGTTCCCGAGAACGTTCGTACCCAGGTCGGGAAGCCCGGGGCTTACACGTTCGAGGCCGTCGATGAGGCGACGCGAGACGAGGCTCGCCGGGAGATCGAACAGCAGGCCATGAACGCGTTCGAGTCGTACGAGCGCATGCTGAAGCTGGGCGTCGCGAAAGAGGTTGCGCGTTCCGTGCTGCCGCTCAACATGTACACGACGTACTACTGGAGCTGCAATCCCCGGTCCTTGATGCACTTCTGCTCGTTGCGGAACTCCGAGTTCGCCCAGTTCGAGATCCGGGAGTACGCGCAGGCAGCCGAGTCGTTCCTGCAGCGCGAGATGCCCGTCACGCATGCGGCGTTTGTCGCAAACGAGCGCCGGGCACCTTAGAGTCGCCGAAGGATTCCCCCGCTTAACGGGGAATGGGTTGACCTCCTAACAGTCTTGTAACAGACTGTCACTAAGTTCTGGTCTGCCCAGAGGCCAGAAGGGAATGGTGGATCTGTTCCCAGCGTTGTACATGGTGACGGCTGACGCGCCGGTCTCGAGAGAGCAACCGCGCGCCCGTCATTCTCGAAGAACGTCCAGAAGAAGGAGCTCGTTGACCGAAATCAGCATGACCGCGGCGACTGCCGAAGCTCTCGAGCAGCTCATCCACCTCCGCCAGGAGCAGGGGTCGCTCACCCCTGCCGACGTGGCCGAGGCCGTTCTCACCCATGATCTCGACGAGGCC
The DNA here is from genome assembly GCA_035546215.1 of Gaiellaceae bacterium. GTDB lineage: Bacteria > Actinomycetota > Thermoleophilia > Gaiellales > Gaiellaceae > PALSA-600. Next base: position 83,977 of record DASZWR010000087.1, on the reverse strand, counting down.
GAGGCGGAGACGCTCGCCCTCGAGCTCGCGGCGCACGACATCGCGCCGGAGGCGGAGGACGAAGAGGAGGAGCTGAACCTCGACCTCTCGATCGGCACCAGCCTCTATACGACCGATTCGTTCCAGATGTTCCTGAACGAGGCCGGCCGCTATCCGCTGCTCACCGCCGCGGAAGAGGTCGAGCTCGCGAAGCGCATCGAGAAGGGCGACCTGGCAGCGAAGGAGCGCATGATCAACTGCAACCTCCGCCTCGTCGTCTCGATCGCGAAGCGCTACCAGACGCAGGGGATCACCCTCGGCGACCTCGTCCAGGAGGGCGTCCTCGGGCTCATCCGCGCAGCGGAGAAGTTCGACTGGCGCAAGGGCTTCAAGTTCTCCACGTACGCGACGTGGTGGATCCGGCAGGCCGTGCAGCGCGGAGTCGCGAACAAGGCGCGCACGATCCGGATCCCGGTGCACGTCGTCGAGCGCGAGCAGAAGGTCGCACGTGCCCGCCGCGAGCTCGTGGCGACGCTCGAGCGCGACCCGACGCCCGAGGAGATCTCGAAGCACTCGAAGCTCCCGCTGAACCACGTCGAGGAGGTCCTCGCCGCGGCCCGCGCGGTCGCGTCGACCGACATGCCCGTCGGCGACGACGGCGACGCCTCGTTCGGCGACCTGATCGCCGGCACGGGGCCGTCGACCGAGGAGGAGGCTTCGGCCTCGCTCCGCGACCTGGCGGTCCGCCAGGCGGTCGCGAACCTGCCCGACCGCGAGCGCGACGTGATCGAGCTCCGGTTCGGTCTCGTCGGCGAAGGCCCCGCCTCCCTCGAGGCGATCGGCAAGCAGCTCGGCCTGACGCGCGAGCGCGTGCGGCAGATCGAGACCGAGGCTCTGCGCAAGCTCGCGCAGAACGAAGACCTCGCCGACGCGGCCTAGCAGCGGCAGCTCCTAGCGACGGCCCAGCCGCTCCCGGCACGCAAAGCCGGGGGCGGCTCTGCCGTGCCCCAAGCCGCTCGCCGGCCCATGCTCGCCGGGAACCTCGACCTCGCCGGCGTCGCGATGATGAAATCCCTTCTCGAGACCACTCTGCGCGCAGCAGGTCGTCCGCCGTTGCGCGCTGCGGCATTGCCATCGGCGAAAGGAGAGGGTGTGCACGAGTCAGGGAGCTGGACACGCGAGGACTTCGTCCGGCGCAGCGCCGCCGGGGCGCTCGCCCTGGGGACGGCGTTCGCGCCGCGCTGGGTGGGGGACGCGCTCGCAGCCGTGGGCAAGGAACCCGTGACCGTCCACCGCTTCCACTCGCGCACCGACCTCGTCCCGCCGATCGTGACCGTGCTCGAGCACCGTGAAGGCGTGTCCGCCGGCCACCTCTTCCTCGCGCCGAACTCCGGGCCCGGCCACCGCGGCCCGCTTCTCGTCGACGACTTCGGCCACGTGATCTGGACGCACAACACGCGCCCGGTGACCGCCATGAACTTCCGTGCGGGCGTCTACAAGGGCAAGCCCGTGCTGACGTGGTGGGAAGGCAGGACGACCCGCGGGCTCGGCGACGGCACGCACGTGATCGTCGACAACAGCTACCGCGAGGTCCTGCGGGTGCCCGCGGGGAACAAGCGCCCGTCCGACCTGCACGAGTTCGTGCTCACCGACCGCGGCACGGCGCTCGTGACCGCGTGGGAGCGTCAGACGGGGAACCTCTCCGGCGTCGGCGGTCCCTCGAGCGGCCCGGTGATCGGGGGTGTCGTCCAGGAGATCGAGCTGCCGAGCGGCCGCGTCCTCTTCGAGTGGCGCAGCCTCGACCACGTGGCGATCGACGAGTCGCACCAGCCGTACAGCGCGAAGGGCGCGTACGACTACTTCCACGTCAACTCGGTCGAGCTCGACCACGACGGCAACTACCTCGTCTCGGCGCGCAACACGTGGGCGGTCTACAAGATCGACCGCCACACCGGGAAGGTGCTCTGGCGGCTCGGCGGCAAGAAGAGCGACTTCAAGATGGGGCCGGGGACCGTGTTCGCCTGGCAGCACGACGCACGTCGGCACGGCGGCAGCAACTACCTGCTCAGCCTGTTCGACGACGGCGCCATGCCGCCGGTGCAGCCGCAGTCGAAGGCGCTCGTCCTCGAGCTCGACCTGAGGCGGATGACCGCGAGCGTCTACCGCAAGCTGACGCACCGGCCGTCCGTGCTCGCCTGGGCGCTCGGCAGCGTCCAGGTGCTGCCGAACCACAACGTGCTCGTCGGCTGGGGCACCTCCCCGTACATCACCGAGTACGACCGCGAGGGGAGGGTGGTCTTCGACGCGCGCCTGCCGAAGGGCGGCGAGAACTACCGCGCGCTGCGCATGCCGTGGAAGGGGCTGCCGGCGAAGGCGCCGGACCTCATCCGCAAGTACGAGCACGGCAAGCACGTCGTCTACGCCTCCTGGAACGGCGCCACCGAGCTCGCCGCCTGGCGGGTCGAGGCGACCGGCAACTCGAGCGCCTACCGCAAGACGGGCTTCGAGACCAAGCTCGTCGCGCCCGGCGGGGTGAAGCGCATCGAGATCACCCCGCTCGACCACAAGGGGAAGCCGCTCCACGCCGCGAAGGCGATCAAGGTCTGACGGCTACGGCAGGGCGGGCTCGAGCGTGAGGCGCGGGCCGCGCTCGATCTGCATCACGAGCCCGGAGGCGAAGAGGCACAGGAGCCCGGCCGTGCCGAACGCCCAGCCGTAGCCGCCGAACCACGTGCGGATCGCGCCGGCGCCCCAGGCGGCGAGCGACGCGCCGAGCATGTGCGAGCAGAAGATCCAGCCGAAGATCGTCCCGACGCGGGCGCGGCCGAAGAGCTCCGCGGTGAGCGCGACGGTGGGCGGCACGGTCGCGATCCAGTCGAGCCCGTAGAACACGACGAACAGGATGAGCCCGAAGTGCGGCGAGCCGAACGCGTATGGCAGGGCGAGCAGCGACAGGCCGCGCAGGCCGTAGTACCAGAAGAGCAGCACGCGCGGGTCGTAGCGGTCGGTCAGCCAGCCCGAGCAGGTCGTGCCGACGATGTCGAAGACGCCGATGGTCGCGAGCAGGCTCGCCGCCGCCACCTCGCCGTAGCCGTGGTCCATCGCGGCCGGGATCAGGTGCGTCCCGATCAGCCCGTTCGTCGAGAGCCCGCAGATGAAGAAGCTGCCGGCGAGCAGCCAGAAGGATCGGTCGGCGCGGGCCTCGCCGAGGCCTGCGAACGCGGCGGCGAACGGGTTGCGCGCACGCTCGGGCGCGTGCTCCAGCTCGTCGCCGCCGTACGGCGCGAGGCCGAGGTCGGCGGGTCGTTCGCGCATGAAGAGCGCGACGAGCGGCAGCACGAGGAGCGCCGCCACCGCGGCCACGGTCACGGCCGCGTACCGCCAGCCGAACGCGTCGACGATGGCGGCGAGGAGCGGCAGGAAGATCAGGTTGCCGGTCGCGCTCGACGCGGTCAGCACGCCCGTGACGAGCCCGCGCCGCGCGACGAACCAGCGGTTCGCGATCATCGCCGCGAGCGGCACGGAGATGGCGCCGGTGGCGAAGCCGTTGACGATCCCCCACAGCAGGTCGAGCTGCCACGGGGCGTGCATGAAGATCGTCAGGCTCGAGCCCACGCTGACGCCGATCAGGGCCGCGATCGTCACGCGTCGCATGCCGAAGCGCTCGACGAACCCGGCGGCGAACGGCCCGCCGAGGCCGTAGAGGATCAGGTTGATCGAGACCGCGAACCCGATCGTCGCCCGGCTCCAGCCGAACTCGTCCTGGAGCGGCACGATCAGGACGCCGGTCGTCGAGCGGAAGCCCGCGGCGGTGATCAGCGTCACGAACCCGACGGCGGCCACCGCCCAGGCGTAGTGCATCCGCCTCATGCGGAGGAGAACGTCACGGCCGGGGCGCGGATTCCTAGGTCGTCAGGACGACCGGGCCGAGCGTTTCCTCGTTCGCCTGCGCGGTGACGACCCAGCCGTCGAAGCCGCGCAGCGAGTACGGCACCGAGAGCCGCACGCTCGTCGTGTGCCCGTGCATCCGGAACGACCCGCAGGGGACCGCCGGCTTGCCGTTCTTCGTCAGCCAGAGCTCGTAGTACGCGGCGCGGCTCTGCTGCTGCGGCAGCCCGCTCGCGTCGACGAGCATCGGCCAGTTGCCGGCGGCGTCCTTCTTCCCGATGTGGATCACCGCGGCCCGGCCCGCGGCGCCGTGCATCGACACGTCGCGGCGCGAGACGAAGGCCTCCTGCTTCGAGTGCGAGTGGCCCGCCGCGTAGCCGCCGGCGAAGACGGCGATCGCTGCGGCGATCAGCGCGACGGCGGCGACGGCGCGGCGGCGCCGGAAGAGCAGCGGAACCTCGGGCGGCTGCGCCGCGTTCGGGTCGGCCGGCCGCGCGAGCTCGGGCGGCAGGTCGGGTGGAGGCCCGGCGGCGAGCAGCAGCTCGTGCACGCGGCGCAGGCGCTCCTCCTCGTCCGGGGCGAGCCCCTCGGTGCCGACGATGTCTTCGAACTCGGTCAATGCAGCTCATCTCCGAGAAGGTCCGCAAGGTGTGCGAGCGCCGCCCGGGTCCGCGTCTTCACGGTACCCAGCGGGATGCCGAGGAACTCCGAGACCTCGCTCTGCGACAGCCCGCTCCAGTAGGCGAGCGAGATCACCTCGCGCTCGCGCTCGGGCAGCTCCTCGAGGGCGCGGTGGACGCGCCACGACACCCAGCTCTGCTCGGCGCGGTCGCCGGGGCCCGGCTCGCCGTCGGCCTCGTCCGGGATCTCGGCCGGCAGGTCGGTGCGGCCGCGTGCGCGGTCGACGATCGCGTTCCGCGCGACGGCGTACAGCCAGGGCGCGCCCGGGCCGCGCTCCGGCTTGTAGGAGGCGGCCGACCGCCAGATCGACGCGAAGGTCTCCTGCACCGCATCCTCGGCGCGGCCGCGGTCGCCGAGCCGGCGCAGGGCCAGCCCGAACACCGGTCGCGCGTACCGCTGGTACAGCAGCTCGAAGGCAGAGCGGTCGCCTCCGGCGGCGCGCTGGATCAGCTCCCCGTCAGTGGTCATCGAGCCCATCCTAGGAACTGCGATGGCAATCGCCATAACCGGATGTACGCGGCCGGGGTTCCGCCGGTTTTCGCCCCGGGTGTCAGCGAGCCGTAAATCCTTGTCGCCGCCGGGGTAAAACGGCCCCGGAAAGACACATGGAGGTGCCCGCCGTAGGAGAGATTGGAGGCATGCGCACACTCCTCTTCACACTGGCAGCGTTGACGGCCCTCGCGGTCGCGGGCCCGGCAGGCGCCGCGACGACGAAGACCGTGAACATCTACGGCTCCACGTTCTCGCCGAAGTCGGTGACGATCACCGAGGGCGACACGATCAAGTGGGTCAACAAGGACAACACGACCCACCAGGTGTACGAGTCGCACGGGCGGTTCGTCTCGCCGATCCTCAAGCACAACCAGAGCTGGTCGTTCACGTTCAACGCGGCCGGCAGCTACTCGTACAAGGACGAGCTCCATCCGAAGCTGAAGGCGAAGATCACGATCAAGGGGCTGCCGCCGAGCCTGACCCTGGCGGCGTCGTCGGGCTACATGGTCTACGGCGACAAGCTGACGCTCTCCGGCACGGTCTCGAGCCACAAGGCCGGCGAGCAGGTGACGATCTTCTACCAGCCGTACGGGCAGCCGAACCCGATCCAGCGCACCGTCGTGCTGACCGGCGACGGCGGCACCTACAGCTTCGTCATCTCGCCGCAGATCCTCACGACCTACCAGGCGACCTGGAAGGGCGCGTACGCGGCTCCCGCGACCGTCCAGGTGCAGCCGAAGCTGACGATCGGGCGCAACGGGGCCTGGCTCCTCCACGCGTACGCGGGCCGCTCGATGGCCGGGCGCTCGGTGCAGTTCCAGCGCCTGAACAGCGCCACCGGCCAGTGGGTCACCCTCGCCAAGCCGCTCCTCAACACGCGCTCGGCCGCACGCATCGAGGTCGCCCTGCCGAAGGGCATGAACCACCTCCGGCTCGCGATGTCGGTCAACGCCGCGGGCGCCGGCTATCTCGGGACGTACTCGCCCGTCCTGAACTGGGTCCAGAAGTAGCGAGCGGGGTGCGGGGCTCCGGCTAGGAGCTCCGCGCCTCCTCGTACCTGCGGCCGACCTCGTCCCAGTTCACGACGTCCCACCACGCGCCGAGGTAGTCGGGGCGGCGGTTCTGGTACTTGAGGTAGTAGGCGTGCTCCCACACGTCGATCCCGAGGAGCGGGACGTCCTCCTGCATCAGCGGGCTGTCCTGGTTCGGCGTCGAGTACACGGCGAGGCCGGTGCCGTCCCAGACGAGCCACGTCCAGCCGGAGCCGAAGCGCTTCACGCCGCCGTCGTTGATCGCCGCCTTCAGCTGGTCGGCGTCGCCGAAGGTGTCCGAGATCGCCTGCGCGAGGCTCCCGGTCGGGTCGCCCCCGCCGCCCGGCTTCATGATCTGCCAGAAGAGCGAGTGGTTCGCGTGACCGCCGCCGTTGTTGCGGACCGCGGCCCGGCGGTCCTCGGGCAGCTCGTCGATGATCGCGAGCACCTGCTCGATCGGGTGGTCGACCCAGTTCGTCCCCTCCAGTGCCTTGTTGAGGTTGTCGACATAGGCCTGGTGGTGCTTCCCATGGTGGATGCGCATCGTCTGACCGTCGATCGTCGGCTCGAGCGCGTCGAAGTCGTAGGGAAGCTGCGGAAGCTCGTAGGGCACGTCTCCTCCTCTATCGGTCTGCCGTGCCCTATGAGGATATGCTCACCGCCGCACCCAGGAAACCGCGAACGAACGAGCGAGGACGAGAAACCATGGCGAGCACCTTCGAGGAGATCACGTCCCGCGAGCTGAAGCCGGCGCTCTTTGAGCTCGACGGCATCTCGCGCGAGACGATCGAGGCCCACTACAAGCTCTACCAGGGCTACGTGAACAAGCGCAACGAGATCCTCGGCAAGCTCGGAGACGTCGACCTCGCGAGCGCGAACCAGGTGTACTCGGAGGTACGCGCGCTGAAGGTCGAACTGTCGTTCGCGATCGGCGGCATCAAGAACCACGAGATCTACTTCGAGCACCTCGGCGGCCCGGGCGGCGACCCGGCCGGCGTGTTCGGCGACCTCGTGAAGCGCGACTTCGGCTCGGTCGCCGACTGGAAGGCCGACCTGAAGGCGACCGGCATGGGCGGCCGCGGCTGGGCCTGGACGGCCTACGACTGGGACGAGGGGCGCCTGTTCAACTACATCGGCGACGCGCAGAACGCGTACCCGATCTGGAACGCGACGCCGCTCGTCGGCCTCGACGTCTACGAGCACGCGTACTTCATCGACTTCGGCACCGACCGCGCCGCGTACATCGACAAGTTCTTCGACAACCTCGATTACGACGTGGTGAACGACTGGGTGCAGAAGTACGGGATCCGCGCGTAGCGGGCCTCTAGGCGTCCGCGCGCCGCTTCCCCGGTTACAGTGACCGACGCATGGCGTTCGCCGCCCTCGTCGTCCTGGGCTACCTCCTCGGCTCGTGCCCGTGGGGGTACTGGCTCGTACGCCTGATCAAGCACGAGGACATCCGCCGCGTCGGCTCGGGCAACATCGGCGCGACGAACGTGTGGCGCACGTACGGACGCTGGCTCGGCGGGCCGGTCGTGCTGCTCGACACGCTGAAGGGATTCATCCCGGCGCTCGCCGGCATGCTGCTCGTCTCGCCGCACCATCTCGCCGGGATCTGCGCCGGCGCGGCCGCGATGCTCGGGCACTGGCGCCCGTTGTTCCTCCGCTTCGCGAAGGGCGGGAAGATGGTCGCCACCTGCGGCGGTGTCTTCTTCGGCGTCGCCATCTGGGTGGCGCTCACCGCCGGCGCGATCTGGCTGCTCACGTTCCTGCTCCTGCGCTACGCCTCGGTCGCGTCGATCGTCGCCGGGATCGCGCTGCCGGTCTTCGCGGCCGTGTACGGCTACCCGACGTCGGTGATCCTGTTCGGCGCTGCGGCCGGGGTCGCGATCCTCTACCTGCACCGGGGGAACCTCCGCCGGCTGAGAGCCGGGACAGAGCATCGCTTCCAGCTGCGCAGGGCCGCGCGTGCGTAGGCTGCTCGTCGTCGGCGCGGCGTTCGCCGCGCTGTGGTGCGCGCCCGGTGCGTTCGCGTCGACCTGGTGCGGTACCGGCTCCGCCACGGTCGACCGTCCCGACGTGGTGACCGGCCAGCAGATCCACGCGATCGTCGCCCTGCCCGCCGACGCGCCGGACACGTTCGTGGACGACGCCAACCACCTCCAGACGGACGTCGACTCGATCAACGCGTGGTGGGTGACCCAGGACGCCACGCGCGAGCCGCGCTGGGACGTCGCGACGTACCCCGGCGGCTCGTGCCTCGACATCTCGTTCGTGCGGCTCCCCGATCCCACGGCGACGTATTCGGTCGCGACGAGCGGGCAGGCCTCGACCACCTACCAGCGGGTCGGCGGCTACCTCCGGTCGGTCGGCTACTCGTCGAGCTACAAGGACTATCTCGTCTACGTCGACGGCTTCGGCGAGGCGACCGATCCCGTCTGCGGCACGGGCGCCGGCGACTTCGACGTGGGCGGAGGGTTCGCGATGGTGTGGCTGCGCGCGTGCGGGGTGCCCACGGACGCCGTCGCCGCGCACGAGGTGCTGCACGAGCTGGGCGCGCTGCCGGCCGGCGCGCCCCATCCCTGTCCGGGCGACAGCGGTCACCCGTGCGACTCGCCCACCGACGTGCTCTACCCGTACGCGTCCGGCGGCCCGCTGACGAGCTACGTCCTCGACTTCAACCACGACGACTACTACGCCCACAGCGGCACGTGGAACGACATCCAGGACTCGTTCTTCATGCACCTGCTCGGCGTCCCCTCGGTGCCGCTGAACGTCGCCCTCAGCGGCGGCGCCGGCGACGTGAAGAGCGACGTGCCCGGGGTCGACTGCACGGCCGCCTGCACGACGCAGTGGGACCCGCAGTGGCACGTCGACCTGACGGCATCCCCCTCGGCGAGGTCGCGCTTCCTGCGCTGGAGCGGCGCCTGCGCCGGCGCCGGCGACTGCGCCCTGACGCTCGACGCGGCGAAGAACGTGACGGCGGTCTTCGGCCCGAAGTTCGTGCCCGTGCGCGTCAGGGTCAGCGGCAAGGGCGCCGTCGCGTGCGCGCCCCGGTGCTCCACGTCGTTCCTCGCGGGCTCGGCGCTGCGGCTGACGGCGCACGCGGCCAAGGGCTGGAAGTTCACCGGCTGGTCCGGCGCGTGCAAGGGAAAGGCGCTCGTCTGCCGGCCGGTGACCGACTACGCGCTCAGCGCGCACGCGACGTTCAAGAAGCTCCCCGTCAAGAAGAAGCCGAAGAAGAAGCGCTGAGCCAGTCGCGCAGCTCGGTGTGCGTCCCTGCGGCGTGCCCCTCGAGCTCGGCGCGCAGCTCGCCCGCCGTCCCGTTCCGTTCCGCGACCACGTCGTGGCGGTGGATCGTCTCGAGGTTCACCTGCTGCGCGGACAGGAAGTCGTCGTCGGAGAGCTCCGGATAGCGGTCGAGCGCCGTCTTCAGGGCGAAGCGCACCGAGTCCTCGACGAACCGCGGCTGCAGGTGCGCGTGCTCGACGACGAAGAGCTCGTCGGGACGCTTCATCAGCTCGTAGACGGGGGAGCTCATCGAGCGCTCGACGATGTCGACGAGATGCTCGGCGTTGATCTGCGCGTCCGTGCCGACGAGGAGCGTCCCCTTGCCGCGCTGGTTGTGCGTCGCGAGCGGGACGAGGTCGAGGATGCGCTCCACGTCGCCCTCCGCGAAGCCGGCCTCGACGAGGCGCTCCGCGGCCGACCCGCGGACGAGCCCCTGCGCGCACGGGCAGGCGTTGATGCCCCAGGCCTCGACTCCGACGACGCGCCGCACCCGGTTGCCCGAGGCGGCCGCGATGCCGATCAGCTTCGCGATCTCCTGCGTCCGCAGGTCGGTGACGGGCGTGCGCCGCTCGAGCGGGTACTGCGCCTCGATCCGCACCTCGGCTCGGAGCGCGTGCTGGCGCTCGACGATGTGGCGCGCGATGTGCTCGGCGAGCGTCTCGACGAGGAACGCCTCGCCGATCACCACCTCGTCGATCGCCTCGCCGAAGAGCTCCGGGAACCGCGACATGTGGACGCCCTTCTGGGCCGGGTCGAGGTCGACGGTGCAGGAGATCTCGGCGGCGAAGGTCTTCTCGTGCCCCTCGTGGCGGATGCGGATCGCCTTCTGGACGCCGGTGACGCCCGCGCGCGTCAGCCCGAGGCGAACCTCGGGCAGCGAGGCCTGCATGTCGAGCGGCAGGTCGTTGCGCGCGCGGGTCATTTCCGGTACTACCGTAGCGCGCCGATGGCTCCCGACTCTTTCCCCAGGCTGGTGTCGCTCGCCTGCCACGACCTGCGTACGCCGCTCGCGACGATCTACGGCTTCGCGCGGACCCTGAACCGCGCGGACGAGCAGGACGAGCGCACCGCGCGCTTCCTCGGGATGATCGAGGAGGCCGCGGAGCAGCTGACCGTGCTGCTCGACGAGCTGGGCGTCGCCGCGCGTATCGAGGGGCAGCGATGGGAGCCGGCGCTGCTCGAGACGGACACGCTCGAGCTCGCGCGGACGGACGACGAGCGGGTGGCGGTGGAGGGCAGCGGCACGGCGATCGAGACGGAGCCCGAGTCGGTCTCGCGCGGCCTCGCCGCGCTGGCGGTCGCCGCCGTGCGCTTCGGGCCGGTCGAGCGGGTGACGTGGCAGGTCGACGGCCGCGACCTCGCCCTCTCGCCGGTGACCGGCGACGCGGCGCCGGTCGTCGCGGGCGAGTCGATGCGCGACCTCGGCTCGGTCGTGGCCCGCGCGGTGATCGAGGAGCTCGGCGGCAGCCTCGCCCTCGACGGCGACACGCTGCGCGTTCGCCTCTAGAGCTCCGTCGCGGTCGGCGCGCCGCCGGTCTGCTGCAGCTCGCTGCCGCCGCCGGAGAGGAGCAGCAGCCGCGCGTGGTGGCGCCGCCGCCACTCGAGCGTCGCGGTGATCAGGGCGGCGACGATCGCGAGGCCGATCGTGTAGCCGACGAGCGTGTGCACCGTGTGCGCGGCCTCGCTCTCCCACTGGCCGCGGTTCGTCAGGCTCGACGGGCTCGAGTCCGGATAGAGGTCCTCCCCGAACGGATAGCGGGAGGTGTGGTGCACCTTCCACGTGTTCAGGCGGGCGAGCAGCAGGAGCGAACCGACGATCGCGGTGGCGCAGACGACGTAGATGCCCGTCCGCCGCAGGTGGGAGGCGGCGAGCCCGACCGCCACGAGCAGGAGCGGCGGCACGAAGCTGAGCAGCCAGATGCGCGCCTCGGTCGACGCCGTCGGATCGTGGAACGTGCGCATCAGGCGGCCGTCCCGCATCCACTCGTACGCCTTCGGCTTCTCGATCGCGAGCGACACCGCCATCAGCGACGCGAAGAAGACCGGCAGCGCGAGGAACGCCGCGAGGGCGAGCGGCGCCTTCGACGTCGGGATGAGCCGGCGCATCACAGCCGGCCCGCCTCGATCACGCGGGCGAGGAACTCGCGGGTGCGCGCCTGGGTGGGCGCGCTGAAGATCTGCTCCGGGGAGCCTTCCTCGCAGATCACGCCCTGGTCGAGGAAGCACACCTTGTCGGCGACCTCCTTCGCGAACGACATCTCGTGGGTCGCGAGGATCATCGTCATCCCGCTCTCTGCGAGCTCGCGCACGAGCTGCAGCACCTCGGCGACGAGCTGCGGGTCGAGCGCGCTCGTGATCTCGTCGAGCAGCATCAGCTTCGGCTCCATCGCGAGCGCGCGGGCGATCGCCACACGCTGCTGCTGGCCGCCCGAGAGCCGGTCGGGGAACTCCTGCGCCTTGTCGGCGAGCCCGATGCGCTGCAGCAGGTCGCGCGCCCGGTCGCGCGCCTCGCGGCGCGAGACGCCGCGCACCTTCGTCGGCGCGAGCGTCACGTTGTCGAGCACCGTCATGTGCGGGAAGAGGTTGTACGCCTGGAAGACGATGCCGATCTTCCGGCGCAGATCGTTCACGTCGACGTGGCCGTTCGTGATTGTCTGGCCGTCGACGACGATCTCGCCCTCGTCGACGCGCTCGAGCAGGTTCAGGCAGCGGAGCAGGGTGGACTTGCCCGAGCCCGACGCGCCGATCAGGCAGACGACGCCGTGCTCCTCGACGGCCAGGTCGACGTCGCGCAGCACGCGCAGCTCGCCGAACGACTTGGAGACGTTCTTGACGTCGACGAAGCTCAACGTCAGGTGGCCTGCGCCCGCTCGCGGCGCTCGCGGAGCGCGATCAGGTGGTCGGTGAACCGGGCGAGCGGGATCGTGAGCAGGATGAAGAACACCGCGGCGACGACGTACGACGTGAAGTTGTAGTTGTTCTGCGAGAACTGCTGCGCCTGCTGCGCCGCCTCCGCGACGCCGATCACCGTGACGAGCGCGGTGTCCTTCTGCAGGCCGACGAAGTCGTTCAGGAGCGGCGGGATCACGCGCCGCACCGCCTGCGGGATGACGACGTAGCGCATCGCCTGCCAGTACGAGAGGCCGAGCGACCGCGCGGCCATGCGCTGCGACGGGTGCACCGACTCGATCCCTGCGCGGTAGACCTCGGTGACGTACGCGGTGTAGACGAGCGTCAGGGCGATCACGCCGTAGACGAAGTTCGACTGCGAGCTGACCACGTGCATGTTCAGGCCCGGCAGCCCGAAGCCGACGAGGAACGCGACGAGGATCAGCGGCGTGCCGCGGAAGATGTCGGTGTAGAAGATCGCCAGGGCGCGGAACGGCGCCGCTCCGCGCCCCGGCAATCCACGAACGACGGCGATCGCGAGAGCCAGGATGAGCACCAGGATCTCGGAGAGCACCATCAGCTTGAGGTTCAGCTGGAACCCCGTCCACACGTCGGGCAGCGCCACCCGGAACGAGTGCGGCGAGAAGAACTTCTGCAGAACCTCGTGCATCGACTACTTGAGGACGGGGATCTTCGAGAAGTCGATGTTGAACCACTTCTTCTGGAGCTTGGCGATCGTGCCGTTCTTCCAGAGCTTCGCGATCTGGGCGTTCACGAGCGGCGTCAGCTTCGAGTGCTTCTGCAGGACGGCGCCGTACTGCTCGTGCGTGACGATCTGCCCCGCGACCGGGCCGTAGGCCTTCGGATGCGCCTTGCGCTCGGACGCGACGATCGGCGTGTCGAGGATCAGCGCGTCGCAGCGGCCGACCTGCACCGCGAGGAACGCGGCCGAGGTGGACTGGTAGACGAGCGGCGTCTTCGACGGGTGCAGCTTCTGCTGGATCCACGTCAGGCCGGTGGTGTCGGTCTGCGCGCAGGTCTGCAGACCCTTCAGGTCGGCGACCGACTTCGGGGATTTGATCTTCTTCGAGATCAGCACGCCCTGGTTGGCGTCGAAGTACGACTTGGTGAAGTCGACGGTCTTCGCGCGGGCGGCCGTGATCGTCGCCTCCTGGAAGGAGATGTCGAACGACTTGTGGCCCGGCGCGAACAGCTTGGCCCACGGCGCGTAGACGAACTTCGGCTTCAGCTTCAGGTTCCTCGCGATGTCGGTCGCGAGGTCGACCTCGTAGCCCTTCGGGTTGACGTAGGTCGAGCCGTGCACGGTGCCGGCCGCGAAGTTGACGGCCGAGTCGCCGAACGCGACGACGAGCGTTCCCGGCGTCATCGTCGGGGCTGCCGTTGTCCGCGCCGCGGCCACCGCGGCGAGCGACACCGACAGCGCCGCAGCGGCGACGAGAGCGGTAAGGCGCTTCACAGATGCTCCTCCTATGCGTTTAGGCGGGGGGAAGAGCCAGTTTAAGCCGCGACGAGCCGGTCGGCCACCCAGGACTGGAAGGCGGCGAGCAGCGGCTCGGAGCCGAGCAGCAGCCGGCCGTGCTCGAGCACTCCGGAGGCCATTCCGCGGTGCACCGATTCGACGAGCACCGTGTCCTCGCGGCCGACCTGGTCGTCGAACGCGAAGAACTCCTCCCGCCAGGCCGGGTCGACGTCGGGCGCGAAGAAGTAGTCCAGGTAGCGCTCCGTGCGATGCGGTCCGTTCGGCACGATCGGGCCGATCGACAGGTTCGGCGGGCCGGGGAACACGTTGATCCCGGTGTTCGGGTAGAAGAGGTGGAACTGGCCGCGCTCGCCCGTCTTCTTCGCGGTCGCGAACTGGGCCGAGAACGTCGGATGGGGCTCGAGCAGGTAGCGGTCGGGGTGCACGTCGACCTCGTCGCTGAAGCTCGGGTGGGCGGTCGGGCAGTGGTAGCACTCGAGGAAGTTCTCGACGACGATCTTCCAGTTGGCATTCGCGCCGAACTCGACGCGCGAGTGGAAGACGAGCCCGTCGAGGTCGAGGTCCCGGGAGAGGATCCCCGGCAGGTCGCCCAGGTGCTCCTCGAGCGGCGGCGCCTCCGCGTCGGGGTTCACGAACAGGAACGGGCCCCACGTCCCGACGCTCGCGGGCAGGAGCGACCAGTCGGCGTTGTCGAAGGCCGCCTCGCGGTCGGCGCGCGGGGCGTTGCGGAGCGACCCGTCGAGGTCGTACGTCCACGCGTGGTAGCGGCACTGGATCGTCGCGCGCTTGCCGCAGCCCTCCGTCAGCACGGCGCCGCGGTGACGGCAGACGTTCAGGAAGGCGCGCAGCTCGCCCGCCTTGTCGCGGGTGACGAGGATCGGCACGCCGCCGGCGTCCGTGGCGAGGAACGAGCCCGGCTCGGCGACCTCGGCCGCGCGGCCGGCGTACTGCCACGAGCGCGCGAAGATCGCGCCCCGTTCGCGGCGCAGCTGCTCCTCGTCCGAGTACCAGCGGAACGGGAGCGTCTCGGCGGACGGCGCGGTCGCCACCTCCCGATCGTATCCCGGGGCTACCTCGTCCGCGGGTAGCCGACGAAGGTCTTCGTCTTGCCGTGCAGGACGTACGTGACGACGATCCTCGTGAAGAGCCCGTGCTTCGGGGCTACGAGCCGCACGCGGGCCCTCGGGAAGTAGCTCAGCTTCGACGCGGCGCAGTACGGCTTGCAGAAGTTGATCCCGAAGCGGGTCGTCCCGGTCGCGGTCGACGCGGTCCAGGTTGTCCAGCGCGTGCGGGTCAGTTCGGTGTTCGCGTCGGCGCAGGCGATTACGAAGCTCGCCGGCCGCACGACCGGCTTGCCGGCGCAGTCGAGCAGGCGGGGCGTCGAGGCGTGGAGCGAGAGGGCGAGCAGCGCGAGCGCGATCACGCCGTACGCGCGAGCCGGTCGCGGCCCGGCTCGAAGCACGCCCGGCAGCGCGCCTCGTACGAGTCGAGCGCGCCCACCTGGATCGTCTCGCCGTCGAACGGCGCGGGCTCCCCGCCGACGAGGCGCTGGGTCATCGTGGCGGGGCCCCCGCAGCGGTGGCAGACCGCCTCGAGCTTGTCGACGAACTCGGCGACGCAGAGCAGCGTCGGCATCGCGCCGAACGGCAGACCCCGAAAGTCCTGCGCGAGCCCGGCGGCGACGACGCGCGCGCCGTCCGAGACGAGCGCGTCGATCGCGTCGACGATGCTCTCGTCGAAGAACTGCACCTCGTCGATGCCGATCGCGTCGTAGCCGGCCGCGAGGCGGCGCACCTCGTCGCCCGACTGGGCGGTGACGGCGCGCATCTTCGCCCCGGCGTGGGAGACGACGTGGCCGACGTCGTAGCGGTCGTCGATCAGCGGCTTCACGATCAGGGCGCGCTGGCCGGCGATCTCGGCGCGGCGGAGCCGGCGGATCAGCTCCTCGCTCTTGCCGCTGAACATCGGGCCGCACACGACCTCGAGCCAGCCGCCTGCGTGGGGTTGCGTCCGGATCACGGGCGGCACCTTACTGGGGCCTCCAGACGTACACGTTCGTCTCGTAGCGCTCGAAGCCGAGCCGGGCATAGAGGCGGTTCGCCGCCTCGCGCTGGACACGGCTCGTGAGGTGCACGGTGGCCACGCCGGTGCTCCGCGCGAGCTCGAGCGCCTCGCGGGTGAGCGCCTCCCCGGCGCCGCGGCCCCGGGCGCCCTCGTCCACCACGACGTCGTGGATCCAGCCGCGGAGGCCGGTCGGGACGCGGTACGTGATCAGGGTCAGCATCCCGACGACGCTCCCGTCCTCGTCCCGCGCGACGAGGAAGGCCGTGCCGGGCGCCGCCGCGATCTCCGCGAGCTCGACGAGCCCGGGAGCCGGGCGGTGCGGCGAGAGCTGCGGCACGAGGCGTGCGACGGCCCGGGCGAGGTCGTCGTCGGGCTCCGTGACGCGCTCGACCCTCATCCGGCCCGGCTGTTCACGACGGCCTCGAGCGTGCGTCCGCGGACGCCGAGCGAGAGGGTGGCGTCGCCGCGGGCCGCGCGGATCGCGTCGTTGCCCTCGTTCGCGATCGTCCAGCCGCGCTGCGGCAGCGCCCGCTCGTACCACTTCAGCACCGCGGCCGCCTTCGCGTCCGCCGGCAGCGTCCAGTCGCGGGCGCCGAGCTCGGTGTTCGAGACGCCGCTCGACGAGGTGCGCGGCGACGCCGCCTGCGGGTAGACCGGCAGCCTGTCGAGCAGCGCGACGTTCGCCTGGGCGTAGGAGTCGGGCTTCTCCCCGCCGCACGCCGCGAGCAGCGGCACGAGCAGCAGCAGCGCTGCGAGCCTCATTTGAGCAGCCTCGACATGCGTCGGTCCTTGAGCACGCGGCCCTCGGTCTGGCACTGCGGGCAGTAGTAGATCGTGTGCTCCTCGAAGTCGACGCGGGCGATCGGCGTACCGCAGCGCTCGCACGGGCGGTCGAGCTTGTTGTGGACTCGGTAGGTGTTCTCGTCGTTCGCACCGGCGAGGCGCAGCTCGAGCCCGCGGTCCATCTCGTCTCGGATCGCGTGCGCGAGCCGCTCGGTCCCGGCGTCGTCCAGCTGGCCGGAGAGCGCGTACGGCGAGAGCTGCGCCGTCCAGAGGATCTCGTTCGCCCAGGCGCGCCCGATCCCGGCTATCAGGCGCTGGTCGCGGAGCAGCGAGTGCAGGCGGCGGGAGTCGGAGGCGAGGATGCGGGCGACGTCCTCGACCTCGAGCTCGTTTGCCTCGGGCCCGAGGTGCGCGAGCTCGGCCTTCGCCGCGTCCGGGCGCAGGAGCCACACGCCTGCGCGCTTCTTCGACCCGGCCTCGGTCAGCTGCAGCTCGCCGCCGTCGGCGAACCGAACCTTGAAGATCGGCGTCTTCGCGCCCTTGCCGCCGCTCGGCACGTACTTCAAGCGGCCGGCGCTCATCAGGTGCACGAGCACGACGAGCTCGTCGTCGTCGGTCGGCAGGAGGAACCGCTTGGCGCGCCGCTCGACCCCGCGGAAGCCTTCGCCCTCGAGTGCCTTCAGGGGCGGGTCGAACGTCTTCAGCGTTGCGATGTGGGCGGGCCCGGCCTGCTCGATCGGCGACCGCTTCACGAGCGGGTCGAGCTGTCGGCGCCACGCCTCGACCTCGGGCAGTTCGGGCAAAGCACTAGTCTCCGGCGTCGGTGGACGCGATCAGGGTAACCGTGCGCAGGGGCGGTGTGGTCGAGGCGACGCACCGGGTGCACGTCGCCACCACCGACGGCGAGGTCCGGGGGGATCCCGGGCTCGTCTTCTACTTCCGCTCGTCGGCGAAGCCGATCCAGGCGATCCCGTTCGTCGAGGGGTACGACGACCTCGGCGACGACGAGATCGCGATCGCCTGCGCGTCCCACCGTGCGGAGCCGGCGCAGCTCGAGGCGGTGCGCAAGGTGCTCGCGCGCGCCGGGGCGAGGGTCGACGACCTCGAGAACGGCCTCCAGGAGGGACGGCCGGACGGCAAGCTCGGCCACAACTGCTCCGGCAAGCACGCCGGGATGCTCGCCGCGTGCCGCGCGCACGGCTGGCCGCTCCATCCCTATCGCGATCCCGCGCATCCGTTGCAGCAGCGGATCGCCGAGCTCGTCGGAGGCGAGGGCACGGCAATCGACGGGTGCGGCGTCCCGACGTTCCCGACGACGCTCAGCGACGCCGCCGCGCTGCTCACGCGGGTGCCCGGCCGGATCCGCGACGCGATGCGCGCGCGGCCGGAGCTCGTCGGCGGCTCGCACGACGCGGTCGACACCGACCTGATGCGCCTCCGCGACGGCTGGATCGCGAAGGGCGGCGCCGAGGGCCTCTTCTGCGCCGCGCACGCCGACGGCCGTGGCGTCGCGCTCAAGGCGGAGGACGGGGCGTCGCGCGCGATCGCGCCGGCGCTCGCGCAGGTGCTCGGGATCGACGAGCTGCGCGAGGTTCCCGTTCGCAACAGCCTCGGGGAAGTCGTAGGGTCGATCTCGTGAAGGTCTTCATCGTCTCGGACATGGAAGGCGTGTCGGGCATCGTCAAGTGGGGCCAGGTGACCGGCGGCCACGCGATGTACGAGGAGGGGCGGAAGCTGTACACCGGCGAGATCAACGCGGCCGTGCGCGGCGCGAAGGCGGCCGGCGCGACGGAGATCGTCGTCATGGACTGCCACGGCGCCGGCGGCGACTGGTCGTTCAACTCGCTGATCCCGGAGGAGCTCGACCCCGACTGCGAGTTCGTCGTCCAGTCGAGCTGGACCGAGTACACCGGGTTTCTCGAGACGGGCGTCGACGCCGCGCTCTTCGTCGGCATGCATGCGATGGCCGGCACGCCGGACGGCGTGCTCGCGCACACGGTCTCGGGCTCGTCGTGGTGGCGGCTCCGCTTCAACGGCGTCGAGGTGGGCGAGACAGGCATCAACGCGGCGCTCTGCGGCACGTGGGGCTGCCCGGTCGTGCTCGTCACCGGCGACGAGGCGTCGTGCCGCGAGGGGAAGGCGCTGCTCGGCGGCGGCCTCACCACGGTCGCCGTGAAGAAGGGGCTCGGCCGCTTCTCGGCGCGGCAGCTGCCCGGGCCGCGGGCGCGGGCGCTGATCGAGGAAGGCGCGCGGAATGCGCTTCAGGACCTTCGCGCGGTGAGGCCGTACGATCCGGGCAAGCCGTGCGAGATCGTCGTCGACTTCAACACGTCGGAGCACACCGAGCGCTACCTCTTCCGCGCCGGCGTGGAGATCACCGGCGACCGCCAGATCACGTCCCGTGGGGACGACTGGTGGAGCGCCTGGCGGCAGTTCTACTTCTAGGCCTGCTGCTGGCCGCGCCGGCGTCCGGCGCCTCGGCCCTGCCGCCGCTCCCGGCGCACTGGCCGCGCACGCTGCAGATCGGGCTGAGCGAGGCTCCGGGCGAGCACGTCCCGGGGCTCGGTGTGCGCTACCAGTACCTCGCGGGCGGCGTGAACACGGGGGCCGGCTGGTCGACGTGGAACCCCGACGGGACGTTCGCGTCGACGTACGTGCGGGACTCGTGGGCGCACGGCGAGCTGCCCGTCCTCACCTACTACATGCTGCTGCAGTCGAAGCCGGCGGGCGGCGACGAGGCGCACGCCGACCTCGCGAACCTGCGGAACGCGTCCACGATGGCGGCGTACTGGCGCGACGTGACGCTGCTGTTCGAGCGCGTGCGCGGAACGAAGCCGGTCGTCGTCCACATCGAGCCGGACCTGTGGGGCTACCTCGAGCAGGCGAACGCGGTCCCGCTCGCGTCGTCGTTCGCGAAGCGGTGGGTTGCGCTGCGCGACCGGCTCGCGCCGAACGTGATCCTCGCCTACCACATGAGCGGCTGGGGGACGAAGCACGACATCGTCTATGACGATCCGCCGGACGCGACCGTGCGCCGGTACGCGGCGCAGTCGGCGGCGTTCTACCGGTCGCTGCACGCGCGGTTCGACATCGCGTTCGAGGACTTCTCGGATCGCGACGCCGGCTTCTACGAGAAGCAGCAGGGGAACCCGAACACGTGGTTCGAGCCGGCGGACTTCCACCGGCACCTGCTGTACGCGCAGACGTTCGTCCGGCTCGCAGGGCTGCGGATGGTGGCGTGGCAGATCCCGCTCGGCAACACGGTGATGCGGGCGATGGACAACACGTGGGATCACTACCAGGACAACCGCGTGCAGTGGCTGCTCGGCGCCGGTTCGCGTGCGCGGCTGCGTGCCTATGTTGCGGCGGGGTTCGCGGGGTTCCTGTTCGGCCGCGGCGCCGACGGCGCGACGTGCGCGTGCGACGCCGCGAAGGACGGCGTCACGAACCCCGCGCCGATCGACGGCAACGCGCGTGCGTCCCTCTCGGCCGACGACGACGGCGGGTACTTCAAGGCGCAGGCGCGCGCGTACTACCGCGCGGGCGCGCTGGCGCTCCCGGGCAAGTAACAGTCTGTTACAAGCTCGTGTCTCGGCGCGAAGTCGGCACAGAGCCGTGACCCCTCGTCGCGCACACTCGGGAGGTGGGCACTCCTGCCGCTCCGCGCATCGACGATCGACTCCGGCAGTTCATCGCCGGCTCGCCGTGGTCGCGGACGCCCGCCGAGGTGACGCGCGCCGCGGGAGACCTCGCCTGGCAGCTGGGATTGCCGCGTCCGAGCTACCAGCAGGTGCGCGAGCTGATGGGCGGCGCGATGCGTCCGCTCGTCGCGCCCACAACCGCGCAGACGTCGTACGGGCGCATCGTCCTCCGCGGCGTCGGCCAGGCGCTCGACTTCATGTACCAGTACCCCGGCCCCGGCATGGAGGACTGGTACCGAAGGTACAAGCGCGGGCTCGTGTAACAGTCTGTTACAAGCACCGGGATGCCGGACACGCTCCTGGTCGCCTGCCTCGGCGACTCGATCACCGAGGGGTCGCCGTACTGGGACTCGCGCGCCGGGACCGGGGATCCCGAAGGGCAGTGGGAGCACTGGGCCGCGCTCAGGCACCCGCACCTGCGCTTCGCGAACCACGGGATCTGGGGGCAGCGGACCGACGAGATCGCGCTCCGCTTCGACGCGGCCGCCACCGGCGCCGACGTGCTGATCGTGCAGGGCGGGATCAACGACATCGCCCAGGGCCGCCCGACCGACGACGCGGCGCGGAACCTCCGGACGATGGTCGAGCGCGGGCTCGCGCTCGGGCTCCCGGTGGCGGTCGCCGACGTGCTCCCCTGGAACAACGGCCGGCCCGAGCACGACGCTTCGATCAGCAACCTGAACGCCCGCATCCACGCGCTCGGCGTGCCGGTGCTGCCGTTCCACGACACGCTCGAGGATCCCGCGCGCCCCGGCCGCATGAAGGACGAATGGACGAACGAGGACGGCGACCACCCCTCGATCGCCGGCTACCGCCGCCTCGGCGAGTCCGCCTTCCGGCTCCCGTAACTCGTCCTCAGGGACGACGCCGCGCCGCCCGCCCGGGGCTACCGTGCGCGCATGGCGCTCCTCGCCGCCCGCGGCATCGCCAAGAGCTTCGGCTCGCGGCTGATCCTCGAAGGGCTCGACCTCGACGTCGAGCCCGGCGTTCGCATGGGCATGATCGGCCCGAACGGCGGCGGGAAGTCGACGCTGCTCCGCATCCTCGCCGGCGAGGAGACCGCCGACGCCGGCGAGGTCACCCAGCGCCGCGGCCTCGTCGTCGCCTACCTGCCGCAGCAGCTCGAGGGCGACGAGCGCAGCACGCTCGAGACCCTGCGCAGCTCGCGCCCCGACCTCGACGAGCTGGAGCGCGAGCTCGCGACGATCGAGCGCGGCCTCGCCGAGACCGGCGACCTCGACCGCATCGCGAAGCTCCTGCGCCGGCAGGAGGACGCGCTCGGGCGCTGGACGGCCGCAGGCGGCCCCGGATTCGACGGCCGCGCACGCGCGCTCCTCGCCGACGTCGGCCTCGACGAAGCGGACGCGGCGAAGCCGACGCGCGTCCTCTCCGGCGGCCAGCGGAAGCTCGTCGGCCTCGCGACCTGCCTGCTCCGCGATCCCGACGTGCTCCTCCTCGACGAGCCCGAGGCGCACCTCGACGTCGAGGCGCGCGAGCAGCTCGAGCAGCTGATGCGCGGCTTCGACGGCGCGGTCGTCGCCGTCTCGCACGACCGCTACCTGCTCGACGAGACCGTCGGTTGCATCGCCGAGCTCAGCGGTGGCCGCATCCGCATGTGGCCGGGCAACTACTCCGCCTACACCGTCGCGCGCCAGCTCGAGCTGCAGCGGCAGCAGCAGCTGTACGTGACGCAGCAGAAGGAGATCGAGCGGCTCGAGGAGGCGATCCGCCGCTTCAAGGACTGGGCGCACCGTGTCCCCGACGAGCGCCACATCAAGCAGGCCCGCAACAAGCAGCGGCAGATCGACCGCATGGAGAAGATCGACCGGCCGGTGCTCGAGCGGCGCAAGATCGCGCTCGAGCTGCGGCCGCACGCGCGCGGCGGCGAGCGCGTCGTCGAGCTCGACGGCGTCGGCGTGGAGCTCGGCGGGCTGCCGATCCTCGCGGGCGTCGACCTGACCGTGTTGCGCGGCGAGCGCGTCGGCGTCGTCGGCGAGAACGGCGCCGGCAAGTCGGTGCTGCTGCGCGTGCTCGCCGGCGAGCTCGAGCCGACCGAGGGCGAGCGGCAGGCAGGCCCGTCGATCCGCGTCGGCCGGCTCGCGCAGGACCGCCGCCCCGACGATCCGCACGCGACGCCGCTCGAGCTCGTGCGGCGCGCGGCGCCGATCGCCGAAGGCGAGGCCGTGTCGCGCCTGATGAAGTTCCTGTTCGGCTACGAGCAGGTGCGGCGGCCCGTCGAGTCGCTCTCGGGCGGCGAGTGGACGCGGCTGCAGCTCCTCCTGCTGATGCTGGAGGGGGCGAACTGCCTGCTCCTCGACGAGCCGACGAACCACCTCGACATCGAGTCCGTCGAGATGCTCGAGAGCGCGCTCGAGAGCTTCGCGGGCACCGCGATCTTCGTCTCGCACGACCGGTACTTCCTCGACCGGATCGCCGACCGCATCCTCGAGGTCGGCGACGGCGGCGTGCGCTCGTACGAAGGCGGGTGGTCGACCTGGCGCGAGCGCGCTACGACGCAGCGGGCCGCAGCGACGCTCGGTGCGACCGCCGGTCGGTGATGTCGACGAAGTAGCCCTGGCGCATGATCGGGCGGTACTCGTCGTCACGCACGGCGACCGTCTCGTCGAGCACGTGCACGATGCTCCCGTCGGCGGCGATCAGCCGGTACTCGAGCTTGAAGTTCTCGCCCGTGCGGTGCGTGCGCTCGATCTCCGCCATCACCCGGTCGCGATCCTCCGGGTGCAGGATCTCGTCGTAGAAGTCCGACTCGAGCCAGCGCGAGACCGGGTACCCGAGCATCGACTCGATCTGCGGGCTCATGTACTCCGTGCGCACCGGCAGGCCGAGCGCGTTGATGTACGTCGCGAGGGGGAGCTGCTCGACGAGCGTGCGGTACTTCGCCTCGGCGTCGCGCAGGCGCTCCTCGCGCTCGCGGCGCTTCGTCACGTCGCGGAGCGAGACGGCGAAGAGCATCGGCCCGGGAACGTCGACCCGCGTGATCGCGAGCTCCGCCGAGAACGTGCGGTGGTCCGAGCGGAGCGCGTTGATCTCGAGGCGGGCGCCGAGCAGCGGCCCGCCTCCGGTCGCGAACACCTCGGCCAGCTCCGGGCGGTGCTCCGGCGCGATCACGAGCTCGAGGAACGGCCGCCCGATCGCCTCGGCGCGCGTCCAGCCGAACGTCTCCTCGGTGGCGGGGTTCACCTCCGAGACGAAACCCTCGTGGTCGACGATCACGACGCAGTCGAGCGCGGCGCGCAGGATCGCGTCCTTGCGGCCCTCGCTCGCGGCCAGCAGCCGCTCGGAGCGCTTGCGCGAGGTCACGTCGATCATCGACGCGATCACGCCGACGACGTTGCCGTGCGCGTCGCGGATCGGGCCGGCGCTGATGTTGACGTCGATCTGCGAGCCGTCGCGGTGGAGCCGGCGCACGTCGAGGTCGCTCATGATCTCGCCCTGCGAGATCCGCCCGATGTTCCCGAGGAAGAAGTCGAGCTCGCCTTCGGGCACGGTCGGGTTGAGCCGGCCGATCGCCTCGTCGGCCGTCCAGCCGAAGATCTCCGCGGCGCCGTTGTTCCAGGAGCGGACGCGCCCGTCCAGGTCGAAGTCGACGATCGCGGTGGGGGATGCGTCGATCAGCGCCCGGTGGTGCTCGTACGCGTTCTGGATCGCCTCGAACTGCGCGGCCTGCTCGAGCGCGGTCATCGCCTGGTTCGCGAAGGCGCGGAGGATCTGCAGGCGCTCCGCGTCCGGCAGGAGCCGGTCGACGGGGTCGTCGACCCAGATGTAGCCGATGCGCCGGCTGCGCTGGTCGTAGAGCGGGACGAAGAGCCAGTGGTTCTGCCACGCGAAGGGGCCGCGACCGTCGCGCTGCGACCGGTAGCCGGGGCCGCGATTCGGGAGCAGCTCCGTCGCCGTCGCGTGCGGGATGACGAAGCAGCCCGCGATGTCGTATTCCGGCTTGAGGAGCGTGTCGAGCTCGTCGGCGGTGAGCGACGCGCCCAGGTTCTGCCCCTCGCCGAAGCCGCGCTCGGAGACGGTGCGGTGGACGCCTTCGCCGGAGAGGAGCTGCAGCGAGACCTTCTCGAACCCGAGCGCGTCGGTGATCGCGGCGCAGACCTGGCGGAGGATCTCGCTCGCGTCGCGCGTCTCGTTGAGGCTCGTCGACACCTGCAGGAGGCGCTCGAGCGCGTCGCGGTTCGCCTTCGCCCGTGAGGACTCCTGTGCGGCCTCGATCGCGAGCGCCGCGTGCTCGCAGACGGCGACGAGCACGTCGATCTCGTCGCCGCTCGGGCGGCGGCCGGAGATCGGCTCGTCGACGGAGAGGACGCCGAGGAGCGAGCCGTCGGCGGCGCGCATCGGCGCGAACAGCGCGTCGTCGGGGTGCCACGCCATCGGGTCGTCGCTGACGCTCAGGTCGGGCGTGAACACGCCGGCGTAGCCGTCCCAGTCGAACTCGCCGGCGCGGATCAGGTAGGCGCCGCGCTGCAGGAAGCGATGGTCGAGCAGCGGCTCCCAGTCGGCCACCTGGCGCACGTGCCCGAGCAGCGCCTCGCGCGCCTCGTCGCTGCCGTAGACGGTCGAGACGACGAAGTCGTTCCACTCCCGGCGGTAGATGTTGATGACGACCGTGCGGAACGCGAGCGAGTCCGAGACGGTGCGCGCGATCGCGGCGAGGAGCTCGGGGAGCTCGTCGCTCGTCCGCACGAGCCGCGTGACCTCCAGCAGGCCACGCAACCGCGAGAAGATCGTGGATTGCCGCACGTCGAGAGTTGCCACCGCATCAGGGATGATCGGTTGCCAGCAGTCAGCGTCTCTCCCCCTAAAGGGGGAGGTGGGTAAGCGGGATCTGGCGATCCGACTGCTCCACGACGAGGGCGTCGTGGGTGGCGCAGACGACCGCCGCGCCCGTCTCCCGTGCGAGCCGGCCGAGCAGGACGGCAACCGCGATCGCGTTCGCGCCGTCGAGCCGCGAAGTGGGCTCGTCGGCGAGCAGCAGCGTCGGCCGCGCGGCGATCGCGCGCGCGATCGCGACGCGCGCCCGTTCGCCCTGCGAGAGCCGCGAGACGCGCTGCGTGGCGCGCTCGGCGAGCCCCACCGACTCGAGCGCCGCGAGTGCCGGCGCGTGCGTGTCGGTGCGGCCCCGGACGGAGAGCCCGAGCTCGACGTTCTCGAGGGCCGACAGGTGCGGCACGAGGCCCGCCTGCTGGGCGACGTACGCGATCTTCTCGCGGCGGAGCGCCGCCCGGGCGGCCCGGTCGAGGGAGGTGACCTCGGCGCCGGCCACCTCGACCGTGCCGCCGTCGGGCAGCTCGAGCCCCGCGAGCAGGTGCAGGAGCGTCGTCTTCCCCGAGCCCGACGGCCCGGTCACGGCGTGGAGGAGCCCGCCGTGCAGCTCCAGGTCGAGCCCCTCGAGGACGCGGGTGGCGCCGTAGGAGAGCTGCAGGCCGCGTGCGGCCGCGACGACCGCTCCGGGCGAGGCGTCCGACCCCGGAACGGGGTCAGACCCCTGTTCCTCGGCCTGCCGCTCGCCGCTCGGCTCGACGACGATCCCGCCGTCGGTGAAGCGCGCGGTCGCCTTGGCGCCGATGCCGGCGCGCAGCAGGAGCTCCTCGGGCAGGCGCAGCCAGCCGCCGCGGCCGACGACGATCGTCTCGTCGTCGCCGTCGGAGTCGCGCGCCCACTCCTCCGAGACGCGCCCGTCGCGGATCCGCACGATCCGGTCGGCGATGCGCGCCGACTCCGGGTCGTGGCTCACGATCACCGTGGTGCAGCCGTGCTCGCGGACGAGCTCGTTGAGCATGTCGTAGACCTGGTCGGCGGTGTGCGCGTCGAGCTCCCCGGTGGGCTCGTCGGCGAGGAACACCTTCGGGCGGTGGGCGAGCGCCGCGCACAGCGCGACGCGCTGCTGCTCGCCGCCCGAGAGCTGCGTGGGTCGCCGGTCGCGCTTCCCGGCCAGGCCGACCCGTTCCAGCAGCTCGTCGGCGCGGCGCAGCCGCTCGTCGCCGGACGCGCCGCGCAGGCCCAGCTGCAGCGCGACGAGCTCGCGCGCCTGGAGCTCCGGCGCGAGCGCGCGCCCGTAGTGCTGGTCGGCGTAGCCGAGCATCGTCGACCGGTACTCGGCGAGCCCACGCGACGGCAGCTTCCCGAGCTCCTGGCCGTAGACCCGCACGATGCCGGCCGACGGCCGGTCGAGGCCCGCGAGCAGCCGGAGAAGCGTCGACTTGCCGGACCCGCTCGGGCCCAGCACGGTCAGCACCTCGCCGTCGGCCACGCGCAGCGAGAGCCCCTGCAGCGCCGCGGCGTCGCCCTCCGGCGTCGAGTGCACGCGGAACACGTCGCGCAACTCGATCGCGCTCACGCGGTCACCTCCGCGCTGCGGGAGGGAGCGCGCCCGCGCAGCATCGTCGCGGCGCCGACGAGCAGCGCCGCGAGCACGACGTAGCCGACCGCGGCGACAGCGAGCAGCGGCAGGTCGACGGAGAGGCGGAGCGGCGGCTCCGGCTCGGCTGCGCTCGCCGTGACCGAGACGAGCGAGATGACGAGCGCGGAGAGGATCGCGCCGAGCGCGAGCCCGCCGGCGATGCCGAAGGCGGCGACGAGCGCCGCGCGCAGGCGCAGGTGGGTGCGAATCGTCGACGGCGAGGCTCCCTGCGCCTCGAGGTCGAAGAGCTCGCCGCGTTCGTCGCGCACGTCGCCGACCACCGAGAGCACGAGCCCGATCAGCGCGAGCAGTAGCGACACCGCCGCGGTACCCGCCAGCGTCAGCAGCGCGCCGCGCGCGAGCGGGTCGGCCTGCAGTCGAGCGAGCGTGTCGGCGCGCGAGACGACCGTCAACTCCGGCGTCGCGGGCGCGGCCTGCGAGGAGACCCAGAGCTCGTCCGGGATGCCGAGCCCGGGCGAGCGCGTGTCGAGGCGCGTCGAGGACTGCCCGAGGTCGGCGACGACGGCGTCACCGACGATCGACGGGAACCGCTGCACGACGCCGACGACGCGGCCGGCGATCGTCTCGCCTTCGATGTCGAGCGGGACGATTCCGTGCGGCCCCGCGGCCCGCGCGATCGCGGGCGTGACGAGAACCGGCAGCGGATGGCCGTCGGTCACCTGCAGCGGTCGGAAGACGCCGTTCAGGTCGGGCGTGAGCACGTAGCCGAGGTCGGCCGCCTTGCCGCTGACGCCGCCGGTGCCGACCCAGCGCGCGAACGCGTGGCGGACGGGGGTGCCGTTCACCCTCGGCGTGCCGAAGACGAGCGAGCCCTTCGCGCTCGGCTGGATTCCCGTGCCGGCGTTCGCGGTGATGCGGCCGTTGTTCAGGATGTCGAAGTGGAGCTGCGCGAGCGTCGCGTGCCGGAACGGCACCCGCCCGCGCAGCACGACGTGCGACTTCGCGTTCGTGTGGCCGAGCGAGACCGCGACGTAGTCGCCGAGCTGCGAGCGGAAGAAGGCGCGGATGCCGACGTCGTCTCCGGTCAGGTTGGTGACCGGCAGCGTGAACGAGCGGCCCGGTGGCAGCGCGTCCGTGCGGAGGGACGCGGGCGTCGGCGCGAGCGCGTCCGCGAGCTCGTTTCGCGGCGTCGAGGAGAAGTCCGAGCGCCAGCCGCCGATCTTCGGCAGCGCCGACGCGGGCAGCGCCACGTAGCCGAACGTCGCACCGGAGGGCACGTTGCCCGAGAGGCGGCTGATCTGCGTCGTCGGCGCGTGAAGCTTCTGCGCGCCGTGCAGCACCGGCACGAGCTGCGAGAAGTCCTCGGTGAGCACGTAGTCGGCGGGAACGGCGAAGCTCGCCTCGTCCCTCTGCCCGTGCAGCAGCGTCGAGCGGTACGCGACGGCGAACAGCGCGAGGCCGAGGCTCGCGACGAGGAACGTCGCCGCGATCGCCGCGTGACCCGGGTTGCGGGCGAGCGACGCCGCCGCGAGCCGCAGCGCGATCGGCCCGCGCCGTCCCGCGCGACCGAGCGCCCGCAGCGCGGGGGCGAGGACACGCGCCGAGACGACGGCCGCGGCGAAGACGATCAGCGCCGGGACGAGCAGCAGGAACGCGCTCGTCCCGCCACCGCCGGTGAGCTGCGAGGCGCCGACCGAGCCGCGGGCCCAGCCGACGAGCACGACGCCGATCGCGCCGATCGCCGCCATGTCGATCGGCGTGAGCGCGAAGCGGCTGACCTGCACCGCGGGTGCGCGCACCGTCGCGTAGAGGAGCAGCCCGGCCGCGACGGCGACGCCGACGGCGGCTCCCACCCCCGTGGCCGAGAGCAGGGCGTGCGACACCACCTGGCCGGCCGGCGAGCCGGCGTGCGACGCGATCGCGGCGGCGATCGCGCCCCCGAGGACCCAGCCCGCGACCGTCGCCGCGGTCGCGACGGCTACCGACTCGGCGAGCGTGAACAGCTCCACCTGCCAGCGGCGCGCGCCGAACCAGGTCAGTCGCCGCCTGGCGTCCGAGATGTCGCGCCGCAGCGCCGCCGCGGCGAGCACGGTGAAGGCGATCAGGAGCGCGCCGCCCTCGCCGCCGAGCAGCAGCAGCCGGCGTGCGGCGACGTCCGACTCGTCCGCCGCCGTGGTGAGCGTGTCGCTCGGCGCGTCCACCTGGAACTCGTCGTCGTTCGCCTCGAGCGTGGACGTGAGCTGCTGCACCTTCCGCTCGAAGCTGCCGACCGCCCACGGGTGCACCTCGCCGTTCCCCACCGGCAGGAACCAGCCGTACGAGCGGTAGAACGTCTCGAGCTCGGTGTTGTGGGAGAGGCCCTCGACGCCGTTCGCGATCACGACCGGCGACGGCTGCGGGGTGTGGTAGCGGACGGCGCGCGCAACCTGCTCGGTGGGCGGCGCCGGCAGCACGAACGGCGCGAACGGCGTGCCCGGCTTGAGCCTCGCGCGGCCGACCTCGATCAGGTTCAGGTCGTGCGTCGACGGGATCGGGCCGGTGCCCTCGAGCCGCAGCACCTCGCAGTGCGAGGGCACGCAGCGAGTGGGCATTCGGCCGGAGACGAGGTCGACGTAGCGCGGGAGGTCGTCGGCGCCCCGCACGTTCACGAGCCGGCCCTGGATCGACGCCTCGCGGAAGAGCATCGCCGCGACGGGACGCTCCCCGGTGAGCCGCGTCACCTTCGGCGCGACGCCGCGGTCGAGCCGCGCGAAGCTGTCGCTCGCGCCGCTCCAGATCACCTGCACCGTGCGGTCGCCCGGCTGCAGCTGCGCGACCGCCTGCTCGAGCGCGCGGTCCTGCATGACGAGCCGCCCGGCCAGCACGGCGGCGAGGACGGCGGCGCCGGCGACGATCCCGACCGCGACGAGCGCGAGCCGCTCCCCGCCCGCGCCGAGCCGGGCCCGCACGAGGCGCAGGGGGAAGAGGATCCGGCGCAACACCACCACGGATAGTCTACTGGTGTTGCCGCGCTATGACATCCCCAAGGCCGCACCCGAGCCGCTCCGCGAGGTGCAGCTGCTGATCAACAGCGTCGACCTGCACGCGGGCACCGACTGGATCGAGGACTGGCTGGCCGAGCGCGGGCTCGAGCCGGAGCACGCGGCACGGGCGCGCCGCCTCCGCGAGGCGCTGCGCGCCCTCGTGCTCGCGAACAACGGGATCGAGCTCGGCGCGGACGCGCTCGCGACGGTCAACGAGGAGGCGGAGCGCGTGCGCCTGCGCGTCGATGCCCGGGGCTCGCTCTCCGTCGAGGCGGGCGGCGATCCGCTCGACCGCGTCGTCGCGATCGCGCTCGGCGCGATGCTGGACGGAACCTTCGCGCGCCTGAAGGCGTGCCGCAACTGCCACTGGTCGTTCTACGACTACTCGCCGAACCGCTCGGCGACGTGGTGCTCGATGCAGATCTGCGGCAACCGGAGAAAGACGCGCGCCTACCGGGCGCGGAAGGCTCGGCCGAGCGCAGCGGGGTGAAAGGGGGAACCCCCGCCGCCGCGCTCGGCAGTTCTTGGGTTTCCACGAGAGACCGGGTGAAACGGATTAGGCTGAGCTCGTGCGCAGGTCCCTGGCCGCAATCGCGCTGGCCGCCGCGTTCGGCGGCGCCGACCAGTTCCTCGGGGCGCGATCCTGGGTCGTCGGGAGCTGGGCGGTCGATGCGAGCCTGCTCTCCGCTCCATGGCTCCTGATCGCGTTCTTCGCCGGCTGGTCGCAGCGGACGGCGAAGCGAGCCGTCGGTCACGGGGCCGCCTGCACGCTCGCGGCCCTGGCGGGCTACTGGGCGATGACCCTCAGCCCCGTCGAGGGAGCGGTCGTGACCGCGGCCGGGATCCGCGGCCTCCTCGCCGGCCAGGGGCTCTACGCCGTCGGCGGCCTCGTCAGCGGACCGCTCTTCGGCTGGATCGGCTACCGCTGGCGCGCCCAGCGTGACTGGCGCGCCGGGCTGGCCGCCGCGCTTGCGCTGTGCTGCGAGCCGCTTGCGCACGCCGCCACGGGAGCGACGGTGCGCTTCGACGCCGTCTGGGCGGCAGAGGTCGCGGCCGGGCTCGCGCTCGTGCTCTACGTCGCCGCCGCGACCCTCAGGCGAGCAGCAGCGTAAGCAGCGCCTTCTGCACGTGCAGGCGGTTCTCGGCCTCGTTCCAGATCGCCGAGCGCTCGCCGTACAGCACCTCGGCGGTGATCTCCTCGCCCGGGTGCGCCGGCAGGCAGTGCATGACGAACGCGTCCGGTGCGGCGAGCGCCAGCAGCGCGTCGTCGAGGCGGTACGGCGCGAGGTCGGTGAGGCGCCGCGCGCGCTCGTGCTCCTGGCCCATCGAGATCCACGTGTCGGTGACGACGACGTCGGCGCCCTCGAGCGCCTCGCGCGCGTCGGCGACGGTGGCGACGCCGGGGCACTCGTAGCCGGGCGGCGAGGCCGCGACCGTCTCGTACCCGAGCAGCTTCCCGAGCTCGGCGAGCGAGGCGAGCACGTTCGAGCCGTCGCCGACCCAGGCGACGCGCACGCCGTCGAGCGACCCGAGCCGGTCGCGCATCGTCAGCGCGTCGGCGAGCGCCTGGCACGGGTGCTCCACGGCCGTCAGCGCGTTGATCACCGGGATCGACGCCCACTCCGCCCACGCCTCGAGCTCCTCGTGCGCGTGTGTGCGCACCGCGAGCGCGTCGACGTAGCGAGAGAGCACACGTGCCGTGTCGGGGAGCGACTCGCCGCGGGAGAGCTGCAGCTCCTCCGGGGCGAGCGGGATCGCCGCACCGCCGAGCTGCGCCATGCCGGCGGTGAACGACACGCGCGTGCGCGTCGAGTGCTTCGCGAAGTAGAGGCCGAGCGTGGAGCCGGCGAGGAGGGGCTGCTTCGGCTCGGCCCGCAGCTCGACGGCTCTGTCGAGGATCGCGCAGGCCTCCTCGGCGGATACGTCGGAGATGCGCAGGAAATCGCGCCCGCGCAGGTCGATCGAAACCGTGCTCATGACCAGCGCTCCTTCGCCGCCTTCACGTTGGCGGCGACGTCGAAGTTCCGCGCCCGCAGCTCGGGCGCCTCGAAGGTCCCCTCGCGCACCTGCGACGCGACCTGCTCGTGCGCGTCGCGGAACGGCACGCCCTGCTCGACGAGCGCCTCCGCCGCGTCCGTCGCGCGGAGCAGCGGATCCGACGCGGCGGCTGCGAGCCGCCCGCGGTCGAACTCGAGCCCCTCGACGAGGATCGCGAGCGCGCCGAGCGCGAGCCGGACGTCGCGCCGCGCGCGGAACGTCGCCTGCTTGTCCTCGGCGAGGTCGGAGTTGTAGGCGAGCGGCAGGCCCTTCACCGTCGCGAGCAGTCCGGTGAGGCGCCCGATCGCGGTGCCGGCCTTCCCGCGCGCGAGCTCGGCGACGTCGGGGTTCAGCTTCTGCGGCATCATCGACGAGCCGGTCGCGGCGTGCTCGGGCAGCTTCGCGAAGCCGAACTCGGAGGTCGCCCAGAGGACGAGCTCCTCGGAGATGCGCGACAGGTGCACGAAGAGGCCCGCGCACGCATAGAGGTAGTTGAGGACGAAGTCGCGGTCGGCGACGGCGTCGATCGAGTTCCGCATGGGCATCCCGACGGTGGGCAGCTCGAGCGACGAGCCCGCCACGGCGCCGGCCCCGAGCGGCGAGGGCTCGGCCTGCGCCCGCGCGAACGCGAAGCGCGCGACGTCGCGCTCGAGCATCTCGGACCACGCGAGCAGGTGGTGGCCGAGCGTGACCGGGATCGCGCGCTGGAGGTGCGTGTACGCCGGCATCGCGCTGTCGGCCTCCGCCTCGGCGCGCGGCAGGACGACGTGCGCGAACGCACGCAGGCCGGCAATCGCCTCGTCGCAGGCGTCCTGCACGTAGAGCCGGTGCGCGGTCACGACCTGGTCGTTCCGCGAGCGGCCCGCGTGGATCTTCCGGCCGACAGGCCCGAGCAGCCGCTCGATGGCGGTGTGCACGTCCTCGTCGGAGGCTTCCAGGTCGTCGAAGTCGATGCCGTCGAGGCGCTCGTTCACGTCGACGAGCTGGGCGTCGTCGAGGAGGCCCGCGTCGTGCAGCCGCTGTGCGTGGAGGCGCGTGCCCTCGACGTCGTACGGCAGCAGGTCGGTGTCCTCCGACTTGAGGAACGCCCACACCTCGGCTGCGAGGTCGCCCTCGACGCGCCCCGACCAGAGCGGGCTCACAGCTCGATCCCGAGCCGCTCGAGCATCCGCCGCGCGTCGAGCACGTCGTTGATCTTGACGTTGAGCGAGCCGATCCGGTCGGCCGCGGTGAACATCGTCGCGCTGCGCTCCATCGACAGCCGCTCCGGGCCATACGAGAAGCCCTCGCCGCGCGTGTCGAGGATGGTGTAGTCCTCGCCGCGGCGCAGCTCGATGTCGACCTCGCCGGTGACGGGCCCCGCGACCCACTTCTGCAGCGCGTCGCGCAGCATCAGCGCCTGCAGGTCGAACCAGCGGCCCTCGTAGAGCAGGCGGCCGAGACGGCGGCCCTGGTCGTGGTACTGCTCGAGCGTCGCCTCGTTGTGCACCGCCGAGAGCAGCCGCTCGTAGGCGATGTGCAGCAGCGCCATCCCCGGCGCCTCGTAGACGCCGCGGCTCTTCGCTTCGATCACGCGGTTCTCGATCTGGTCGGCCATGCCGAGGCCGTGGCGGCCGCCGACCTCGTTCGCCCACCGGATCACCTCGACCGGGTCGCCGGCCGGCAGGCCGTTCTCGAAGCGGACGGTGACGACCTCGGGCTCGATCTCGACCTCGGGGTCCCAGAACGCGACGCCCATGATCGGCTCGACAATCTTCATCGACGTCTCGAGGAGCTCGAGGTCCTTCGCCTCGTGCGTCGCGCCCAGCATGTTCGCGTCGGTCGAGTACGCCTTGTCGACGGACTGCTTCTGCGGCAGGCCGCGCTCCTCGAGCCACTCGCTCATCTCCTTGCGTCCGCCGAGCTCCTCGACGAAGGCGGTGTCGAGCCACGGCTTGTAGATCCGCAGGTGCTCGTTCACGAGCAGCCCGTAGCGGTAGAAGCGCTCGATGTCGTTGCCCTTGTAGGTCGAGCCGTCGCCCCAGATGTCGACTCCGAGCGCGCCCATCGCCTGCACGAGCTTCGTGCCGGTGACGGCGCGCCCGAGCGGGGTCGTGTTGAAGTACGTGCGGCCGGCGGTGCGGACGTGGAACGCGCCGCACTGCAGGGCGACGAGGCCCTCGCGGGCGAGCGCGTCCTTGCAATCGACGAGCACCGCGTCCTCGGCGCCGTAGGCGGACGCCTTGGCCGGGATCGCCCCGACGTCCGGCTCGTCGTACTGGCCGAGGTCGGCGGTGAACGCGTACGGGACGGCGCCGTTCTCGCGCATCCACGCGAGTGCGCAGCTCGTGTCGAGCCCGCCCGAGAACGCGATCCCGACCTTCTCGCCGACCGGGAGCGAGCCGAGGATGACGCCTCCCTGTTCCCGGGTGCTGCTCACAGGTGGCTCCGGAGCAGGTGGTCGAGCTCGACGGGCGAGGTGCCGTCGGCGCACGCGACGAAGACGGTGTTGTCGCCGGCGATCGTGCCGGCCACCTCGGGCAGCGCTGCCGCGTCGATCGCGTCCGCGAGCGCAGCCGCGAACCCGCGCGGCGTCTTCACGACGAGCGTCGTCCCGGACGGCGCGGTCTCCCCCATGAAGCGGCGGAGCGCGGTGGTGAGCTCGTCGAGGCGGCGCAGGTCGGCGGCGCCCGGCAGTGCGTAGACGAGCCGGCCGGCGTCGTTCCGCACCTTGACGAGGCCGAGCTGGGTGATGTCGCGCGACACGGTCGCCTGCACGGCCTCGATGCCGTTCTGCTTCAGCGCCTCGGCCACCTCGGCCTGCGTCGAGAGAGGCTGCTGCTGCACGAGACGGAGGATCGTCCCCTGCCGCTCGAACTTCGTCGTCACAGGATCTCCTTCAGGATCGCGAGTGCTTGCCGCGCCTCGTCGGCGGTCATGGTGAGCGGCGGTGTGAGGCGAATCGTGTTCGGGCCGGCCGAGCCGATCACGAGGCCGCGCTCGAAAGCGGCGGCGATCACGTCGCCGGCGGGCCGCTCGGTGTCGAAGGCGAGCATCAGGCCGAGGCCGCGGGTGTCGGCGGGCAGCCCTGCGCGGAACAGCGCGGCGAGCTCCTTGACGTGCGCGAGCAGCGCGTCGTCGATCGTCTCGAGCACGGCGCACGCGGCGGCGGAGGCGACCGGGTTGCCCCCGAAGGTGGAGGCGTGGTCGCCGGGCTCGAAGCCCGTCGGGGCGTCGTCGGAGACGAGCAGCGCGCCGATCGGCAGCCCGTTCGCGAGGCCCTTCGCGAGCGTGACCGCGTCCGGCCTGACGCCG
The DNA here is from genome assembly GCA_035546215.1 of Gaiellaceae bacterium. Lineage (GTDB taxonomy): Bacteria > Actinomycetota > Thermoleophilia > Gaiellales > Gaiellaceae > PALSA-600. Next base: position 48,941 of record DASZWR010000087.1, on the reverse strand, counting down.
AGCTCCTGCCACGCGAAGAACGAGCCGCTGCGCCCGACACCGGTCTGCACCTCGTCGAAGATCAGGAGGGCGCCGTGCCGGTCGGCGAGCGCGCGCGCCTCCTGCAGGAACTCGGTCGTGAGCGGGTGGACGCCGCCCTCGCCCTGCACGGGCTCGAGGATGATCGCGGCGGTGTCGGGCCCGACGTGCTCGAGCCCGAACGTCGCGCCCGGGACGAGCGGCTCGAACGCCTTGCGCTTCGCCGGCTGGCCGGTGACCGACAGCGCGCCGAAGGTGCGCCCGTGGAACGACCCCTCGAGCGCGACGAGCTCGCTGCGTCCGGTCGCCTTGCGCGCCCACTTGAGCGCGGCCTCGTTCGCCTCGGCGCCCGAGTTGCAGAAGAACGCGGAGGCGCCGCCGAAGCGGTCGGAGAGCTTCAGCGAGAGCTCGCTGGCCGGCTCGGTCCAGTACAGGTTCGACACGTGCCAGAGCCGGTCGAGCTGCGCCTGCGCGGCCGCGAGCGGCGCGGGGTGCCGGTGCCCGAGCCCGACGACGGCGATGCCGGCGAAGAGGTCGAGGTACCGGGTGCCGGCGGAGTCGACGAGCCACGCGCCGTCGCCGTCCACGAAGGTCACGTCCTGCCGGGCATACGTCGGCAGGAGCTTGTGTTGAGTCAACACAAAGTCCGGGGTCACGCGACCACCGCCGTGGCGCCGATGTGCGCGGTGATGCCGCTCGCGGCGGCGATCGCGGCCGCGCGCAGCTTCGGGACGATGCCGCCGTCGAACGCGCCCGCGTCCAGCATGCGGTTCGCGTCGCCGGCGCGGATCGAGTCGACGAGCTCGTCGTCGACGAGCAGGCCCGGGACGTCGGTGAGGAACACGAGCTTCCGCGCGCCCAGGCCGAGCGCGAGCGCGGCCGAGGCATCGTCGGCGTTCACGTTCAGCGGGCCGACCGCGAGCGGCGCGACGACCGGCACCCTGCCCTCCGCCAGCGCGCCGAGGATCGCCTTCGGCCGGCACGGAAGCGGGTCGCCGACCCAGCCGAGCGGCGGCACCGGCACCGCGAGCAGCCCTGCCTTGTCTCCGATGATCGGCGCCGCCAGGTCGCCGAGCGCGGCGCACAGCTCGGCGTTGACGGACTCCATCGACGCGCGGACGACGTCGAGCGCCGCGCGCGAGGTGCGCCGCCGGCCGTTCACGAACTGCACCGGGATGCCGCGCCTGCGCATCTCCTCGGTGATCTGCGGGCCGGCGCCGTGCACGACGACGACCTCGTGTCCCTCCTCGCGCAGGCCGAGGATCCGGTCCGCCGACTCCGCGGCGACCGCGCCTCCCACCTTCACCACGAGGCGCAGACCCGTCACGAGCGGTAGTCCCCGTTGATCCGCACGTACTCGTAGGAGAGGTCGCTCGTCAGGTAGCTCGCGCTGCCGTCGCCGAGGCCGAGCTCGAGCGCGATCGCGCAGCTCGGGCCGGACACGTCCGGCTCGACGCCGGTGGGCGTGCCCCGGTCGAGCACGACGACGTCGTTGTAGCGGAGCGTCGCGCGGTCGGCGTCGATGTCGGCGTAGCCGCCGTTGTACGGCGCGCTGCCGGCGGCCATCAGTACGCGGCCCCAGTTCGCGTCGTGGCCGAAGAGCGCGGTCTTGACGAGCGGCGAGGTGGCGATGCGGCGCGCGATCGCCTTCGCCTGCTTCGCGTCGACGGCGCCCTCGACGGTGATCTCGGCGAGCACGGTGACGCCCTCGCCGTCGGCGACGATCTGCCGCGACAGGTCCTCGCACACCTCCTGCAGCGCGGCGGCGAACGCGGCGTCGGTCTCGGCGGTGCGCTCGATGCCGCTCGCACCGTTCGCGAGCAGGATCACCGTGTCGTTCGTCGAGCAGTCGCCGTCGATCGAGATCGCGTTGAAGGTCGAGTCGACCGACGGCCGCAGGAGCTCGATCGGCTCGCCCGCCTCGAGCGGATAGTCGGTGGTGATCACCGCGAGCATCGTGGCGAGGTCGGGGTGGATCATCCCGGCGCCCTTCGCCATGCCGCCGACCGTGAAGCCGTCGCGCGCGACGAGCGCTTCCTTCGACTTCGTGTCGGTGGTCATGATCGCCTCGGCCGCGTCGTGGCCGCCGTCGGCGCCGAGCGCCGCGAACGCCTTGTCGACGCCCGGCAGCAGCCGGTCCATCGGGAGCTGCACGCCGATCACGCCGGTCGAGAGGACGAGCACCTGCTCGGTGTCGACGCCGAGCAGCCGGGCGGCGTGCGCGGCGGTCGCGACCGCGTTCTCGTAGCCCGTCGCGCCGGTGGCGGAGTTGGCGACGCCGGAGTTGATCACGACCGCCTGCGGCGCCGCGGCCGCGAGGTGTGCGCGGTTCACCCGCAGGCACGCGGCCTGCACCTTGTTGCGCGAGAACATCGCGCCGCCGACGGCCGGCGCCGTCGAGCGCACGAACGCGACGTCCTTCTTCGTGTAGCGGATGCCGGCCTCGACGCCCGACGCCTCGAAGCCCTTCGCCGCCGTGACGCTCATACCCGCTCCAGCGCCGGCCAAGCCGGCGCTTTCGCTACTTCGACGGCTCCGTCGAGCCTACGCCTCATACCAGCACCCCACCGAGCCGCAGGCCGAGCGTCGGCTCGAGGTCGAGCGCGAGGTTCGCGTTCTGGATCGCCTGGCCGGCCGCGCCCTTGCCGAGGTTGTCCTCGGCGCAGATGACGATCGTCGTGCCCGTCGCGCCGTCGGTGAAGACGCCGAGCTCGGCCGCGTCGGTGCCCTGCACGCGCGCGATCTCCGGGACGACGCCGTCCGGCAGCACGCGCACGACCGGGCTTGCCGCGTAGGCCTCGGTGAGGAGCGCGCGCGCGTCGGCGTCGGTCTGCACGTAGCAGGTGGCGAGGAGGCCGCGGCGGACGGGCAGGAGGTGCGGCACGAAGGTGACGGGCACGCCGAGCTGCTGCGCGATCTCGGGTGCGTGGCGGTGCGCGCCGACCGCGTACGGCGAGAAGTTCTCCAGCACGAACCCGGCGTGCGAGGTCGCCTTGAGCGTCTTGCCGGCGCCGGTCATGCCGGACTTCGCGTCGACGATCGCCGAGTCGATGTGGCCCGCGAGCGGTGCGAGCGCGAGCAGGGAGGCGGTCGCGTAGCAGCCGGGGTTCGCGATCAGCGGGCCCTGCGCCGGGAAGAGCTCCGGCAGGCCGTAGCTCCAGGCGCCGGGCGTGGTGCCGTACCAGGCGAGCGCCTGGTCGGGATCGGTGAGGCGATGGACGCCGGAGAGGTCGACGACGACCGTGTCCGCGGGCGGCTCGAAGGCCGCGGCGAGCGCGTTCTCGAGGCAGAGGAACAGGACGTCCGCACCCGCGGCGCGCGCCTCCGCGTTCGTCGTGAATGCGGGCGCCGAGCCGTTCAGCCGCGGGTCGAGCGCGGCCGCCGGCCGGCCCGCGAGCGAGTCGGAGCCGAGCGCGAGCAGCTCGAGCTGCGGGTGCGCGAGCACCCGGTCGAGCGTCTCCTGGCCGGTGTAGCCGGCGCAGCCGAGGATGGCAGCGGTCGCCATGGGCTGAGTAGTATACAGATAGCCGCAAATTATGCAGCGATGCGGATGGTCGCCCCGGGGCGGAGCCAGCGCAGCGTGCGCACGAGGTCGGCCCGCGGCAGCGAGACGCAGCCGTTCGTCGCCCGCCCGGTGTCCACGTGCAGGAAGATCCCCGAGCCGCGGCCCGGCACGCGGGCGGCGTTGTAGTCGACGACCGCGAAGTACCGGTAGGCGACGGTCGCCCGCCAGAGCGCCTCGCTGCCGCCGCCGAACGGCGGCGCCCGGCCGCAGGCGACGTGGCGGAACTCGTTGTAGGTAGGCGACGAGGGATCCTCGTCCCACCAGTCGCCGCAGACGAGCCGGTGGTAGGCGAGCGCCGTGCCCGGGCTCGCGGCGATCCCGTAGAGGGTGCTGCCGAGCCTGAACGTCCCGAGCGGCGTCGTCCCGTCGCCCTCGCGATGGTGCGCCGAGAGGCCGTGGTAGCCGACGCGCGCCCGCCACGGGCCGGCGACGCGCCTGCCGCAGGAGGTGAGCGTCACGACCGCGTACGTGGACGCGGTCGACGCCGCGGTCACCTGCACCTGCTGCGGGCAGTGCGCGATCATGCCGGACAGGATGCCCGCCCTCCCGCCCTACCACGCGTACGCCACCACCGTCACGGCCCGGCAGCTCGGCGCCTCGTGGCATCCCGGCTGCCCGGTCGGCCCGGCCGCGCTGAAGACGGTGACCGTCACCTACGTCGGCTTCGACGGCCGCGCGCACCGGGGCAGCCTGGTCGTGAACCGTGCGGTCGTGAAGGACGTCGAGGCCGTCTTCGGGCGGCTCTACGCGGCGCGGTTCCCGATCCGCCGGATGGCGCCGATCGCCCGGTACGACGGCAGCGACGACCGCTCGATGGCGGTCGACAACACCTCGGCGTTCAACTGCCGCTACGCCGTCGCGACCGGGCCGAAACGCTGGTCGGTGCACGCGTTCGGCGAGGCGATCGACGTGAACACGGTCGAGAACCCGTACCTCGAGGGCGGGCGCGTCCTACCGCCCGCGGGTCGCGCGTTCACCGACCGCGGCCGCTACCGCAAGGGGATGGCCGTCGCCGGCGGGGTGCTCGTGCGCGCGTTCGCGTCAGTCGGCTGGCTCTGGGGCGGCCGCTGGGCCGGCTCCCCCGACTGGCAGCACTTCTCGAAGACTGGCGGCTGAGAGCCGGTCGACGCGGGCGAGGGCCGGGAACACCTTCGGCCACACGAGCGCGAGCCCGATCGTCAGCACGCCGCCCGCGACCACCGCGGGAACGGCGCCGAGAAGTGCCGCCGCCGCGCCCGACTCGAACGCGCCGAGCTCGTTCGACGCGCCCACGAACACGCTCTCGACCGCGTTGACGCGGCCGAGCAGCCGGTTCGGCGTCGCGAGGGCCACCGTCGTCTGGCGGATGTTCACCGAGAACATGTCGACGAAGCCGCTGACGGCGAGGGCGAGGGCCGAGAGCCAGAACCAGCGCGACAGCCCGAACACGACCATGCAGGCGCCGAACACGCCGACGACGGTGAGCAGCGTTCGGCCGGCGCGCCCGCCGAGCGGCTTCCGGGCGAGCCTCAGCCCGGCGAGCAGGGCGCCGACCGCGACCATGCTGCGCAGCACCCCGAGCCCGAACGGGCCGGTGTGCAGGATCGACTTGGCGAACAGGGGAAGCAGCGCGACCGCGCCGCCGAAGAGCACGGCGAAGAGATCGAGCGTGATCGCGCCGAGGATGACGGGCGTCTCGCGGATGAAGCGGATGCCTGCCAGCAGCGCCTCGAGCCGGGGCGGCGGCTCGCCGGCGAGTTGCGCGATCGCGGCCGGGCGCTTCACGGGGAAGAGGACGACGGACGAGGCGATCAGCAGCACGATCCCGGCGACGTAGACAACCGACGGCCGGACGGCGAAGAGGAGCCCGCCGAGCGCCGGGCCGCCGATCGTCGACGCCTGCCCGCCGATCGAGCGGAGCGCGAGGGCGCCCGGCAGCAGGTCCTCGGGCACGAGCTCGGGCGTCAGCGACCGGCCGGCCGGGTTGCCGAGGGCGCCGAGCGTCCCGGTGAGGGCCGCCAGCGCGACGAACTGCCACAGCTGCTGCGCGCCGTGCAGCGTGACGACGAGCAGGAGTCCCAGCACGGCGGCGTCGCAGAAGCCCCACACGATCACGACGGGGACCCGCGGCAGCCGGTCCGCGAGCTGGCCGGCAGGCAACGCGAGCAGCGGTACCGGAGCGAACTCCGCCAGGCCGATCAGGCCCAGGTCGAACGCACTGCCGTGGATCGAGTAGACCTGCCAGCCGATCGCCACCTGCGCCATCTGCAGCGCCAGGCCCGAGCAGATGAACGACACCCAGAGGCGGCGGAAGTCGGTGTGGTGGAGCGCGGCGGGCAGCGTGGGCACGGAGCGCATGCTGCCTTCTCAGGCAGTTCCTAGGTTCGCTTTACGTTCGGCACAAGGAAACGGGGAACCATGTGAGGAGAGAACACGAGATGTCAGAGAAAGGATCCCGCATGCCCAGCAACCGGATCGCCGCAGCAGTCGCAGCGGCGGCGCTCGTCGGCGGGGGAGCCGGCGCCGGCATCGTCGCGCTCGCCCACGGCAGCGGCGACTCGCAGACGGCCGCGCCGCCGACGCTCACCCAGCCCGCGACGACGAACGTCGCGAACACGTCGAGCTACACGATCGGGCAGATCGCGCGGCAGTACTCGAAGAGCGTCGTCGAGATCGACGCGGCTCAGCAGTCCCAGGTCTCGCCCTTCGGAGGGAGCGGCGGCGCCTCCGCCGAGGGCACCGGCTTCGTCTACGACACGAAGGGCGACATCGTCACGAACGCGCACGTCGTCGACGGCGCGACCTCGATCAAGGTGAAGCTCGACGACGGCAGCACGGCGACCGCGACGCTCGTCGGCGAGGACATGTCGACCGACGTCGCCGTGATCCACGTGAACGTCGACGCGTCGAAGCTCCAGCCGATCCCGTTCGGCGACTCGAGCAAGGCGCAGGTCGGCGACCCGGTCGTCGCGATCGGCAATCCCTTCGGCCTCGACGACACCGTCACGAGCGGCATCGTGAGCGCGCTCAACCGCCAGATCACGGCGCCCGACAACCAGACGCCGATCGAAGGCGCGATCCAGACCGACGCCGCGATCAACCACGGCAACTCCGGCGGACCGCTCCTCAACATGCAGGGTCAGGTGATCGGGATCACCTCGCAGATCCAGAGCGACGGCGGCGGCAACGAGGGCGTCGGCTTCGCGATCCCGTCGAACATGGTCAAGACGATCGCCGACCAGCTCATCTCGACCGGCAAGGCCCAGCACGCGCTGCTCGGTGTCACGCCGGCGGCCGCGACCGGCGGCGTGAAGATCGCGTCCGTCGAGAACGGCAGCGGCGCCGACAACGCCGGGCTCAAGGTGGGCGACGTGATCACCGGGGTCGACGGCACCGCCGTCACCCAGCCGGAGCAGCTGCGCGCGATCATCGCGCAGCACAAGCCCGGCGACACGATCACGTTGACGGTTCGCCGCGGCTCGGACACGAAGACGGTGAAGGCGACGCTCGGGAACCGCTCCTGAGCACGTGCCGCCTGGCTCGGCTCGGCTCCGCCGAGCCGAGCCAGGCGGCCTCTGCCCGAAAACGGCATCCCGCTCGTCCAGGGCGCCGGGTAGGTTCGTCGCGTGCTCGGCAAGCTCCTCGTTCTCGCGGCGGTCTGTGTGCTCGTGCCCGCGGTCGCCGCAGCCCGGTCGGCGTCCGGGCACACCGCGGCGCAGGACCTCGCCTGGTTCAACGCGCAGCGGGCGGCGAACGGGATCCCCGCCGGGATCGTCGAGAACGGCGAGTGGTCGGCCGACTGCGACAAGCACGTCGCCTATCTCGAGCAGGTGGGCAACGGGCTGACGCACGAGGAGGATCCGTCGAGCCCGTACTACACCGACGACGGCGAATGGGGCGGGACGCACTCGGTGCTGGCCACGGGCACCTGGCGGGCCGACGCGAACCCGTGGGAGACCGCGCCGATCCACCTCGCGCAGATGATGAGCCCGCAGCTCGCCGAGATGGGTGTCGCCGATCGCGACGGCTACGTCTGCGCGACGACCTGGCCGGGCATGGACCGGCCGCTGCCGGATACGACGAGCGTCGTCACCTACCCCGGAGACGGCACGACGATCTACCCGTCGGAGACCGCCGCCGAGTCGCCCTTCACGCCCGAGGACATCGTCGGCCTGAAAGGCGAGACGGGGACGAACCTGTACGTCTACGAATGGGGGCCGGTGCTCGGCGACTACGCCGCGGCGGCGCGGACCGGCATCGCCTCGGCCTCACTCACCGGCCCCGACGGGCCGGTCGAGGTGAAATGGGTCGACGGTACGACGGCGCAGATCGGGCCGTACCTGCCGAACGCATCCGGGATCCTGATGCCGGTGAAGCCGCTCGCCGGCGGAGCTACCTACACGGCGTCGGTGCAGTTCAGCGACGGCACCGCGCACACGTGGAGCTTCACGACCGGGAAGCCGAGCTCGGGCCAGGGGGTTCAGCCGGTCGGCAAGGGCGGCGGGAGCGGCAGCACCAGGCTTGCCCCGAACAGCGTCGTGATCCGCTTCCTCGGGAACCTCCACATCCTCGTCTCGAGCCGAGGCCCGCTGAAGAAGGTGACAGTCAGCTACCGGCACCGGCCGGTCGCGGTGCGCGCCGGCAGACCGACGGCGAGCAGCTGGTTGGGGACCTCGCGGCGGCCGCTCGCCCGCGGCACCAGCGTCTGCGCGACCTCCGGCGGGCGCGGCTTCAAGACGGTTCGCGCCTGCAAGGCCTTCTGAAAAGAAAAATCCCGCCGGGTCGGTTGCGCTTTCGTCCACCCAACCGACCGACCGCCTCGGGCCCGAGAGCCCATTGCGACCGCTCGGCGGGGCTTCGACCTACTCACGCTCCGTGCCCGGCGGGAGCGCAAATCTACGTCGCGCCGGCAGCGTCGCGCAAGGGTGCGAAGGCGGGAACTTCCCGCACTTTGCGGAAAGCTCAGCGCGAGGCGGCGTACGCGATCGCGAACGTGGCGACGAAGCCGGCGATCGTCAGGAACACGCGCCGCCACGACGGATGGCTGTGCGCCTCCGGCAGCAGGTCGGTCGCTCCGAGGAAGAGGAAGAAGCCGACGTACGCCGCGAGCACGTAGCCGAGGTGGCGGTCGGAGATGCCGATCGAGGCGCCCACGATCGCGCCGGCGAGCGGCGCGAACGCGTCGGCTGCGAGCCACCGCACGGCGCTGCGGACGTCGCCGCTCTGCCGCAGCACGAAGCTGACCGTGTTCATGCCGTCGGCGAAGTCGTGGCTGACGACGGCGAGGAACACGAGCAGCCCGGTGGCGGTGCTCACGTGGAAGGCGAAGGCGATGCCGAGCCCGTCGAGGAAGCTGTGCAGCGAGAGCGCCGCCGCCCCCAGCGCGCCGACGCGGGCGTGGGCGCGCGCCTGCTCGGGCTCGTCGCGGTGGTGCAGGACGAGCACCCGCTCGACGAGGAAGAAACCGATGAAGCCGGCGCCGATCACCGCCGTGAGGCGGCGCGGCGAGTCGACGAGGTCGATCGCCTCCGGGAGCACGTCGAAGAGCGCAACCGCGACGACGATGCCGCCGGTGAACGCGATCACGGTCGCGAGCTCCTTGCGCAGGCGGAACGCGACCACCCCGCCGAGCGCGGTCGAGCAGGCGGTCGCGACGGCGAGCGGGACGGCGACCCAGGCCATGCCGCGAACCTACTCGGACGGCACGACGACGATGCCGTCGCCGTCCGCGTGCAGCAGCGCGCCCGGTGCGAACGTGCAGCCGCCGAAGGTCACCGGCACGTCCACCTCGCCGGCGCCCGTCTTGCCGCTCGGCCTGGGGTTGGTGCCGATCGCGAAGATGCCGAGCCCGAGGCCGGCGAGCGCGGCCGAGTCGCGGACGCAGCAGTTGAGCACGAGCCCGGCCCAGCCGTTCGCGAGCGCGGTGCCGGCGACGTTGTCGCCGACGAGGGCGCAGCGGAACGACCCGGCGCCGTCGACGACGAGCACGCGCCCGCCGCCGGGCTCCGACACGCGCTGCTTGACGAGCACGTTGTCCTCGAGGCAGCGCACGGTCGCGATCGGCCCCGAGAACGCGGGGACGGCCCCGAACGACCGGAACTGCGTCTCGCACGTCTGCGCAGACGCGCCGTGCTCGTCGTACAGGTCGGACGTGCTCATACGAGCTCCAGGATGCCCTGCTCGAGCAGGTCGCGCGCGAGGCCGAAGACGTCGTCGCGCAGCTCGGCGGCTTCGCGCCGTGTCAGCTCCTCGCGCCGGGCGACGCGCTGCACCGCCTGCTCGAGCGTGGTCGCGCCGTCGAGCGCCGTCAGCGCCTCGGCCGTCTCGAGCCCGAGCTCGACGTCGGGGCACGTGCCCTCGTCGAGCACGAGCAGCGTCGACGTGACGGCGCCGGTGCGGTCGAGCTCCTGGTCGAAGTGCACGTCTGCCGCGAGCCGCAGCGGCCGCTCGAGCACGCTCTCGCCGTGCACCGCGAGCTCCTCGAGCGCGGCGAACACCCGCTGGATCTGGTCGCTCGCGAACTCGAGCTCGTCCTCGTCCGCGGTGTCGGCGCGCGCGATGTGGTGGTCGCCGGGGCGCCGGTGCAGCACGACGGCGCCCTCGGTGATCCAGCCGGCGCCGAGCTCGGCGAAGTAGCGCTCCCAGTCGGCGATCGCCTCGTCGTACCGCTCGGGCTCCGTCGAGAGGTGCTCGTTCCAGCCCGCCGCGTGGTCGACGGGGTCGGACCCCGACAGGCCGAGGATCCAGGCGTCGCAGCCGTTCGCCTCCACCCATTCGAAGACGTGCTCGTCGGGCTCGTCCTCCGACTCCGCGAGCCAGCTGACGAGCATCGAGGCGAAGCCGCCGTCGGCGAGGTGCGCCGCGGCGTCGGTCACGACGCGCCGCGACACCTCGTCGCCGGGCAGGCCCGCGTCGCGGTACTGCCAGCGCCGCTCGGGCGAGATGACGTACGGCGCGTTGCACGTGATCAGGTCGAACGTCTCGCCGGCGACCGGCTCGAAGAAGCTGCCGAGCCGCGTCTCCACGTGCTCGACCCCGTTCAGCGCCGCGCTGATCTCCGTGAAGGCGAGCGCGCGCGGGTTGATGTCGGTCGCGACGACGTGGTCGGCGTGCCGGGCGGCGAGGAGCGCGTGCGCGCCGTTGCCGGTGCCGACGTCGAGCGCCCGCCGCGCGTGCCGGCGGACGGTGAGCGAGGCCAGCCAGTACGCGGTCGGGGAGAAGCTCGCGACCCAGCCCTCCGGGTCGTCGAGCCCGTGCGAGAAGGTGTCGAACGTCAGGTAGATGCCCTCGGTCGGGACGATCCGCGCCCGCGGCACGAGCAGCCCCTCCTCCTCGGTCGCGAGCCCGAGGGTGAGCAGCGCCTCGGCCGCCGGGAACGCCGCTCTCGGGACGGGCCGGTTCAGGAGCAGCAGGCGGATCGTCGTCGACGTGAGGTCATCGCCGAGCCGGCGCGCGAAGACGACCGACTCGGCGAGGTCGGCGGCGAGCCCCTCGTCCCCGAGCAGGTCCTCGACGGCGCGGCCGGTGTAGCGCGCCTCGCGCAGCGCGCGGCCGAGCGTGCGCGCGGCGTCGCGGTCGGGGTTCGGGTCCCACATCGTCCGCGCATCCTGCACGACTAGCCTGCCGCCATGGCGAAGAAAGTGATCCTCGACGTCGACACGGGCACCGACGACGCGGTCGCGATCATGTTCGCGGCGCTCCACCCGGAGCTCGAGCTCGTCGCCGTCACCACGGTGAACGGCAACGTGCCGGTCGAGAACACGACGGACAACACGCTGCGCGTGCTCGACTTCATCGGCCGCCCGGACGTCCCGGTCTACCGCGGGCTCGAGCGGCCGCTCGTGCGGCACGGCTTCCCCGGCGAGAAGGACTACGGCCGCGGCTCGACGTCGGACATGCACGGCCTCGAGCTGCCGCTGCCGCCGCCGACGAGCTCGGCCCAGGCGACCGGCGCCGTGGAGTTCCTCGTCGAGACGCTGCGCGCGACGACGGAGCCGATCGCGCTCGTGCCCGTGGGGCCGCTCAGCAACGTCGGCGCCGCCCTCGCGCTCGAGCCGGGCATTGCGAAGTCGGTCGACGAGGTCGTGATCATGGGCGGCGGCCACGACGTCGGCAACACGACCGCCGCCGCCGAGTTCAACATCTGGGCCGACCCGGAGGCCGCCGACATGGTGCTCACGGCCGGCTTCGAGCGGCTCACGCTCGTGCCGCTCGACGCGACGCACAAGGCGCTCGTCTCACGCGAGGACGTGGCGCGCTTCGAGGCGCTCGGGACGCCGGCGGGAACGGCGGCTGCGCGGTTCGTCGGCCGGAGGATCGACGCCTACTCGAGCGGTCGGCGCGTGGCGGTCGCAGACGCGGCGCCGGTGCACGACGCGCTCTGCACGGCGTTCCTCGTCGAGCGCGACGTGATCTCGACCCGCCCGCTCCACGTGCGGGTGGAGACGCAGGGCGCGCTCACCGTCGGCCGCACGGTGATGGACACGCGAACGCACGCGTCCGCCCCGGCCAACTGCGAGGTCGCCTTCGGGGCGGACGCGGCGCGTTTCGTCGAGCTGATGCTCAGTGCGTTCGGTGACCGAACGCCCAGTGCCAGCCGGTGAAGTGCGCGTTCACCAGCTTCGTGATCCACGGGCCGGCGTCGGCCAGGATCTTGCTCTCCTTCGCGGTGTCGATCTTCCCGGCCGCGACCCACGTGTCGAGCTTCGCCTTCAGTGCCGCCGTATAGGCGTCGACCAGGCCGGTCGCCGAATGGCCCGGCGTCGCGTTCGCGACGTCGGCGAGCGACTGGCCGTTCTTCAGGTCGGACAGGATCGTCTCCTTCGGGAGGCCGAGATAGCTCTCGGCGACGGCGAGCACGCCGTGGCCGCCGCGCAGGTCGTTGTGCCACGCGCGCACGGTGTACGAGGCGCCGTGGTGGTGGTGACCGCCGTCGCAGGCGTTCGCCGCGGTGGCTCCGGCGGGGATCAGGGCGCCGGCGGCGAGCGTGCCGACGGCGAGACGACGCATACGTCCGAGTCTCATCGAGCTCCTCCTTTTGCGTCGGGTCGTTTACGACTTTCGAGTCGTATACCCGCCGCCGGGCGAGCCAATCCTCGCTAGGAAAGTGCCTGCACAGCGCGCAGAACCGACCGCGCCGTGACCTTCGCGTCGAAGAGCTCGCGCTCCTTCCCGGACGGGTCGACGAGGATCTCGAAGGTCGAGTGGCTGACAGTGCCGTTCGGCCCCGGGAGCGCGGCCACGTGGTAGCCCGCCCACACCGGCCGCAGCGCCGCACGCGTGCCGCTGACGAAGCGGAACCGCGCCGGCAGGTTGTGGCGCTTCACGAAGGCCCGACGCGCCGCGGCCGTGTCGTTCTTCGGGTCGACCGAGACGGCGATCACACGCAGGTCGCGGTTCGCGCGCTGCGCGGCGCCGAGCTGCGAGGCGACCAGCGGGCAGACGTCCGGACAGTTCGTGTAGAGGAACGTGACGACCGTCCAGTGCCCGCGGTCCTGCTGCGGCCCGGTCGACCGGCCGAGCTGGTCGCGGAGCAGGAACGACGGCGCAGGGACGGGCGGCGTCACCGGGAAGCCCTCCGACGCCCGGGCGGACGGCGACGGCCCGTGGGTGATCGCCGCGGTGTGCTGCTCTGCGCCGCAGCCGGCGCAGACGAGCACCGCGAGGAGGAGGAGCGCGCGCCTCATGCGACCTTCCTTCCCCGCCTGAGCGTCGCGAACGCAGCGAACGCGAGCAGCGCCACCACGACGACGCCGGCGATCGTCAGCCGGTCGCGGTTCGTGCTCGAGGTCGCGACGTGCCCGAGCTTCGGCACCGGGAACACGACGCCCGCGTTCGCCGCGAGCCGCGACACGGCGGTCGTCGCGGCGGAGGCGAGCGCGGCGCCGTTCGAGCCGGGCGCCGGGATCCGGTCGACGATCTTCTGGTCGGCCGGCACCGGCACGCCGCCCTTCGAGACCGCGAGCCCGTTCGGCATGACGACGAGCAGCCGTCCCTTGTAGACGAAGTACAGCTCCTTGCCGAGGAAGCGCGCGTACTGCGCGGGCCGCTTCCACAGCACGCCCACCGAGCCCATGTCGTACTTCGTCCCGATCAGCGCGACGCGGATGGTGTAGCCGCGCGCCTTCGCCGCGGCGACGGTGGCGTCGAGCTGCGCCTCGTACGCCTTGGGGACGCCGATGTCGGGCGGCACGAACGTGGGCTGGCTGAGCAGGTAGTCGCTCGCCGGGTCGCCGTCGGCGCGCGCGGCGGGCACGACGACGAGCAGGGCGAGCGCGGCGAGGACGGCGGCGCGTCTCACAGCACCTGCTCCGCGTAGAGGACCGCGATGAGGATCGCGGCTCCGCCGCAGCCGAGCGCCGCGAGCGCGAGCAGGAGCCGGACCTGGACGCTCATCCGTTCGCCCGGTCGACGAGGAGGACGGTGAACGTCTGCCCGCCCGGCGGCGTCACGTCGAAGGAGAGGCCCCAGTGCCCGACCATCACGAGGGCCGGGCGGCTCATCGTGTAGGTGCCGGGTGAGGTCTCGGTGAGGCGGTACTCCTGGTTCTGCATGTCCATGTCGAGCATCTCGAGCGTCTGGACGACGTCGGCGCCGGTCACGGGCTTCCCTCCCTTCGCGATCTGCACGGAGAACTCGTTCGGGACCGCCGCCCGGTTCGGCGTCACCCGGAACCGGAAGGTGTACCCGTTCTTCTCGACCGTCCGGGTCACGGGGCCCGGCCCGACGTGCGCGCTCGCGCCGCCGACCGAGGCGAGCGCCTTCGACGGAGGGGCGAGCGACGACAGCACCGCGGCCGCGAAGATCGCAGCCGCGACGAGGATCGTCTCGCCGCCGACGGTGGCCCGCAGGAGCCGCGCCGCCGAGGCGCCCACCTCGACGTGCGCGAGGCGCGGCTTGATGCGCAGCAGGTTGACGGCGGCGAGCAGCATCGCGCCCGACAGGAGGCCGATCTTCCAGAGGATCGCCTGTCCGTAGGAGGTCTGCCAGAGCGAAGCCACGGTCGGCAGGTGGAGGACGGCCGCGCCGGTGCCGGACGCGACCAGCACGGCGAGCGAGGCGGCGGCCGTGTTCGAGAAGCGCGGCACCGCGACCAAGAGCCCTGCGACGCGGGCGGCGGCCGGCAGGCTCCGCCAGAGCACGAGCAGCCCCGCCAGCCCGCCGATCCACACCGAGCCCGCCGCCAGGTGGAGCCAGTCGAACGGCAGCGCCAGCCCGCGCGGGCTGGTCTGCGAGGCGTGACCCGCGAGGCTGGGGATGAGGAGCGTCGCCGCCGCGGCGGCCGTGGCGCCCGTGCCGGCGAGCAGCTCGGCGGTCGAGCGGCGCGGGCGCTCCGGGCGGTCGACGAGGATCGCCGCGGACGCCGCCGCGACGAAGAGCGCGAACGCGATCCACAGGTGGAAGTAGCCGCGCCCGAACGCCGACGCGCGCACCAGCGGGATCAGCGCGCCCCACGACCAGAACGAGCGCAGCGCGAAGTCGGCCGTCGCGAGCAGCAGGTAGATCGGGATGGCGACGAGGCCGACGACGGCGGCGGCGGCAAACGCGCGCGAGACCGCGCGCAGCCTCGTCCCGGAGACGCGCCGGACGACCGGCCGCGCGATCGCGAGGCGAAGCGCCGCGAGGCCGATCGCGGCCATCACCGACAGGAACACGATCCAGCGCGCGATCAGCAGGCGGGGCGTCGCCGCGGTCTCCGAGATCGACGGGATCACGAACTGCGGGGCCGGGCCGGCGTTGGGGCCGACGGCGAACGTGAACGCGCCGCGCACCGGGTGGCCGTCGACGGAGATCGCCCGCCAGTAGACGAGGTACCAGCCCTCGGCCACGTGCTTCAGCGGCACGATCAGCGTGTCGGGGTTCGACGGCGAGCGGCTGGGCGGGCCGGCCGTCTGCTGGTGCGCCGACGCGTCCGTCACCGAGACGATCGCGAAGCGCGGCTCGACCGGCTCGCTGAAGGTCATCTGCAGCTCGCCGGGCGCGTTGCTCAGCACGACGCTCGCCTGCGGCACGGTGCGGAGGAGCACCGCGTGCGCGGACGCCGCCGCCGGCAGCGCGAGCGCGGCGGCGGCGGCGATCCCGGCGACGAGTCCGCGCCTCACGCGAGCTCGCGTCCTCCGCGCGTGAGGAGCGACAGGCCTCCGGCCACGACGCCGATCGCGCCGACGATCAGCGCGATCACCGCGAGCGTCGAGCTGCCGCCTCCGCCGAGCGAGGACTTGACGTCGATCGTCGGGGACGGCGTGTCTGAGGACTCCGGGCCGCTCCAGTCGACGACCGTCCCGTCGGAGTACGTCTGGCGGACCTCGAACGTGTACGTCTTCGCGGCGGACGTCGACGCGAGGAACGAGAACGCCGCGTCCTCGCCGGTCGGGACGCTGCCGCCCGTCCAGGTGACCTTCGTGATCACCGCGTCCTCGCCGGAGCCCTTCTGCTGGACGCTGCGCTTCCAGCCGGGCGCCGGCACGAACGAGTCGATGTTGAAGCCCTCGGGCGGCGAGAGAGCGACCGACGTCGTCGACGCACCCTCCTTCTCGGTCGGCACGGCGAGCGTGAACACCTCCGAGTGGCCCTTCTCGACGACCGACGGGCTGACGTGGGCGTGCGCGAAGGCGGCCGCCGGCAGGACGAGCGCGGCGAGCGCCGCGGCGAGCAGCGTCTTCTTCAACGGGGGTCTCCTTCTCATGGCTTGACGGTGAGGGTGAAGGGGGCGGTCAGCACGTGGCCCTGCACCTGGCACTGCAGGAACAGCCGCCAGGTGCCGGCGACGGGCACGAGCACGCCGATGTCGAGCTTCCCGGGCGTCGACGAGCTTCCCGTCACCCTGGAACCGCCGAGCACGCTCGTGCAGCCGGAGGCTCCGGGCGCGCAGACGTGCGTGTGGAAGTAGTCGAGCGAGCCCGCGCGGAAGAAGATCGCGTGCGCGAGCGCGCCGAACCAGGGCGTGAACGTCGCCGGCTTCCCGTCCGGAGCCGTCACGGTCGCGTGCAGGAAGCCCGGTTCGATCGCGTGCAGCGCCGGGTTGCCGTGCAGCGTGATCGTGTAGCCGTCGACCACGTGGGTGGCCGCGAACGCCGGAAGCCGCTCCGGCGTGTACTTCCCGCTCACGGTCAGCGTCGTGAAGAGCTGGAAGTTCCGCTGTGGGCCGGTCGTGTTCGGATAGGCGTCGACGACCACCTTGTACGGCCCCGGCTTCGTGAACGTGATCGTCGTGGCGATCCGCCCGTTCGCGCCGATCGGCGGGTGCGTGTGGATGATCGTCGAGAGGTCGCGGCGCACCATGATCAGGTGCACCCCCGTATGCGGGCCGGGGCCTCTCTTGAACGACGTGAGCGGCTTGCCGTTCGGCTGGCGGATCTGGAACGACACCCGCGTCGGAACGCCGGGCCGGACGGCTCCGGCCGGCGTGAAGCCGAGCAGCGAGTACGTCTTCGCCGCCTGGATCGCCGGGAAGCCCGAGCTGGACGACGAGGAGCCGCCGCCGCACGCCGCAAGCAGGGGCAGCGCGGCGAGCAGGGGAAGCAAGCGCCGGATCATCCGACTCCTTTCGGGAAGAGGTAACCGGGATGTGGGGCGACGTAGCCGCCGACCTCGACGACGACCTGGCCGTGCGGCGTCAGCTGCACGTCCTGCGGCTCCCGGGTGACCCGCCGGCCGCCCACGAAGACGGAGACGCGCCCGCGGAACGAAAGGAGCCGGGAGACGTCGAGCCGCCGGCCCCAGATGCGGAACAGGTCGCCGAGCGTGTGCCGGCCGTCGCGGCGTACGTGGACGACGCCGGTCGGCTCGGTCGTGCTCAGCGGGTACGCGCAGCCGCTGCGTGCCACGCCGATCCCGCGCGGCACGATCACCACGCGGCGGTTCGCGAACAGCTCGACGTGCACGTCGAAGGTGCGCCCGCTGCCGCAGCGCAGCCCGCCCACGGGGCGGCCGTCACGCTGCACGGCCGCCGGCTGGTAGCGGGGCCCGACGCCGATCGGCCAGGGATGCACCGGCCCGGGAGTCGCCGCGATCACCGGCGGGCCTCCCCCCGCAGGCTCGTCGCGGCGGCTGCCACGCCGGCGAGGAACGCCAGCTCGAGCAGTGCACGGCTCGCCGTTCCCGGCAGCGCCGAGACGACCACGCCGTGCCGGAATACGCCGAGCGAGCCGAGGCTGACCGCCGCGGCGACGCCGCCGAGGATCCCCGCCACCGCAGGCCGCCGCGCCTGCGGGGCGCGGATCAGCACCGCGTAGAGCGCGGCCGCGAGGGCCGTCCCGAGCGCGATCTGCAGCCAGGCGACCTGCCCGTTCGGAGCGTCGGCGACCGAGAACGCGACCAGTGACCCGAGCGCCGCGAGCCCGGCCGCCGCGCCCAGGGGCGTCGTCACGGCGAGGTGCGTCCGCACGGCGAGCGCGACGGCCGCCGCGAACGCGGCCGCTGCTGCGAGCCACGGCCACAGGGCCGGTCGTGCGTGCCGCACGAACGTCCCGCCGATCGCCGCCGGCCGGCCGTCGACCGTCAGCGGGATCGTGAACCGCGCCACCGGGCCGGTCTTCGAGCCGAACGGCGGCGGGGCGAGCCGGTGCTCGTGCCACGTGTACGAGGGCCCGTGCCCGACCTGCTGCCAGCCGCTGCCGGAGGAGACGAGCCGCTCGGCGACCGCCGTCGTCGACGCGCGGTTCGCCCACGTGCCCTGCCGCGTGATCCGCAGCATCGGCTCGCCGAGGTCGCCGCGGACGACGACGGTCGCCCCCGCGGTCGCGAGCCGCAGCGAGCGGTCGCCGTCGAGGATCGACGCGTGCACGCCCGGGACCGCGGTGCGGTCGAGCGCGAGCCGGTAGTCGAGCGCGACGGTCGTCGTGCGGGCGTGCGCCGACGCGGCCGCGGGCGCGGCCAGGGTTGCGCAGGCGCAGAGCAGCATGGCGATGCCGTACTTCAGTCGGGCACTCCTCGAAGTCGCAGGTCGCGCGGACGGGCGTCCGCCGGGGTCTCAGCTGCGACGACGAGGGGGCGCGCGGCCCGAGGCCGACCGGGCGCGGACGCGGACCGGTACGAGCTCGGCCGAGCCGGGGAAGACGCGGGGAAGCTCGGATGCGCCTGCGCGTGACGCGATGCGGGCGGCGAAGCGGACGACCGCCTCGCCGAGCCGGAGCAGCGCGACGACGGCGATCGCGACGAGGGCCGAGGCGGGCACCGCCCACCAGCCGCCGTGGCCGAAGACGCCGCCCATGCCGCCGGGGTGGCCGGAGGCGGTGAAGCCCTCGAGCGTCTCCTGCACGGCGTAGATCGCGAGCAGGCCGGCGGTGGTGAGAGCCCAGAGGCGGACGGGCGCGACGCGCGTGCCCGCGTCGCCGGTGCGGTAGGCGAGCGCGACGCGGCGCAGGTACGCCGTCGCTGCGAGGCCGAGCGCGAGCACCGCCCACGGCACGACGGAGCTCAGGTACGAGTGCCCTTGCGCGGCGAGCTCGGAGCTCGCGCGCGGGCCGTAGGCCAGCGAGTACCGCGCCTGGTGGACGACCAGGGCGGCGGCCGGGACGAGCAGCAGTCCGCTGGTCCGTGAGCGCACGCCTGAAGGGTACGCCACCGCGGTCACGCCCGGGTGTCCCCGCCGGCGCGCCAGTCGCGGGTCGCCGGCACGCCGACCGCGAGCTCGGCCGCGCCGATCGCGATCAGCAGCACGAGCGTCGCGGTCCAGCTGCCCGTGACGTCGTGCGCGAGCCCGCCGAGGAACGGCCCGATCGCCGCGAGCGAGTAGCCGACGCCCAGCGTCAGCGAGGTGAGGCTCGCGACCGCCGGCCCGGTCGCGCCGCGCAGCACCGGCAGCATCAGCGCGAGCCCGAGCGCGCCGCCCTGCGCGAGGCCGAGCAGCGTCATCCACAGGGCAGCGCCGTGCGGCCACGCGAGCAGCCCGGCGAGCGGCACGATCGCGAGCACGACGAGGACGACGAGGAGCGACGTCTGCGAGGCGCGCCGCCCCGCGAGCACCGGTACGAGGAACGCCGGCCCCGACTGCACGGCGTTCGCGAGCGCGAGCAGCCCGCCGGCGCCTCCCTCGCTGAATCCGTGCGCCTGCAGGATCGAGGGGATCCACGTCAGCGACGTGTAGAAGAGCATCGACTGCATCGCGAAGTAGAGGGCGATCGACCACGACGCCCGGATCCGGTGCAGCCGCTGGCGCGGGACGCGCTCGAGGTGCGTCCGCCTCCGGGACGCCGGGACGAGCCACGCGGCCGCCGCGCACGCGGCCGGCACGGCGAAGATCGCGAGCGCGCGCGGCCAGCTCCCGAGTGCGTGCTCCAGCGGCACCGACGTGCCGGCGGCGATCGCGGCGCCCAGCGTGATCGTCATCGAGAAGGACCCGGTGAAGACGCCGGCGTGCGCCGGGTGGCTGACCCGGATCAGGATCGGCACGAGCGTCTGGCCGACCGCGATCGCGAGGCCTGCGAGGATCGTGCCGGCGAAGAGGCCGTAGGCGCCGCCGATCCCGCGCAGCCCGTTGCCGGCGGCGGTGAGCGCGATCGCGGCGACGAGCAGCCACTCGATCGGGAGCCGGCGGCCGAGCTCCGGGGCGAGCAGCGCGAAGACGCCGAAGCAGACCACCGGCCCGGTCGTGAGGAGGCCCGCGACGCCGGCGGAGAGGCCCAGGTCGTCGCGGACGTGGTGGAGGAGCGGCGGCAGGCTCGCGAAGACCGTGCGGAAGTTGAGGCCCGCCAGGATCACCGCGACGAGCAGGACGCGCGAAGATGACCGTCCGCTAGTCAAAACGGTGTCCGAGAAGGTAGAACACGGCGATGACGGAACCCGACGCGCGCTCGAGCTCCTACTCCCAGTCGCTCGAGCGCGGGCTCGCGATCCTCTCGGCCTTCCAGGGGCGGCCCGTGCTCGGCGTGAGCGAGCTCTCGCGCGAGGTCGGCCTCTCGCGCAGCACCGCGCATCGCTACATCGCGACGCTCGCGAACCTCGGGTATCTCGACCAGGACCCGCTGACGCGCAAGTACCGGCTCGGCCCTCGCGTGCTCGACCTCGGCTTCTCGGCGATCAACTCGATGGACCTGCGCGAGGTGGCGGCGCCGCATCTGCAGGCGCTCTCCGACGAGACCGGCCACACGGTGAACATGGCGGTGCTCGACGGCGCCGACATCGTCTACATCGAGCGCTGCCGCACCTCGCAGCGGGGGCAGCGCGACATCGACCTGAACCTGCACGTCGGCTCGCGGCTCCCCGCCTACTGCACCTCGATGGGGAAGGTGCTGCTCGCAGGCCTGCCGGCGGAGGAGCAGCGGGAGGTGCTCGAGCGCGTGGACTTCGACCAGCGCGGCCCGAACACGCTCACCGAGCGCGAGGAGCTGCTGCTCGAGCTGCAGCGGGTCGCCCGGGCCGGGCTCGCCGTCAACAACGAGGAGCTCGCCTACGGCCTGCGCTCGATCGCCGCGCCGGTGCGCTCGGGCACCGGCGACGTCGTCGCGGCGATCAACCTCGCGGTGCACCGCACGATGGTCTCACTCGACGCCCTCGTCGCGCACCTCGGCCCGCCGCTCAAGCGGACGGCCGACGCGATCTCGTCGCGCCTCGGGCACTAGCCCCAGACCTCGCCGGCCACCTCGACGATCAGGGCGAGCTTCGCCCACTGCTCGTCCTCGGTCAGCACGTTCCCTTCGACGGTGGACGAGAAGCCGCACTGCGGCGAGAGGCAGAGCTGCTCGAGCGGCGCGAAGCGCGACGCCTCCTCGATGCGGCGCTTCAGCTCGTCCTTCGTCTCGAGCGCCCCGCGCTTCGTCGTCACGAGGCCGAGCACCACCTGCTTCGAGCCCTTCGGTAGGAAGCGCAGCGGCTCGAAGCCGCCCGACCGCTCGTCGTCCCACTCCATGAAGAACCCGTCGACGTCGAGCTCGTTCAGCAGCGCCTCGGCGACGAAGTCGTAGCTGCCCTCCGCCGCCCACGACGAGCGGAAGTTGCCGCGGCACATGTGCGTCGTCACGCTCATCCCGCCGGGCCGCCCGGCGAGCGCCTCGTTGATGTGCCGGATGTACTCGACGTGCTGGCGGTCGGGGTCGCCGCCGATCGACGCGACGTACTCGCGCTGGTGCGGGTCGTTCAGGTACGCGAGCGACGTGTCGTCGAGCTGCAGGTACGTGCAGCCGAGCTCGCCCAGCCGGCGCACCTCCTCGCGGTACGCCGCCGTCAGGTCGGCCCAGAACGCGTCGAGGTCGGGGTACACCTCCGGATCGATCGCCGCCTTGCCGCCGCGGTAGTGGACCATGCTCGGCGACGGGATCGTCAGCTTCGGGACGTTCGTCGTGACGGTGCTCTGCAGGTAGGCGAACGCGTCGCCGAAGATCGTCTCCGAGACGCCGAGCCGGCCGTTCACGTGCAGCGCCGCCGGCGTGAACTCGATGTCGCCGTCCGGGTTGTGGAACTGCACGGCGATGTGCCCGGCCTCCTTGCTGATCCCGTCGAGCGCGTAGATGAAGTCCATGTGCCACGAGGCGCGGCGGAACTCGCCGTCGGTCGCCGACCGCAGGCCGACCTCCTCCTGGCGGCGCACGGCCGCGGAGATCGCCTCGTCCTCGACCGCGCGGAGCCCCGCGTCGTCGAGGCGGCCGGCGGCGTGCTCGGCGCGCGCCTCGAGTAGGCGCTTCGGCCGCAGCAGGCTCCCCACGTGGTCGGCGCGAAACGGCGGCGACGTCCTCCGGTGGCTCATTCGCGGTCTCCTTCCCGAATAGCGGAACAGCGTCTTGACATACGGACGACGAGGAACCTACCTTCGGCGCACTCCGCTGGTCGATATCCGTTAGGAGGATTGGATGGCTGAGGGTCAGGAAGGGCTCGCCGGGCGCACGACGCGCCGCGGGTTCGTGAAGCGTGCGGGGATCGGAGCGGGCGGGCTCGTCCTCTCGGGCGCCGCCGCCCAGCCGATCTGGGCGCGACCCAAGTCGTGGGACGCCTCGAACACGATCAAGATCGGCTATGTCAGCCCGATCACCGGCCCGGCCTCCGGCTTCGGCGAGCCGGACGGGTACGTGATCGGCCTCGCGCGGAAGGCGTTCGCGAAGGGACTCAAGATCGGCGGCACGCACTACGCCGTCGAGATCCACCAGAAGGACGGCCAGTCGACGCCGTCGCGGTCGGCGCAGGTCGCGAACGACCTGATCCACTCCGACAACGTCGACCTGATGCTGACGACGTCGACGCCCGAGGTCGTGAACCCGGTCTCCGACGCGTCCGAGGCGTCGGGCGTGCCGTGCATCTCGACGGTCGTGCCGTGGGAGTCGTGGTACTTCGGCCGCGGCGCCAAGCCCGGGAAGCCGTCGCCGTTCCGCTACACGTACCACTTCTGCTTCGGCGTCGCGAACTTCGCCGACACGTACGAGGCGCTCTGGAAGCAGGTGCCGACGAACAAGAAGGTCGGGGTGATGTGGCCGAACGACGCGGACGGCAACGCGATCCGCGAGAACCTCGGGCCGCTGCTCGAGAAGGCCGGCTACAAGATCATCGACCCGGGCGCCTACCAGGACGGGACGAACGACTACTCGGCCCAGATCGCGAAGTTCAAGCGGGCGGGCGTGCAGATCTTCAACACGTTCCCGATCCCGCCCGACTTCGCCACCTTCTGGCGGCAGGCCGCGCAGCAGGGGCTCACGAAGCAGATCAAGATCGCGCAGATCGCGAAGACCGGCCTCTTCGTCTCGCAGGTCTCCGCGCTCGGCTCGCTCGGCTTCAACCTGGCGAGCGGCGCGTACTGGGGGCCGACGTGGCCGTACCGGTCGTCGCTCACCGGTGTCTCGAACAAGGCGCTCGGCGCGGGCTACGAGCAGCACTCCGGCAAGTACTGGAACCAGCAGGCCGGTCCGAGCCTCGCGCTCTTCGACGTGGCCGCGGCCGCCCTCAAGGCAAGCGGCAACCCGAAGGACAAGACCAAGGTCGCGAACGCGATGAAGCACCTGAAGGTGATGACGCCGGTCGGCCTGCTCCACTGGGGCGTCGGCGGCAAGACCAACCCGGTGCCGAACGTCGTGCAGACGCCGATCCCCGGCGGCCAGTGGGTCAAGGGGACGGGCAAGTACAAGTACGAGTGGGTCGTCTGCGAGCACACGGACGACCATCACATCCCGGTCGAGGCCAAGCTCAGGCCGTACTAACGAGGAGTGGCCGGGGAGGGAAACGACGTGATTCTCGAGGCCGTGGGGATCCGCAAGCGCTTCGGGGCGCTTGCGGTCCTCGACGGCGTCGACTTCGCGGTCGGTCGCGGCGACGCGATCGGCATCGTCGGCCCGAACGGGGCCGGCAAGACGACCCTGCTGAACATCCTCGCCGGCGCCCTCCGGCCGAACGAGGGGCGGGTCACCCTCCACGGCCAGGACGTCACCCGCGCGTCCGCCGCGCGCCGCTGCCGGCTCGGGATCGGGCGCGCGCACCAGGTGCCGCGGCCGTTCTCCGGCCTGACCGTGTTCGAGAACGTGTTCGTCGGCGCGGCGACGGGCGGCGGGCTCCGCCGCGGCCGGGCCTACGAGCGGGTGATCGAGGCGCTCGAGCTGTGCGGGCTCGCAGGCGACGCGAACCGCCGCGCCGAGGGCCTCGGCCTGCTCGACCGCAAGCGGCTCGAGCTCGCGCGGGCGCTCGCGACCGAGCCGCAGGTGCTGCTCCTCGACGAGATCGGGGGCGGCCTCACCGACGCCGAGGCGTCGCGGCTCGTCGACACGGTGAACGAGCTGCGGGCGCGCGGCATCTCGATCGTGTGGATCGAGCACATCGTCCACGTGCTCGTGCGCGTGGTCGACCGGCTCGTCTGCATGGACGCCGGCCGGGTGATCGCCGACGGCACGCCCGAGGCCGTGATGCGCGACGCGGCCGTGATCGACGCCTACCTCGGCAGCTCGGCGGTCGCGTGAGCCTGCTCGCCGTCACCGGCCTCGACGCCCGGCACGGCTTGCTGCAGGCGGTTCGCGGCGTCTCGCTCGAGATCGACGAGGGCGAGACGGTCGCGCTCGTCGGGGCGAACGGCGCCGGCAAGACGACCCTGCTGCGCTCGATCGCGGGCGCGCACCGTCCCGCCGGCGGGCGGGTCGCGTTCGACGGCCGCGACGTCACCTCCGTCCCGGCGCACAAGCGCGTCGGCCTCGGGATCGCGCTCGTGCCCGAGGGTCGGCGCCTCTTCCCGCAGCTCACCGTCGAGGAGAACCTGCTCGTCGCCCGGCAGCGCCGGAACGGCGCCGACTGGGACGTCGACCGCGTGCTCGAGGCGTTCCCGATGCTGAAGCCGCTCCGCGACCACCGCGCCTCGACCCTCTCCGGGGGTCAGCAGCAGGCGACGGCGATCGGCCGTGCGCTGATGACGAACCCGCGCCTGCTGCTGCTCGACGAGGTGTCGCTCGGTCTCGCGCCCGTGGCCGTCGACGACGTCTACCGATCGCTGAAGACGCTGATCGACGGCGGCACCACCGTCGTGCTCGTCGAGCAGGACCTGCGCCGTGCGCTGCAGGCGGCGGACCGGGTCGTCTGCATGCTCGAAGGGCGGCTGGTGCTCGAAGGTCGTGCGGAGGAGCTCTCGCGCGAACGGATCACGGACGCCTACTTCGGCCTGAAGGCGGAGGCCGCCCGGTGACCTGGGTGAACGCGGTCGTGCAGGGGATCCTGCTCGGCGGCCTCTACGCGCTGCTCGGCTGCGGGCTCGCCGTCATGTTCGGCGTGATGCGCATCATCAACCTCGCGCACGGCGATCTCGCCGTGCTCGGGGCGTACCTCGTCATGGTCGTGCTCGACCACGCGAACGTCTCGCCGTTCCTCGCCCTGCTGCCGGTGCTGCCCGTGATGCTGCTCGTCGGGTACGGCCTGCAGGTGACGATCCTCGAGCGCAGCCTCCGATCGGGTGTGCTCGTGCCGCTGCTGACGACGTTCGGGCTCTCGATCGTGATCCAGAACCTGCTGCTCGAGCAGTTCTCGCCCGACGTGCGCTCGCTCGGCGGCGAGGCGGGGTCGGTTGCGACGGCGAGCTGGCAGGTGACGAACGACATCTCCATCTCCGCGATCGGCGGGCTCGTCCTGGGCGTCGCGGTGCTCGTGCTCGGCGGCCTCCAGCTCTTCCTCTCGCGCACGCAGGCGGGGCGGCAGATGCGCGCGACCGCGCAGGACCCCGACACCGCCGAGCTCGTCGGCGTCAACGCGCGGGCCGTCTACGCACGGGCGACGGCGATCGCGGTCGCGATCGCGGCGGTCGCGGGGCTGTTCATGGCGATCCGCTCGACGTTCTTCCCGTTCGCCGGCCCGACACAGCTGATCTTCGCGTTCGAGGCCGTCGTGATCGGCGGGCTCGGCTCGCTCTGGGGGACGCTCGCCGGCGGCATCGTGCTCGGCGTCGCGCAGACGATCGGGGCGCAGATCGACCCGCAATACTCGGTGCTCGCGGGCCACCTCGTGTTCCTCGCCGTGCTGGCCTCGCCCCGCGGCGGCCTGTTCTCGATCCGCGGAGCGACGACGTGACGCAGAGCTCGGCCACCGTGCCGGCCCCGCGGTACGGCGTGGAGCGCTGGGGGCGACTCTCGATCTCGTTCACCGCCTTCGCGGTGGCGCTCGCCGTCGCGTTCGCATTCGTGCCGGTCCTCTTCAGCCTCGGGACGACGCAGAAGGCGACCTCGCTGCTCATCCTCGTCCTGCTGGCGGCGATGTGGAACGCCCTCGCCGGCTACGGCGGGCTCGTCTCGGTGGGCCAGCAGGCGTTCATCGGCCTCGGCGCGTACGCCACGGTGTGGCTGTGCAACCACGACTGGAACCCGTACCGCGCGATGATCGTGGCGGCGCTCTTCTGCGCGGGCGTGTCGGTGCCGCTCTCGTTCCTCGTGCTCCGGTTCCGCGGCGCCCAGTTCGCGATCGGCATGTGGGTGGTCGCCGAGGCGGCTGCGATCCTCGTCTCGCTCGACCAGTCGCTCGGCGCGGGCACCGGCACCTCGCTGATCGAGCTGAACTACTACACGCCGACGCAGCGCCAGCACTACACGTACTGGCTCACGCTCGGCATCACCGTCTTCTTCCTCGCGCTCCTCTTCCTGCTGCTGCGCAGCCGGCTCGGCTCGTCGCTGCAGGCGATCCGCGACGACGAGGACGCCGCCGCCTCGGTGGGCGTGCGCGTCCTGCGCGGCAAGTGGATCCTCTTCGTGATCGCCGGCGCGGGGTGCGGCGCCGCGGGCGCGATGACGCTCGCGAACACGCTCTTCATCGAGCCGACGTCGATCTTCGGCGTCGACTGGACGGCCTACATGATCTTCATGGTGCTCGTCGGCGGGCTCGGCACGTTCGAGGGGCCGATCATCGGCGCGATCGTGCTCTTCGTGATCCAGAACGAGTTCGGCGACAACGGCGTCTGGTACCTCGTCGGCCTGGGCGCCGCTGCGATCGGCTTCGCGCTGCTCCTCCCGCGCGGCATCTGGGGCACGCTCGAGGAGCGCTTCGGCCTGCGCGTGATGCCCGTGGGCTACCGGTTGCGGAGGGAGGGCACGTGAGCGCGACGGTCGCCGTCACCGAGTCGAAGGGGGCCCCGTTCGCCCTCCGCGAGGTGGAGCTGCCGGACCTCGCTCCCGACGAGGTGCGGGTGCGGGTCGCCGCGTCGGGCATCTGCCACACCGACCTGATCTGCCGCGACCAGTGGTATCCGGTGCCGCTCCCGCAGGTCCTCGGCCACGAGGGCGCCGGGACGGTCGAGGCGGTCGGTCCGGCTGTGACGAAGGTCGCTCCCGGCGACCGCGTCGGGATGACCTTCGACTCCTGCGGCCGCTGCGCGACCTGCCAGCAGGGGCGGCCCGCGTACTGCCACGCGTTCTTCGAGCACAACTTCGCCTCGAAGCGGTTCTTCGGCCAGTCGAGCTTCGCCACCCACTCGGTCGCGAGGGAGCGGAACGTCGTCCGGCTCGACGCGTGCATCCCGCTCGAGGTCGCGGCACCGTTCGGCTGCGGCATCCAGACCGGCGCCGGCGCGGTGCTGAACAGCCTGCGCGTCCCGGCCGGCAGCTCCCTGGCCGTCTTCGGAAGCGGCACGGTCGGCCTGTCGGCGGTGCTCGCGGGCGTGGTCGCAGGCTGCACGACGATCGTCGCCGTCGACGTCCTGCCGCGACGCCTCGCGACGGCCCGGGAGCTCGGTGCGACGCACGCGGTCGACGCGCACGAGACGGACGCGGTCGAGGAGGTGCGCCGCCTCACGGGCGGCGGCGCCGACTTCAGCCTCGAGACGACCGGGAACGCACGGGTGCTGCGGCAGTGCGTCGACTGCCTGGCGCCCACCGGGACCGCAGGGGTGATCGGCGCGCCCGCGTTCGGCACCGAGGTCTCGCTGGACGTGAACACGATCCTCACGGGCGGCCGGGCCGTCCGCGGGATCGTCGAGGGCGACAGCGTCCCCGACGTCTTCCTGCCCCGGCTCGTCAAGCTGTGGGAGCAGGGACGATTCCCGGTCGACCGCCTGATGACCTTCTACGACTTCGACGACATCGAACAGGCTGCCCGCGACGCGGAGGCGGGGCAGACGATCAAGGCCGTCCTCCGGATGGCCTAGC
Organism: Gaiellaceae bacterium; assembly: GCA_035546215.1. GTDB lineage: Bacteria > Actinomycetota > Thermoleophilia > Gaiellales > Gaiellaceae > PALSA-600. The sequence continues at coordinate 20,858 of DASZWR010000087.1, read as the reverse complement.
GAAAGGAGCTGGTGACGGTGACGAGCGTCCTGGAGGCGCGTGAGGTCAAGCAGTTCATCGGCGGCGAGTGGGTCGCCGCCGAGCAGACGTTCGAGGATCTCGACCCCTTCACCGGCGAGGTGGTGGCGCGCGTGCCGCGCGGGACGCGCGAGGACGCGGCGCGCGCCGTCGCCGCCGCGGCGGACGCGTTCCCGGCGTGGGCGCAGACCGTGCCGGCCGAGCGCCAGCGGATCTTCCTGAAGGCGGCCGACATCCTCGAGTCGCGGCAGCAGGAGGTCGTCTCGCTGCTCGCGCGCGAGAGCGGCGCGAGCTTCGGCTTCGGCATGTTCCAGATGGGCTTCGTCCCCAACCTGCTGCGGCAGGCGGCCGCCCTCGGCTACCAGCCGCTCGGTCAGGTGATCCCCTCCGACCACCCGGGGACGCTCGCGATGGGCATCCGCAAGCCGGTCGGCGTCGTCGGCGCGATCGCGCCGTGGAACGCGGCGCTGATCCTCTCGGCGCGGTCGATCGCCGCGCCGCTCGCGCTCGGGAACACCGTGGTGCTGAAGCCGTCCGAGCTCTCCCCGGTCGTGGGCGGGCTCCTGTGGGGGGAGATCTTCGCCGAGGCCGGGCTGCCGGACGGCGTCCTCAACGTCGTCACCCACGCCCCCGGCGAGGCGGCGCCGATCGGCGACGAGCTCGTCGAGAACCCGGCCGTCCGGCGGCTCAACTTCACCGGCTCGACCGAGACCGGCCGGCGCCTCGCCGAGGCGTGCGGCCGCCACCTGAAGCGGGTCGTCCTCGAGCTCGGCGGCTTCAACCCGCTGCTCGTGCTCGCCGACGCCGACCTCGAGTACGCCGTCAACGCGGCGACGTTCGGCGCGTTCCTGCACCAGGGGCAGATCTGCATGTCGGCGCGCAAGGTGCTCGTCGAGCGCCCGATCGCGGACGCGTTCGTCGAGAAGCTCGCGGCGAAGGCGGAGGGCCTCAAGGCGGGCGACCCGAAGGAGCCGGACACGATCATCGGGCCGCTGATCAACGAGGCGGCCGTGAACATGGTCAAGGAGCGGGTCGACGCGGCGGTCGCGGGCGGCGCGAAGGTGCTCGCGGGCGGCGAGGCGGTCGGATCCTGCTACCGCGCGACCGTCGTCACCGACGTGCCGGCCGACTCCGACCTGGCGCGCTTCGAGACGTTCGGGCCGGTGCTCGCGGTCGAGGTCGTCGACGACGCGGCCGACGCGGTCGCCCGTGCGAACGCGACGGGCTACGGGCTTGCCGCGGGCGTCCTCACCGGCGACAGCGACCGTGGCTTCCAGCTCGCGCAGCAGATCCAGTCCGGGATCGTGCACGTCAACGACCAGCCCGTCGGCGACGAGCCGCAGATGCCGTTCGGCGGGGTCAAGGACTCGGGCTGGGGCCGCTTCGGCGGCCAGGCGGTGATCGACGAGTTCACCGAGCTGCGCTGGATCACCGTGCAGGGAGGCGCCGGGCACCCGTTCCCGTTCTAGATGGCCGAGATCGTCTCCCTCACCGAAGCGGTCCGCGAGCTCGTCTCCGACGGCGACACCGTCGCGCTCGAGGGCTTCACGCACCTGATCCCGCACGCGGCCGGTCACGAAGTGGTGCGCCAGGGCCTCCGCGAGCTGACGCTCGTGCGGATGACCCCGGACGTGATCTACGACCAGCTGATCGGCATGGGCTGCGCGCGCAAGCTCGTGTTCTCGTGGGGAGGGAACCCGGGCGTCGGCTCCCTGCACCGGCTGCGCGACGCGGTCGAGCACGGCTGGCCGGCGCCGCTCGAGGTCGAAGAGCACTCGCACGCCGGCATGGCAGCCGCGTACGCCGCAGGCGCGGCGAACCTGCCGTTCGGCGTGCTGCGCGGCTACTTCGGCACGGACCTCGCCGCGCGGACGCGCGTCGCCTCCGTCACGTGCCCGTTCACCGGCGAGGAGCTCGCGGCCGTGCCCGCGCACCGCCCCGACGTCGGGGTCGTCCACGCGCAGCAGGCCGACCGCGACGGGAACGTGCAGCTCTGGGGGATCACCGGGGTGCAGAAGGAGGTCGTGCTGGCGTCGGCACGCTCGCTCGTCACCGTCGAGGAGATCGTCGACGAGCTCGTGCCCGTGCCCGGCGGGGTGGTGCTGCCGGGCTGGGCGATCGACGCGGTCGCCTGCGCGCCGGGCGGAGCGCGGCCGTCGTACGCGCACGGCTACTACGAGCGGGACAACGACTTCTACGTCCGCTGGGACGCAGTCAGCCGCGACCGCGACACGTTCGCGCGGTGGATGCAGGAGAACGTGCTGGAGGCAGTGCCCGCGTGAGCGGTCACACGGCGGACGAGATGATGGCGGTCGAGGCGGCCCGCCGCCTCTCGAGCGACACGGTGTGCTTCGTCGGCATCGGCCTCCCGAGCCTCGCCGCGAACCTCGCGCGGCGGACGCATGCCCCCGGCTGCGTCCTCGTGTACGAGAGCGGGACGATCGGCGCGAAGCCGGCGCAGCTCCCGCTCTCGATCGGCGACGGGGAGCTGGCGGAGACGGCGGACGCCGTCGTCTCGGTGCCGGAGATGTTCGCGTACTGGCTGCAGGGCGGGCGGATCGGGGTGGGGTTCCTCGGCGCTGCGCAGATCGACCGCCACGGCAACCTCAACAGCACGGTGATCGGGCCGTACGAGACGCCGAAGGTGCGGCTGCCGGGAGGCGGCGGCGCGCCGGAGATCGCGACGTCGGTGCAGGACGTGTTCGTGATGCTGCGTCAGTCCGCGCGCACGTTCGTCGACGAGCTCGACTTCACGACGAGCCGCGGCGACCGCGTGCGCGTCGTCGTCACGGACCTCGGCGTCCTCGAGCCGCGGCACGGTGAGCTGACGCTGACCCAGCTGCATCCCGGCGCGACCGTCGAGCAGGCGGTCGCCGCGACCGGCTGGGAGCTGAGGGTGGCGGACGACCTGCGGCAGTCCGACGCGCCGACGGAGGAGGAGCTGCGTGCGCTGCGTGCGCTGGAGACGAAAGGGGTCGCTGCGTGACCGACGACGATCTGATCCTGCCTGACGACCCGGGATTCGGGCCCGACGTGCAGCTGGACTACCCGGGCTACCGCTCGACGCGCTTCCGCGCGCCGAACGAGCCGCTCGTGACGATCCCCGAGGACCTGCACGCGATCGACGGGCCGGTCTTCGGAGAGGGCGCGATCGGCGAGCTCGACCACGACCTCACGCGCCAGCATCCCGGCGAGCCGCTCGGCGAGCGCATCATCGTCTCGGGCCGCGTGCTCGACGAGGACGGGCGGCCGATCCCGAACGCGCTCGTCGAGGTGTGGCAGGCGAACGCGGCCGGCCGCTACCACCACGAGGTCGACCAGCATCCGGCGCCGCTCGACCCGAACTTCTCGGGCGCAGGCCGCTGCCTCACCGGCGGCGACGGCAGCTACCGCTTCGTCACGATCAAGCCCGGCTCGTACCCGTGGGGCAACCACGACAACGCGTGGCGGCCCGCGCACATCCACTTCTCGGTGTTCGGCCGGATGCTGACGCAGCGCCTCGTCACGCAGATGTACTTCCCCGGCGACCCGCTGCAGGCGCTCGACCCGATCATGCACGCGGTGCGCGACCCGAAGGCGCGCGCGTCGATGATCTCCTCGTTCGACATCGCGCTCACGCAGCCGCAGTGGGCGCTCGCCTACACGTGGGACATCGTCCTCGGCCGCGGCTCCGGCGCGACGCCGATGGAGGACGAATGACGCTCGTGCCGACGCCGTCGCAGACGGTCGGCCCGTTCTTCGCGATCGGCCTGTGCCGTCGCGCCGAGAACGAGCTCGGCACCACGCTGCGCCTGTACGGCCGGCTGCTCGACGGCGCGGGCGAGCCCATCGTCGACGGCGTCGTCGAGGTGTGGGACGCGAGCCGGCGGAAGTGGGGCCGCGCGGGCACCGACGCGCAGGGGAGCTTCGCGTTCACGATCGACCCGCCCGACCCGTGCCTGCACGTGCTCGTCTTCGCGCGCGGCCTGCTCAAGCACCAGCTGACGCGGGTGTACGCCCCCGGCTCGACCGACGCGGTGCTCGAGTCGCTGTCCGGCGAAGAGCGCGAGACGCTTCTCGCCGTGGAGGAGGACGGAGCCCTCCGCTTCGACATTCGCATGCAGGGGCCGGGTCAGACAGTCTTCTTCGCGGTGTGAATCCCTTCTCCGCCATCTTCGTGCCCGACGAGCTCGCCGAGGCGCTCTCGGATCGCGCCTGGCTCGCCGCGCTGCTCGAGGCCGAGCGCGCGCTCGCGAACGCGCAGGCGCTCGCCGGCAGCGTGCCCGCGGCCTCGGCAGCGGCGATCGCAGCCGCCTGCGAGCCGGAGCACTACGACGTCGCGGCGCTGGCCGAGGAGGGACGCGCGGGCGGCAACCCCGTGATCCCGCTCGTGCGCGCGCTGCGCGCGCGTGTCGGCGCCGAGCACGCCGAGTGGGTGCACCGAGGCGCGACGAGCCAGGACATCGTCGACAGCGCCGCGATGCTCGTCGCGCAGGAGGCGCTGCGGCTGCTCTCCGCGGACGTCGACCGCCTGGCGGGCGCGTGCGCGCGCCTCGCCGACGAGCACCGGGCGACGGTGACCGCGGCGCGGACGCTCCTCCAGCAGGCCGTGCCGACGACCTTCGGCGCCAAGGCGGCCGCCTGGCTCGGCGGCGTGCTCGACGCCCGCGACGCGATCGCCCGACTCGAGCTGCCGGCGCAGCTCGGCGGGGCAGCAGGCACCCTCGCCGCGTTCGGCGACGGCGGGCTCGAGCTCGTGCGCCTCTACGCCGTCGAGCTCGATCTGCGCGAGCCGTCGCTGCCGTGGCACACCGTGCGCACGCCGCTCGCGGAGCTCGCCGGCGCGCTCGCGACGACGGCCGGCGTTGCCGGGAAGATCGCAGGCGACGTCGTGCTGCTCGCGCAGACCGAGGTGGGCGAGGTGTCGGAGGGCGAGGGCGGCGGGTCCTCGACGATGCCGCACAAGGCGAATCCCGTCGCCGCCGTGCTCGCCTCGGCCTGCGAGCGGCACGCGCGTGCCGCCTGCGGCGTGCTCTTCGAGAGCCTCGTCGCCGAGCACGAGCGTGCCGCCGGGGCGTGGCATGCCGAGTGGCACGCGCTGACGACCGCGCTCGCCGCGACCGGGGGAGCGGTGTCGGCGGCGGCCCGCTCGCTCGAAGGGCTGCAGGTCGACGCGCAGCGGATGCGCGACAACGTCGTCGACGCGACGCTCTCCGAGGCGGAGCGGCTCGGGCTCGGCGTCTCCCGCCCCGAGGACTACCTCGGCTCGGTCGACGCGCTGATCGACCGTGCGCTGGAGCGATACCGAGCATGACGCTCGTCCTGTACGGGTCGCTCGGCTCGACCGCGGCGATGTGGGAGCCGCAGGCGCCGCTCGGCGCGGCGCTCGCGGTCGAGCTGCCGGGTCACGGCGCGGAGCCGCTGCACGACGAGGTGAGCGTCGAGAGCCTCGCGCAGCGCGTGCTCGACCGGGTCGAAGGGCGGTTCTCGCTCGTCGGGCTCTCGCTCGGCGGCGCCGTTGCCATGCGCGTCGCGGCGACGGCTCCCGAGCGGGTCGAGCGGCTGGCGCTCGCCTGCACCTCGCCGGACTTCGGCGACCCGGCGCTGTGGCTCGAGCGCGCGGCGACCGTCCGGCGCGATGGTCTCGAGTCGATCGTCGACGCGGTGCTCGGCCGCTGGTTCACCCCGTCCTTCCCGCACGTCGCGCGCTACCGGGAGATGTTCGTCTCGATCGACCGCGAGGGCTACGCCCGCTGCTGCGAGGCGCTCGCCGGCTGGGACGGGCGCGACGACCTGCGCCGCATCGAGGCTCCGACGCTCGTGCTCGCGGGCGCAGGGGACCCGACGTCGCCGCCCGCGCACGCCGGGGAGATCGGAACGCTCGTGCGCGACTCGCGCGTCGCGGTGATCGAGGGTGCGCGGCACCTCGCGAACGTCGAGCGTGCCGACGAGTTCAACCGACTGCTGAAGGAGCACCTGTGACCGACGACGAGGGGATGCGCATCCGCCGGGAGGTGCTCGGCGACGAGCACGTCGACCGGGCGGTCGCGAACACCACCGACTTCACCCGCGACTTCCAGGACCTGATCACGCGCTACGCGTGGGGTGAGATCTGGGCGCGGCCCGGCCTCGACCGGAGGACGCGCAGCGCGATCACGCTGACCGCGCTCACGGCGCTCGGCCATCACCAGGAGCTTGCGATGCACGTGAACGCCGCGCTCCGGAACGGGCTGACTCCCGACGAGATCAAGGAGGTGCTGCTGCAGGCCGCGATCTACTGCGGCGTGCCCGCGGCGAACCGCGCCTTCGCGATCGCGCAGGAGGTCCTCGAGGAGCTGTGAGGACGCAGGTCGCGATCGTCGGCGCGGGCCCGGCGGGCCTGATCCTCGCGGCGCTCCTCCAACGGGAGGGGATCGAGGCCGTCGTGCTCGAGAACCGGAGCCGTGACTACGTCGAGGCGCGTATCCGCGCCGGCGTGCTCGAGCACGGGACGGTCGAGCTGCTGGAGCGCGCGGGCGTGGCCGGGCGGGCGCACGCCGAGGGGATCGTCCACGGCGGCATCTACCTGCAGTTCGACGGCGAGCGCCACCACGTCCCGATGCGGGAGCTGACCGGCCGCTCGATCCTCGTCTACGGCCAGACCGAGGTCGTGAAGGACCTGATCGACGACCGCCTCGCCCGCGGCCTGCCGCTCCTCTTCGAGGTGTCGGACGTCTCGGTGCACGACTTCGAGGGCGACGCGCCGTACGTCCGGTTCACGCACGACGGCGAGGAGCAGCGGCTCGACTGCGACGTGATCGCCGGCTGCGACGGGTTCCACGGCGTCTGCCGGCCGGCGATCGAGCGGGTGCTCCGCACCTTCGAGCGCGAGTACCCGTTCGGCTGGCTCGGGATCCTCGCCGACGCGCCGCCGTCGACCGACGAGCTGGTGTACGCCCATCACGAGCGCGGGTTCGCGCTGCTCAGCCTGCGCTCCCCGACGCGCAGCCGCCTCTACGTCCAGTGCCGCCACGACGAGGACGTCGCCGGGTGGCCGGACGAACGGGTCTGGGAAGAGCTGCGGCTGCGCACGGCGCTCGACGGGTGGAAGCTGAACGAGGGGCCCGTCCTCGAGAAGGGCGTCACCGGCATGCGCAGCTTCGTCGCCGAGCCGATGCAGCACGGCCGCCTCTTCCTCGCCGGCGACGCGGCGCACATCGTCCCGCCGACCGGCGCGAAGGGCCTCAACCTCGCCGCGCACGACGTGCGCGTGCTCGCCGACGCGCTGATCGCGTGGTACCGCCGCGGCGACGAGAGCGGGCTGGCCGGCTACTCGACGGAGTGCCTGCGCCGCGTGTGGCGCGCCGAGCACTTCTCGTACTCCATGACCACGATGCTCCATCGCGCGGGCGACGCCTTCGACGAGCGGCTGCGGCTCTCCCAGCTCCGCTACGTGACCACGTCGGAGACCGCGGCGCGCAGCCTCGCCGAGAACTACGTCGGCCTCGATCGCGTCTGATGCGGATCCTGCTGCTCGGCGACCTGATCCTCGACGAGCCGGATCCCGACGCGCTCTTTGACCCGAGCCGCGACCTCCTCCGTTCGGCTGATGTCCTCGTCGGACAGGTCGAGGTGCCGCACTCCCGACGGGGGACCGTGCAGAGCACGGACGTCCCGGCCCGTCCGTCCGACCCCGACAACCTCGCCGCGCTCCAGCGCATCGGCCTCGACGTCGCCACGCTCGCGGGCAACCACATCGCGGACGCCGGCCCCGAGGGGGTCGAGGACACCCTCGCGGGCCTGCGGGCGCTCGGCATCGCCACGACCGGCGCGGGCATGAGCCTCGGCGAGGCCCGCGCCCCGGCGATCGTCGAGGCGGGCGGCCGCCGCGTCGGCGTGCTGAGCCTCAACTGCGTCGGGCCGCGCGACGGCTGGGCGCGGCCGTCCAAGGCCGGCTCCGCCCACCTCGAGGTGCTCACCCACTACGAGCTCGACCACGCGAGCCCGGGCGGGCCGCCGCGCATCTTCACCTTCGCGACGCCGGAGAGCCTCGCGGCGCTGCGCGAGGACGTCGCCGCGCTGCGCGAGCGCGCCGACGTCGTGCTCGTCGCCCTGCACAAGGGCATCGGCCACGTACGCGCGAAGCTCGCGCAGTACGAGAGCGACGTCGCGCGTGTCGCGATCGACGCGGGCGCCGACGCCGTGATCGGCCACCACGCGCACATCCTCCGCGGCGTCGAGCTCTACCGCGGCCGGCCGATCTTCCACGGGCTCGGCAACTACGCGACCGTCACGCGCGCCCTGTCGCCGGCGAACACCGACACGCCCGAGGCCGCCGCGTGGGCGAGGCGGCGCGTCGAGCTGTTCGGCTTCGAGCCGGACCCGGCGATGCCGGCCTACCCGTTCAACCCCGAGAGCCGCCACACGATGATCGGCGACCTGCGCGTGGCCGAGGACGGCGAGCTCGAGGCGGGCTTCGTCCCGTGCTGGATCGACGACGACGCGCGCCCCGTGCCGCTCGGCCCGGGCGACGGCGACTTCGTGGTCGAGTACGTCGAGGCGATCACGCGCGAGGCCGGGCTCGAGACGGCGTATCGCTGGGGCGGCGACCGCGTCGTGTGCAGCTAGCCCGGCGCGAGCTGCGCGGTCAGCTCGTCGCGGAGCCCGTCGTCGGCGGCCCCGCGCTCGAAGACGATCGAGCCGAGCTTCAGCACGGCGACGCGGTCGGCGACGCGGAGGCTGAGGTCGAGGTTCTGCTCGACCATCAGGATCGTGCAGCCGAAGCGCTCGCGGAGGCGCACGAGGGTCTCGCCGACCGCCGAGACGACCGCAGGCCCGAGGCCGTCGCTGATCTCGTCGAGGAGCAGTAGCTGCGGCCGCATGGCGAGCGCCTTCGCGAGCGTCAGCATCTTCTGCTCGCCTCCGCTCAGCGTGCCGGCCCGCTGGCGGAGCCGCTCGCGGAGCACCGGGAACGTCTCGAGGATCTCGTCGCGCAGCTCGTGCGGGCAGGCGCCGCTGCGGCCGATCGAGAGGTTCTCCTCGACGGAGAGCTCGCCGAAGAGCGACTGTTCCTGCGGCGTGTAGGCCACGCCCATCCGTGCGAGCCGGTAGGTGGCGAGGCCGGTCGTCCGGCGCCCGCCGACCGTCACCGAGCCCGCGAACGGCTTGAGGTAGCCGGTGATCGCCTTCAGGAGCGTCGACTTGCCCATCCCGTTCCGCCCGACGACCGCGAGCGCTCCGTGTTCCGGCACCTCGAACGACACGCCGTCGACGATCACCGCCGACCCGTAGCCCGCACGCAGCTCGTCGACCGCGAGTCTCATCCGACGGCCGTCCCGACGTACGCCTCGCGCACGACCTGCGAGGCGGCCACCTCGGCCGGCGTGCCGCTCTCGACCACCTTGCCGCCGTGCAGCACGACGACCCGGTCGGCGACGCGGGCGACGAAGTCGAGGTCGTGCTCGATCAGGACGATCGTCACGCCGGCCGCGAGCAGCCGGCGGAACACCTCGCCGATCACGTGCCGCTCGTTCGCCGTCAGGCCTGCGGTCGGCTCGTCGAGCAGCAGCACCTCGGGACGCATCGAGAGCGCCGCCGCGAGCTCGAGCCCCTGCTTCAGGCCGTGCGCGAGCGCCGGCGACGGCACGTTCTCGCGCCCCTGGAGGCCGGTCGCCTCGACGATGTCCTGGACCGAGCGCCCAACCGTCACGTCGCGGGTCCGCCGCCACACCGACGGCAGTCGCCCGCGCAGGGACGCCACCAGGATCGTCTCGGCCACGGTGAGGCTGTCGAACAGGTGCGGGATCTGGAACTTCCGCGCCACGCCCCGCCGGGCGATGCGGTGGATCGACGCGCCCGCCTGCCCGAGCTCGCCCTGCTGGAGGTGATAGCCGACGCGGCCGCCGATCGGCTGCTTGCCGTTCGTGAGCACCCCGAGCAGCGTCGACTTGCCGGCGCCGTTCGGGCCGACGATGCAGAGGAGCTCGCCGGCGAGGATCTCGAAGTCGACGCCGCGGAGCACGCGCAGCGCGCCGTACCCGAACTCGACGCCGTCGATCGTCGCGACCGGCTCGCCCGCCGGCCGCAGCTCGGGCGGCGCGCGCCGCACGTCGACGAGCCGTCGTCCTCCCGGCGCGCCGCCCCGCGCGAGCAGCCGCCCGACGAGCCGCGCGACCGGCGGCAGCACGCCGTCGGGGATGAACACGACGACCGCGACGAAGAGCAGTCCGAGGAAGAGCGCCCACTGCGTGGGCGACGACGAGCTCAGCTTCGACGTGACGAAGCTCAGGCCGACGGCGCCGACCACCGGGCCGAGGACCGTCGCCCGGCCTCCGACGGCGACCCAGATGAGGATCTGCGTCGAGAAGAGGAAGTCGAAGAGCTGCGACGAGACGAAGCCCTCGACGAGCGCGTAGAGGCCGCCGGCTCCCGCGGCGATCATCGCGCCGCCGACGAAGACGAGCAGCTTGACGAGCTCGACGTTCTGGCCGAAGAAGCGCACGCGATGCTCGTTGTCGCGGATCGCGCGCATCACCAGGCCGAAGTCGCTGCGCACGAGCGCCAGCGCGCCGACGGCGACGACGACGAGCACGGCCGCGCTCACGTAGTACCACTCCGTCGCGTCGAGGCCGTGGTAGCCGATGCCGAAGACGCCGTTGTCGCCGCCGGTGAAGCGCGGCAGCTCGATGTAGATCGTCCCCGAGATGACCGTCAGCGCAAGCGTCACGATCGCGATGTAGAAGGGGTCGGCCTCGCGCTGCGAGAAGGAGAGGATCCCGACGACGCAGGCGACGGCGCCGGCGGCGAACATTCCGATCACGAGCCCGGCGATGTGCGGCCCGAGCGCGGGATCGTTCGAGAGCACGATGCCGGTCGAGTCGATCGTCGTCGTCGCCATCCCGACCGCGAGCGCGCCGATCCCGAACCACAGCGCGTGCCCGAGGTCGGGGATGCCGGTGTAGCCCCAGACGAGGTCGAGGCTGATCGCGACCACGCCGTAGATGAGCGACGTCGTGAGCAGGCCGAGGTAGTACGTGCCGAGCATGGCCGGCGCGACGGCGAGCAGGACGATCGCGGCGATGACGCCGGCGCCGCCGAGGGCGGCCGGCAGGCTCAGGCGCGCCGGAATGCCAGCCCCTCGGGTCGGATGCGCAGCAGCACGACGGCCAGGCCGATCACGAACGCGCTCGCCCAGACCGCGTTCACGTAGCGCGCGAACAGCGTCTGCGTGGCGCCGATCGTGACGCAGGCGAGCACGAGCCCCGGCAGCGTGCGTCCTGCGAGCAGCACGGCGAGGAACGCGGTCGCGACGGCCGTCGCGCCGAAGTTCGGGTCGATCCCCTGGATCGGGCCGAGCAGCGCGCCCGCCGCCCCGGCGAACGCGGCGCCGACGATGAACGTGATCTGCCGCGCCCGGATCGTGTTGATCCCGTGGCTGCGGGCGAGCGGCTCGTTCGTCATCACCGCGCGCACCGTCAGGCCGATCCCCGAGAAGCGCACGAGGACGCCGAGCGCCGCGACGATCGCCGCGCCGATCAGGATCAGCAGCAGCCGGTACGAGCTGTAGGGCGTGCCGAACACGGTTGTCGCGCCGACCGTCGGCAGGTCGAGGAACTTCGCCCCGGGGCCGTAGTTCCACGTGATCACCTGGATGACGACGAGCGAGATCCCCCAGGTGGCGAGGATCGTGTCGAGCGGCCGCGCGTAGAGGCGGCGGATCACGACCAGCTCGACGAGCGCTCCGACCGCGCCGGCGACGAGCGCCGCGAGCAGGACGCCGGGCCAGAACGGGACGCCGTGCCCGCGGAAGCTCACCTGCGCGTAGACACCGACCGCCATCAGTCCCGCGTGCGCGAGGTTGATCACGTGCAGCAGGCCGAAGATCAGGAAGAGCCCGATGACGACCAGCGCCAGCGAGCCCACCCCGAACAGGACGTCCAGGGTGAGGCTCACGGGCGCACCATCGTCATCGGGTGAGTATCTCGCCTACTTGCACGCGGGGTTTGCCGGGATCGGGAAGATCCGCGCGAACTTGGCGACGATCGTGTCCTTCGTGCCGTCGTACGACACGAGGAACGACGCCAGGCTCACGTAGTGCTTCCCCTTGAACGCGAGGTCGCCGCGCGGCCCGCTGTAGAACGCGTTGGCGAAGGCCCCGATGAGCGCCGACGACGAGGTCGTCTTCGCACGCGCGATCGTCTTCGCGAGGATCCACGCGCCGTCCCACGCGGCCGCCGCGGCGCCCGAGACGATCGCCTTCTTCCCGTACTTCGCCTTCAGGGCGGCGAGGAACTGCTTGTTGCCCTTGCTCGTCGAGTCGGCCGAGTAGCCGGTGTTGACGATCGTGTTCTTCAACAGCTTCTGTCCGATCGCGGCCGCCGCGGCGTCGTCCATCAGGAAGCTGCCCGTCTTGATGCCGTTCGAGCGCGGATCGGTGCGGAACTGCTTGTAGAACGCGACCTCGTCGAGCCCGACGAGGATGTCGATCACCGTGTCCGGCTTCGCCGCGGCGATCTTCGAGATGTCGCTCGAGAAGTCGGTCGTCCCGATCGGCTCGTAGGAGTTGCCGACCACCGTGACGCCGTCCTGCTTGGCGCGGTCCTGCACCTGACCCGTGCCGATGTGCCCGGAGGCGAAGTCGCTGGCCACGATGTAGATCTTCTTCGACCCGTGATGGGCCAGGTAGTCGATGAGCGGGTTCACCTGCTGGTTCCCGACCGTCGCCAGCGAGTAGTACGTCGGGTCGCAGATCGCGCCCGACGTCGCCGTCTGAGCCAGGATGTAGGGGATCTTCGCCGGCGCCGAGTACTGCAGGCACGCCTGCGTCGACGGCGTCGACTCGAAGCCGAGGATCGCCTGCACGTGGTTCTGGTTGACGAGCTGGTTGCAGCGCTGGCTCGCGACCTGGGGGGTCGCCGCGTCGTCCACCGTGACGATCTGGAACTGGATGTTCTTGCCCGCCACGTGGGTCTTGTTGATCACCTTCACCGCGGCTGCGAGCCCCTGCGTGGCCGACTGCGAGTTCGTCGCCTGCGAGCCGGTCAGGCCGCTGATCCAGCCGATCTTGAACGTCGTTGCGGTGCTGTGCGCGCGAGCGGCCGATGCTGCCGAGACCGCCACGGCGGCGACGCCGAGCACCAGTGCCACGAGCGCGAGCCTGCGACTTCTGAGACCCGAACCTTCAGTCATTGTGCCGACCCTCCTGAACCGGGAAGCGCGCCGGGGACCGAGGCGCGATGGGTTGGTGTATAACCGGAGCCCCCAGGGACTGTCAAGTACCCTGATATTCGTCAGTCAAGCAACCTGATACTTCTCAGACGACGCCGGCGGCCCGAAGTTCGTGGAATCGAGCGGGGTCGTAGCCGAGCAGGCCGCAGTAGACGAGCTCGTTGTGCTCGCCGAGGCCGGGGGAGGGGCGGTCGTAGCCTGCGCGGGCGGCGGAGTAGCGGATCGGCAGGCCGCTGCCGACCAGGCCGTCGACCACGCCGAGGGTCGGATGCTCGAGCGGGGTCGTCTCGCCGCGGCGCAGCACCTGTTCGTCGTGCACGGCGTCGTCGGGCCCGCGCACGACCGCAGCCGGCACGCCCGACTCCTCGAGTGCGGCGATCACCGCGGCGGTCTCCCGCTCCGCCGCCCACGCCTCGATCTCGGCGTGCAGGGCGCGCGCGTTGCGCACCCGCCGGTCGCGCGTCGCGAACCGCTCGTCGTCGCCGAGCTCAGGTCGCCCGAGCGCGGCGAACACGCCGCGCGCGAAGGCGTCCGTCGGGGCGCACAGCGCGACGTGGCCGTCGCGCGTCGCGAAGATCCCGAACGGCGCGAGGCGGGGGACGGTGTTCCCGGTGCGCATCTCGATTCCAGCCCGCTCCATCGTCCCCCACGGCTCGGTGGCGGCGAGCGCGGTCAGCGACCCGAGCAGCGAGACGTCGACGTGCTGGCCCCGGCCGGTGCGCTCGCGGAGCAGCAGCGCGGACAGCGTCCCGATCACCGCGAAGAGCGGCCCGGTCAGGTCGCCGAACGGGACGCCGCTCCGCACCGGAGGGTCGCCGTCGCTGCCGGACATGCGCATCAGCCCCGAGAGCGCCTGGAAGATCGTGTCCATGCCCTTCCCCGGCTGCCCGGCGCCGAAGCCGCTGATCGACGTGTAGACGATCCGCTTGTTCAGCGACGACGCCCAGGCATACCCGATGCCGAGCCGATCCATGGTCCCGGAGCTGAAGTTCTCGACGAGCACGTCCGCCGTGCGCACGAGGTCGGCGAAGACGTCGCGTCCCTCCGGGTGCTTCAGGTTGAGCGTGACGCCGAGCTTGTTGCGTCCACGCTCGAGCATCGAGACCGACATCGCGTCGTCGCCCTCGCGCCCGAGGGTCAGTCCCGCGGAGCCGACGTACGGCGCGTTGTTGCGCGACGGGTCCCCGCCGGCCGGGTTCTCGACCTTGATCACGGTCGCACCGAGCGCGCCGAGCAGCTGGGTGGCGTACGGCCCGGCGAGGGCGATCGTCAGGTCGACGACGGTGATCCCGTCCAGTGGCCGAGGGAGCGTCTCGCTCATTGCCGGAGCATCAAGCTACCTGATACGTTCGCCGCGCATGAGGCATGTCGCGGTCGCGGAGGGCGTGCGCGTCGCCGTCCACGAGTGGGGGCGGGACGATGCTCCCGCACTCGTCCTCCTGCACGGCGGCGGGCTCTCGTCGGCCGAGTGGACGGATCTCGTTCCCGAGCTTGCGGAGCGCCGCCGGGTCGTCGCCTTCGACGCGCGCGGGTGCGGTGAGAGCGACCGCGACCCGGAGCTTCGCTACGGCGCGCGCACGATTGTCGGCGACCTCGAGCAGGTTCGCGAGGGGTTCGGCCTCGAGCGCTTCACGCTCGCCGGCCACTCGTTCGGCGCCGTCGCCGCCTGCGTCTACGCCGCCGAGCATCCAGAGGTGGTGGACGCGCTCGTCCTCGTCGACGGCGGCCCGGCCGGCCACACCCGGCCCTCGTCGCTCGACGACCCGCCGCTCTGCTTCGCCACGCGGGACGACGCCGCCCGTGCGCTCGCGCGCCTGCTCCCGTCGGGGTTCCCCGACTGGTACCTCGACACGCGGTTCACGACGCGCGCGGACGGCACGCTCGCCTGGCGGTGCGACATGGCCGGCCGCGTCGAGTGGTCGCGCCGCGGCGGCGAGCCGCTGATCCCCGGGCTCTGGCCGTACGTCGAGGCGCTGCGCATGCCGACGGTCGTGCTGCACGGCGACGACTCGCCGCTCTTCGACCGCGAGGACGCGGTCAGGATGACGCAGGTGAACCCGAACGTGCGACTCGTCGACGTGCCCGGTGCGGGCCACTTCGTGCACCTCGACCGGCCGGACGCCGTGCTCGAGGCTCTCGCGTGAGCGGAGCCGTCGTCGGCTACGTCGGCCGCGACGTCCCGCGCGAGCTGATCGAGGCGGCGGGCTGCACGGCCCTCCGCCTCGCTCCGCTGGACGGCATCGACGCCCGTTTCGCCGACCGTGTCCTGGGGCCGGGCGTGGACGAGGCGGCGCGGCTCGTGCTGGCGGGGCTGCTCGAGGACGCGTATCCGATCGACCGTCTCGTGCTCTGCCACGACTCCGACCACACGGTGCGGCTCTACACGGCCCTCCGCCGGCTCGGCCGGACGGCGTGGTTCCTCGACCTCCTGCACGGGCCGCGTGCGACATCGGGGTTCTACAGCCGCGCACGGCTCGCGGAGCTCGCCGACCGGCTCGGCGCCGGCGACCCCGCCGGCGCGATCCGCGCGGCGAACCGCGCGCGCGAGGCCGGCGACCGCCTGGCGGCGCTCCGGCGCGCGGGAGCGGTTCGCGGCACGGACGCGCTGGCGCTCCTCCGGGCCGGGACGACGCTGCCCGCCGACCGCCATGCGGAGCTGCTCGAGGCGGCGGCCGCCGAGCCTCCGCCGGCCGGCGGCAGGACCGTCGTGCTGCACGGCAGCGGCCACGACCGCGACGAGGTCTACGCGGCAATCGAGGAGCTCGGCGCGACCGTCATCGGAGAGACCCACGACTGGGGTGAGGCGCTGCTCGCGGGCCGCGTCGACGAGGACGGCGATCCGCTCGACGCGCTCGTCCGGCACTACGGGCGCCCGCCGCGCACGGAGCCGCCCGTCGCCGACGTCTCGATCGCGTGGCTCCGCCGCGGGGATCGCGCCCGGGCGTGGTCGCTCCCGCCCGTGGACGTCGTCCTGCGCGACCGGCCGTACCGGCTCGACGACGCGAGCCACGCCGCCCTCGAGGAGGCGCTTGCGTGAGCGCGCGCGGCGAGAAGCGGCTCGAGGCGCCGCGTGCGGCGCTCGAGCATCAGCGGGAGTGGTTCGCGGGCCTGCGTGAGCGCGGGCCGATCGTCGTCGCCGACGCCGACGTGCCGCACGAGCTCTTCCGCGCGCTCGATCTGCCCTATGTCGTCAACCAGTGGTGGGCGTCGATCTGCTCGGCCAAGCAGCGGGCGCCGCAGTACCTCGCGGAGGTGCGGGCGCGCGGCTACCCCGACGACGTCGACCAGTACAGCGCGATCGCCCTCGGCTCGGTGCTGGCCGAGGACGACGACCCGCCGTGGGGCGGGCTGCCGCCGGTCGCGCTCTACGCGACGCAGCGCTGGTCGGACGCCCACGAGGGAATCGCGGACGCGTGGGCGGCCGAGACCGGCTGCGACACGTTCGTCTTCGAGAAGACGGTCGACCACCGTGTCCCCGAGCGCTGGTGGGAGCGCATCGCCGACGACTGGGACGAGGTGATCGGGCCCGAGCGCGTCGACCTGATGGCGGCCGAGCTCGAGCAGCTCACGGAGGTGCTCGAGGAGCGCTTCGGCCGTCGCTACGACGAGGAGCGCCTCGTACGGATCCTCGACCTCGCGAACGAGCAGGCCGAGTGGAACCGGCGCACGCGCGACCTTCTCGCGCGCACGTCGCCGGCGCCGATCGACATCGTCGACAGCATCCCCGCGGTGATGATCCCGCAGTGGCATCGCGGCACCGAGTGGGCACGCGACGCCGCCCGGCGCTTCCACGACGAGGTCGAGTCGGCGATCGCGCGCGGAGACGCCGTATGCCCGGACGAGCGACTGCGGCTGATGTGGGTGGGCCGCGGTCTCTGGTTCAACCTCGGCTTCTACCAGCACTTCCGGGAGCGCTACGGCGCCGTCTTCGTCTGGTCGATGTACCTCGCGATCGCGGCCGACGGCTATCCGCGCCACGGCGGCGCTCCGCTGCGGCAGCTCGCCGCGCGCTTCGCGTGCTTCAGCGACTTCCTCGGGCTGCCGGGATGGGCGGACGAGTGGTACGTCGAGCAGGCGCGGACGCACGGCATCGACGGCGTCGTCCACCTCGTCGCCCACGACTCGCGCTCGAGCTGGTTCGCGACGAAGGCGCTCGAGGACGCGGGCATCCCGGTGCTCGAGATCGACGCCGACAACGCCGACGCGCGCACGTGGGACGAGGCGGCGTTCGTCGCCGAGCTCGAGTCGTTCGTCGAGTGCCGCGTCAGCCGCAGCTGAGCGGAAGCAGCTCGGGCCCGAACACCGGCCAGCCCAGCATCGTCGGCTCGGCAGACAGCTCGATTCGGCTCGTACGGTGGAGGAGCTCCTCGAGGAACACCCGTACCTCGAGCCGGCCCGCGGTCGCGCCCGGGCACTTGTGCGGGCCGTGGCCGAAGGCGAGGTGCGCGCTCGCGTCGCGCTCGGGCCGGAACGACTCGGGGTCGTCGAAGACCTGTTCGTCGCGGTTCGCCGAGGGAAGCACGAGCGCCACCCGCTCGCCCGCGCGGATGGTGCGGCCGCGGAGCTCCACGTCGCGGGTCGCCGTGCGGGCGAACCCCTGGTTGGGCGCGTAGAGCCGCAGGAGCTCCTCGACCACCGACGGCAGCCTCCCCGGGTCGGCGCGCAGCCCGTCCTGGAGCTCCGCGTCTCGCGCGAGGTGCAGCACCGAGCTCCCGATCAGCGCCGTCGGCGCCACGTGCGCCGCGATCAGCAGCTGGCGCAGGCTGCCCGCGATCAGCTCGTCGTCGAGCGGCTCGCCGTCGACGCGCGCGGCGAGGAGGGCGCTCGTGGCGTCGCGCTCGGGATCGAGCGGCGCCTCCTTGCGCTCCGCCACCAGGCGGCGGCACATCGCGTACAGCGCCTGGTTCTCCGCCTCGGCGGCAGCCGTCTCGCGGTGCGCCTGCGCGGTCTCGAACCGCTCGCCGGCGGCATTGATCTGCTCGGCCAGCTCGCGCGGGACGTTCAGGAACTCCGCGAACACGAGACCCACGAACGGCGAGGCGGCCTCGAACATCAGCTCGCCGCCGCCGCGCTCGACGAAGCGCCGGACGTGCTCGACCGCCAGCTCGCGGATCCGCGGCGCGCGCTCCGCGATCCGCTCGTCGCGGAGCATCGCGTTCAGCGGGCGCCGGTACCGCGCGTGCTCCGGCGGGTCGAAGTGCAGCGGGGCGCGCCGGCCCGAGACCGGGTTCGCGGGCACGACGATCCCCTCCGAGCTGGTGAAGTCAGCCGGGCGTGAGCTCGCCGCGACGACGTCGTCGTACCGCGTCAGCGCCCAGAACCCCCAGCGCGCGCCGCGCGCGACCGGGCACTCGGCGCGCAGCCGCGCCCAGACGGCATGCGGGTCGCGCTCGAAGTCCTCGTCGAGCGGGTCGAAGTCCGGCTCGATCACGCGAGCCGCACCGGCGCCGAGAGCGTGCCCCACTCGGGCCAGCCGGTCATCACCGGCTCGCCGGCCTGCTCGATCGTCTCGGTGCGGGCGAGCAGCTCCTCGAGCGTTACGCGCAGCATCAGCTCGGCGAGCGGCGCACCCGCGCAGCGGTGGGGGCCGACGCCGAACGCGACGTGCTTGCCGATGTTCGGGCGGTTGAGGACGAAGCGGTCGGGCTCGGGGAAGACCGACGGGTCGCGGTTCGCGGACGCGTAGACGACGGCCATGGGCTCGTCCTTCCGGATCACGCACCCGCCGAGCTCGACGTCCTCGGTCGGCGTGCGCGCGAAGCCGCGGTACGGAGTCAGCAGGCGCAGGTACTCGTCGACCGCCGCGGGGATGAGGCTCGGGTCGTCGCGCAGCTCGCGCTGCACGGCGGGGTGGTTTGCGAGGTGGAGGACCATGCTGCCGATGAAGACGCACGGCGCGACCATGCCGACGACGATGAACTGGCGGATCGTGCCGAGCACCAGATCCTCGGGCAGCGGCTCGCCGTCGACGCGCACCGCGAGTAGCCCGGTCACCGGGTCGTCGGCCGGGTCGCGGTTCTCGGCCTTACGCAGCTCGATCACCTCGCGCGCGATGTCGTAGAGCGCGAGGCTCGTCACCTTGGCGGCTTCGAAGTCGAACTTCTGCACGGCCGCCACGAACTCGCGCGTCGCCTCGCGAATCCGCATCCCGAGCTCCGGCGTCAGGTTGAAGAAGTGCGCGAAGACGTATCCCGGCAGCTGGTGCGTGAACTCCGCGCAGATGTCGCCGCCGCCCGATGCGACGAGCGGCGCGAGGAGATCGCCGACGATCTCGTGCATCACGGGCTCGAACGCGGCGATCTTCGCCGGCTTGAAGTACGGGTTGAGGGCGCGGCGGTACGGCGTGTGCTCGGGCGGGTCGAGGTGGAGCGGCGGCCGCCGCCCCGTGAAGGCGACCTTCGGCACGACGTTCTGCACCGTCGTCGTGAACCGCGCGGGGTCCGACGCGACGGCGACCACGTCCTCGTAGCGGAGCACCGCCCAGAAGCCGTTCCAGGCGTCGGCGTGCGCGACGGGGCACTCCGCGCGCAGCTGCGCGAACTCGGTGTGGAACGAGTCGAACGCCTCGGGCTGCAGCGGGTCGAACTCGGGCGCAACGGTCACGCGCGCAGAGCCTCCCGGTCGATCGCCCGCTTCAGGATCTTGCCGGTCGGCCCCTTCGGCAGCTCGTCGACGAACGCGATGACGCGCGGATACTTGTATGCCGCGAGCCGCTCCTTCGCCCACGCCTGCAGCGTTCCGGCGTCGAGCGCGGCGCCGGGCCGCAGCGCGACCGCCGCGGCCACCTCCTCGCCGAGCCGCTCGTCGGGCAGGCCGACGACGGCGGCCTCGAGCACGTCGGGGTGCGCGTAGAGCACCTCCTCGACCTCTCGCGGGTAGACGTTGTAGCCGCCGCGGATCACCATCTCCTTCTTGCGGTCGACGAGGTAGAGGTAGCCGTCCGCGTCGAGCCGGCCGATGTCGCCGGTCGCGAGCCAGCCGTCGTCCGAGATCGCCTCGGCGGTCGCCGCCGCGTCGTGCCAGTAGCCGGGGACGACCGACGGCCCGCGGAAGAGCACCTCGCCGGCGCCGGTCTCGTCGGGATCGGCGATGCGGAGCTCGGTGCCTGCGAGGGCCTTCCCGACGCAGCCCGGCCGCCGGCGGTCGCCGGTGGCGTACGTGGTCGCGATGCCGGACATCTCCGTGAGCCCGTAGCCCTCCACGAGGTCGCCGCCGAACGTGCGCTCGAAGTCGTCCGCCACCTCGTTCGGCACGGCCGCGCCGCCGACGTGCGCGATGCGCACGGGCGGCAGCGCCTTTGCGCTCCGAGCCGCGTGGCAGAGCGCGATGCACATCGTCGGGACGCCGAGCAGGATCGTCGTGCCGGTGCGGCACATCCGCTCGAGCGTCCCGTCCGCGTCGAAGCGTCGCTCGACGGCGATCGCCGCACCGCGCGAGAGGGTGGCGACGACGCCCGTCGAGAGCCCGAGGACGTGCGAGAACGGCGCCGCACCCAGCACGACGTCGTCGGGGCCGAGGGCCATGGCCCCGGCCGCCGCGTCCGCCGCCGACCAGAGGCTCCCGTGTGTGAGCACGGCGCCCTTCGGCGCGCCCGAGGTGCCGGACGTGAAGAGGATGGCGGCCGGGTCGCCGGGTTGACGGTCGTGGGGGGGGGG
>DASZWR010000086.1:0-54040 GCA_035546215.1 Gaiellaceae bacterium | reverse complement strand
CTCCGCAGCCCGCATCGCCGTCACCTGCGACTCGATGCTCGACAGGAGCCGCTGCTGCCGCGCGACCCCGGCGGTGATCTGCTTGCGCTGCGAGGCGAGGTCGGCGAGCGTCTGCTGTTGCTGGCGGCGCGCCACCCCGAGCGCGTGCGCACGCGCGCGGAGCGCCCTGCGGAGCGTCGAGACCCGGTGCACGAGCCGGCGGTCGTACTTCGTCGCGGAGTCCGCGGCCTCGATGCGGTCGAGCATGTCGGAGAGGCTCGTCGCGCCGAGGAGCGCGTCCGTCGCCGTCGGCTCGCCGCCCTCGTAGATCGCCACGAGGCGGGCCGCCGCCCGCCGCTCGGCCGCGCGGTAGCCCGCCTGGGCCCGTGTCAGCGCGGCGCGGTTGCGGCGGAGGCTCTTCTTGATCTCGCCCAGGCGGTAGCGGGCGCCGTTGTAGGACTCGACGATGCGGCCGAGCTGGACGTTCAGCTCCTGCACCTTCGCCTCGACCGACCGGGCCTGGGCCTCCTTGCTCTTGATCGCCGGCGGCTCCCCGGAGCCGGCGCTCACGACGACGAGCGCCACGACCGTGGCGGCGAGGACCGCGATCAGAGCGCGGCGGTGTATGCGTGCGAGGAAGACCGTCATCGAACGTGGGCCCGTCCGAGCACGTTCAGCCTATGTCACGCGAGTCCTGCGTTCCACGACGGTCGTCGCGAGACGTCGAGGACCGGACCGGCTCGAATCGGACCCCGGGCTCGGAGCGTGCGCGCGGGGCGGCGTACACTCGGCGCATGGAGCCGGACCCCGGCGACGAGGCGCAGCGGCGCCGTCCGCGCCGGCTGGTGTGGAACCCGCCGGACGACGCGCCGCGGCAGCGATCGCTCGGCGCGCACGCGCGCGTGTACGCGGGCCTCGCCGCGGTGGTCGTCCTGTTCGGCGTGCTCACGGGCGGGTCGTTCCTGCGCGCGATCGGCTTCGCGGTCGCGGTGTTCGTCCTGGCGACGGCGTGGACCGCCTGGCGGCTCCGCCGCCTCTCGCGGGAGGGCGAGCGACCCCGGAGCGGCCCGTGATCGTGTCCGTCGCAGCGCTACCCTGACGTCCGTGCCCACGCGGAAGCAGCGCCGGCGTCGCGACAAGACGTTCCGGCACGAGTACGAGACCGTGCTCATCGACGAGGAGGGGAACGAGATCCCGCTCACCGAGGTCCGCACGCACGAGGAGCCGAAGCCGGCGAAGAGGAACGGCGCGTCGGGTCAGCGCAAGGGGGCGGCGCGCGGCTCCCGCCGGCCCATCCGCGAGGTCGCTCCGCCGTCCTGGAACCGGGCGTTCAAGCGGGGCGGGATCTGGGGCGGCGCGATGATCGTCGTCTCGATCTTGTTCCTCGGCAAGTCGGCCCCGGTCGCCTCGCGCGTCCTGATCGGCGTGCTCTACGGCGTGGCCTTCATCCCGCTCATGTACTTCGTCGACCGCATGACCTACAACGCGTATCTGCGGCGCTCGGGCGCCGCGCCGGCGAAGACGAAGAAGAAGTAGGCGGGCTCAGCGGCCGCCGCGGTAGTGGCCCTCGCCGGGCCACGGGGCGAGCAGCAGGAGGATGCGGGCGCCGCCCTCGGAGCGGAGCGAGTGCCGCTCGTCGGGCTCGAAGTGGAACGTCGATCCGACGCGCCCTTCGACGGTCTCGCCGCCCGCGGTGACCTGCACGGTCCCCTGGACGACGGTCACCCACGCGTTCTCCTTCACCTGGTGGTCGCCCAGCTCCTGGCCGGCGCCGAGCGCCACGAGCACCGCGCGCGAGCCGTCGTCGGAGTGGAGGACGGTCGGGTCGCGCGTGCCTTCGGGCGCGTCGAGCGAGAGGAGATCCCAATGCTGCACGGAAGCCGTGTTTCCGGGCCCGGCTACACTCAAACGCCCGTGTCCGACCTCGTCGTCGACAGCTTCGTGATGGGCCCGTACGGGTCGAACTGCTACGTGCTGCGCGCCGAGCGCGGCGCCCCCGAGGCGGCGATCGTCGACCCGGGCGCCGACCCGACGCCGCTGCGGCTCGAGCTGGCGCGGATGGGCGCGCGGGCGGGTGGGATCCTCGTCACGCACACCGACGTCGACCACATCGGCGGCGTCGCGGCGCTCGCCGACGGGACGGGCGCCGAGGTGTGGGCCCCGGCCGGCGAGGTCGAGGCGCTCGTCAGCGGCGAGACCCGCGGCGGGATGCGCGTCGCGCCCCACGAGCCTGCGCACACGGTCACCGGCGGCGACGAGATCGAGGTCGCCGGCCTCGCCTTCGAGGTCGTCGACGTTCCGGGCCACTCGGCCGGCCACGTCGCGTTCCACCACGCGGGGCACCTCTTCTCGGGCGACCTGCTGTTCGCCGGATCGGTCGGTCGCGTCGACCTGGCGGGCGGCGACTGGGAGACCCTGCTGGCGTCGGTCAGGAGCCTGCTCGACCGCTTCCCCGAGGACACCGTCGTCCACCCGGGCCACGGCCCGGCGACGACGCTCGGCCGCGAGCTGCGGTCGAACCCGTTCCTCCGCGACCTGCGGGCCGAGCAGCAGTCGTGAGCCAGCGCTTCCAGGCGCCGCGCGGGACGCACGACGTCCTGCCGGGCGACGCGACCTGGTGGCACGTCGTCCGCACCATCGAGGACGTGACGCGCCTGTACGGCTACGGGCGCATCCAGACGCCCGGGTTCGAGGACACGGCCCTGTTCGCCCGGACGGCCGGGGCCGCCTCCGACGTCGTCAACAAGGAGATGTACACGTTCGCCGACCGGAGCGACCGCTCCCTGACCCTGCGCCCGGAGGGCACCGCGCCGATCGCCCGCGCGTACGTCGAGCACGGCCTCCACCGCGAGCCGCAGCCGGTCAAGGCGTACACGATCGCGCCGATGTACCGCTACGGCGCGCCCGGCCGCGGCCGTTACCGCGAGCACTACCAGCTCTCGGTCGAGGCGATCGGGTCGGCCGCCCCGGACGTCGACGCGGAGGTCATCCAGCTCTACCACGAGCTCCTGCGCCGGCTCGGCGTCACCCGGTGGGAGCTGCGGCTGAACTCGATCGGCGACGCGAGCTGCCGGCCCGCGTACGTGGAGCGGCTGGTCGCGTGGCTCGACGCGCACCCCGACGCGCTCGACGAGGACGCGCGCCACAAGCGGGCGACCTCGCCGCTCCAGGTCTTCGACGTGAAGAGCCCGGCCGTGCGCGAGGCGCTGGCCGACGCCCCGAAGATCGGCGAGTCGCTCTGCGACGCGTGCCGCGAGCACTTCGACGCGGTGCGCAGGCTGCTCGACGCGTACGGCGTCGCCTACGTCGTCGACCCGACGCTCGTGCGCGGGCTGGACTACTACTCGCGCACGACCTGGGAGTACGTCGGCCCCGACGAGAACGCGAACTCGACCATCTCGGGCGGCGGCCGCTACGACGGCCTCGTCGAGCAGATCGGCGGACCCGCGACGCCCGGGGTCGGGTTCGGCGCCGGGATCGAGCGGCTCCTGCTCGCGCTCGAGAACGAGGGGCGCACCGCCGAGCCGCAGGGCCTGGACGTCTTCTTCGTGCTCGGCGAGGACGCGCCGCGCGAGCGCGTGCTCGTGGTGCTCGCCGAGGCGCGCCGGGCGGGCCTGGCCGCCGACGTCGACCACGCCGGACGGTCGTTCAAGGGGCAGATGACCCAGGCGGGCCGCACGGGGGCGCGGACCGTGGCAATCGTGCGCGGCGACCGCGTGACGCTGCGCCGGGGCGGGCAGGACGAGGAAGAGGTTGGCCTCGGCGAGCTCGTCGCTACCCTCTCGACTCCATGAGCTGGCGCGACGTCTACTGCGGGGAGCCCCGCGCCGAGCACGTCGGCCGGCGGCTGACGGTCGCCGGCTGGGCCGACACGCGCCGCGACCACGGCGGTCTCGTCTTCGTCGACCTCCGCGACCACACCGGCAAGCTCCAGCTGGTCGTCAACCCCGAGCACTCGGCGGAGGCCGCGGCCGTCGCGCACGAGATCCGCAACGAGTTCGTGCTCCAGGCGGAGGGCGAGATCGTCGCGCGGGCGCCCGAGGCGGTGAACCCGAACCTCCCGACGGGGGAGGTCGAGCTGCGCGTCGACCGGCTGACGATCCTCGCGCGCTCGACGCCGCTGCCCTTCCAGCTCGACGAGGAGAACGTCGACGAGACCCTGCGCCTGCGCTACCGCTGGCTCGACCTGCGCACCGACCGGATGCAGCGGAACCTGCGCCTGTCGCACACCGTCATCTCGTCGATCCGGCGCACCATGGACGACCTCGGGTTCGTGGACGTCTGGACGCCGAGCATGACGCGCGGCACCCCCGAGGGCGCGCGCGACTTCCTCACGCCGGTACGCCTCCAGCCCGGCACGTTCTACGCGCTCGCCCAGTCGCCGCAGCTATTCAAGCAGCTCTGCATGATCGGCGGGCTCGACCGCTACTACCAGATCTGCACCTGCTGGCGGGACGAGGATCTCCGCGCCGACCGCCAGTTCGAGTTCCGCCAGCTCGACCTCGAGCTGGCGTTCGCCGAGGCGCAGGACGTGCTCGACGTGATGGAGGCGGCGGTCGTCGGCGCGTTCGAGGCCGTCGGGAAGACGCCGCCGCCGCGGCCGTTCCCGCAGATCGGCTTCGACGAGGCGATGGCGAGGTACGGCAGCGACAAGCCCGACCTGCGCTTCGGGGTCGAGATCCAGGACGCGACCGCCGTGACGCGGGACTCCGAGTTCGGCGTGTTCAAGAACGCGCCGTGCGTCCGCTTCATCATCGCGCCGAAGGCGTACTCGCGCGGCGAGCTCGCGAAGCTCGAGGAAGCGGTGAAGAGCTGGGGCGCGAAGGGCCTCGCCTACCTCGTCCGCGACGGCGGGGAGGTGCGCTCGCCGATCGCGAAGTTCCTGTCCGAGCGTGAGCTCGAGGCGTTCGCGGCCGGCGACGGCACGACGGTGCTCTTCGGCGCCGGCGAGGAGGCAGACGTCGCACGCGTGCTCGGCCTGCTGCGGCTCCAGATCGGGCGCGAGCTCGACCTGGTCGACCAGGAGGCCGACCTCTTCCACTGGATCGTCGACTTCCCGCTCTTCGAGCAGGACGAGGACACGGGCGCGTGGACGTTCACGCACCATCCCTTCACTGCGCCCGCGACCGGCGTCGAGACGTGGGACGAACAGAGCCCGGGCGAGGTGCGCGGCCAGCACTACGACCTCGTCTGGAACGGGTGGGAGCTCGGCTCCGGCTCGATCCGCATCCACGACGTCGAGATGCAGCAGCGGGTGTTCCGCACGATGGGCCTGCCGCCCGAGGAGCAGCAGTCGAAGTTCGGGTTCCTGCTCGAGGCGCTCGCGATGGGCGCGCCGCCGCACGGCGGGTTCGCGATGGGCATCGACCGCTTCGTCGCACGTCTCGTCGGCGAGCCCGACATCCGCCAGGTGATCGCCTTCCCGAAGGTGTCGAGCGGTGACGACCCGCTGACGGGCGCGCCGACGCCCATGCCGGCCGAGGTCCTCGCGGAGAGCGGGATCGCGGCGCTGCCGCCGCCCGCCGACCGCGGCTGAAGTCCGGCCGAGGGGCAAGGCATACTTCGGGTTCCGGCGCGCAGCCGGACCAGTGCGTCGTGCCGACTCGATGACCAGCACCCCGTTCCCGCAACCGACACCGCTCACCTCGCTGCCGCGCATCGAGGACCTGCCGCGCGGCGCCGACGGCAGCTTCGACGCCGACGGCGTCCAGGACGCGTTCGACGCGTTCCGCCGGCACGCCCTGCAGCTGCAGGCGCAGGTGCGGGTGCTGCAGGCGGCCGGGAAGAGCGCGAGCGTCGAGCCGACCGGCCACGCCGTCCGCATGGACGCGCTGCACCTCATCCGCGCTGCGGCCGAGTTCGCCGACGCGCTCGAGCGAGACGCGCAGAACGCGTCCGCGTCGCAGATCCAGCGGACGGAAGCAGAGGTCACGCGCCGCCAGCGCGAGCTGCGCGAACGCGAGCGCGAGATCGAGCGCTTCCGCGAGGAGAGCGAGCGGCTCCGCAACGAGCTGCTGAACGCCGCCAAGACCGAGGCGCGCGAGCTGCGGGCGAACGCGAACCGCGACGCGACGGCCGAGGTGCGCGAGGCCGAGGCCCGCGGTGCGCGGCTGCTCGAGCAGGCGCGCCACCAGGCCACCGAGCTGACGAACGCCGCCCGCGCCGAGGTCGAGCAGACGCTCGACTGGTCGCGCGCCCAGGCCGGCACGATCCTCGCCCGCGCGCAGCAGGGCGCCGAGCAGCTGCTCGCCGCCGCCGGCCTCGGGCCGGAGGCGCTCGAGGAGGTCACGCAGGCGATCGTCGCCGCCGCGAACGCGGCCGCGGAGACGAGCCGCAGCCGGAGCGGAGCGGCCGAGCCGCCGCGCATCGCCGCAGCCCCGGAGCCCGAGCCCGAAGCAGAGCCGGAAGCAGAGCCCGCGGCGAGCGAGGAGCCGGAGCCGGGAGCCGAGGAAGCGCCGGCCGAGCCGGACGACCCGGCCGATGACGCCTCCTAGCCCGACCGGAGCGCGATGACCGACCGGCGCGGGCAGCGGTTTCTCCTCGAGGTCCTCTTCCTGGTCGCGCTCGCGGCCGCGCTCGCGTTCGCAAAGCTGCACGCGCTCGAGATCGCGGGGCTGATGCTCGTCGGCTGGGTGATCGTCGCGGTCGCCGAATGGGCGGCCTGGCGCAGCCGGCCCCACTACGGCAGCGGCCTGCCGCCGCGGTACTACGTGCCGAGCGTGCACCTGCCGCCCGCGCAGCCGCTCGAGCAGGTCTCCGCCGGCGGCTACCCCGAGGCGACCCGCGACGAGGCCCCCACCTGGATCGCGCCCGCGGCCCTGCGCGCGGAGGTGCTCGGCGAGTGGCCGGGCGCCGCGCGCGTGACCGCCGAGCCCGAGCCCGACGACGAGGAGCCCGAGGTGGAGCCGGGGACGATCGTCTCGCTGCCGGCGCCGATCGTCGACGAGGAGCCGCCCCCCGAGCCGGAGCCGGAGCCTGAACCCGAGCCGGAGCCCGAACCCGAGCCGGAGCCCGAACCGGAGCCGGAGGCGACGATCGACGTCGTGCTCGTCCGCTCGGCGCAGGGTGTCGCGCGCTACACGCTCGACCCGCTCGCCGAGCCGGCGCCGCGCCGCCGCTTCGGCCGCGGCGGCGGGGGCGACGTGCCCGCGGTCGAGGTGCCGGCGCGCCCGACGGGCGCACGCCCGCTGCCCGGCCGCTCGAACGGTCAGGATTAGCGCGATGGGGCTTCGTCGCCGCTCAGGCCTCCGGTTCGTGATCGAGGTGGTCGCGATCGTGCTGGCCGCCCTCGTCGCCGGCCTGCTGCATCTCGACGCGTGGGCGATCGCAGCGACGGTCGCCGTCGTGTGGCTGCTCGCCGCTCTGGTCGAGTACTCGCTCGCCCACCAGCGCCGGCGCGGCAAGCGGCCGGCGCCGGAACGGGCCGAGCCGGCCGCGCAGGCGCCCGAGGCCGCTCCCGTCCTGCCGGCGGCCCCGGAGCCGCAGCCCGAGCCGCTCGCGTCCGAGGGCGTGCGGGTGATCCGCCGGGACGAGCCCGTCGTCGCGGTCGAGGCGCCGCCTGAGCCCGAGCCCGTGCCGGAGCCGGTCCCCGAGGCGGAGCCCGAGCCCGAGCCGGAGCCCGAACCGGTCGCCGCGGTGCCGCCGGAGCCGCGGCAGTGGAACATCTGGGACCTCGAGCGCGCGCTCAAGGAGGGGAGCGGCGCGAGCGAGGACGCCGGGTTCCTGCTCCTCTACCTGCGCGACTTCGCCGACGCGGAAGGGCTCCTGCCGCTCGACTTCGACGGGCTCGTCCGCGAGTCGTTCGGCGACGCGCTCGGCGCCCTCGCCTGATGCGGCAGCCGATCGCGGTCCGCGAGGTGGCGCTGGCGGCGGTCGCCTTCCTCGCCGCCGTCGTCGCGCTCGCCGTCACCGCGCAGACCCGCCACGCGAAGGCGACGGGGCCCGAAGCGGTCGGCTCCTTCGTCGCGAACGCCGGCTCGCTCGGGCCGGCGATCGGCCGTCACACCGCCTGCGGCGGCGTGATCGCCGCCGACACCGAGGGCGTCGCGCACCCGACGCTGCCCTGCGGCGCACGCATCTTCATGACCTACCGCGGCACGACCGTGCTCGTCCAGGTGATCGACCGGGGGCCGAACGTCCCCGGCGAGCAGTTCGGCCTCACCGCCGCGCTCGCGCGTCGCTTCGGCCTGCGGGGCGTGCAGCCGGTCGAGTGGTCGTACGCCCGCGCGCGGTAGATCCACGCTACGGTGAGGGCGCGTGCTCGACGTCGTGCGCGCGCCACGCATCCATGTAGAACCAACACCATGTGAAAGGGAGCCCGCGTC
Organism: Gaiellaceae bacterium; assembly: GCA_035546215.1. Classification (GTDB taxonomy): domain Bacteria; phylum Actinomycetota; class Thermoleophilia; order Gaiellales; family Gaiellaceae; genus PALSA-600. The sequence continues at coordinate 45,737 of DASZWR010000086.1, read as the reverse complement.
GGGAATAGGCGCCTCGCGTCCGACGTCCCGCACGGCACCCACCTGGCTTGTCCAGGTTCACACGGGCGTGGCACAGTCGGCGGCGTCGGAGCACGCTCTACTCTGGTCCCGTGCAGGAGCTCTTCGGTGACTCGTCGCGGGATCGCGACTGGGCGGCCGTGCGGCTGCGGGTGGACGGCGGCCGGATCGTCGACGCGGACGCGGACGGCGTCGACGGCGACCTCCGCGGGCTGACGCTGCTCGAGGCGGCAGCCGTGGGCGGCGAGACGCTCGCCGTCGACGCGCTCGCGAACGCGATCGGCCCGGCGGTCGCGGCCGAGCCGAGCGGGCAGCGCACCGCCGTCGCGATGAGCGGCGGCGTCGACAGCGCCGTCGCGCTGCTCCGCTCCGGCGAGGAGCCGGTCGGGGTGACGCTTCGCCTGTGGCTCGACCCGGCCGGGCCCGACTCCGAGCGCGCCTGCTGCTCGCCGAGCTCGGTGATCGCCGCGCGCGAGCTGTGCCACTCGCTCGGGCGCCCGCACGTGACGCTCGACCTGCGCGAGGAGTTCCGGCGCGCCGTCGTGACGCCGTTCGTACGCGGCTACGCACGAGGCGAGACCCCGAACCCGTGCATTCGCTGCAACGGCGGCTTCCGCTTCGCGGAGCTGCTCGCGTTCGCCGGCCGCGTCGGCGCGGCCCGGCTCGCCACGGGCCACTACGCGCGGATCGTGGAGCGCGACGGGCGGCTCCTCCTCGCCCGCGCGGCCGACGAGACGAAGGACCAGAGCTACATGCTCGCCCAGCTCGATCCGCGTCACCTCGACCGCATCGTGTTCCCGCTCGGCGGGCAGACCAAGACGGAGACGCGCGCGGAGGCGGCCGCAGCCGGCCTCGCCGTCGCGCGACGGGCCGACAGCCAGGAGGCGTGCTTCCTCGCGGGCGACGACTACCGGACGTTCCTCGGCCGCCACGGGCTCGGCGACGCGGCGGGCGTCCTCGTGGACGAGGCGGGGGAGCAGGTCGGCACCCATGACGGCTTCTGGCGGTTCACGCCGGGCCAGCGCCGCGGCCTCGGCGTCTCCGCCGCCGAGCCGCTCTACGCGCTCGAGACCGACGCGCGCACGAACACCGTCGTCGTCGGCCCGCGCGCGTCGCTCGCGCGGACGAGCGTCACGGCGCGCGGCCGGCTCTACGCGACGGCCGGCCGCGTCGAGGCGAAGCTCCGCTACCGCTCGCCGGCGGTGCCCGCCGCGGTCGAGGAGACGGCGGACGGCTTCCGGCTGAGGCTCGAAGAGCCCGCCTACGGCGTGGCGCGCGGCCAGGCGGCGGTGCTGTACGACGGAGACGCCGTCGTCGGGTCGGGAGTGGTCACGTCCGCCTCAGCTGGCTAGGCTGGACTCGTGATCGTCGCCTTCTCCTTCGGAGATCTCGCTGATCTCGCGCTTGCTGTCTTCCTCGTCGCCGTCGGTCTCGGCCTTGGCTGGGCGTTTCTCCGCCTGGCCGTAACTTTCGACCGACTTTCTTCGTTGATCCGGGGAACGGAGGCGTCGGTGCTTCCGGTGATCGACAAGGTCGGGGGGTCGGTGGATCGGGTGAACGCGCAACTGGACAAGCTCGACACTGCGACGGACAGCGCGGTCGACGCCGTGGAGGCGGTCGACGAGGCCGTACGGTCCGTCAGCTTCGCGGTCAAGCGCCCCGTCCAGAAGCTCGCGGGCTTCACCACCGGCGTCTCGCACGGCTGGGCCTCGTTCAGGCGGAACCGCAGCTGGAACGACGCCGTCGCCGAGGCCAGGGACGCCGCGAAGCGCAGAGAACGCGACCTCGACGAAGAGCTGAAGGCGACGCATGGCTGACGAGATCACGCTGACGCTGCCGCGCGAGCCGAACTTCCAGCGCGTGGCGCACCTGGTGCTCGGCGGCCTCGCCGTGCGGCTCGACCTGACGATCGAGAACCTCGAGGACCTGCAGCTCGCACTCGACGCGCTGCTCGACCACACGGAGCGGGACGCCGGCGACATCACCGTGCGGATGCGGCTGCACGAGGGCGAGCTCGAGACGCTCGTCGGCCCGCTGTCGCCGCGCCTGCTCGACGAGATCGAACGCGACCGCGACGGTGAGCTCGGGCTGCGGCGCGTGCTCGAGTCGACGGTCGAGGACGTGCACGTCGACGGGGAGTGGGTCCGCCTGACGAAGAAGGTGGCGATCCGTGGCTGAGAACGACAAGGTCCTCCTCCGCCGCTACCACGAGCACGGCGACCTGCAGGCGCGCGAGCAGCTGATCGAGCAGTACATGTCGCTCGTCCGCTCGCTGGCGCGCCGCTACAGCTACCGCGGCGAGCAGCTCGACGATCTCGTCCAGATCGGCTCGATCGGCCTGATCAAGGCGATCGACCGGTTCGACATCGACCGCGGCGTCGAGCTGACCACCTACGCGACGCCGAACATCATCGGCGAGATCAAGCGCCACTTCCGCGACCGCGGCTGGGCCGTGCGCGTCCCGCGCGGGCTCCAGGAGCTGAACGTCCAGCTGTCGAAGCTGGTCGAGCAGCTGACGGTGCAGCTCGGCCGCTCGCCCACGATCCCCGAGCTCGCGAAGGCCGCCGGCGTCGAGGAGGAAGAGGTGCTCGAGGCGCTCGAGTCCGGCCGCGCCTACTCGTCGCTGTCGCTCTCGACAGGCGGCGGCACCGAGGACGGGGAGGAGCTCGACCCGCTCGAGTCGCTCGGCGAGGTGGAGCACCAGTACGAGGTCTCCGAGGACCGTGCCGTGCTGGCGCCCGGCTTCAAGGTGCTCGACGACCGCGAGCGCCAGATCCTCCACCTGCGCTTCTTCGAGGGGCTCACCCAGTCGCAGATCGCCCAGCAGGTGGGCATCTCCCAGATGCACGTCTCGCGGCTGATCCGCCGCGCGCTCGAGAAGATCCGCGAGGAGATCGCCGCGGACGAGCTCGACCCGGATCGCGCCTGAAATCCCTCGATCGAGCGTGGCGGGCGTCCCGGCCTTCGGCGACCCTGAGCCAGTGTCGACGGTCGAGCACCGGCGTGAGCTCGCGGCTGCGACCGAGAACATGCGCGCGCTCGTCGAGACGCTGCCTCTCGTCGTGTACACCGCGCCCCTGGACGAGAAGGTCCGGCCGATCTTCATCGCGCCCCAGGTCGAGGAGCTGCTCGGCATCCCCGCGGAGGAGTTCACGTTCGCGCTGCTCCTCGCCGGCATCCATCCGGACGACCGCGCCGCCGCCGAGGCGCAGTTCCAGGAGGCCGACCGGAACCAGGCCGACCTGACGATCGAGTACCGCTGGGTCCGGCCGGACGGCCGCGTGATCTGGCTCGAGGACGCCTCCCGCGTGGTCGCGGTGGGCGGCGAGCACGTCGCGCAGGGCTACCTCCTCGACGTGACGGAGCGCAAGAAGACCGAGCAGGTGCTCGCGCGCAGGACCGATGCGCGGCAGCACCTCGCGGCGCTCGGCCGCGAGAGCCTCGAGGGCGCGACGCGCGAGCAGGTCATGCGCGGCGCGCTCGCGATCCTCCGCGACGACCTCGGCGCCGACGTCGGAGCGATCATGGAGAACACGCCGGAAGGCCTCGTCGTCGTCGACTGCTTCGGCTGGGACGCCGTCGGCGCGATCGCGAAGCCGGGAACGCCCGCGTACGAGGTCCTGCAGGCGCGCGCCACCCTCGCAGGCCCGACGACGTTCGCGAACAAGGAGTCGCTGCTCTTCCGGTCGGGGATCAAGAGCACGATCGGGACGCCGATCTTGATCGACGAGCGCGACACGTTCGGCGTCGTCACGGCCCACTCGCACCTCGAGGACGCGTTCGACGAGAGCCAGCTCGCGCTCGTGGAGCAGGTCGCGAACCTGATCGGCGCAGTCGTCGCGCGCGAGCGCCACGACGCCCGCACCCAGATGTCGCAGCGGCTCGAGGCGGTCGGGCAGCTCGCCGCGGGGATCGCGCACGACTTCAACAACATGCTCACGGTCATCTCCGGGTACGCCGGCTTCGCCCTCAACCACGTGGACGCGCAGGGGCGGGCGCAGCTCGAGCACGTGCTGCACGCCGCGGAGCGCGCAGGGACGCTCACGGCGCAGCTGCTCGCGTTCAGCCGCCGCCAGATGCTGCAACGCCGGCCGATCCACCTCGCCGCCACGGTCGGCTCCGTGCTGCCGATGCTGCGGACGACGCTCGGCGAGAACGTCGAGGTCGTCGAGGTGCCGGGCGACGCGATCGTCCTCGCGGACGAGGCGCAGCTCGAGAACGTCCTCGTCAACCTCGCGTTCAACGCACGCGACGCGATGCCCCGCGGCGGCAGGCTGACCATCCGGTGCGAGACGGCCGAGGTCGGCGAGCAGGAGGCGCAGGAACAGGAGGTCCCGCCCGGGAGCTACGGGGTGCTGAGCGTCTCCGACACCGGCGTCGGGATGCCGGCGGACGTCCTCGCGCGCGTCTTCGAGCCGTTCTTCACGACCAAGGATCCCGGCGAGGGGACGGGGCTCGGCCTGGCGGGCGTCTACGGCACGATCCGGCAGTCCGGCGGCTTCGTCTCCGTCGAGAGCGAGGTGGGCGAGGGCACGACGTTCCGCATCCACCTGCCGGCGGCCGCGGCGGTCGAGCCGCCCGGGCGCGAGGTCGCCGTGGAGTCGCCGGCCGGACCGGCGCGCGTCCTGCTCGTCGAGGACGAGGAGATCGTGCGCAAGCTGCTCGCCGAGCAGCTGGAGCGCGCCGGGCACCGCGTGCTGCCCACGCCGGCCGCCTCCGAGGCGCTGCAGGTGCTCGCCCGGGAGCCGGTCGACGTCGTCGTCTCGGACGTGGGGCTGCCGGGTCTCGGCGGCGCGACGCTCGCCGAGCTCGTGCGCGAGCGCCACCCGGGAATCGGCGTCCTCCTGATCTCCGGCTACCCCGGCGACCTGCCGGCGACGAGCCCGGCGCTCGCCGGCGTGCAGCTCCTGCAGAAGCCGTTCACGGCCCGCGAGCTCGAGCGCGCGCTCGCGGCCGTTCTCGCCTGAGCCCGCAGCGGTCTCCCTACACTGTGTCGCCCATGGCGATGACGACCGCAGAGCTGCGCGAGGCCTTCCAGCGCTTCTACGAGGAGCGCGCACACCTGCGTGTCGCCGGGCACTCGCTGATCCCGCCCGCGGAGGACGCGTCGACGCTGTTCGTGATCGCCGGCATGCAGCCGTTCAAGCCGTACTTCCTGGGCACCAGGGAGCCGCCGCGGAACCGCGTCGTCAGCGTACAGCCGTGCCTGCGCGCCGGGGGCAAGGACACCGACCTGGAGGAGGTCGGCCGCACGGATCGCCACTGCTCCTTCTTCGAGATGATGGGCAACTTCTCGTTCGGCGACTACTACAAGGACGAGGCCGTCGACTTCGCCTGGGACTGGGTCACGGGCGTGCTGGAGCTCGAGCCCGAGCGCCTGTGGGCCACGGTGCACGAGGGTGACCCGATGCTCGAGCTCGGGGAGGACGAGGTGGCGATCGCCGCCTGGCTCCGCAAGGGGATCCCACCGGAGCGGATCGTGCGGCTCGGCAACGCCGAGAACTTCTGGCAGTCGGGCGAGACCGGCCCGTGCGGCCAGTGCTCGGAGATCTTCTACGACCGCGGCGAGCAGTACGCCTGCGGCGACCCGAACTGCGGCCCCGGCCACTGCGACCGGATCATGGAGATCTACAACCTCGTGTTCATGCAGTACGACCTGCGGCCCGGCAACGTGCTCGTCGAGCTGCCGACGCCGAACGTCGACACCGGCAACGGGCTCGAGCGCACGGCGTGCGTGCTGCAGGACGTCAGCTCCGTCTTCGACACCGACGGGTTCCGGCTGATCATGGACTGGGTCGAGCGCGAGTCGGGCGTCCCGTACGAGCAGGACGACGTCTCGCGGCGCGCCCATCGCGTGCTCGCCGACCACGGCCGCGCTGCGAGCTTCCTCATCGCCGAGGGCATCGAGCCGTCGAACGAGGGCCGCGGCTACATCTGCCGGCGGCTGCTTCGCCGCGCGATCCACCAGGCGAACCGCATCGGCCTCGAGGGCTCCCACCGGCTCTCCCGCGTCGTCGTCGAGCAGATGGGCGACGCCTACCCGCTGCTCGTCGAGCACGCCGACGACATCGAGCGCATCTGGCGCGGCGAGGAGGAGCGCTTCTCCGAGACGCTCGCGCGCGGCATGAAGGTGTTCGACGAGCTCGCCGGCAAGGACGCGATCGACGCGGACGACGCGTTCCTGCTCACGGCCACCTACGGGTTCCCGATCGAGCTGACCGAGGAGCTCGCGGAGGAGCGTGGGCAGGCGGTCGACGTCGACGGCTTCCGGCAGCTGATGGAGGAGCACCGCGTCGTCTCGCGCGCGGGCGGCGAGAAGAGCGACCTGCAGCGCGCCGCCGAGTTCGCGCAGGGAGCCGGCTTCCAGACGGAGTTCGTCGGCTACGCGAAGACGGAGGTGCTGACGCAGGTCGGCGCGCTCGAGGACCTCGGCGACGGGACGTTCCTCTGCAAGCTGCGCGAGTCGCCCTTCTACGCCGAGAGCGGCGGCCAGGTGACCGACACCGGCGAGCTCGTCGACGAGGAGAGCGGCGCGACCGCGGTGCTCAGGGCCGCGTACAAGATCGGCGACGACCAGGCGCTCCTCTTCGAGGGCTCCGGCTTCGCGGCCGGCGCGCGCGTGCTCGCAAAGGTCGCCTGGTCGACGCGCTTCCCGACGATGGCGAACCACACCGCGACGCACCTGCTGCACCAGGCGCTGCGCGACGTGCTCGGCGACCACGTGAAGCAGGCCGGCTCCGCGGTGCGTCCCGACAAGCTCCGCTTCGACTTCACGCACGGCCAGAAGCTGACGCCCGAGGAGCTGGCGACGGTCGAGCGGATCGTCAACGACAAGGTGTTCGAGGCGATCCCGGTGCGCACCTACGTCACGCCGATCGAAGAGGCGCGAAAGCTCGGCGCGATGATGCTCTTCGGCGAGAAGTACGGCGACGAGGTGCGGGTCGTCGAGATCGGCGAGTACTCGAAGGAGCTGTGCGGCGGCACGCACGTCCGCTCGACCGCGGAGATCGGCCCGTTCGTGATCCTCGCCGAGCAGTCGGTGGGCTCCGGCGCGCGGCGCATCGAGGCTGCCACGTCGGGCGAGGCGTGGGCGATCCTCCAGGGTCGCAGCCGCCAGCTCGAGCAGGTCGAAGCCGAGCTCGAGCAGCTGAGACGCGACGCGAAGAAGCCGAGGGCCGCGGAGACGGGGCCCGAGGTCGTGTGGCAGGACCGGCAGGGCTCCGTGTTCGTGGCGGAGGTGAGGGGCGCGCGCGGCGGCGCGCTGCGCGACCTCTCCGACCAGCTGCGCCAGAAGGAGTCGGCTGCGGCTGTCGTCCTCGGGTCGGCCGAGGAGGGCAAGGTGGCGCTCGTCGTGAACCTGGACAAGGGGCACGCCGAGATCGACGCGGTGAAGATCGTTCGCGAGCTCGGCCCGCTCATCGGCGGCGGTGGCGGCGGCCGGCCCACGCTCGCCGAAGCAGGCGGGAAGAACGTCGAAGGACTGCGCGGCGCCCTCGAGGCGGGCCGCGACCGACTCGCCGCCGCCATCGGTTGAAGGTCCTCGCCCTGGACTTCGGGTCCGCGCGCACGGGCGTCGCGGTCTCCGACCCCAGCGGGACGCTGGCGCGGCCCGTGACGATCGTCGAGCGCGTCACGACCGACGACGGTTTTGAGAAGCTGCTCGCCGTGGTCAGGCAGGAGGAGCCGGAGCTCGTCGTCGTCGGCATGCCGCTGACGCTGCGCGGGGAGCACGGCGACCAGGCACAGCAGACGGCGGCGTTCGTCGATCGGCTGCGCGCGGCGGTGCCCGTGCCGGTCGAGACCTACGACGAGCGGTTCACGTCCGTGCTGGCGGGCGGCGACGACGCGAAGGCGGCAGCCCATCTCCTCGACGGCTACCTGCGATGGCGGAGCAGCCGGAGCTGACGCCCAGGCGGCGGCCGCACCGGCCGTCGCGCGAGCAGGTCCGGCGCCGGCGGCTCGTCGCGCTGGCCGTCGTCGTGCTCGCGCTGATCGCGGCCGGCGTCGCGATCGCGGTCGCGATCCCGCACGCCCACCACACCTCGGCGCCGCCGCCTCCGCCGGCTCCGCCGAAGCCGTTCCGGGTGATCTTCCCCGAGGGCTTCACCCGTGTGCAGATGGCCGACCGGGTCGCCGCGGTCGCGAAGATCGCGCACCGGAAGAGCGGCAAGCGCATCGCGCTCACGGCGAGGAGCTATCTCAACGCGACGCGCACGCTGATCGTGCCGTGCGTCACCCCGCACCGGCAGGCGAAGGTGGAAGGCTTCCTCTTCCCGGCCACCTACGACTTCCTCGCGCAGACGACGTCGAAGCAGCTCGTGCACGACCAGGTGGAGGCGTTCTGCGACAACTGGGCCAAGGTAAGCCTCGCGTACGCGAAGTCGAAGAACCTGACCGCGTACGACGTGATCACGATCGCCTCGATGATCGAGCGCGAGACCGTGGTGCCGGCCGAGCGGAAGCTCGTCGCCGCCGTCATCTACAACCGACTGCACGCCGGCATGGCCCTGGGGATCGACGCGACGCTCCGCTACGGCCTGAAGATCCCGCCGACCGAGTCGATCCGCGAGTCGCAGCTGCAGAACCCGACGCCCTTCAACACGCGGGTGCACACGGGGCTGCCGCCGACCGCGATCGCGAACCCCGGGATGGCGTCGATCCAGGCGGCGGCGCACCCGGCGAAGGTCGACTACCTCTACTTCGTGCGCAAGCCGGACAAGGTGCACAACTTCTTCACCGCGAGCGCCACGGAGTTCCAGCAGTACGAGTGCGAGCACGGCTACGGCTGCTGAGATGACGACGCAGATCGCGCTCCTCGGCCACCCGGTCGCGCAGTCGCTGTCGCCGCGGATGCAGAACGCGGCGTTCGCGGCGCGCGGGCTCGACTGGCGGTACACGGCGTTCGACGTCGCGGATCCCGTCGCGGCGGTGGCCGCGCTGCGCACGCTCGGGTTCGCGGGCGCGAACGTCACGATCCCGCACAAGCAGACGGTGGCGGCGATCTGCGACGAGGCGGAGGGCGAGTCGGTCAACACGCTCCTCTTCCGCGACGGCCGCGTGCTCGGCTTCAACACCGACCGGGAGATCCTCGCCGGCATCCAGGCCGAGCGCGCCTGCGTGATCGGGGCGGGCGGCGCGGCGGCGGCGCTGGCACCCGCGCTGCCGGAGGACACGCGCGTCTACACGCGCAGCGGCGCGTGGCCGCCCGACGCGACGGGCTGCGACCTGATCGTGAACGCGACGCCCGTGCGCGACGAGCTGCTCGTCCGGCCGGCGGCGGGGCAGACGGTGGTGGAGCTCGCCTACGGCCCGCAGGAGACCGCGCTGGTGGTCGCCGCGCGCGCCGCCGGCTGCGAGGTGGTCGACGGCCGCGAGGCGCTCGTGCGTCAGGGGGCGGCGAGCTTCCGGCTGTGGACCGGCCTCGAGCCGCCGCTCGACACGATGCGCGCGGCCGTCAGGATCTAGCCCAGAGGACGACCGCGGCGCAGAGGGCCGCTGCGAGTGCAGCGGCGACGAGCGCGATCGTGAGCAGGCCGCGCCCGTGGTGCCGCGTGACGAGCGGCGCGGCGGCAGTCGGCGGCGTCTGCGTGCGGTAGACGAAGGTCGTCTCGCTCGGCCCGTCCGGATCGGGGTTGCCGAGGAGCTCCCGGAACTGGCGGGCGCGGGCAGTCTCGAGCGAGAGCCGGCTCGCGAGCGTGAACAGCTCGGCGCCGTCGCGCGGCAGGCGGGCCGGGACCTGCGGCGGCACCGGCGTTACCCGCAGGTGGACGCGGCCGGCCGCCGGCACGGTCGTGCGGCCCGTGAGGAGCAGCGAGACGCGGCGGCCTCCCACCGTGCCGGTCACCTCGAGGGGAGCGGCCACCGACAACCGCACCGGCACCGGTGTCGCCTCGACCTGCGCCCGGCCGGGCGCGGGCTCCGTGCCGGCGGCGTTCGCGGTGCGGAGCTGCGCGAGGTAGGCCCGGACGGAGCCGGGCGTCGCGGTCGCGCGCCCGGCGGCGGCGTCGATGCGCGTCGCGTTGACGAGCGTCGTGCGCCCGTCCGAGACGACGATGCGAAGCGGCAGCGACGGGCCGACCGCGCCGGGCTCGAGCGTCGCGCGCGCGGCGAGCACGCGGCGGCCCGCGTCGAAGCCCTCCCAGACGATGGCGCCGACGCGGAAGCCGGGCTCGGACGCCGAGCCGGGTACCGCGCGCACGGCCGTGACCGGTGCGCGGACCGTGAAGAAGTAGTCGCCCGCGACGCGCACGTCGAGCCGCTGCGTGGCCGCGACGGCGAACGGCCGTCCCTGTGCGTCGACCGAGACGTCGACGCGCGTCGACGCCGACACGTGGTGGCGGACTCCCTCGGTCGAGGCGCTCGCGCCGTGCATGAGGGGCGGCTCGGGCGACAGCGGTGCGGTCGGCGAGGGGAAGGGGGCGAAGCCGACCGCCGCCGCGAGCACGGCGGCGCGCCTCATCGCGTCTGCGCGAGCGTGGGGAGGGTGGCCGACAGCGGGTCGTCCTTCACCGGCGCGTACGTCATGTCGTGGAAGCGCGCGAAGTAGATGTCGTCGTCGACGACGCCCTCGTGGCTCACGTGGTTGAACGAGCGGTCGTCGCCGTTCGCGCCCTCGACCGTCACCTGCTCGAGCGCCTGCCTCACCTTCCCCGGGTCGGTCGACGCGGCGCTGCGCAGTGCGGCCGCGAGCAGGTTGGTGAAGTCGTACGCGTACATCGCCGTCTCGGGCGGCTGGGTCACCTCGGCCCCTGCGCGCGTCTTCACCCCGACCTTGTCGACGCCGAAGGAGTGCTCGTACTGCTGCGCGAAGCTCTCGAACGGGCGCGGCCCGACCTCCGCGGTGAGCCGACCGGCGGCAAACGTCAGGCCGTCGACCCAGGCCGGGTGATCGGCGAGCTGCTGGCGCACGAACGGGTCGGCGCCGGTCGGCGGCGTGAAGAACGGCACCTGCCAGCGCGCGGTGCGCGCGGCCGTGATCGCCGCGGCGATCGTCGCCGGCCGTCCCCAGACGAGGAGCGCGGTCGCGCGGGCGCGCCGCGCGCGCAGGATCTGCGGCGCGAGGTCGAGCGCGTCCGCCGGCACCGTCTGCTCGGAGACCACCGACCTCGGGTCGGCCGAGAAGGCCTTGCGCAGCTCGTCCCAGCCGTTCTGGCCGTAGTCGGAGTCGTCGTGGAGGATCGCGATCCGGAGCCCCTTCGGGACCAGGTACTCGGCGAGCCGGAACGCGATGCCGTGGTCGGTGGGCGCGATGCGGAAGACGTTCGGGCGCGTCGCCGGGTCGACGAGGGACGAGCCGCCGTCGAAGACGATGCAGATCGGCACGCCGCGCGTGGCGGCGACACGCCACGAGGCGTCGACGCCCGTGCCGTCGTCGACGATCGCGACCGCGCCGTCGGCGACCGCCTTGCGCACGTTCGCGACCGCGCGCGCGGGGGAGAGCGCGTCGTCCATCGTCCGGACGCGGAGGTGGTACTGCTCGCCGCCGACGCGCAGGCCCGACGCGTCCACCTGCGTGACGGCGAGGCGGACGCCGTTCGCGATCGTGCGCCCGAGGTAGGGCGTCTTCGAGAACGGGGCGTTCACGACGACGAGCAGTGGCTTGCCCCGGCTCGTCTCGTGGTGCGAGCCGCACGCGGTCGCGCACACCGCGACGAGCGCGAGGGCAGGGAGGAGGCGGCGCATCAGGCGGAAGTGTCCACGATCCGGCCGGCGTCGAGCGCGATCACGCGGTCGGCGATCGTGCGGACGACGTCCAGGTTGTGCTCGACGACGAGCAGGCCGTGACCGGCGTCGCGCAGGGCGCGGATCACGTCGGCCGCCCGGGCCGCCTCACGCGGCGAGGCGCCGGCCGTCGGCTCGTCGACGAGCAGGATCGGCGCGCCGGTTGCGGCCGCGGCGAGCAGCATCAGGACGCGCTGCGCCGCGACAGGCAGCTCGGCGGCGGGGACGTCGGCCGGGAGTTCCCACCGCGCGAGCACGGCGCGGGCGTGGGCCGCGGCGCCGGCATCCTCGGCCCGCGCCTTCGGCGTCTGCAGCAGGCTGCGCAGGAGCCCGCCGTGGCGGCGCCGTGCCGCGCCCGCCGCCAGGAGGTGCTCGACCGCCGTCAGCGACCCGAACGTCGCCGTCGCCTGCAGCGTGCGGGCGACGCCGCCGTGCTGCACGCGGCCCGCGTCGGGCGGGACCGCGCCGGCGAGCAGACGGAGGATGCTCGTCTTCCCGGAGCCGTTCGGGCCGACGAGCACCGTCACCGTCCCCGGCTCGACGGCGAAGGAGACGGCGTCCGCGGCGACGACCTCGCCGTAGCGCTTGCCGAGCGCCTCGGCCGTGAGCGGCGCGGGCGGCGGCTCCGACAGCCGCAGCGGCGCCGCCGGACGCCCCCGCTGCCGTCCGGGCCGGACGAGGCCGTTCCAGCCGAGCGAGACGACGGCGAGCAGCAGCACCGCCGCGAGCAGGGCGTGCGACCGCGAGGACGCGACGTTCTCGAGCGAGCCGATTGCGTCCGCGGCGACCGAGAGGAGCGCGAGCACGATCGTCCCCGCCGCCGCGCCGAGCGGGGCCGCCGCGCCGCCGATCAGCACGATCGCGAAGAGCTTGAAGGAGAGGTACGGGCCGTACTGTGCGGGGTCGCCGATCCCGGCGAGCTGGACGGCGAGGGCGCCGGCGGCGCCCGCCGGCAGCGCGCCGAGCGTCGCCGCGGTGACGCGCAGCCGCCGCACGGGGAAGCCGAGCGCCGCAGCCGCCGCCTCGCGGTCGCGCGCTGCCGCGAGGCGGAGCCCGAAGGGCGACCGGCGGAGCGACGCGAAGGCGAGCGCCGCGAGCGCGGTCAAGGCCAGCGCGAGCTCGTAGTGCCCGGCCGGCGACAGGCCCTCCGGAACGACGCGGCCCTCGGTTCCGCCGAGGAACCAGCCGAGCGAGGTGAGGCCGAGAGAGACGAGCCAGGCCACGATCCACGTCGCCGCCGCGAAGCCGGCGGCCGGCAGCCGCACGCAGACGAGCGCGACCGCGAGCGCGGCGGCCGCCGCGGCGAGCGCGCCGGCGATCGCGGGGAGCAGGGTGGACGTTCCGGCGAGGTGCGTGCCGGTGACCGCGCCCACGGCGACGAACGCTCCCTGTGCCAGTGAGGGCAGGCCGCCGACGCCCACGCCGAACGCGAGCCCCGTCGCCGCCGCGGCGAGGTACAGGCCGGTCGCGAGGTCCGCCACGCGGTCGGTCGCGAAGACCAGCGGAGCGAGTGCTGCGACGGCGAACGCGGCGACCGCGACGGTCGTGCGGAGGTTCCACGCCGCCTGGACCTCCCGTGCGGCGCCTGCGAGCTCCGCGAGCGTCGTCACTCGACGGTCTCCGGCGCCCGACGTGCGTGGACGGCGAGCAGCGCGAGCCCGAGCGCCAGCGGGACGACGTCGCGATAGGCCGGCCCGAGCTGCGCGCCGCCGACGTGCGCCGAGGTGACGGTCGCCTGCACGAGCCCCACGGCGATCCCGGCGGCGAGCGCGCGCCGCGGCTCGAACCACACCGTCAGAGCGGCGAGCAGGCCGTAGAGCCCGTAGAGCGAGGCCGCGTCGACGTCGAACGCGCCCGACGGCGCAGCGAGGATCGCCGCGAGGCCGGCTGCGGCGCCTGCGAGCGCGAACGCCGCGCCGACGAGCAGGGCGACCGGCAGCCCGACGACGAGCGCCGCGTCGAAGTCCTGGGCGACCGCGTCGAGCGCGCGGCCGAACCGCGTCCGCGTCAGGAGCGCCCCGCCGAGCGCCGCGAGCGCGAGGGCAGCGGCGGCGACGACGAGCGACCGCTGCTGAATCGTCACGTCGCCGACGTGCCAGACGCCGAGCGGCAGCGGGTCGGGAAAGACGTAGGCGGGCCGGTCGAAGAGCACGAGGAGGAGCGTCCGCACGGCGAACGCCACGGCGAGCGAGGCGCCGACCCAGCCGATCGTCGACCCGCGCGCCCGGTACGGCTCGATCGCCAGGAAGTACGAGCCCGCGCTCGCGGCGGCGGTGACGACGAGCCCGACGAGAAGTGCGACAAGGAAGCGGCCGCCGCCGACGCTCGTCTGCGACACCGGCCCCGATCCCGCGGCGACGAACAGCGTGGCGAAGACGCCGAGCGCGATCAGCTCGCCGAACGCGAAGTGCACGACGCCCGTGAGGCGGAACACGAGCGAGTGGCCGACCGCGACGAGGCCGTAGACCGCCCCTGCCGCGAACCCGCTCGCCATGATCTGGAGGGCGACGGCCACGGCCGCACTCTAGGCTTGCGCCGATGACGTTACGCCTCGCATCCGCCGGGGAGTCGCACGGCCCCGGGCTCGTCGCGATCCTCACCGGCCTCCCGGCCGGCCTCGAGCTCGACCGCGACGCGATCGACGGCGACCTGAAACGGCGCCAGGAGGGCTACGGCCGCTCGCCCAGGCAGCAGATCGAGCAGGATCGCGTGGACGTGCTCGCCGGGCTCCGTCACGGCCGGACACTCGGCACGCCGCTCGCCCTCGTCGTCTGGAACCGCGACCACAAGAACTGGACGTGGGGCATGGCGCCCTGGCCGCCCGAGGGCGAGCCGGCGGGCAAGGGGACGAAGGCGGTGACGCTGCCGCGCCCCGGTCACGCCGACCTCGCGGGCGTGCAGAAGTACGGCCACGCCGACGTGCGGAACTCGCTCGAGCGGGCCTCCGCCCGGCACACGGCGGTGCACGTGGCCGCCGGTGCGGTCGCCAAGGCGCTGCTCGCGACGATCGGCGTCTCCGTCGCCGGCTCGACCGTCGACGAGGACGCGCTGCGGACGGAGATCGACGAGGCGCGCAAGGAGCGCGACACCGTGGGGGGCGTCGTCGAGGTGCGCGCGCACGGCGTGCCGCCGGGGCTCGGCACGTACGCCGACAAGGCCGACCGGCTCGACGCGCGCCTCGCGTACGCCGTGATGGGGATCCAGGCGGTGAAGGGCGTCGAGATCGGCGACGGGTTCGCGCTCGCGGGGCTGCGCGGCTCGGCGGCGCACGACGAGATCGGCGTCGACAGGCGCCGGACGTCGAACCACGCCGGCGGGGTTGAGGCGGGGATCTCGAACGGCGAGGAGATCGTCCTCCGCGCCGCGATGAAGCCGCTGCCGACGCTGATGAAGCCGCTGAAGTCGGTCGACCTCGCGACGGGCGAGGAGGCGACCGCCCTCGTCGAGCGCTCGGACGTCGCGGCCGTCGAGGCGCTGGCCGTCGTCGCGGAGGCGGCCGTGGCGTGGGAGCTCGCGGTGCTCGCGCTCGACAAGTTCGGCGGCGACGCGGTCGGCGACTTCGTGGCCGCGCACCGCGCGTACTGCGAGCGCATCTCGTGGCCGCACCCCTGAGGCTTGTGTTGAGTCAACACAAGCTCGGAACCGCGGCGAGCCTCGGGGGTTTGTGTTGAGTCAACACAAAGTCCTGAACGCACTCGACCGGCACGTGGCGCTCGTCGGGTTCATGGGCGCCGGGAAGTCGACGCTCGTCGGGCCGCTCGCCGAGCGGCTCGGACGCTACGGCGACGACCTCGACGTCGGCGCCACCGAAGCGATCGAGCAGCACGGGCTGGCGCAGTTCCGCGCGCAGGAGATGCAGCGGACGCTGTTCGCGCTCGAGGGCCGCGTGCCGAGTGTGTTCGCGCTCGGGGGCGGCGCGGTGACGACCGAGGAGATCCGCGACGAGCTCGCCCGCTCGGCGTTCACGCTGCTGCTCGACGTCGACGTCGACACCGCCTGGGCGCGCGCGCAGGGGAGCGACCGTCCGCTCGCGCGCGACGAGGCCGAGTTCCGGCGGCTGTACGCGGAGCGGCAGCCGCTCTACCGTGCGGTCGCGGATGCGGTCGCCGGGGACGTCGACGGCGCGGTGCTCGCCGCGGCGGGCATCCACCACGAGCTCGGCGCGCTCGAGCGCCTCGGCGAGCTCGTCCCCGGCGCCGGCCCGGTCGCGCTCGTCGCCGACCAGACCGTGATGGGGATCCACGGCCCGCGCGCCCAGGAGGCGCTCGGCGACCGGCTGGTGTCGACGCACGAGCTGCCGGCCGGCGAGGAGGCCAAGTCGATCCGCGTGGTCGAGCGGCTGTGGAGCGAGCTGACGCTCGACCGCTCCGGGACGATCGTCGCCCTCGGCGGCGGCGCCGCGACCGACACCGCCGGGCTCACCGCGGCGACCTATCTCCGCGGCATCCCGTGGGTCGCCGTGCCGACGACGCTCGTGGGCCAGGTCGACGCGGCGATCGGCGGCAAGACGGCGATCGACATCCCGCAGGGGAAGAACCTCGTCGGCGCGTTCCACTGGCCGGCCCGCGTCGTGATCGACGAGGCGCTCCTCGAGACGCTGCCCGAGCGCGAGCGCCGGCAGGGGCTCGCCGAGCTGATCAAGACCGAGCTGCTCGCCGCCCGTGCGCTCGATGTTCGCGGCGCCGCCGCGTACAAGGCGGCGCTCTGCCTGCGCGACCCGCACGACCGCACCGTCAGGAACTGGCTGAATCTCGGCCACACCTTCGGGCACGCGCTCGAGGCGGCCGCCGGCTTCGACCTCCCGCACGGCGAGGCGGTCGCGCTCGGCCTGCTCGCCGCGCTGCGCCTCTCGGGCCGCGACCCCGCGCCCGTCGTCGAGGCGCTCGACCCGCAGCCCGTCGCCGTCGACCGCGACACGGCCTGGGCGGCGCTCCGGCGCGACAAGAAGCGGCAGGGCGACACGATCAACCTCGTGCTGCTGGGCGACGACGGGCCGTACCTCGCGCCGCGTCCCGCCGACGAGGTGCGCGCGGCCCTCGATAGCCTCATCCGCTGATGCAGGTCCTGATCCTGAACGGCGCGAACCTCGACATGCTCGCGCGGCGCGACCCGAAGCTCTACGGCGGGCTCAGCCTGAACGAGCTCGAGAGCCGCATCTACGAGTGGGCGCACGCGCTCGACATCACCGCCCGCTGCCGCCAGACGAACACCGAGGGCGAGTTCATCGAGTGGATCCACGACGCGTACGACAACGTCGACGCCGTGATCGTGAACCCGGGCGCGTGGAGCCACTACAGCTGGGCGATCCGCGACGCGCTCGAGCTGCTCGAGGTGCCGCTCGTCGAGGTGCACCTCTCCGACATCGCCCACCGGGAGGAGTGGCGGCGCTTCAGCGTCGTCCAGGACATCGCCTCGCACCGCGTGATCGGCAAGGGCCCCGACGGCTATCGCGAGGCGCTCGAGTTCCTCGTGGGAAAGGTGGAGCAATGACGCGTCTCGGCGCACTCGGCGAGCAGCTCGACGCACCGCTGCTCGTCACGAACCTGACGAACGTCTACTACCTCACCGGCTTCGCGAGCTCGAACGCCGCGCTGCTCGTGCGGCCCGGCGGCGAGGCGACGCTCTACACCGACTTCCGCTACGCCGAGGAGGCGAAGGAGGTGCCGGGCGTCGAGGCCGTGATCGCGAAGCGCGGGCTGATGGCCGACGTGGGCGCACGCCTCTCCGGCCGCGTGCAGTTCGAGGCGGACGTGCTGCCGTACCTCGAATGGGAGCGGCTCGGGGCCGGCGGCGCCGAGCTCGTGCCGACGAGCGGGCTCGTCGACGGCGTCCGCGCGGTGAAGGACGAGGAGGAGGTCGCGAAGCTCCGGCGCGCGGCCCGCATCGCCGACCGGGCGCTCGAGGCGCTCACCGCGGAGACCTGGGTGGGGCGCACCGAGAAGGAGATCGCGTGGCGGCTCCAGGAGCTCGCCCACGCGCACGGCGCCGACGACATGGCGTTCGAGTCGATCGTCGCCTCCGGCCCGCGCGGGGCGCTGCCGCACGCGCGGCCGACGGAGGCGATCGTCGAGCCGGGCACGCTCGTCACGGTGGACTGGGGCGTGAAGGTCGGCGGCTACCACTCCGACTGCACGCGCACGTTCTCGACGGGCGGCAACCTGCCCGAGCTGCTGCGCGAGATCTACGGCGTCTGCCTCGCCGCGCAGAAGCAGGCGGTCGCGGGCATCCGCGCCGGCATGACGGGCGTCGAGGCGGACGCGCTCGCACGCGAGCCGATCGAGGCGGCCGGGTACGGCGGCCAGTTCGGGCACGGACTCGGCCACGGCGTCGGGCTCGAGGTGCACGAGGCGCCGCGGCTCTCGACCGAGTCGACGGACACGCTCGAGGTCGGCCACTGCGTGACGATCGAGCCGGGCATCTACCTGCCGGGGCAGGGCGGCGTGCGCATCGAGGACCTGGCGATCGTCCGCGAGGACGGCGTGGAGGTGCTGACGAGCTTCCCCAAGGAGCTGATCGAGGTCTCGTAGACGCCTCGCTTGGTACCCTCCGCCGCCGATGGCCGAGATCGTCTCCACCAACCAGTTCCGGAACGGGATGCACATCGAGCTGGAGAGCCAGACGTGGCGCATCGTCGAGTTCCAGCACGTGAAGCCCGGCAAGGGCGGTGCGTTCGTGCGCACGAAGCTCAAGTCGCTCTCCTCCGGCAGCGTCGTCGACAAGACGTTCCGCGCCGGCGAGAAGTTCCCGCGCGTGCGCACCGAGCAGAAGAACATGCAGTACCTCTACGACTCGGGCGACGAGGTCGTGTTCATGGACGAGCAGACGTACGAGCAGCTCGCCGTGCCGCACTCGATGGTCGAAGAGGAGCTGCCGTTCATGCAGCCGAGCTCCTCGGTGCAGGTGATGTTCGTCGGCGGCAACCCGTCGGGCGTCGACCTGCCGTCGTCGGTGGTGCTCGAGGTGACGGACACGGAGCCGGGCGTGAAGGGCGACACGGTCTCCAACGTCACGAAGCCGGCGACGCTCGAGACCGGCGCGGTCGTTCAGGTGCCGCTGTTCGTGAACGTGGGCGACAGGATCAAGGTCGACCCGCGCGAGAAGCGCTACATCCAGCGGGCGTAGCGGCAGCTTCGCCGGCCGGGATCCGCATGCTCACCCACGAGATGCTGCCGCATTCCGAGCAGCCCATTTCCTCGCCGACCGCCGGCAGCTCGTACTCGTGCCGGCACTCGACGCAGCGCACGTGGTCCTTCGGGGCTCCCATCGCGGGGGCAGGATAGGGTCTACGGCCGATGCCTCGCCTCGTCGACACGTCGATTCGCGTCCTGAGCCAGGAGCCGCTCGCGGGCCGCATCCCGACGGCGGACGTGCTCCGGCTCGCCGAGATCCTCGACGGCGCCGGGTTCGCGTACCTCGAGGTCTCGGGCGGCGGCGTCTTCGACACGGCCGTCCGCCGCGGGGTCGAGAGCCCGTGGGAGCGCATCCGCGCGCTCAAGGCGCGGGTGCAGACGCCGCTGGCGCTGGCGCTCCGCGGCCGTTTCCTCGTCGGTTCGCGGCCGGTCGAGCCCGACCTGACGCGCCGCTTCATCTCGAGCGCGGCCACGAGCGGCATCCACGTCTTCCGGCTGCACGACCCGCTGAACGACGTCGAGAACCTGCGCGAGGCTGCGCGCGCCGTGGTCGAGGCGGGAGCCGAGTTCGAGGCGGGTCTGCTCTACGGCAGCGGCCGCCACGAGGCGCTCGTCGACGCCGCGAGGCGTCTGCCCGAGATGGGCGCCGCGCGCCTGCTCCTCAACGATCCGGCCGCCCTGCTGCAGCCGCACCGGGCGAGCGAGCTGGTGGCCGAGCTGCGCGACGTCTCCGGCCTGCCGGTCGGCCTCTACGCGCAGGGTGCCGGCGGCAACGCGCTCGCGAACGCGATCGAGTCCTCGCGCGCCGGAGCCGACGTGATCGCCACCGCCGTGTACCCGGTCGCGCTGACGATGCACCGCGTCTCCTCCGAGGCCGCCGCCCAGGCGCTCGCGGGGCTCGGCCTCTCGACCGGCGTGGACATGGACCGGCTCTGGGCCGCCGCCGACCTCGTCGACGAGCACATCGGCGACGAGCCGGTGTCGCCGGTGGCGCCGCGCATCGCGGTGCGGGCCGCACAGCAGAAGCTTCCCGTCGGCCTCGTGGGCGCGCTCGACGGCCAGCTCGCCGCGCAGGCCGCCGGCGACCGCCTCGACGAGGTGCTCGAGGAGGTGGCGAAGGTGCGCGACGAGGTCGGCTCGCCGCCGCTCGCCGCGCCGATCGGGCAGATCGTGGCCTCGCAGGCGCTTCTCAACGTGCTCACGGCCAACCGCTACTCGACGATGGTCGACGAGCTCCGCGAGCTCGTGCTCGGGAACTTCGGCCGCACGCCGGCCGAGGTCGACCCGGCGCTCAAGCGTGCCGTCGAGCTGCGCGGCGAGGGGGGCGAGCAGGAGCCGCCGGTCGACCTCGAGAGCCTGCGCGAGGAGGCGCAAGGGCTGGCCGCGAGCGAGGAGGAGCTGCTGCTGCTCGCGCTGTTCGGCGAGGAGGCGGAGCCGCTTCTCCGCTCGATCCGCGAACGCTCGGGCGGCGACGAGACCCTCGGCGCGAACGGCGTCGACCAGGAGCGCGCCGAGCGCATCCGCGAGGTCGTGCGCATCGTGCAGGAGACGGGCGTCGGCGAGATCACGATCGAGGAGGACGGCATGCGCGTGAGCGTGCGCCGCACCGCCGAGCCCGCCTACGTCGCCGCGGGGGTCCCCGTCGCGCCGATCGGCGACCCGGAGCCCGGGCCGGTCGCGCCGCGCGACGACACGCTCGTCCGCGTCGAGAGCCCGATGGTCGGCACGTTCTACCGCGCACCGGCGCCGGGCGTCGCGGCGTTCGTGGAGGAGGGCGACGCGGTCGCGCCGGGCCAGACGCTCTGCATCCTCGAGGCGATGAAGCTGATGAACGAGGTCAAGGCCGAGGTCGAGGCGATCGTGCGGAAGATCCACGTCGGCAACGCCGAGCCCGTGGAGTACGGACAGCTCCTCTTCGAGCTCGAGCCCATCAGCGGCCCACCGAATCTCTGATGTTCTCGCGCGTGCTCGTCGCGAACCGGGGCGAGATCGCCGTCCGGGTCATCCGCGCACTTCACGAGCTGGGTGTCGAGGCGGTGGCCGTCTACTCGACCGCCGACCGGGACGCGCTGCACGTGCGCATGGCGGATCACGCGGTGTGCGTCGGGCCCCCGGCGGCGGCGCAGAGCTACCTCCAGATCCCGAGCATCGTCGCGGCGGCCAACACGACCGGCTGCCAGGCGGTGCACCCCGGCTACGGCTTCCTGGCCGAGAACCCGGCGTTCGTCGAGGCGTGCGTCGACAACGACCTCGTCTTCGTCGGGCCGCCGGCGGACGTGATGGCGACGATGGGCGACAAGATCAGCGCGAAGCAGGCGATGCGCGCGGCCGAGGTGCCGACCGTCCCGGGCACCGACGGCGCGACCACCGTCGACGACGTGCGGGCCGTCGCGGACGAGATCGGCTTCCCGCTGCTCCTGAAGGCGACGGCCGGCGGCGGCGGCAAGGGCATGCGGCTCGTGCACAGGCCGGACGAGCTGGAGGACGCGTTCCGCATGGCCTCCGGCGAGGCCGAGGCCGCCTTCGGCGACGGGACGATGTACGTCGAGAAGGCGCTCACCCCGGCGCGCCACGTCGAGATCCAGGTGATCTGCGACGAGCACGGCAACGTGCTCACGCTCGGCGAGCGCGAGTGCTCGATCCAGCGGCGCCACCAGAAGCTGATCGAGGAGTCGCCGAGCGCCGCCCTGACGCCGGAGACGCGCGAGGCGATGGAGGCGGCGGCCGAGCGCGCCTGCCGCAGCGTCGGCTACCGCAACGCGGGCACGTTCGAGTTCCTGCTCGGGCCCGACGGCAGCTTCTACTTCATCGAGCTGAACGCGCGCCTCCAGGTCGAGCATCCGGTGACGGAGATGTGCACCGGGATCGACCTCGTACGCGAGCAGCTGCGCGTCGCCTCGGGCGAGGTGCTCTCGGCGCAGGGGCGCGCGCCGCGGCGCGGCCACGCCATCGAGGTCCGGCTGAACGCCGAGGACCCCGAGCACGACTTCCGTCCGTCGCCCGGCCTCGTCTCGCTGTTCCACCCGGCGGAAGGACCGGGCGTCCGGCTCGACACGTTCGTCGAGTCGGGCACCACCGTGCCGCCCTTCTACGACTCGATGATCGCCAAGCTGATCGTGTGGGACGCGACCCGCGAGGCGGCGATCGCGCGGGCGGAGCGGGCGCTCCTGGAGACGGCGATCGAGGGCGTCCCGACGACGCGCGACCTCGCGCTCGAGGTGCTCGCGAGCGACCCGTTCCGGACCGGCGAGTACTCCACCTCGACCCTCGACGCGCTGCGCTCGGCCGATGCCGCTCTCGCGTAGGCAGGCGCGGCGGCAGGCGCTGTTCCTGCTCTACCAGTGGGATCTGAGCGGCCAGCCGATCGGCTCGCAGTACGCCGGCGAGATCGACCCATGGGCGCGCGGCGTCGCCGAGACGGTCGCCTCGCACGCGCCCGAGCTCGACGCGCGCATCACCGCCGCGTCGGAGGGGTGGACGGCCGATAGGCTCGGCACCGTCGAACGCAGCGCGCTGCGCGTCGCGGTGGAGGAGCTCCGCAGCAAGGACGTGCCGGCCGAGGTGGCGATCAGCGAGGCGGTGGCGTTCGCGAAGCGCTACGCGTCGGAGGATGCTGCGAGGCTGGTGAACGGCATCCTGGGACGGATCCAACGAGAGGAGGCAGCCTGAACATGAGCACTGCCGACGAGTCACTGAACAAGGCCGAGGACCTGCTGGCGCGCCTCGAGGCGGCCCGCACGCGCCTCGACGCGACCGAGGACCCCGACCAGGCGATCGAGATCCTGCAGGAGCTCGCCGAGCTCGCGAAGGAAGTGGAGGCCGAGCTGCAGCGCGCCAAGCGCGCCGCCGAGACCGAGGCCGCCGCGCCTCCGGAGCCGAACCCCGATGCCCCGGCCGACTGACCAGCTGCGCGACCTCGTCGAGGCGTACCTCGCCGAGCTCGCCTTCCTGCCCGAGCTCGGCACGCTCGAGGAGCCGATGCGCCACGCGCTCGGCGGCAAGCGCGTGCGCCCGGTGCTGTGCCTCGCGGCGGCCGACGCGGTCGGTGCGCGGGTCGAGGACGCTCTGCCTGCCGCCGCTGCGGTCGAGCTCGTGCACTCCTTCTCGCTCGTCCACGACGACCTGCCCGCCCTCGACGACGACAGCGAGCGCCGCGGGCAGCCGTCGGTGTGGGCGAAGTTCGGGGAGGCGACCGGGATCCTGGCGGGCGACGCGCTCGTCGTCGAGGCGGTGCGCCTCGCGTTGACGTACCGGTCGGCGTCGGTGGCGCGCGAGCTCGTCGACGCGACGCTGCGGATGATCGGCGGCCAGCAGCTCGACCTCGAAGGCGGCGCGGAGCTCTCGCATCTGCACTCGCTGAAGACCGGAGCGCTGTTCTCGGCCGCGATCATGTGCGGCCTCTGGGCGGTCGAGGTGCCGGTCGACGAGCACCCACCGTGGCGCAGCCTCAGCGCGGAGGTCGGGCTGCTCTTCCAGATCGTCGACGACCTGCTCGACGGCGACGGCTACGTGCTCGAGGTGGGCGAGGACGGCGCCCGCCGCCTCGCGGACGAGGCGGCGGAGCGGGCCCACGCCCGGCTCGCGGAGATCGACGCCGACACCGAGGTGCTGGCCGGGATCGTCGACGACCTCGCGGTCCGGACCGTCTAGGCGACCGACGTCCGGTTCTTGATGCCGCGTCCGAGCGCAACGAGCGCGAGGACGATCAGGGCGAGCACGCAGAGCAGGAAGCCGAACCAGCCGATCCCGCCGATGATCCACCTGGCGCCGTGCTCGTCGTCGCGGAACGGGTAGCTGACGAGCAGCAGCGCGACGGCGAGAGCGCCGATCCCACCCATGGTCTTGTAGAGCTTCACGAGGACTCCCTTCGTGGTCGGTGAGTACCCGATCGACGGTAGGACGCCCGCGTCCGGGCGTCGTCGGCGCGCGGGTTGAACCCGAATCGACCCTGGGGTTGATGTCAGCCGCCGCGCCGCGCGATACGTTGCGGCGCATGCGGAAGCTCGACGTCCTCATCGCTGCTGCGCTCACCGCCTGGATGCTCGGCGAGGTCCTGGTCGAGCACCTCGGCCCGGAGTCCGCGACCGCTCCGCTGATGGTCGCGGCGGGCGTCGCGCTCGTCTGGCGGCGCGGGTACCCGCTCCTCGTGATGCTCGTGGTCGTCGGCGCGATGCTGACACAGACCTCCCTGGGCATGACGATGCACTCGGCGGTCTCGCCGGTCGTGGCGCTGTTTCTCGTCTCGTGGTCGATCGGCGCCTACGAGGACCGGCGCCGCGCGGCGCTCGGGCTGACGATCCTGATCTGCGCGCTGTGGCTTGCGATGGCCGTCGACGAGCTGCGCGGGACCGACCACTACATGGGCACCGACTATCCCTGGATCGGCGCGCTCGTCCTCGCGCCCGGGCTCCTCGGCATCGCCTTCGGCGCGCGTACTCGGAGCCTGCGGGCGGCCGAGACCCGCGCGTTCGAGCTCGAGCTCGAACGCCGTGAGGTGGTGGCCGCGGAACGCGCGCGCATCGCCCGCGAGCTGCACGACGTGATCGCGCACTCCGTGTCGGTGATGACCGTGCAGGCCGGGGCGGCCGAGGAGATGCTGCGGCTCGACCCCGAGCGCGCGGTCGACCCCGTGCGGGCGGTGCAGGACACCGGGCGTCAGGCCCTCGTCGAGATGAAACGGCTCGTCGGCGTGCTCCGGGACGGCGACGAGGAGATGGGCCTCGCACCGCAGCCGGGCCTCGCTGACGTCGACCGGCTCGTCGACGAGATGCGCCAGGCGGGGCTCAGCGTCGACCTCGAGGTGGAAGGCGAGCGCAGGCCGCTCCCGGTCGGCGTCGACCTGTCCGCCTACCGCGTCGTGCAGGAGGCCCTGACGAACGCGCTCAAGCACGCCGGCGGCGCCCCTGCGATCGTGCACCTCCGGTACAGGCCGTCGACCCTCGAGATCGAGGTCGTCGACCGCGGCGGTGGGGGCCCGGCGAAGGAAGGCGGCCACGGCCTCGTGGGGATGCGCGAGCGCGTGGGGATCTTCGGCGGCAGCCTCGACGCCGGGCCGCGTGCCGAGGGCGGCTTCGTCGTGCGGGCGCTGCTGCCGCTCGAGGCGCCTGCGTGACGACCGTCCTGCTCGCCGACGACCAGGCGCTCGTCCGGGGTGGGTTCAAGCTGATCATCGACGCTCAACCCGGCCTCGAGGTGGTGGGGGAGGCCGACGACGGCCGGGCGGCGGTCGAGCGGGCGCGCGAGCTCCGCCCCGACGTCGTGCTGATGGACGTCCGCATGCCCGTCCTCGACGGGATCGCGGCGACCCGCATCGTCGTGTCGGAACAGCTGGCCGCGCACGTGCTCGTGCTGACGACGTTCGACGAGGACCGGATCGTGTACGACGCCCTTGCCGCCGGAGCGAGCGGGTTCCTGCTCAAGACCGCACCGCCCGCGCAGCTCGTCGAGGCGGTGCACACCGTGGCGGCGGGGGAAGCGCTCCTGGCGCCGACGGTGACGCGCAGGCTCATCGAGGAGTTCGTGCGGCGTCCGCCGCCCGGCGGCGTCGAGAACGGGCGGCTCGCCGGCCTGACCGCGCGCGAGCGGGAGGTGCTGAGCCTGATCGCGCGCGGGCGCACGAACGCGGAGATCGCGCAGGAGCTCTTCCTGAGCGGCGCGACTGTCAAGACGCACGTGAACCGGATCCTCGCGAAGCTCGGCGCGCGCGACCGCGTGCAGGCGGTGGTCGCCGCGTACGAGGCCGGGCTCGTGCGGCCGGGCGACTGACCGGGGACGGCGCCTGCGGGCTCGACGTGCTAGGTCAGCCCGCGGAGCACCGAGACGGCCGCCCCGGCGACATGCGGCTCGAGGCCGAGCTCCCGCTCGAGCGCGGCTGCCGCCTCCATCTCGTCGATGCGGCGCGTCGCGTGCTGCCTGCTGCCCTCGACGAGGCGCGTCACGAACGGCTCCCCGGCGGCGAGCACCGCGGCGATCTCCTGCCGCAGCCAGGGCTCGCAGCCCGCAGCCTCCGCCGCGGCGAGGCTCTCGACGACCGCCGCGCCGAGACCCTTCATGAACACGCTGCGGACAAGCTTCCGCATCGAGGCCGCTCCGGGGCCGCCGGCGACGATCTCGACCGGCATGTCGAACGCGCCGAAGACCTCCGCGAAGCGCTCCGCGCCCTCGCCCGAGGCGAGGCACGGCGTCGCGAGACCGGTCGGCGGCACCGGCCCGAGCAGCGCCACGTCGACGAACGCGACGGGCGAGACCGCGGCGGCAGCTTCGGCCTTGACCGCCGCGCTCGTCGTGTTCAGGTCGGCGAAGAGCGCGCCCGGGGCGAGCGCGGGCGCGGCCTCGCGGGCGACGCGCACGGCGACCGCCTGCGCGTTGACGCTGAGGACGACCCCGGCCGCGCGCACCGCCCCGGCGATCGTCTCGCAGCGCAGGACCCCGTCGGGACGACGGGCGGGATCGGGGTCGTAGCCGTGCACCTCCGCGCCCCGGGCGACGAGATCGCCGGCCAGTGCGCTCCCTGCCTCACCGAGCCCGAGCAGCGCGATCGCGGGGGGCGCGTGCTCACGCAGCGGCGTCACCGTCCGTTGACGCTCGCGTGGCCACTCGCGTCCAGGGACTGCAGTGCCGCGGTGACGTTCGCGATATGCCTGCGCATGGCCCGCTCGGCGGCACGCGCGTTGCCGTCGGCGATCGCGTCGGCGATGGCGAGATGCTCGGCGAACGAGCTCTCGGAGCGTCCGGGGGCGAGGATCGTGCGGTACTGGAACCGCACCATCTGGGCGTGGAGCGACGAGATCAGCCGCGCGGCCGTCTCGTGCCGGGCGATCGTGACGACGCGTCGGTGGAACGCCGCGTTCGCGTCGGATGCGGCGAGCAGGTCGCCGCGGTCGAGGTGCTTCCTCTGCACCGCGAGGTCGGCGCGGAGCGCCGTCGCGTCCTTCGGCGTGATGTGGTCGGCCGCCCTGCTGGCCGTCAGTCCCTCGAGCACCTCGCGCGCCTGGAGGATCTCGATCGCCCGCGGCAGCGAGACCATGCGCACCCGTGCGCCGCGGTTCCGCTCGCGCTCGACGAGGTGCTCCTGCTCGAGCCGGATGAGCGCGGTGCGGATCGCCGCACGGCCGACGCCCAGCGCCTCGACGAGGTCGGCCTCGACGAGGCGCTGGTTCGGCTGCAGCTGTCCGGCGACGATCGCGTCGCGGAGCGCCCGGTAGGCGTCGGTGCTCAGGCGGCGCCTCCGGTGCTGCGCCAGCCGCCGCCCGCGTAGTCGACGCGCGCCACCTTCGCGTACGGGACCGGGCTGACGACGGCGCGCACCTCCTTCTGGCGGTGCGGCTCGACCGTCGACTTCCGAGTGCCGCCGTCCGGCTCGCCCCAGACGACGGTGACGGTGCTCCCGATCTCCACGTCCGGGTCGACCACGGCGAGCGAGAGCGCGTGCTTCTCGTTCGCGCTGTAGCCGGTGAAGAGCGACAGGCCGATCACCTCGCCCGAGTCGCCGAGCACCGAGTCGAAGTTCGAGGACGCGTAGTTGGCGTTCGGCAGGTCGAAGAACTGGTAGCCCTCGCCCTCGGGGGCGAAGATCGAGCCGAGGATGTCGGTGACGTCTTCGCTCGACCACTCGAGCGTCACCTTCTTCCGCTGCGTCTCGCCGTCGATCTGCGCGAGCGCGTCGCGGCCGACGAAGTCGTGGTCGAACTTGACGATGTGGCCGTAGCCGAGCTCGAACGGGTTCAGGTAGTAGTCCTCGATGTCGTCGGAGACGAAGCTGCCGGCAAGCGCGTTGACCGCCTCGTAGCTGTCGGCGGGCAGCCACTCGCGATACGCGCGGAGCTCCTCACCCGTGTAGATCGCCGGAAGCGGGGAGGGGATCCACCCCGACTCCAGCGTGTTCGACGAGTACGCGCGCGACCCGACCGGCTCGAGCCCGAACTCGCGGCCCGCCTCGAGGATCGCCTGCCGGGACTCCTCGTGCGTCTCGTACGGCCCCCAGAGCTCGAGCCCGGGCGCGCCGGCCATGCCGTGGCGGAGCGTCTGCACCTCGCGGCCGGCCACCTTCATCGTGCCGAGCCGGAAGAACCTCAGCTGGTCGATGGGGCCGCCGTTCACCTTCTCGAGCACCTGCCAGGCGTTCGGCCCCTGGACCTGGAAGCGCCAGAGGCGACGCGACACCGGGTTCCCGTAGGGACGCATCGGCGAGCGGTCGTCCAGCTCGGCCTCGCAGTCGTAGCCGCCGGTCTCCACGTGATAGCGCAGCCAGTTCGCGGCGGGTGAGCGGCCGACGAAGAGGAACTCCTCCTCTGCGAGGTGGAAGAGGATGCCGTCGCCGATCACGTTGCCGGCGGGCGTCGCAGGGATGTACTGCTTCGCGCGGTCGAGCGGGAAGTCGCTGACGCTGTTGACCGCCGTGTCGGAGATCACCTTCAGCGCGTCCCGGCCCCGCACGAAGAGGTTCACCATGTGGTGCGACTGGTCGTAGAGGCACGCGGTCTCGCGCCAGGCGCGCTGCTCGCGGCGCCAGTTCGTGAACTCGGCCGGGACGACGGGGTAGATGTACGCGCCGAGCTGCGAGTTCCGCAGCATCTGCACGACGTCGTTCGACTCGACGATCTCCTGAAGGTTCTTCGCGCTCATGCGTGCTCCGTTTCTCTCGATTCTGCCGCGTCCACGGGTGGCGTGGCGTACGTGAACCAGCTCTCGGGCATCAGCGTCCCCCAGGCCTGCCCGCGCGCCCGCTCCTCCGGCGTCCACGTGATCGGGCGCCAGTCCGGGGCGAGCAGCAGCCGCCCGTCGCTGATCACCTCGATGCGGTTGCCGCCCGGCTCGAACGCGTAGAGGAAGGTCGTCTGCTGCACGGCGTGCTTGGCGGGCCCGGCCTCGATGCGGACGCCGGCATCGAGGAAGACGTCCGCGGCACGCAGCACGTACTCGCGCGCGTCGACGGCGTAGGCGACGTGGTGCAGCCGGCCGCCGACCGGATCGACGCGACCGTACGCGAGGTCGTACGACTTCGGCGTCACGTGCAGCCAGGCGCCGGTCCTGCGGCCCTCGGCGTCGATCGCCTGCTCGCTGACGCGGAAGCCGAGGACGTCGACCATGTAGTCGGCGTTGGCGTCGATGTCGCGGCACCAGACGTTGACGTGGTCGAGCCGCCGCACGGCCGCGCCGCGCACCCCCAGGCGCTGCGGCTGGTTCTTCAGCGCGGGCGCCTCGCCCGCCGGCGGGACGAAGTACTCGCTCTCGAAGTAGACCGACATACGGTGGCCGTCCGGGTCGGTGAACGCGTAGCTCGGCCCGATCCCGGCGAGGCCGTCCTCCCAGCCGAGCCCGCGACCCGTCGCCTCGATCGCCCCGACGCGCCGGCGGAGAGCGGCGTCGCTCGTCGCGCGCCAGGCCGTCGTGCCGGGCCCCGGGCGCTCGGCCGCCGTGAGTCGCAGCGACGCACGCTCGTAGTCGCCCCAGGCGCGCAGGAACACCGAGTCGCCGGCGCGCTCGACTTCGTCCAGCCCGAGCGCGGACACGAAGAACTTGAGGCTCGCGTCGAGGTCGGGCGTCAGGAGCTCGACGCGGCCGAGATGCGCGACGTCGTAGACCGGCTCGTTCAAAGGAGCCCCCGCTCTGCCCGGTCGCGCAGGCCGTCGATCTCCCACGACAGCTCGCCGGCCGCGAGCCGGCCGCGCTTGACGAGCTCGCGCTCCTCACGCTCCCGCGAGGCGGCGAGCACCTCCTCGACGCGCTCCCGCTCGACGACCGCGACGCCGTCGCGGTCGAGCACGAGCACGTCCCCGGGGCGGATGGTGGCGCCGCCGACCGTGACCGGGACGTCGAGCTCGCCGACGATCCTCTTCGTCGCGCCGCGGATCCGCACCCAGCGCGCCCACACGGGCAGCCCGAGCTCGGCGAGCTGGTCGGCGTCGCGGATCGACCCGTCGACGAGGATCCCCGCCGCGCCCCGCGCCTTCGCCTGCGTCGCGAGCAGCTCGCCGACGAGCGCGACGGGCGCGGGCTCCGGCATCGTCAGCACGAGCACGTCGCCGGGCTCGAGCTCGGCCATCACCGCGTGCACCATCAGGTTGTCGTCCTGCCCGCAGCGCGCGATCCGCGCCGGGCCGGCGACCGCGCTGCCGGGAACGATCTGGTGGAGGTCGGCGTCGACGTAGCCGCGGCGTCCGCCCGCCTCGTAGACCGTGGCGGAGCCGAGCCGGGCGAGCTCTGCGGCGCTCATAGCTGCGCGAGCGTGTCCGGGATCACGCGCATGAAGGCCTCGGCCTGCCGGATCGCGTTGTCGCCGCTCGCCCGGCGGGCGTGGTTGCCCCGGTGCTCGGCGCGCTGCGCGTAGTACGTCTGCAGGTACTCCTGCGCCTTCATCTCCGCCATCGCGGTGTGCTTCGCCTCGATCACGCTCGTGATGTCGACGAACGTCGTCGGCGTGAAGTTGCAGAGCTCGGGCTGGTGCGGCTCGAAGAGGTAGAGCGCGGGCGGCCGGATCGCCGGGAACGCGCTCGGAACGCCGGCGCCCGCCGCAAGGGAGCGCGCCCGCTGCACCGCGACGGAGGCGAGCCCGTGGTCGGGGTTGAAGGGGTCCGTGTCGGTGTGGGTCACGAGCACGTCCGGCGCGAAGTCGCGGATGACCTCCACCACCTGCAGTACCCGGTCGTGGTCGATCTCGAGGGGGTAGTCGCCGAAATCGAGGCAGCGGAACGCCGCACCCAGGTGCTCCGCCGCACGTTGGGCCTCGCCCTGCCGGATCCGCTTCACGTTCTCGACGGTCTGATCCGGCTCCTTCCAGAGCTCGCCGCTCTCGCCCCGCTCGCCGTACGAGAGCGCGATCACCTCGGCGGTGCCGCCGGCCGCCGTACACGCGGCGATCGCGCCGCCTGCGCGCCAGACGAAGTCCGCCGAATGCGCGCCGACCACGAGCAGCCTGCGGCTCACTACGCGACCCCCGCGACCCGCCGGGTGTTCGCGACGGCCATGGTGCGGATCTCGTCGTCCGTGAAGCCGGCGTCGAGGAACGACTCCGCCATCAGCGCCAGCCCGTCCTCGACGGGCGGGTTCGCCCGCTGTCCGAGGTCGGTCGCCCAGACGGTGCGCTCGACGCCGACCGCGCGCGTCGCCTCGAACACTCGCTCCCAGGTCGTCTTGCCCGTGTACGGCGTGGTGAAGACGCGCTCCATCAGCGCTCCCAGCTCAGCGAGCTCGACCTGCTCGGACGGCTCGAGCGACTGCGACGGGAACTCGGGGTGGGTCACGACGACGTTGCGGATCCCGCGCCCGGTCGCCGCGGCCACGACCGCGAAGATCTCGTCGCGCCCGAGGTGGCCGGTGCAGAGCACGAGGTCGTGGCGGGCCACGACGTCGAGCACGGCCTCGGCGGCCTCGGTGAGGCGGCCGTCGCCGTCGACCACGTGCACCGGATCGGGGCGGACGCCGGCCTCTCGCAGCGAGAGCTCGAACCTGACCCAGACGGGGACGTTGCCGGACGCGCGGGCCTCGGTGAGCTCGTGCTGCTCGTTGACCGCGGAGACGGTGGGGAGCCAGACGATGCGCGCGCCCTCCCGGGCGGCGATCTCCACCGCGAGCGGATTCAGGCCGCCGACCGCCGCGTTCAGGGTGATCGTCCCCAGCACCGCCACACCCGGGACCGCGGCGGCGACGACCCGCGCGCGCTCTGCCGTCGCGGTGTAGTGCGACTTGAGCCCGAAGCCCGCCAGGCCGACCTCGAGGGCGCGCCGAGCCAGCGTGAGGTCGTCGATGCGCCTGTCGACGAAGTCGGGCGAGACGTGCACGTGGTAGTCGACCGCGCCGCGGACGAGCTCGCGCGCGCGCTCGCCGGGGACGGGATGCTCGCGCTGCTCGCTCATGTCGCGCCTACCTCGGCCGCCGCCCGGTCGTGGCCCGGGCACCGTTCCTGCTGCCGGCGCCACGTCGCCACCAGCTCGTTGAAGGTGAAGAAGTGGAAGCCGGCGATGCCGAGCCCGGGATCGTCGCGGCGCGCGTCGATCGCGTCGCGGAACCGCTCGACGGCGTCGCCCGAGCCGCGCAGCAGGCGCCGCGCGCCCCGCTGCTTGCGCAGGAACCGGAGCGACGGGCCGACGCCGACCTGCACGGAGACCTCGAGCAGCCGCCGCCGGTCGACCTGCCCCGTCGTGCCCGCATAGAGCGGAAGGGCGATGCCGCGTGCCCGGCGCTGCGCGAGCCACGTGAAGAGCGCGTCGGCGTCGAAGCAGATCTGCGTGACCAGGTACGTCGCGAGCGGCGCCTTGCGCTCGAGAGCGGCGTCGAGCTCGCGGTCGGCGATCAGCGGATGGCCCTCGGGGTACGCGGCGATGCCGATCGCCGGCGGGCGCAGGGGGTGGCTGCTCAAGACCTCCAGGAGCTCGCCCGCCGAGCTGTACGGGCCGACCGGCTCCTGCACGTCGCCGCCGACCACGAAGAGATCGTCGATCCCCGCCGCGTCCGTGCGCGCG
The DNA here is from genome assembly GCA_035546215.1 of Gaiellaceae bacterium. Lineage (GTDB taxonomy): Bacteria > Actinomycetota > Thermoleophilia > Gaiellales > Gaiellaceae > PALSA-600. The sequence continues at coordinate 13,408 of DASZWR010000086.1, read as the reverse complement.
AGGATCGCGTCGAGGTGTCCGCAGTCCCTGACCATCCGCGCCGCGAGATGGAGCGTGACGCGATGCCCGAGCGCGCGCAGCCGTTCGGCGTAGTCGACGCTGCGGTCGATGCCGTGCCTCGCCGACGCGGTCAGCGTCAGCCGGAGCGGCGGGGAGATCTCGGCGGCCTGGTCCTCGCTGCGGCGGAACGGCAGAACCTCGTACCGGCATTCGCACGCGCGTGACATTGGCGCCGTGATTGTATACGATCGTGGCCACAATATGCAGGCTGCGAGCCTCGAAGAGAAGCTGCAGGGGTACGAGAGCCCCGTCGAGATGCTGCGGAACGCCCCGGCCGGGCCGTATGCCTTCCCGGTCCCGGCGGAGTTCTCGAACTGGCGCGACGAGCAGCGCGCGTGGATGGAGACCGCGGTGCTGTTCGACCAGTCCTTCCACATGACGGACGTGTACCTCGAGGGCCCCGACGTGGTGCGGCTGCTCTCGGACGTCGCCGTCAACAGCTTCGCCGGCTTCGGCCGCAACCGGGCCAAGCAGCTCGTCGCGTGCAGCGAGGACGGCTACGTCATCGGGGACGGCGTGCTGTTCGGCCTCGAGGACGACCGGGTGTGCGTCGTCGGCCGCCCGGCGCTCGGCAACTGGCTGCAGTACCGCGCCGAGACCGGCGACTACCGCGTGCACGCCACGCGTGACGAGCGCGTGCTCGACGGCGACGGCCGGCGCCTCACGTTCCGCTTCCAGGTACAGGGGCCGAATGCCGCGGACGTGATCGCGGAGGCTTCGGGCGTGCGTCTGTCCGATATCCCGTTCTTCAACCTGGCCGAGATCGCAGTCGGCGGCGTCCGCGTGCGCGCGCTCAATCACGGGATGGCGCGCATGCCCGGCCTCGAGCTCGTCGGGCCTGCGGAGGAGCGCGATCGCGTGATCGACGCGCTGCTCGCGGCAGGAGACCGGCACGCCCTGAAGCGCGGCGGGGCGCGCGCGTACTCGACGGTCGCCATCGAGTCGGGCTGGATCCCGTCACCGACGCCGGCGATCTACTCCGGCGAGGCCACGAAGCCGTACCGCGAGTGGCTCTCGGCCGACGGCTGGGAGGCGAGCCTCTCGCTGGGCGGAAGCTTCGTCTCGTCCGAGATCGAGGACTACTACGAGACGCCGTGGGACCTCGGCTACGGCCGCCTCGTCAAGTTCGACCACGACTTCACCGGCCGTGATGCGCTCGAGCGCCTGGCCGGCGCCCCGCATCGGCGGAAGGTCTGGCTGCGCTGGGACCGCGACGCCGTGCTGGGCGTGTTCGCGAGCATGCTCGGGTCGGGCCTGCCCGCGAAGTACATGGACCTGCCGGCCGCGCACTACGCGACGCTGCCGCTCGATTCGGTCCTCGCGGGCGGCGATCTGGTCGGTCTCTCGACGTACCCGGTCTACACGGTGAACGCCGGCGACTGGTTCTCGCTCGCGATGGTCGACGAAGCCCGCGCCGAGGACGGCGCAGAGATGACGATCGTCTGGGGCGAGCCCGGCGGCGGCAGTGCGAAGCCGGTCGTCGAACGCCACAGGCAAGTCGAGATCCCGGCGGTGCTGAGCACCGCTTCACCGGCCCGTCGGGATGGTTGTACCGCTTGAAAGTGACCACTACTGTTGCTGTCGAAAAGCGATAGGAGAGAGGTGCTGTTCATGAGTTCGCCTTTCCGGCGGCTCGTCGCCCGCGGGCGCCTTGCCGCAATCCCCGTCGTGGTGGTAGCGGCCCTGGCGGCCGGCGTCATCGGTGCCTCCGCGCACTCCACGGCGACCGCCATCAGCCCCGCCCAGATCAAGCAGTTCAAGGCCTATCTGGCCAAGGCGCAGGCCGCCCCGACGTGGCACGCGCCCGGGCCCGCGGTCAACGCCAGGGCGGCGCTCGCGGGCAAGAAGATCGTCACGTTCCCGATCAGCTCCGAGATCGACGCGTGCAACCTGAAAGGCCAGCAGGGGTACCTCGACGCCGAGGCGAAGGCGCTGGGCGCCACGGTCATCCCGCTGAACACGACCGCCGGACCGCCGAGCTGGCAGGCCAACCTCAGCACCGCCCTCACCGACAAGGCGGACGCGGTCGTGATGCTCTGCGGGCCTTCGGCCGCCGCGGTCGGGCCGCAGCTGCAGGCGCTCGCGAACGCGCACATCCCCGTCGTCGACGGCAACTACAACCAGATCGGCGGCAACCCGGGCTTCCCGCTCACGAACCTCGCGGCCGAGAGCGGCGTCGACACGGCGGGCGGCGTCACCGCCGACCTGGCCCAGGCGCTCGTCGACCTGAAGGGCCAGCCGGCTCACATCCTGTTCGTGAACAGCCCGCAGGTCGCGCAGTACAGCGGCGCGACGAACGCGCTCAAGAAGGCGATCCAGAACTGGTGCGCGAAGACCTGCACGATCGAGAAGCAGGAGGACTTCGGCACGCAGGACTGGGGCAGCTCGAAGGAGCAGCAGGCGATCGCCACCGACCTGCAGGGCAACCGCAAGATCAACGCGGTCATCGTGACGTTCGACGGTGAGAGCGACGTCCTCGTGAGCGTGGTGCAGGGTGCGGCGAGGACGCATCCGGGCATCCACCTCTACGCGTGGGGCGGCGGCATCGCCGAGATCAAGACCGTCCAGAAGAACCCGATCTTCGGCGGCGACTCGGGCCCCGACGAGCGGTGGGACGCGTACAACCAGCTCGACCAGGTGATCCGCCTCCTGGCCGGCAAGCCGGCGGCGCCGGTCGGCAAGGAGGTCGCGCCGAACATCTTCTTCACGAAGAAGAACGCGGCGTCCTTCTACAAGGGCGACAACTACAGCGACAAGGCCTTCAGCAACGGTGCCTTCATCAAGGACTACCTGAGGCTGTGGGGAGTGACGAAGTAGGTGAGCCCGGGGGCGTCGCCCGGACCGGTTGAGCCCGAGAGCATCGGTGAGACCGGTCCGGCGGCGCCCGCGCTCGAGGCGCGGAACCTCGCGAAGAGCTTCGGGGGCTTCTGGGCCCTGCGGGGGGTCGACGTCACGATCGGCGCCGGCGAGGTGGTCGCCCTGCTGGGCGAGAACGGCTCCGGCAAGTCGACCCTGGTCAAGATCCTCTCCGGCTACCACGAGCCCGAGCCGGGCGGCGAGCTTCGTCTGAACGGCGTGGAGGTGCCGCTGCCGGTGCCGCCGGGCCGGGCGCGCACGATCGGCCTCGCGTTCGTCTACCAGGACCTCGGCCTCGCTCCCGACCTGCTCGTGGTCGAGAACCTCTTCGTGGGGCACCGGGCGACGAGCGGGCTCGGCTCGGCGGCGCCGATCAACTGGCGCGGCGAGCGTGCGCGGGCTCGCCGCATCTTCGAGCGCTACGGGGTCGACCTCGACCCGAACGCCCAGGTGGGGCGCCTGCGCCCGACGGCTCAGGCGCTGCTCGCGATCGTGCGGGCCGCCGAAGAGCTGCGCGAGTACCGGGAGCAGAACGACGGGAGCGGAGGCGTGCTGATCCTCGACGAGCCGACCGTCTTCCTGCCCGAGCACGAGAAGGTCTTCCTGTTCGACCTCGTCCGGCGCGTCACGCGCGACGGGATCGGCGTGCTGTTCGTCTCGCACGACATGACCGCGGTGCGCGAGATCGCCCATCGCGCTGCCGTCCTCCGCGACGGGGAGAAGGTGGGGGACGTGATCGTCAGGGACGTCTCCGACGCGGACCTGATCGAGCTCGTCTCGGGCCACCGCATGGATCGAGCCGCGATCGAGTCGGCCACGAGCCGCGGATCGGACGCTCCGGTCGACGCCGACAGGGGCGACGTCGTGTTGTCGGTTGCGGACCTGCGCGGCGGCCGTGTCCGCGGCATGAGCTTCTCGCTGCACGCCGGCGAGATCCTCGGGGTCGCCGGCCTGCTCGGCGCCGGGAGCGAGGACCTGCCGTACGTGCTGTTCGGCGACGTCGCCGGCTCGAGCGGCGAGGTGCGGATCGGCGACTGGCGCGGCGACGTCTCGGCGCTCTCGCCGAGCAAGGCGATCGAGCGCGGCGTCGCGCTCGTACCGGCCGACCGCAAGCAGCAGGGCCTCGCGCCCGATCTGCCCGTCTCGCTGAACATGCTGTCGCTCTCGCTCCGGAACTTCATGCAGGGCGGCTTCCTGCGCCTCGACAAGCTCCTCGCGACCGCCAACGCGCGCGCCGCCGACTACGACGTGCGGCCGCGCGACGCCTCCGTGAACCCGGCCGCGCTCTCGGGCGGCAACCAGCAGAAGGTGCTGCTCGCCCGCTGGCTCGAGCAGAGCCCGAAGGTGATGCTGCTGCACGAGCCGACGCAGGGCGTCGACGTCGCCACGCGCCACCAGATCTACGAGCTGATGAGGGCGCGGGCCGCCGAGGGCGCTGCGATCCTCTGGATCACGACCGACTTCGACGAGCTCGCGACGATGGCGCACCGCATCCTGCTCTGCACGGGCGGCCGGATCGCCGGGTCGATGAGCCCGCCCTACAGCCGGGACCGGATAACCAGCGAGGTCTACTCCACGACTGCGCGCAGCACGAAAGAGGTGGCGATCGCTTCATGACGACCGAGGTGGAACAGCCCGTCCAGACTGCTCCGGCCGGGCCGCCGCCCGGCCGTTCGCGGCAGGCGCGGATCTTCAGCGCGCGCACGTTCGAAGCGTCCCTGCTCCCGATCGCGTTCGTGCTGATCATCGCCTTCTTCGGTCACGAGCGCCCGGACACGTTCTTCCAGTGGACGAACTTCACCACGATCTTCGGCCTGAACGCGGTCGGCCTGATCCTCGTGATGTCGCTCCTCGTGCCGCTCACGAACGGCGACCTCGACCTGTCGGTCGCCGAGAACTCCGGGCTCGTGTCGATCCTGGTCGGGTGGCTCAACGTCAACCACGGCTGGGGCATCGTCCCGTCGATCGTCGCCGGCCTGGTCGTCGGGCTCGTCTGCGGCGTCGTGAACGGCTGGATCGTCGTCCAGTTCGACGTCAACCCGTTCATCATCACGCTCGCGACCGGGAGCATCATGAACGGCGTCGCGTTCTGGCTGCCGAACCAGCAGACGGTGCCGGGCATCTCGACGGATCTCACCGACTGGACGGTGATCCACCGCTTCCTCGATATCCCGCTCGACTTCTGGTACGGCGTCGTGATCATGCTGATCATGTGGTACCTGCTCACCTTCACGGCCTTCGGGCAGCGCGCGCTGTTCGTGGGCCAGTCGCGTGAGGTTGCGCGGCTGAGCGGCTTCAGGGTCAAGTCGATCAGGTTCTCGGGCTTCGTGATCGCCGGGCTGATCGCCTCGATCTCCGGGATCGTCAACGACGGCGTCCTCGGCTCCGCGACTCCCGGTGCGGGGAACCTCCTGCTCGCGGTGTACGCTGCGGTCTTCCTCGGCATGACGACGATCCAGCCGGGACGGTTCAACGCGATCGGCGCGGGCATCTCGGTCTTCTTCCTGGCCGTCGGTGTGAACGGCATGAACCTCATGGGCGCCCAGACGTACGTGCAGTCGCTGTTCTACGGGGCGATCCTGGTGATCGCCGTGGTCGCGTCGCGGCTGATCAACCGCCGTCGCGCCGCGTCCGCCGCCCGCGCCGCGACGTAGCTACGCGGGTGCGAGCACGAGGTCGAGCTCGAGGGACGTCCACGGCCCGTCGACGTTCGCCGGCTGCTCCGGGTCGTCGGCGTCGCGCTCGACGAACGACCGCACGAGGGACGGCTTCACCGCGAACACTGCGTCCGAGTCGAGGTAGTCGCTCCCGGCGTCGAAGATGTGCGTCGCCACGCTCCTGAACCCGTCCGCCCGCACGATCAGGTGGAGGTGCGCGGGGCGCCAGGGGTGGCGTCCGGTCGCGGCCAGCATCCGCCCGACGGGTCCGTCGTCGGGGATCGGATACGCGACGGGGCGGACTGCGACGAAGGCGAAGCTCCCGTCCTCGCGCGTGCGGTAGCGGCCGCGCAGGTGATCCTCCGGAGCCTCCGGCCGCTGGACCGCGTAGAGGCGGTCGGCGCCGTTCTGCCACACGTCGAGCTCGGCGTTCGCGATCGGGTCGCCCGCCGTCGAGAGCACGCGGCCGTGCACCCAGGCGGGCGTCCCCGCGGGCTCCGCGGCCATGCTCTCGCCGTAGCCGCGGAGCGGCGCACCGGGGACATAGAACGGGCCGAGCACGGTCGACTCCGTGGCACCGTCCGCCGGGCGGGCGAGCGCGTCGACGAGCGTCGAGAGGCCGAGCGCGTCGGACCACAGGATGAACTCCTGCCGCCGCTCATCGGTGATCTCCCCGGTCGCCGTGAGGGCGTCGATCAGCGCGCGCCACTCGTCCTCGGAGAGCTGCACCTCCGTCGCGAAGGCGTGCAGGTGCGCGACGAAGGCCTGCATCAGCTCGCGCAGCCGCGGGTCGGCGCACGCCTCGAAGCTCGCGACCACCTCGGCGGTGATCTCCTCCGGGCCGGTCACCGAGGCGTCGTGACGAGCGGATCGCCGTGGTCGCCGCCCGCGAGCCAGCGTTCGCCGCGCTCGTAGAGGTAGGCGACCTGCGGGCCGGTGAGGCCCGGCATGTCCGGCTTGACGTCGTAGCCGATCTGCGTCTGCGCGTAGGCGAGGTGGCGATACCCCGGCGGGAAGCGCTCGAGCAGCTCCGGCGCGAGCGCGAGCGATGCATCGGGGTCGACCGGATCGAGGCGGTCCTTTTCGTAGATCGGCTGCCGGAGCACGATCGCCCAGCGGCCGTCGCGCCGCTCGAAGAAGTCGTAGAAGCGGCCGGTGCAGAGGATGTCGCAGAGGACGTCGTGCACCGTGGCACGCTGCGAGATCGTCATCTTCGTCTGCGCGATCGCCCGGTCGCCCTCGATCTCGACGGTGCCGCCGCCGAGGAAGTGGAGGATGCTGACGCCGCGCTCGAAGCCCTCGCGGGAGACGCGCGCGAAGTCGGCGCCCGACCCCTGGAACCAGGTCGCCATCATGAAGCCGTCGTCGTGCCAGACCGTCGCGAACCGCTCCCAGTCGCCCGCGTCGCGCCAGAGCACCCACTGCTCGACGATGCGGCGGATCTCGAGCTCGTCCGGCGTCGGCCCCGTCACTCCCCGACCTTACGGGAAGTAGAGTCGAACGCGTGGACCCGGCCGACCTCGGGGTGCTCGATGCCGCGCGGGCGCTGCGGCGGAAGGAGCTCTCGTCCGTCGAGCTGACCGAAGCGTGCCTCGCGCGGATCCACGAGCGCGACGGCTCTGTGAACGCCTGGGTGCGCGTCTACGAGGAGGACGCGCTCGCCGCTGCACGCCGTGCCGACGCGCAGCCGGACCGTGGCGCGGCGCCCCTGCTCTGCGGCGTCCCCGTCGGCCTGAAGGATCTCTACGCGGTCGCGGGGAAGCCGCTGACCGCGTCGAGCAGCGTGCTCCACGTCGTGCCGCGTCGAAGCTCGACGGCCTGGGTGCGCCTGCGCGCCCGTGGCATGGTTCTGCTCGGCCACCTGCACACGCACGAGTTCGCCGCCGGGGGCACGACCGACCAGGTCGCGAACCCGTGGGCGAACGACCGCACCGCCGGCGGATCCAGCGGGGGCTCGGCGGCCGCGCTCGCCGCGGGCATGACCCCGGCCGCGACGGGAACGGACACGGCGGGGTCGCTGCGGATCCCGTCGGCGCTCTGCGCGACCTCGACGATCAAGCCGACGCGCGGTCTCGTGCCTCTGCGCGGCATCGTCCCGGTCGCGCGCGCGCTCGACCACGCCGGCCCGATGGCGCGGACCGTCGCCGACTGCGAGCCGCTCCTGGCGGCGCTCGCCGGCGTCGAGCCCGCGGTGGAGCGCACGCCGTTTCGCCGGGTCGCCGTCTCGCCGCGCGTCGGCGAGCTCGACCCCGACGTCGCCGCCGGCTTCGAGGCGGCGATCGCCGCGCTGGGCCGGCGGGTCGTCTCTGTGCCCCCGCCGGACCTCGACCTCGACGTCGAGGCGGAGCACTTCGATCTCCTCGGCGCCGAGATGCTCGACTGGCACCGCCGGTTCGACGACCGCCGCGCCGACTACCGGCCTTCGACGCGCGGGTACCTCGAGCACGCCGAGCGTCGCGCGTTGACGCCGCAGCGGCGCGCGGCGATCCGGCGGCACCGGCGCCGCGACGCGGCGGCCTGGACCGACTGGGCGCGCGCGAACCGGGTCGACGCGATCCTCGAGCCGACCGTCCCGATCGTCGCGCGCCGGCGCGGCCACGGCTACGACGCCCCGTTCAGCGACCTCGCCGAGGTCTCCCTCACCTACTACTGGGACTGGACGGGCTTCCCGGTCGTCGCGCTCCCGTCCGGCGTCGGGTCGCGCAGCGGGCTGCCGACCGGTGTCTCGCTCGTGGGAGCGCCGGGCTCCGAGTGGGACCTGCTCGCCGCGGGCGCGCTCCTCCAGGACGCGCTTGGTGGGCCGCCGGGGCGGCGATAGGCTCGCGGGGTGGTGAGCTGACCGAGACGGAGGCTTCGCAAATGACGCTGAGCATCACATCCACGCCGCTCCTGATCGGAGGCGAGGAGCGCGAGACGGCCGACTCCCTCGCGGTCTACGACCCGTCGAATCGCGAGGTGATCGGGCACGCCGCAGCGGCGTCGGCCGCCGATGCGGCGGACGCCGTCCGGGCCGCGCACGAGGCGTGGCCCGCCTGGGCTGCGCTTCCGACCGCCGAGCGGGTGCGGCTCTGCCTCGCGTCGCTCGCGGGCCTCGACTCGGATGCCGGCGAGCGCGCCGAGCTGCTCGTCCGGGAGAACGGCAAGACGAGGATGGAGGCCACGATCGACTCGCTGGTGCTCGTCGGCCGGTTCCACGAGGCGGCCGCCGTGGCGGCGCACGTCGACGGGGACGAGACGCTCGCAGGGCCGCCGTTCGCGACCACGATCGCCCACGTCCCGGTCGGCGTCGTCACGATCATCTTCCCCTTCAACTGGCCGCTCGCGATCCTCGGCGCAAGCCTTCCGTTCGCGCTGATGTCCGGGAACACCGTCGTCGTCAAGCCGCCGCCGACGACGCCGATCTCGGTGGTGCGGACGCTGCGCCACCTCGCGCTCGCCCTGCCGCCCGGCGTCCTGAACGTCGTCACGGGTGCGGACGCCGTCGTCGGCCCGGTCGTCGTCGGCGATCCGCGGGTCAAGCACGTGTGCTTCACGGGCAGCGTCGGCGGAGGCAGGCAGATCATGCAGGCGGCCGCCGCGAACCTCACCCGGGTGACGCTCGAGCTGGGAGGCAACGACCCGGCGATCCTCCTCGACGACGCGGCCTTCGACGACGCGGAGATCGAGCGGCTCGCCGCGGCGACGTTCATGACCACCGGCCAGGTCTGCATGGCGATCAAGCGGCTCTACGTCCCGCGCGACCGCTTCGAGGACGTCGTCTCCGGCCTCGAGTCCGTGCTCGCGCGGACGGTGGTCGGCAGCGGGCTCGACGAGGCCGTCACGATGGGGCCGCTCCACACCGAGCGCCAGCGCGACTTCGTGCTGCAGCTCGTCGGCGAGGCGCGCGCGGCCGGCGCCGAGGTGCGCGAGGCCGGGGCATTCGCCTGCGACCCCGGCAGCGGGCACTATCTGCTGCCGTCGCTCGTGCTCGACCCGGCTCACGACCTGGGCATCGTCGGCGAGGAGCAGTTCGGGCCGGCGCTGCCCGTCATCCCCTACGACGACGAGGCGGAGGCGATCGCGCTCGCGAACGACACCTGGTCGGGTCTGTGCTCGTCCGTCTGGTCGACCGACGAGGAGCACGCGATGCGCGTCGCGCGGCAGCTCCGCACCGGCGTGACGTTCTTCAACAACCACAACGCGACGGCGGTGGACGAACGCGCGCCGTTCGGCGGCTTCAACCAGAGCGGCATCGGCCGGGAGCTCGGCCGCGAGGGGCTGCTCGAGTTCACCGAGACGCACGTCATGAGCGTCCCGGCCTCGAACGAGGCGCATTGAGGCGAAGAAGGCCCCGGCAGCCGCGGCTGCCGGGGCCTCTGCGTCTAGACCGCGGCGGCGTAGGCCGCGCGCATCTCGTCGAGCGACCGCGGGCTGTAGTCGCCGGCGTGGCCGGCCTGCCCGAACGCGGTCATGCGCGCCTTGTAGACCTCCTTCATCGCCGCCCGGGCGGGAGTGAGGTACTTGCGCGGGTCGAACTCGCCCTTGTCCTCGGCGAGCACCTTCCGGATCGCGCCCGTCATCGCGAGGCGCGCGTCGGTGTCGACGTTGATCTTCCGGACGCCGTGGCGGATGCCGAGCTGGATCTCCTCGACGGGGACGCCCCAGGTCGGTTTGATCTCGCCGCCGTAGGCGTTGATCTCGTCGACGAGCTCCTTCGGCACCGAGGAGGAGCCGTGCATGACGAGGTGCGTCGTGGGGAGCTTCTCGTGGATCTCCTGGATCAGGTGCATCGCGAGCACCTCGCCGGTCGGCGGCTTCGTGAACTTGTAGGCGCCGTGGCTCGTGCCGATCGCGACGGCGAGCGCGTCGATGCCGGTGCGCTCGACGAACTCGACCGCCTGGTCCGGGTCGGTGAGGTGCACCTCGCCCGAGCCGTGGCCGTCCTCGATCCCGCCGAGGGTGCCGAGCTCGCCCTCGACGGTGACGCCTGCCGCGTGCGCGCGTTCGACCACTTCACGGGTGACTTTGACGTTGTATTCGAAGTCCGAGGGAGTCTTGCCGTCGGCCAGGAGCGAGCCGTCCATCATCACGCTCGTGAAGCCCTGCTCGATCGCGGAGAAGCACGTCGCGGGCTCGTTTCCGTGGTCGAGGTGGAGGGCGACCGGCACGTCGGGATAGACCTCGGTGGCCGCCTGCATCAGGTGGATCAGGAAGCGGTCGTTCGTGTAGGAGCGGGCCCCGCGGGAGGCCTGGATGATCACCGGGGAGCGCGTCTCCGAGGCGGCCTCCATCACCGCCTGGATCTGCTCCATGTTGTTCACGTTGAAGGCGCCGACGCCGTAGTCGCCCGCGGCGGCCTCGTCGAGGAGTTGGCGCATGGAAACGAGTGGCATGCACCGAGCGTAACGTTCCGGCGTGCCCAAGAAGCGGCTTGACGTCCTGCTGGTCGAGCGCGGGCTCGCGGAGTCGCGCGCCCAGGCGCAGGCGCTCGTGATGGCCGGGCGCGTCCCCGGGCACGCGAAGCCCGGCGAGCAGGTGGACGAGCAGGCCCCGCTCGAGGTGGAGGCGCCGCCGCCCTACGTCTCGCGCGCAGGGCACAAGCTCGCGAGCGCGCTCGACGCGTTCGGGCTCGACGTGACCGGGCTGGACGCCCTCGACGTCGGCGCGTCGACCGGCGGCTTCACCGACGTCCTGCTGCAGCGCGGCGCCGCGCGCGTGGTCGCCCTCGACGTCGGCTACGGGCAGCTGCACTCGAAGATCCGCGACGACCCGCGGGTGACCGTCATGGAGCGCGTGAACGCGCGCAACATCGCCGAGCTCCCGTTCGCGCCGCAGCTCGTCACCTGCGACGTCTCGTTCATCTCCGTGAAGCTCGCGCTCCCGCCCTCGCTCGCCCTGGCGGCGCCCGGCTGGCAGGCGCTCGTGCTCGTGAAGCCGCAGTTCGAGGCGGGGCGCGCCGAGGTGCCGAAGGGCGTCGTGCGCGACCCCGGCGTGCGCCGCCGCGTCGTCCGCGAGGTCGCGGAGGCGCTGCTCGCGAGCGGGGGAGAGCCGCGCGGGATCGTAGACTCGAACCTCCCCGGGCCGAAGGGAAACCGTGAGTACGTCCTCCACCTCGTCCAGCGAGCAAGTCCCGAGCTCCCCGCCGACTTCGACCGGTGGGTCGCCGATGCCGTCGGTTAAGACCGCGTCCGTCGTGAAGAGCGGGCACGCCGAGCGCGTCGAGCCCGCGCTCGAGCACCTGCGCGCGCTCGCCGAGCGGTGCGGGGTCGAGCTCGTGAACGGCGAGGGGCGGCCCGACATCGCCGTCGTCCTCGGCGGCGACGGGACGATGCTGCGCGCGCTGGCCCGCTTCCTCGACGCGGAGGTTCCCGTGCTCGGCGTGAACTACGGTCGCGTCGGCTTCCTGACCGCCGTCGACCCCGACCGGCTCGACGTCGACCTGCCGCGCGTCTTCGCGGGCGACTACGCCGTGATCGAGCTCCCGACGCTGGAGGTCGAGGTGGCCGGGGAGCGGCACGTCGCCGTCAACGACGCCGTGATCACGAGCGGCACGATCGGCCGCATCGTCGAGCTCGGCTATGCGCTCGGGAGCGACGACCTCGGCTCCCAGCGCTGCGACGGCCTCGTGTGCGCGACGCCGCAGGGCTCGACGGCCTACAACCTCTCGAACGGCGGCCCGGTGCTCGTGTGGGGGCTCGACGCGCTCGTGCTCACCTTCGTGGCGCCGCACTCGCTGCACGTCAGGCCGCTCGTCGTGCCCCGCGGCCCCGACCTCTCCGTCACGAACAACTCGGTCGACGTGCCGACGCGGGTGATCGTCGACGGCCACGAGGTGGCGAGCCTCGACCCGGGCGACCGGGCCGTGCTGCGCCTCGGCGCGGGCAGGTGCCGCCTCGCGACGCTGCCGGGCGTCACGTTCTTCACGCGCTACGCGGCGGCCTTCGGGCACTAGGACGCGGGCTCCTCGGGGTCTGGCCCCTTCCGACGATGAATCCGACGGGGGCCGCACCTACCATGGAACCGTGCTGCGCTCGCTCCGCATCGAGAACCTCGTCCTGATCCGGGAGGCCGAGCTCGAGCTCGGGCCGGGGCTGAACGCGATCACCGGCGAGACCGGCGCGGGGAAGACGATCCTCACGAACGCGATCGGCCTGCTGCTCGGTGCGCGCGGGGACGCGGCGCTGATCGGCGCCGCCGGCGAGGAGGCGTACGTGGAGGCCGAGTTCGACGGCGTCGACGACGACCACCTCGGCCCGCTCGCCGAGCTGCGCCCCGAGGGCGAGGACGGCGTCGTCCTGGCGCGGCGGATCTTCGCCGACGGGCGCACCCGCGCCTACGCCTGGGGCCGCAGCGCCGCGCGCGAGGACGTCGCAGCCGCCGCCGAGGCGCTGATCGCGATGAGCGGCCAGTTCGAGCAGCGCCGGCTCGCGCGGCCCGCTTACCAGCGCAGCGTCCTCGACACGTTCGCGGGACTCGACACGCGCGCCGCCGCCCGCGCCTGGCGCGACCTCCAGGCCGCCCGGAAGGCCTACGACGAGCTCACGCGCGACGCGGCAGCAGCCCAGGCGCGCGTCGAGGAGCTCCGTCGCCTCGCCGCCGACACCGAGGGCCGCGAGCCCGGGCGCGAGGACGAGCTGCGCGGCGAGCGCGAGCGGCTCCGGCACGTGAGCGAGCTCGCCGAGGGCGCAGCCGCCGCCGCGGCCGCGCTCGCGCCGGAGGACGGGGAGGGGGCCGGCGAGCTCGTGGCGGCGGCCGAGCGTGCCGTGGCGCCGCTCGAGCGCCTCGCGCCCGAGCTGCAGGCCGCCGGCGACGCCCTGCGCCAGGCCGAGCTCCAGCTGCGCGAGACCGCCTCGGAT
>DASZWR010000085.1:0-21198 GCA_035546215.1 Gaiellaceae bacterium | reverse complement strand
GACGCCGCGTGCGATGGCCGACTCGTGAATCAGTGTCGCGAGTCCATGAGCGAAGTCGGTCGATCCCACGGGCTTCCCCATGTCCGTGCAGAGCGACGGCAGGAAGTGCGAGACGGAGCCGCCGGACTGAGTCCAGGACTCGACGACGTACCCGGGAGGTGGGGGCGTCGGACTCTTGGCCGTGTCGGCGTCGCAGGCGATGTTGACCGGGTGACCGGCGATGAACGCTGCGACGATTGCTGCGATTGCGGGAGCCATCAGTTTTTCGGCGAGACGTCGCCAACCGTCTCGCCGATCCAGGAGTCTAGCTCCGCGCGCGAGAAGAGAATGCGAGTCCCGCGCCGATGAAACGGGATCTCACGACGACGCACGAGAGCGCGGATCGCCTTCGGAGTCGTACTCAGGTGCTCCGCGGCTAGATCGACCGTGATCCACCCTCCGCTCTCTCCGCGCTGCTTGAGAGCGAGAGCGGCGCCGTCGCACGCCGCTCTCGTCAGCAGTTGCATGAGATCGTCTTCGTTGATCTCGACGGTGATCTTCATGCTGTCACGACCTGAGCCATGTCTCACCTCCTGGGCGAGTCGTGCTGCGTTGAGGATCGCCTCGAGTTTCGGAAGAGCCGTCTCGATGGGCTCGAAGTTCCATAGATCGTCGCCGACGACATGTACATTCAGGAACTTGCCGTCCTCCTGAACGCCGAAGGTGACGCCACATACCACAACCGAAGCGGAAAAGCCCTGCATCTAGGCGATGTCCTTGGCGGAATCCGACACGGGTTCGAATCCCGTTGGGGGTACTCCGCACGGGCGGTTAGCTCAGCTGGGAGAGCACCTCCCTTACAAGGAGGGGGTCGCAGGTTCGAGCCCTGCACCGCCCATTCGTCGTCGCCCCCTACCGGGCGGGAGGCAGCTGGAGTCGGTCGACGGCGCGTTGCGCCTGCGCGAGGGCCGACCGTGTCGGCGGCGCGCCGAAGTAGACCCGGACGATCACCGAGTACGCGTTGCTCGGCCCGGCGCCCGTCAGGGCGTACTCGCCGCCCGGCACGAAGGTGCCGTCGCAGCAGGGGTAGTGCGTGGCGTGAGCGACCCGTCGGTCGATCGGGTGCCCGGTGACTCGAGCCGATTCATAGACGACCGCGAAGACGAGAATGGCGCTGCGCGGAAGGAGGGCGAGCGTCGCGCCGGGAGGATCGGCCGTCCGCCGATCGCGGTAGCGCACGCCCTTCGCGATCCACGCCGTGGACTCCTTCGGTGCGGCGATGTCGCCGCCCGGCCCGTACGAGGAGGCGAACGTCCCGCCCGAGCCGTGCAGCCAGCCCGGCAGCGCCCGGAAGCGCAGAGGCTGCGCCCAGGGCGCGAGCGCGACGGCGGCGACGAGAGCGACCACGAGCGTCGCTCCCTAGCCGGAGACGGCCGCGTCGGACGACCGCGGCGCCGGGCTCTCGCCGCGGATCGGCAGCCAGTAGAACGCGTTGAACGCGGCGATCACGATCACTCCGAGCGCCGGGAGCGCGAGCCCGAGCAGCGTCCCGGCCGCGAGCCACACGAGCGCGAGCTGGAAGCGCCGCCCGATCGCGGCCGCACCCGCCCGGTCGAGGGCCGCGCCGAGCAGGCCGCGCCGCCGCGCGTACTGCCACACGCCGTTGAACGTCAGCGCCGTCAGCACGAACGTGATGCCGTAGAAGACGACCGCCGTCCGCTCGCCGGCGCGGTCGCGGAACGCGCTCGCGAGCACCGACGTCCCGAACGGCAGGAACGCGACGACCATCAGCAGCAGCGTGTTCAGGAGCAGCACGGTCCGGTCGGCCGTGCGGATGTGGTCGAACATCACGTGATGGTTCGCCCACACCTGTCCGATGAAGAGGAACGTCACCGCATAGGCGAGATAGGACGGCCACAGCTCGAGCAGCCCGTGCAGCAGGTGACGGTTGTCGCCCGGCGCCTTGATCTCGAGGATCAGCAGCGTGATCGTGATCGCGAAGACCGCGTCGCTGAACGCCTCGAGGCGGGCCGTGTCGCGGTGCACGGACGGCGAGGCGGCGCCCGCTCTGCGCAGCGCGCGAAGCACGCTCAGCCGGTCGGGTAGACGACCGACTCGCAGTTCTTGACGACGTCGACCCGGTCGCCGTAGACGCGGTCGCGGCCGGCGCCGCAGTCGATCGTGTCCTTCATGCCGTCGGTGGCGCGGATCGTGTCGCTGCCGGCGCCGCCGTAGATGTGGTCGGTGCCGGTGCCGCCGTCGATCACGTCGTTCCCCGCGTTCCCGTACAGCTTGTCGTTGCCGGCGCCGCCGAGGATCGTGTCGTTGCCGCCGCGGCCCTCGATCACGTCGTTGCCGCCGCCGCCCGGCAGGTAGTCGGCCTTCGACGAGCCGATCACGTGGCGGCCCTTCACCGGCGGCTTCACCATCGTCACCGTGTCGGTGGGCTGCGAGGGCACGCTCGTCGCGCCCGCGGAGTTCTTCGCCGTGACGGTCAGCTTGAGGGTCGACCCGGCGTCGGCGGCGGAGACGGCATAGTGCGACTTCGTCGCATTCTTGATCCGCTTGCAGCCCGCGCCGGTCGCGTCGCAGCGGCTCCACCGGTACGTGAACGTCATCGGCACGGTGCCGTACCACGTGCCCTGGGAGCCGGTCAGCTGGACGCCGACGTACGGCTGCCCGTCGATCGCCGGCGACGCCTGCACGGCCGGCTTCGTCGGCGTCGACCCCGGAGTCGAGGGAGCGGGGAGCGTCGGGAACGTGTGGTTCGAGACTGCCGTCGTCGAGCCCGCGATGTTCGTCGCCGTGACGTAGGCGCGGAGCGCGACGCCGTTGTCCTGCGCCGTCAGCACGTACGTCGACTTCGTCGCGCCCGGGATCGGCACGCAGCTCGTGAGCGTCCCCTGCGGGTCGCAGCGGCGCCACTGGTAGGCGTACGTGAGCGGGAACGTCCCGGTCCACGTGCCGAGGCCGACGCTGAGGAGCTGCCCGACCTGGTTGATGCCGCTGATCGGCGGCGAGCTGTGGAACGCCGGCTTGTCGGCCGAGACCGCCGGGATCGCGCCCGACTCGACCGTGCGGCTGCCGGACGAGTTGGTCGCCTTCACCATCACGCGCATCACGTACCCGTACTCGTTCGCGGTCGGAGTGAAGAACGAGAACGTCGCGCCCGAGATGGTGGCGCACGACGACGTCGCAGATGCGCACTTCTTCCACTGGAACGAGTAGACGTTGCTCGAGCCGGTCCACGTGCCGATCGTCGCGGACAGCGACACGCCGATCCTCGGCGTGTCGTACAGCGTCGACCACGAGACCGACGGCGGCGTCAGATTCGTGGGGCCGGGGCCGAGCACCTCGGGTGTCGCCGTCGGAGACTCCGCGGCGGCGCTCGAGCCGGCGCTGTTCTGCGCCGTGACGAGCACCTTGATCGTCGAGCCGACGTCGTCGGCCGTCAGCGTGTAGGAGGCGGTGCCGGACGCGGTGCCGAACGGGGTGCAGCCCGTGCCGTCCGAGGCGCACCGCTCGAACTGGTACAGGTAGCCCGAGACGAGGCCGTTCCAGGCTCCGGGGTCGGCGGTGACGGTGTCGCCCTGGATCGGGTTGTCGGGGCTCGCGACGCTCGGCGGCGTGGTCGGGTCCGCCGTCGCGACCAGCGCCTGCCAGTCGACGAGCGCGTCGAAGGTGGAGGAGCCGATCGTCTGCTCGTCGTTGCTCGAGCCGTCGTCGGGGATGACGGTGAGCGCGCTGCCGGAGAGGAAGGCGATCTCGGTGCCGTCCGGGCTGTACACCGGGTCGGTCGCCGGATCGGTGTCGTTCGTCAGCTGCGTCGGCGAGTCGCCGGGGTTGCGCACGACGTACAGCTCGCGCACGCCTCCGTCGGCCGAGGTGTAGGCGAGCTCCGACCCGTCGGGAGCCCATGCCGGCGTCGCGTCGCTCGAGCCGGAGGTGAACTGCTTCTCGACGCCGGTCGACGGGTTGACCTCCCAGATCTGGCCGGCCGAGGCCCGGACGAAGGCGATCTCGGTGCCGTCGGGCGACCAGGCCGGGGACGCGACGTTCGTCTCGGACGCCGCCACGGTGGTGATGGCGCCCGCCGTCCCGTCCGCAGCGACGACGACCGTCTTCAGGAGGCCGCCCTCGACGAACGCGACCTTCGTGCCGTCGGGCGACCACGTCGGGCTCGAGCCGCTCGCCGCGAGCGTCGTCGAGCAGGCGGTCCCCGTCAGGCACTTCACCTTCAGCGCGCCGGACGCGGTGTAGGCGATCTTGCTGCCGTCGGGCGAGAGCGTGGCGTCGTCGCCCGCGACGACGGACGCAGCGGCCCCGCTCGCGGGCACCACCGAGTACACGGTGCCCGAGGAGACCGCGATCAGGTTGCCGTTCCGGCCGGCGAAGCCGCCGCCCTGCGACATCGGCGCCAGGATCAGGAGCGAGGCGGCGACGAGGCCCACCAGGTAGCGCGCGCGACCCCCGATCCTCACTCGCGGATCGTACCCCCGATCTCGCCGGAAGGCGTTCCGCGCCGGGACGCGAACCTCTTAACACGACCCTCAAAGGGCGGGGTTACCGTGCTCGACGATCGCCGCCCGCGACCCAGAGGAGGGAGATTTAGTGAGGAAACTCCACCGTTTCGCGCTGCTTGCTGCGCTCATCGGAGCCGCCGTCCCGGCGGCCACAGCCAGCGCGGCGCCCCAGATGCCAGTCGGGTTCTTCGATGACGTGAGCTTTCGCTACTCGCCGCAGGCGCAGGCGAATCTCGCCGCTGCCGCGACGACCGGCGCGTCCGTGATCCACACGACCGCCAACTGGGCGGCCATCGCCCCCGAGAAGCCGCACAACGCGCTGAACGGCGCCGACCCCGCCTACCGTCTCGGCGACCTCGACTCGCTGGTCGACGGCGCCGGCCGCTACGGGCTCCGCGTGATGATCAACGTCACCGGCACCCCGAAGTGGGCGAACGGCGGCAAGACGCCGAACTACCTGCCGAAGAGGACCGCCGACTTCGGCAGCTTCGTCCGCATGCTCGCCACCCGGTACAACGGCCACAACGGCCACACGGGCGTCGCGCTGTGGTCGATCTGGAACGAGCCGAACCTGCAGCAGTTCCTGACGCCGCAGTACTCCGGCAAGAAGATCGTGTCGCCGGCGAACTACGCGAAGATCTTCAAGGTCGCGTACGCGGCGATCAAGAAGGCGAACCCGCTCGCGAAGGTCGCCGCCGGCGAGACCTCGGCGCAGGGCCGCGACAAGCCGTCCATCGCGAAGAAGGGCAAGAAGAAGGCGAGCGAGACGGTCTCGCCGGGCATGTTCGCGAAGCTGTTCTCGAAGGTGAAGGGCGTCAAGTTCGACGCCTGGGCGCACCATCCGTATCCGACGGCTCCGGGCGCGAAGCCGCTCGAGAAGGTGCGCTACCCGAACGTCACGCTGAGCACGCTGCCGAAGTTCGAGAAGGACATGCGCACGTGGTTCCACCGTGCCGTCCCGGTGTGGATCACCGAGTACGGGCACGAGACGAGGCCCGCGCAGCGGAACGGCGTCACGTACGCGAAGCAGTCGGCGTACGCGAAGCAGGCGATGGGCGTCGCGCGCAAGGACCCGAACGTCCAGATGTTCATCTGGTTCACGTTCCGTGACAGCTCGGGCAACCCGTGGCAGAGCGGGCTCCTGCAGCCGAGCGGGGCGCACAAGCCGGCGTTCGCGGCGTTCTCCGCGCTCGCGCACGTGATCGACGGCACGCTGACCACCGTGAAGGCGGGCCGGACCCCGAAGGTCACGATGTTCGTGCCGACCATCGGGTTCAACGTCGCCCCGGGCTCCACCCTCGGCCTGACGTACCACGTCTACGAGGGCACCCGGATGATCGCGGTCGGCCAGTCCGCGCCGCTCCTCGCCGCCGACCAGTCGATCACCTTCCTGCCGGACTTCAAGCCGGCGAAGAAGGTCACGTATCGCGTCGTCGCCGACGTCAACGACGTCAACGGCGTCACCGAGACGCGCACGTCGACGGTCGTCGGCTCCTAGCCGTTGTCGCTCCGGCTCCTCTGCGGCGGTGCGCCGTGGAGGAGCCGGAGGACGACCGCCACCGCCCCGATCGCGGCGGCCATGCCGAGGGCGCTCAGCGCGACGCCGGCCGACGTCGACACCGCCGCGGCCCCGACGAGCACGAACCCGGTCAGCGCCGCCGCGCCGGCGAGGACGGCGAGCAGCCCCGCCCGGCGCAGGACGACCGCCGGCTCCGTGTGGATCCGCGGGTCCTCCTCCGCCGCCCACCACGCGAGCTCCGCGGCGAGCAGCAGCAGCGCGCCGACCACCGGCGCCCAGCCGTCCACCGTGCCGTGGTGCGCCCGCCCGATCGCGTAGCCCGCGCCGGACAGGCCGACCGCCCACGGGATCCCGGGCGCGAACCGCAGCGACGCCGTCGCGAGCAGGACGGGCAGGCCCGCCAGGGCGACGACCGCGCCGGCGTCCCCCGCGACGCCGCCTCCGAGCGACGTCCGCAGCGCCACGAGCGCGAGCGCCGCGAGCCCGAGCAGGCCGGTGATCAGACGCGTGCGAGACGGGCGTAGCGACGGAATGCCCGCACCTCCTCCACCACCGCTTGCAGGGGCTCGCCGGGCCGCCACTCCGCGACCGCGACGCCTGCGCGCTGCAGGCGATGGCGGACGGCGTCGCGGTGCATCGTCCAGATGTCGTACGCGGTCGCGTCGAGCCCGGAGGGCGGCCGGGTCGTGAACGGCACCGGCGAGACGTCGATCACCGCCAGGTCGAAGCCGCGGGCGCGCAGGTCGAGCAGCGCACCCACCGACCGGCGGTCGAGGAGCGGCGACAGGGCGATCACGAGCGCGTTCGGCGGCAGCGTCCGGCGCGGGATCACCTCGATCTCGGCCCAGTAGTACGAGAGGATGATCTCGGTGTCGAGCAGCGCGTCGACGATCCGGTAGAGCTGCACCGTGCCCATCCCGGGCTGCAGCCAGCGCAGCATCCCGCCGAACGAGATCAGGCCGACGCGGTCGCGACGGCGGACGTAGACGTCGGCGAGCGCCGCGGTCGCGCGCACGGCGAAGTCGAGCGTGCCGGCTCCGCCGAGCCGTGCCTCGGCGAACGAGTCGACGAAGAGGATGACGTCCGTGTTGCGCTCCGGATGGCTCTCGTTCACCCAGAGGTCGCCGCGACGCGCGCTCGCACGCCAGTTCACCCGCTTCAGCGGATCGCCCGGCGCCCACGGCCGGACGTCGGCGAACTCGATGCCCTCGCCCTTGCGGCGCGCAACCTCGCTCCCGGCGAAGACCTGCGTCTCGCGCGGCTGCAGGATGCGCTGCAGCGTGTCCTCGCGCGGATACGCGCGCACGGGCGGGCGCGTCTCGGGGGCGCCCTCGGCGACGAGGAGCCCGAGCGGATCGCGTGCGCGCACGTACAGCGGGCCGAGCCGGTACGCGCCCCACCGCTCGGCGCGCAGGCGGAGCTCCAGCTCGCGGCGCTCGCCGCGCGCGAGGCGGAGCCCGGCCGGGTTCTCGCCGTCGACGAGCTCGATCCCCGCGGGCAGCTGCAGGTAGAGGTCGAGCCGGTCGACCGCGCTCTCGGCGTGGACGACGACGCGCGCGTCGAGCTCGTCGCCTTCGACGACGCGCTCGTCGGCCGTCAGGTCGACCGAAAGCTGCGGCGGCGTCGCCAGCGCGAGGCCGCCGGCGAGCGCGAGCAGGAACGGGGCGACGAGCGCGACGATCTCCGGCCGCCCCGACACCAGCGCCGCGACGAGACCGGCGCCGGCGAGCGCGGCGTAGCCTGCGAGCTTCGGCGACGCCCGGCGCGTCAAGCGCGGGCGCGGAGATCTTCGGCGGCCGGCGTCGGCACCGTGTCGAGCCGCTCGCGGACGATCTCCTCGGCGGAGATGCGCTGCACCCAGAGCTCCGGACGCAGCGTCAGCCGGTGCGCCAGCGCGGGAACCGCGACCGCCTTCACGTCGTCGGGGACGACGAAGTCGCGTCCGTCGAGCGCGGCCCGGCACCGCGAGAGCTTGAGCAGCGCGAGCGACCCGCGCGGGGACGCGCCGACCTGGATGGACGGCGAGGTGCGCGTGGCGGCGACGACGTCGACCATGTACAGGCCGACCGCCTCGGACACGTAGACCTCCTCGCACGCCTGCTGCATCGCGAGCAGCGTGTCGCGGTCGACGACGGGCTCGAGCTGCACCTCGTCGCTCCGGCGCTCGGCCCGGTCGGCGAGCACCTGCCATTCGTCCTCGCGCGAGGGGTAGCCGACCGACATCCGCAGCAGGAAGCGGTCGAGCTGCGCCTCGGGCAGCGGATAGGTGCCCTCGTACTCGATCGGGTTCTGCGTCGCGAGCACGAGGAACGGCGGGCCGAGCCGGCGCGTCTCGCCCTCCGTCGTCACCTGGCGCTCCTGCATCGCCTCGAGGAGCGCAGCCTGCGTCTTCGGCGGGGCGCGGTTGATCTCGTCCGCGAGCAGCAGGTTGGCGAAGATGGGGCCCGGCCGGAACTCGAAGTCCGTCTCGCGCTGGTTGTAGATCGACGAGCCGGTCACGTCGGAGGGCATCAGGTCGGGCGTGAACTGGATCCGCGAGAAGTCGAGCGACGTCGCGGCCGCGAAGGACCGCGCCATCAGCGTCTTCGCGAGGCCCGGATAGTCCTCGAGCAGCACGTTGCCGTCGGCGAGCAGCCCGAGCAGCAACAGCTCGAGCGCCTCGCGCTTCCCGACGACCGCCTTCTCGACCTCGTCGAGGATGCGGTTCGAGACCCGGCCCACCTCGGCGAGATCCATCGTCACGCCATCCTCTCAAGGTCGGCCACGAGCGCGCGTAGGTCCGCAGGCGCGATGCCCGCCTCGAACCGCTCGGTCGGCGCCGGCCGGTCGGGGCGGAGGAGCGGCCACCAGCGCCCGAGCGTCTCCGGCCCGGGACGCTTGCCGGCGCGCTCGAGCCGGGCGGCTGCGATGTCGCGCAGGATCGGGAGGAGCCGCGTGTGCAGGTCGTGCGCGCTCGCGACCGCCAGCGTGACCACGCGCTCCATGCGCTCCAGGTCCCGGACCGGCTCGTCCCGCTGGGACTGCGCACGCAGCGCAAGCGTCAGCTGGGAGCGGCGCCCGCGCGGGAGCGCGCCGCCGACGGCGGCGACGACGGCCGCCATCAGCATCGCGCCGAGCACGAGCACGTAGACGTGCAGCTCGATCGTGCGGTCGCCCGGGAAGGCGAACGCCGAGACGGCGAAGGCGATCGTCGCGAGCGCGACGTAGACGACCAGGTCGAGGCGGTTCCGCCTCACGCCGGCGCCGCCTCCAGGTCGGACCGGATCACGCGGAGCGCGGCGATCGCGTCCTCCTTCATGAACCGGTCGATCTCGTGGTCGGAGAAGCGCGCCTGCTCGTAGAGGCGCGTGAGCCGCGCGACGGGCTCGGAGCGCGAGCCGAGACCGACGAGGATGCGCCGCAGGTACTCGACCGGCGTCTCGCTCGGCTTGCGCCGCAGGCCGCGCCGGTCGAACGTCGTCTCCATCCGCGCGTACGCTGCGATCACCGCCTTGCGTGCGTCCGGCTCGAGCTCGAGGTCGGCGATCGCGTCGTCGATCGTCGCGGCGACGTCCTCGGCCACCGTCAGCCCGGCTCCGAGCTCGGGCAGCGGCGGAGCGTTCCGCCGCCCCCACCAGTACCACGCCGCGAGCGCGACGGCGAGGGCGATCGTCCCGTAGAGGACGGGCCACTGGAACGTCGGCTCGTAGGCGGTGGAGTGGTGGCCCTTCAGCACCGCGCCGGCGCTCGGCCCCTGCTGCACGGGCGGCGGGGCGTGCCAGCTGAAGTGGAGCTTGCCGTGCCAGAGGAACCGCGCCGACGCGATGAACGCGACGAGCAACAGCACGGCGAGCCGCTTCAGGACGCGCACCTGGTAGGGCTGGCGCTCCTTCTGCGCGCGCCATTCCCGCCCCTGGACGCCGTAGGCGTAGATCGCGACCGGGATCATCAGGACGAAGAAGACGAGGAACACGCTCATCGCCCAGCTGACGTAGCCCGGCGTCGGCTGCGACTCCGACGCGTGCCCGAAGCCCGAGCGGGTCGCGAACGACACGATCACGAGCAGCACGAGGAGGGCGGCGGCGACGAGCGCGAACCGCACGGTGCGGCCGTGACCGGTCTGGAGCGGCTGCATGGCTCGGCAAGTTAGACGTGTGCGGCGCCTCGCGAGTTGGGTCACCGTTAAGGTCTTTCGCATGGCAGGCCTCGAGGGGAAGCGCGCGATCGTCACCGGCGCGTCGAGCGGCATCGGCGCTGCGACCGCGAAGGCGCTCGCCGGGGCGGGCGCGACGGTCTACACGGGCTCGCGGCGCGAGGGGAACCTCGACGTCACCGATCCCGACAGCTGCCGGCGGTTCGTCGACGCGGCGCTGGAGTCGCTCGGTGGGCTCGACATCCTCGTGAACAACGCCGGTCTCTCACGCGGGCGCGACCCGGTGTGGGACTCGCGCGAGGAGGACGAGCGCGAGGTGATCGAGACGAACGTGCTCGGCCTCATGCGCATGACCCGCCTCTGCATCCAGCACCTGATCGCGAGCGGTGACGGCCACGTCGTGAACATCGGCTCGGTGGCCGGCATCTGGGCCTACGCCAACGGCTCCTCGTACGTCGCCTCGAAGTTCGCGGTGCACGGCTACACACGCGCGCTCCGCGAGGACCTCTTCGGCAAGCCGGTGCGCGTGTCGAACGTCGCCGGCGGACTCGTCGGCGACACCGAGTTCTCGAAGGTGCGGTTCAAGGGCGACGAGGAGAAGGCCGCGTCGGTCTACAAGGGCGTCGGGCTCGGCGGACCGCTGAAGCCGGAGGACATCGCCGAGTGCATCCTCTTCGCGATCACCCGCCCGCCGCACGTGTCGATCGACGAGATGCTCGTGCTCGCGACCGCCCAGACGACGGGCATCAACGTCTACCGGGAAGGCTGAGCCCGCTCGAGGTTCCGCACGTCGCGGGACAGGAACGTGAGCGCGGTCGCGCCGACGACGAGGACGGCGCAGCCGAGGAACGTCGCGCTGTCCCCGGCCGCCGTCGACACGGGGCCGGCGACCGCGAAGCCGATCGGCATGAGGACCCACGAGCCGAGCGCGTCGTAGGCGGTGAGGCGCGAGAGCAGCTCGTTCGGGATCTCCTGCTGGTAGGTCGTGTCCCAGAGGACGCCGAAGATCTCCGAGCCGGCGCCCGCCAGGAACCCGGCTGCGACGACCACCGGCAGCGCTTCGGGCCGCGCGAACGCGACGAGCGGCAGCGCGAGCGCGAACACCGCCAGCGTCGCCGTCCGGAGCAGCCTCCGCGGCCGCCAGCGCAGCAGCACGGCGCCGCTTGCGATCGAGCCGATCTCGGTGGCGACCATGAACGCAGCCCACGCGCCCGCGCCGCCGAAGTGCGCCTTCGCGACCGCCGGCCCGACGACGAGCACCGCGCCGGTGTACGCCGCGTTGACGAAGCCGAACTGGATGACGATCGCCCACAGCCACGGGCGGCTCCAGAAGTCGCGCCAGCCGTGGCCGAGCTCGTGCAGCACCGACGTCGCGCCGGTGCGGTCCGGGGCACGCACGCGCATCGCGGCGAGCGCCAGCGCCGCGGCGGCGTAGCTGCCCGCGTCGACGGCGATCGCGTACCCGGGGCCGGCCGTCGCGACGATCACGCCGCCGATCGCCGCCCCGCCGATGTTGATCGAGGTGAGCGCCAGGCGAAGCGTCGCGTTCGCCTGCTGGAGCAGCGGCTCCGGCACCGTCTGCGGGATGATCCCGCTGCTCGCCGGGAAGAAGAACGCCGACGAGGCGCCGTTGACGGCGGCGAAGGCCGCGAGCGCACCGATCGACGCGTGGTGGGTGAGGAGGAGCGCCGCCACCGCCGCCTGGCTGCCTCCGCTCAGCAGGTTCGACCAGACCATCACGAGGTGACGCGGCAGGCGGTCGGCCCAGACGCCGCCGAAGAGGAGCAGCACGATCACCGCGATCTGCCGCGCGGCGAGCACCAGGCCGAGGTCGGCCTTCGAGCCGGTCACGTCGAGCACCGCGAACGCGAGCGCGACGGGCGCCATCGCGCTCCCGATCATCGAGATCGTGCGGCCGGCGAACAGGAGGCGGAACTCCCGTTCGCGCAGCGGGCCGAGCCGGCTCAACCCTCGCGCTTCTTGTCCCAGTAGCGCCGCAGGCCCTGCCAGGACTGCCAGAGCGGGGCGACGCGGTCGTACAGGTCGGCGTCCTCGCCCGCGTCGGCGCGCGCCGCCTCGACGAACGCCTCCTGCTCCATCCCTGCGCCCACGCGCTCGGCCCAGCGGTCGAGCTCGGCCTCGAGCCGGTCGAGGTGCGTCTCGACGTCCTCGTGCACGCCGAAATGGATCAGCGCCAGGCGCTGCGGGTCGCGCGCGCGGATCGCGGCGGCCGTCTCGTGCCAGGCCTCGACGTCGAGGTCGGGCGGCGGCGACACCGGCAGCACGTAGCTCGCCCCGGGCATCCGCACGCCGGCGGCGTCGCCCGCGAGCACCGTGCCGTCGCGCTCGTAGCTCACGTGGTGCACGGCGTGGCCGGGGGTCGGGAACGCGTGCCAGCCGAGCACGTCGCCCTCGGCGACGCGCACGTTCTCCTCGGGCACCGGCGCGAGCTCGCCCCAGAGCGGGTCGAAGAGGTCGCCGTAGAGCCGGCGCGCCGAGCGCTCGAGCCGCGACGGGTCGACCAGGTGCGGCCGCCCGATCTCGCTCACCCAGACGGTGAGGCCGGGGTGGCGGCGGACGAGCGGCCCCGCCGCGCCCGCATGGTCGAGGTGGATGTGCGAGAGGAGCAGGTGGCGGATGTCGGTGACCTCGAGGCCGTGCCCCGCGAGCCCGCGCTCGAGCGACTCCAGCGTCGAGGTGGGGCCGCAGTCGAAGAGCGCCGGGCCGTCGTCGGTCTCGACGAGGTACACGCCGATCGCGTGCCCGGCGCCGCCGAAGTGGAGGTCGATCGGCTTCACGGCGCGCGCAGCGCCGCGTCGAGGTCGGCGACCAGGTCGTCCGCCGCCTCGATCCCCACCGACAGCCGGACGAGCGTGCCGGGCGGCGCGAACGGCGCCCCGGCGGTGGAGGCGTGCGTCATGCGCGCGGGATGCTCGATCAGGCTCTCGACGCCGCCGAGCGACTCGGCCAGCGCGAACAGCTTCGTGCGCGCGACCATCGCGACCGACTCGTCCTCGCTCGCCATCAGGAACGAGACCATGCCGCCGAAGTCGCGCATCTGCGCGCGGGCCACCTCGTGGTTCGGATGGGACGCGAGGCCCGGCCAGAGGACGCGCTCGACCGCGTCGTGGCCCTCGAGGAACTCCGCGACGGCACGGGCGTTCTCGCAGTGCGCCTTCATCCGGACGGCGAGCGTCTTCAGGCCGCGCAGCACGAGCCAGGCGTCGAACGGCCCCGGCACGGCGCCGAGCGACTTCTGCAGGAAGAAGAGCCGCTCGGCGAGCGCGTCGTCGTTGGTCGCGATGAAGCCGCCGACGACGTCGCTGTGGCCGCCGAGGTACTTCGTCGTCGAGTGGACGACGGCGTCGGCGCCGAGGTCGAGCGGGTTCTGCAGGTACGGCGTCGCGAAGGTGTTGTCGACGACGAGCAGCGCGCCGACGTCGTGCGCGGCCTTCGCGGCCTTGCGGATGTCGACGACGTTCAGCAGCGGGTTCGACGGCGTCTCGAGCCAGATCAGCCGCACCTCCTCGTCGAGGTGCGCCGCGAGGTTCTCGTCCCACTCCTGCGCGGGGACGTAGGTGAAGCGGTACCCCTTCTCCTCGTAGACCTTCGACGTCATGCGGTACACGCCGCCGTAGACGTCGGCGATCAGCACGACGCGCTGGTCGGGGTTCACGAGGTGCATGAGCGTCGTCGTCGCGCCGAGCCCGGAGCCGAACGCGACGCCGTGCTTCGCGTTCTCGAGGCTTGCGAGCGCCTCCTGCAGAGCGGTCCGCGTCGGGTTCCCGACGCGCGCGTAGTCGTAGCCCTTGTGGACGCCGACCGCCTCCTGCACGTACGTGGAGGTCTGGTAGATCGGAGTGATGATGGCGCCCGTCGCGGGGTCGGGCTCCTGCCCCACGTGGATCGCGCGCGTCTCGAATTCCATTGTCAGGACTCTAGAGACGCGCCCAACCACCGTGCGAGGCTCTGCAGCGGCCTCCGCAGCGAGACGGGCTTCACGCCGTCCTCCCACCACGTGCCGAGCACACGCAGCGCCTTCGCCTTGCGGTCGTGCACGGGCTCGATCCGGCCGACGACGCGGTCGCCGACGAGGATCGGCAGCACGTAGTAGCCGTACTCGCGCTTCGCCTTCGGCACGTACATCTCGAGGCGGTAGAAGAAGCCCCAGAGCGCCTCCGCCCGGTCACGGTCGTGCACGAGCCGGTCGAACGGCGAGAGGAACGTCACGCGCCTCGGCACCGGCGAGTCGTCCGCGTCGGGGTGCGGCACGAGCTTCTTCCGGACGAGCCTCACGCCCAGCGAGCGGTGCACCTTCTCCTCGAACTCCCGCTTCGCCTCGCGCCAGGGCGGCACGTCGACCGGCGGGTACCAGCGCTCGGCGAGGTCCCAGCGGCGCTGCTTGCCGCTCCGGCCGACGACGGCGACCTGTCCGCGCGCCGCGAGCACCTCGAGCATCAGCCCCACCTGGCGGTTGCCTCTGCCCCACCAGCGATGATCCTCGGTCCGGTAGCCGGCGTACGACTCGATCTCGCGGCCGAGGAGCGGACCGCGCTGCTCGAGCGCTTTGAGAATGTGTCGGCGGAAGGACGCGTGCTCCTTCAGGTACGCCTCCTGGCGCAGGTCGAGCGGACGGTCGCGCCGGCGCATCCGGGCTCGGAGGAGCGGCAGGTCCTCGGCCGGCCACAGGAAGGCGTCCCACTCGACGAGCTCGCGCGTCTCCCAGAGCAGCCGGTCGAGCTCGGCCGGGTCGTAGCGCTCGCCGAGCCGGCTCCACAGCACGAGGTGCTGCGGCGGCGCGACGGACGAGATCGGATCGAGCTGCAGGAAGCCGAGGCGCCGGACCGTCGAGAGGACGTCCGTCGCCGTGCCGTCGAGCAGCTGCGCGTGCACCGCCATGCGGCGGGCCCTCTCCCGGGTGAGCTCAGGCGAGCTCGACACGCTCGAGCCCGATCGTCCTCGCGAGCCGCACCGCTGCGCGCTCGAGCTTCGCCAGCACGTTGCCGCGCACCTTCGGCTCCGGCGTGAACCGGCGCACCCGGAGCACGCCCTCGGCGCGGTCGGCCTTCAGGTCGGCGCGGCCGAGGAACCGGTCGCCGGCGAGCAGCGGCAGCACGTAGTAGCCGTAGGTGCGCTCGTGCTCGCGCTTGTACACCTCGATCACGTGGTGGAACCCGAACACGCGGCGGAGGAGCGGCCGGTCCCACACGAGGTTGTCGAAGGGGCACACGAGGACCGGCGCGGCTGCGTCGCCGCCGAGCTCGCGGCCGGCGGAGACGTAGAACGGCGCGCCGCCGTCGTCGACCGCGACCTCGCGCAGGAGGCCCTCCTCGCACAGCGCGACGAGATGGTGGTGCAGGCGCGCCTTGCCGCCCTTCAGCCGCCAGTGCTCGCGGATCGCAGCCTCCGTCAGCGCCCCGCGCGCCTCGACGGCGAGCAGCGCGAACGTGCGCAGCGTCTCGTCCTCGCTCGGCGCCGGCGCGCCGAGCACCTCGTCGGGCACGACGCGCTCCGTCAGGTCGTAGAGCCGCTGGAAGCTGCGCCGGCCCGAGATGACGAGCTCGCCGCGGTCCCAGAGCGCGTCGAGCACCATCTTGGCCGGCTTCCAGTTCCACATCCCGCCGCCGCCGTTCCCCTCGAAGTCGCGCGACCCGAGCGGCCCCTCCTCGCGGATCCGCGCGAGGATCGGGTCGACGAGGTCGGCGTGGTGCCTGAGCGCGCGCTCGTGCGACCCCCAGTGGCCGCTCCCGTCCATCACGGTGCGGAAGTGCGGCCAGAGCTCGATCGGCAGGAGCGAGGCCTCGTGCGCCCAGTACTCGAACACGCGGCCGCCGCGCAGGAGCGTCGTCACCGCCTCGGGGTCGAACGCGCCGATGCGGGCGGAGAGCGTCAGCCGGTGCGCGCGCTCGACGGTCGAGATCGAGTCGAGCTGCACCGCCGAGAGGCGCCTGATCGCGCTCTCGACGTCCGCCGTGCGCGCGCGGCGGAAGCGCGAGGCGAAGCCCTGCGCCGAGACCATCGTCCGCCGGATTTCTGCGAGGCTCACCGTCGTGGATGCGATCGACACGTGGTTGAGAACGTATCCGTCGTCGCCCGTCGTCCTGGACGTCCTCGGCACGCTCGACCCCGGCGAGATCCGCGCGCGCGCGTTCGAGCTCGAGCCGGACGGGGTGGAGGTGTTCGCGTTCGCCGTGAGCGTCGGAGCCCTGTTCGGCGTACGGCGGCGCGACGGCTCCCGGGTCGCGCTCAAGGTGAACACGCAGTTTCCCGATCCCGCCTACTTCGTCGACGTGCAGCGCATCCAGGACGCGCTCCGGGCGGCGGGATTCCCGGCCCCCAGGCCGATTCGCGCGCTGGGCACGGTCACCGTCGACGAGTGGCTCGACGACGGCGCCTTTCGCGACGCCCACCACCCGGACGTCCGGCGCGCGATGGCGGAGACGCTCTTCCGCCTCGTGCAGCTCGCGACCGCCTCCGGGATCCGGCCGCGGCGCCCGTTCCTGCGCCCGGAGCGGGGCGTCTGGCCGAAGCCGCACAACGCGCTCTTCGACTTCGAGGCGACCGCGGCCGGCGCCGAGTGGATCGACGAGATCGGGAGCCGGGCGCTCCTGCCGCGCGTCGGCCGCGAGGTGGTTGGCCACGCGGACTGGGCCTCGAAGCACGTGCGCTTCGACGACGACCTGCGCCCGACGGCCGTGTACGACTGGGACCTGAACACCGAGACCGAGCCGGTCGTCGCGGGCACGGCGGCGGGGTCGTTCGTCTACACCGAGGAGCTCGCCGAGCCGGTCGCCCGCTGGCCGCTCCCCGAGGAGTCGCTCGCGTTCCTCGACGACTACGAGCGGGCGCGCGGCGCGGCGTTCACGCGGGAGGAGCGCCGGGCGGCGGAGGCTGCGGCGGTCTACCTGATCGCGTACGCGGCCCGCTGCCACCACGCCTTCGGCGCCGACCCGCGCGAGGTGAACCTGGAGGCGTTCGCCGAGCTGCTCTAACGCGCGTGCGCGAGGTACTCGAGCAGGTCGGAGCGCGTGACGACGCCGACCGGCTTGCCGGCGTCGGCGACGACGACGGCGTTCGTGCCGCCCGTCAGCGCCGTGACGATCTCGTCGACCAGCGCGTCCGCGTCCACCACCGTCAGCGGCCCCTGCATCGCGACGGCGACGTCCTCGTGCAGCGCGTCCGCGTTCTTGAACACGAGGTCGAGGAGGGCGCGGTCCTGCAGCGACCCGATCACGTCGGCGAGCGACGAGACCTCGCCGTCGCGCACGACCGGCAGCTGCGAGATCGAGTAGCGCTCCATCACCGCGATCGCCTCGGCCACCTTCTGGTGCGACGAGACGGTGACGAGGGGCGGCGTCTCGCCCGGCTTCGCGCGCAGCAGGTCGCGCACCCGCGGCACCGGCGCGCCGCGCTCGAGGAAGCCGTGCTCGATCATCCAGTTGTCGTCGAGGAACTTCGAGAGGTACGAGCGGCCGGAGTCCGGCAGGATCGTCAGCACCTGCGCGCCCGGCTCGCAGTCCGCGGCGTAGCGGAGGGCGCCGGCGACGGTGGAGCCGGCGGAGCCGCCGACGAGGAGGCCTTCCTCACGCGCCAGGCGGCGCGCCGTCAGGAACGACTCGCGGTCGGAGACGCGGATCCAGCGGTCGACGACGGTCAGGTCGATCGTCTCCGGCCACGTGTCCTTGCCGATCCCCTCGACGAGGTACGGGTGCAGGTCGCCTTCGCCCTGCGCGGTGTAGATCGAGCCCTCCGGGTCGACCCCCACGATCTCCACGTCCGGGGCGTGCTCGCGGAAGAAACGGCCGACGCCGCTGATCGTCCCGCCGGTGCCCACCGAGATGACGATCGCGTCGAGCTCCCCGCCGGTCTGCGCGAGGATCTCGGGGCCGGTGGTGCGGTAGTGCGCCTCCGGGTTCGACATGTTCGAGTACTGGTCGGGCTTGAACCCGCCGGGGATCTCCTCGGCGAGCCGCGACGAGACCGAGTAGTACGACTCGGGCGAGTCGTGGTCGACGGCGGTGGGGGTGATCACCACCTCGGCGCCGTACGCCCGCAGCATCGAGATCTTCTCCTGGCTCATCTTGTCGGGCATCACGAAGATGCACCGGTAGCCCTTCTGGGCCGCTGCGATCGCCAGCCCGACACCGGTGTTTCCCGAGGTCGGCTCGACGATCGTGCCGCCCGGCTTCAGCTTCCCGTCCCGCTCCGCCGCCTCGATCATCGCGAGCCCGATGCGGTCCTTGTTGGAGCCGCCCGGATTCATGTATTCCAGCTTTGCGAGCAGGGTCGCGGGGACCCCCTCCGACATTCGGGGCAGGGAAACGATCGGCGTGTCGCCGACCAGGTCGATCACCGAGGGGTAGCTGCGCGCCATCGGCCGGGAAGCCTACCGCCCTCCCCGACGTTCAAGCACCTATGGCTACCGCTTGGCCAGACCCGGCGAGCCGAACGACGCACGCCGCCGCCGAAGACGAGCCCACCACGGCTGCCCCGTCCGGCCCCCTAGCCGGGCCGGGGCAACCTTGGCTGCAGCCTTCGCCTCGCGGAGGAGTCGGCGGTGCCGCAGGTCTCGTTCGAGCTGGGCGCGCTCGTAGCGGAGGATCTCTTCTCTGTAACCGAGCACGCTTCGAAGGTACGGCGCACCGGGGCGAGCGGCATCGGCGACGGCCGCCTATCTCTCGGAAATCCGATACCCATGTTTCCCGCCTATGTGTTCGACATGGATCTGCTCGAACGTGACGACGCACTGAGCGCGCTGCGCGCCGCGCACGCGTCGGCCGCGCGTGGCCGCGGACGCGTCGCGGTCGTCACCGGCGAGCCCGGCATCGGCAAGACGTCGCTCGTCTCGCGCTTCCTCGAGGACCTCGGTCCGGAGGAGGACGTCCTGCTCGGCCGCTGCGACCACCTGTCGATCCCGCGGCCGCTCGGGCCGTTCGCCGACCTGCTCGGGTCGGTTGGTGCGCCGCTCGAGGAGGCGATCGTCGCCGGCGCACGCCCGCAGCAGCTCCATCCGCTTCTCCTGGCCGAGATCGACCGGCGTCCACGGCCGACGGTGATCGTGTTCGAGGACGTCCATTGGGCCGACGGGGCGACGCTCGACGCGATCGCGTTCCTCGCGCGCCGCGTCGGCGGGCTGCCCGTGCTGCTCGTGCTGACGCTGCGCGCCGGCGAGGCGGCGCTCGACAGCCCGCTGCACGCCGCGCTGGCGTCGATCCCCGCGACCGACACCTTCTATCTCGAGCTCCAGCCGCTCTCGCGGCGCGCGGTCGAGACGCTCGCCGGCGAGGCGGGCGCCCGCGTGTACGCGGCGACGGGCGGGAACCCGTTCTACGTCGCGGAGCTCCTGGCGTTCGGTGACTCCGTGGACGTGCCGCCCTCGGTGGCCAACGCGGTGATCGGGCGCGCGTCTCAGCTCGGCGAGAGCGCGCGCATGCTGCTCGAGCTCGTCTCGGTGGTGCCGGGCCGCATCCGGGTCGACGTCCTCGAGCGCATCCTCCCGGACTGGACGCACGCGGCGGCCGAGGCCGAGCGCCGGAACCTCGTCGAGGTCGGCGCGCGCTACCTGAGCTTCCGCCACGAGCTCGCGCGGATCGCCGTGCTCGCCGGGATGCCCGTCGCGACCCGCCGGGCGCTCCACCGGGACATCCTCCGGGCGCTGCTCGAGATCGGCGGCGACCCGGCCGACATCGTCCACCACGCCGAGGCGGCAGGCGACGAGGAGACGATCGCCGCGCACACGCTCGTCGCCGCCCGGCGCGCCGCCTCGGTCGACGCGAACCGCGAGGCCTACGCGCACTTCCATCGCGCGCTCGACTTCCTGCCTGCGCTGCCGCGGCAGGAGCAGGCGACCGTCCTCGAGGAGCTGACCGAGTCGGCGTTCCTGGTGGCGCGCGTCGCGGACGCGATTGCGGCCACCGAGCAGGCGATTCCGATCTGGCGCGAGCTGGGCGACCAGGAGGGAGTCGGCCGGTGCACCCGGGTGCTGTCGCGGCTGAGCTGGTTCGCAGGCGACGGCGCGGCCGCCCAGGCGAAGGCCTCGGAGGCCGTGGCGATCCTCGAGCCGCTCGGCGACTCGGCCGAGCTCGCCTGCGCCTACAGCGGCCAGGCCCAGCTGGCGATGCTCTCGGACGAGATCGACGCCGCGCGCGCCTGGGGCGCACGCGCCCTCGAGCTCGCCGAGCGCCTCGAGGCACGGGACACGCTCGTGCACGCGAAGGTGTCGCTGGCGTCGGTCGACGTGAAGATGGATCCCCGGGCGACGGCGCCCGTGCTGGACGCGTTCGCCCTCGCCGACGAGCTGGGCTGCTGGTCGGAGGGCAGCCGCGCGCTCGCGAACCTGGCCTTCTCGCTAGCGATGTGGGGCTGCGGCCGCGAGGCGCGCCGCTTCGCCGCACAGGCGATCGAGTACGCCGAGCAGCACGAGGTGCACAACATCGGCGCCTACGCGCGGGTGACCGACGCCTGGCTGCTCGTCCGCGAAGGCGCCTGGGACGAGGCGGAGCGCGCGGCGCGGGCCGGCATGCGCGGCGGCGTGTCGGTGACGCAGATCCTTGCCCTGACGGTGCTCGCCGAGCTCGCGGTCCGCCGCGGCGACCCCGACGCCGGCGACCTGGTCGCGGACCTGCTCGCCCGCGCGGACGAGACCGGCGACCCCCAGCGCGTCGTGCCGGCCGTTGGGCTCGCCGCCGAGGCGGCGCTCCTCGCCGGCGACGAGCTGCCCGTGGAGCGGATCGAAGCGCTCGCGGCCGCGATCCCGGCGCCGACGAGCTCGGCGATCCGGCTCGACGCCTACGCCGCGCTCGCCGGGCTTGCGACGGGCGGGGCGGCGCCGCCGTCCGTCCCCTACGCGGCGATGAGCCGGGGCGACTGGGCCGCCGCCGCCGACGCCTTCGGCGAGGCCGGGTGGGAGTACGACCGCGCTCTCATGCTCTCGCGCCTCGACGACGAGGACGCGCTCACCGAGGCGGTCGCAATCGCGCGCGACCTCGGGGCCGAGCCGCTCGTGCGGCATGTCGCCGCCCACATGCGCGAGCGCGGCCTGCGCG
>DASZWR010000084.1:0-67999 GCA_035546215.1 Gaiellaceae bacterium | reverse complement strand
GGCCGCGGTCGCCGGCGCGGCCGCGTACCGCTTCCCGGCGCGACAGCTCCAACTCGTCGGCGTGACCGGCACGAACGGGAAGACGACGACGACGGAGCTGCTCGGCGCGATCTTCAGGGCGGCCGGGCGCGACGTTGCGGTTGCGGGCAACGTCGGCACGGCGCTCACGTCGATCGCGCCGGCGGAGTGGGTGGTGTGCGAGCTGTCGTCGTTCCAGCTCGAGGACGTGCACGAGCTCGCGTGCGACGTCGCCGTGCTGCTGAACCTCGAGCCCGACCACCTCGACCGCTACCGGAGCTTCGAGGCCTACCGCGACGCGAAGCTGCGGATCTTCGAGCGGGCGGCCCACCAGGTCGTGCCGCGCGGGCTCGGCCTCGACGGCATCGCGTTCTCCCGCGACGACCCGCTGCCGGCGGAGCCCCTGATCCCGGGGCCGCACAACCGCGAGAACGCCGCCGCCGCGACCGCGGCCGCGCGTGCGGCCGGGATCGCCGACGAGCACGTCGCCGCGGCGCTCCGGAGCTTCCCCGGCGTGCCGCACCGCCTCGAGCTGGTCGGCGAGCGCGACGGCGTCCGCTACGTCAACGACTCGAAGGCGACGAACGTCCCCGCGGCGCTGACCGGGATCGCCGCCTACGCGGCCGAGCCCGTGCACCTGATCCTCGGCGGCTCGCCCAAGGGCGAGGACTTCCGCCCGCTCGCGGCGGCGATCGGCCCGAACGTGCGCTCGGTCCACCTGATCGGCGCGGAGGCGCCGCGCCTCGGGGAGGTGATCGACGGCCACCGCGACGAGACCCTCGAGCGCGCCGTCGACCACGCCGCGGAGCTCGCCGAGCCGGGCGACGTGATCCTCCTGAGCCCCGCCTGCGCGAGCTACGACCAGTTCGCGAACTTCGAGGAGCGCGGCGACGCGTTCCGCGAGCTAGCGCGTCGTTAGCCGCGACCAGACGTTCGCGAGGATCTGCTGCGTCTCGGGCCAGAGGAGGGCCTGGCCGCCGAAGTCGAGCGTACCCGCGCTGAAGACGCGCGCGCCGCTGTAGTGCTCGTAGTACGTCATCTCGGCGGTGCGCCCGTTCCCGAAGAGGTTCGGGATGTTCGCGAGCACGATCGTCGACGTCGGCGAGACCGGCGAGCGCGCGTCGATCTCGATGCCGTACTTCCCGAACGTCGAGCCGTTCTGCAGGCCGGTGCCCGCGAACGCCCACGGCGCGACGTCGGCGCCGACGACGGTGAACGGCCCGCGCCGCTGGCCGCGGTCGGAGGCGATGTACTGGTTGCCGAGCAGCGCCGACTCGGGCCGGCCGAGATCGCGCCACTCGTCGATCAGCGTCAGCCGGCCGTTCACCCGGTCGACGCGCCGGAAGAAGTTGTTCGCCGAGAGGAACATGAGGTTGCCGCCGAGGTCGCGGAACGCCTGCACGAGGTCGTAGAGCCGCGACGAGACGTACTCGGTGTGGCCCGGGAAGATGAGGAGGTCGTAGGCCGCACGCAGCGCCTGCGGCGACTCGAACAGCTCGATGTCCTCGTCCGCGTACGTGTCGACCGTCTTCCCGGTCCGGTTGAGCCAGTGCTGGAAGGCCAGGTCGTAGCTGCGGTAGCGGTACGGCACGCCGCGCGTCGGCTGGGGCCGCGTCATGTCGGCCTGGTGCGTCTTCCAGCGTGCGTACCAGGTGTCGCCCCAGCCGTCGCCGTCCGCGTCGTAGAAGTTGTAGGCGGCCCAGGTGCTCGTGGGCATGACGACGGCGACGCGCGAGGCCGGGGCGGGGGGACGCACGATCAGCGGGGCGAAGCCGACGCGGCCGTCGTTCGTGTCGATGCGCGCCGCGTATACGCCGCTCGGCCAGCTCGCGTCGGTCGCCACGGTGATCGGCGCGGGCGCGTTCCCGTGGGCGTGCCAGTCGACACCGATCGCGGAGCCGTACGGCACGCCCTTGATCTCGTTGTTCGCGTAGGTCGGCTCGGCCTCCGGGCCGCTCCGAAGCATCTGCACGTTCAGGGTCTGGGCGTCGCTGCGCACGACGAGCGTCGCCGGCTGGCCCGGCAGGACGCTGCGGACGCCGAACGCCGCGTCGACGCCGAGCAGGCGGACGACGACCCGCGCCGTCTGCGGCTTGCCCCGCGCCGGCGCCGCGGTGACCCGGGCGATGTAGGTGCGGGCGGGGAGGGTGGACGGCGGCGTCCAGGTGAGCTCGTGGTGCCCGGCCCGAAGGGCGAGCGTCCGCTGGCGCAGCGAGGTCTCCGCCACGGCCGAGGGCTGCTCGGAGGCGACGCCCTGGCCCGTGGAGAGGATGTCGAGCGTGACCCGGGCGGGCTGGTCGAGGGTGAAGGCGATCCGGGCGGTCGAGCGCCCCTTGGCGGCGCTGATCGTCGCGAGCGCCGGGTGGTCGCCCTGGAACGGCGCGCCGCTCGAGCGGACGCGCAGCCCGCTGAGGAGCCGGGCGCTCGCCGGGGCCTTGCCCCAGGCCGTGCTGCCGCGCACGAGGGCGAGCCCCGTGGATCCGGCAAGTGCGAGCAGGCGCGCCCGCGTGCCGCGCCACGAGTCCCCCCGTACTGTCATGTGCGGCTAGAGGATAGCGACCGGCCAAGATGATGTAAGGTCCCCCTTACCGTGTTTCGCAGGCATTGCCCAACCGCCGAGGACCTGGCCGAGCGCCGGCGCCTCCTGCGCCGCTCCGCCTGGTCGGTCGTGGCGCTCCTCGCGATCGGCGCCCTGACCTGGAAGGCGATCACCGCGCCCGACGGGGTCACCGACCCGACGGCGGCCGACGCGCACCTGGCGCACGGCGCGGTCGTCGTCAACAGCGCGCTTCTCGTCTTCCGCGAGGGGCTCGAGGCGATCCTCGTCCTGGCGGCGTTCACGGCCAGCTTCGTCGGCGCGAACAGCGGCTACCGCAAGCCCGTCGCCGTGGGCGCGGGCGTCGCGCTGCTCGCCTCGGTCGCCACGTGGTTCGTCGCGATCTGGGTGATCGGCGCGCTGGGCGGCCCCGGCCTCGACGTCCAGGCCGGCACCGGCCTCCTCGCGGTCGCCGTCCTCCTCGTCGTCATGAACTGGTTCTTCCACAAGATCTACTGGACGGGCTGGATCTCCGCGCACAACCGCAAGCGCCGCGCCATCCTCGGCGGCGGCATGGCCGGGAGCGCGCTCTTCGGGCTCGGCGTGCTCGGCTTCACCTCGGTCTATCGCGAGGGCTTCGAGATCGTCCTCTTCCTGCAGAACCTGCGCATCAGGGCGGGGGACGCCACGGTGCTGGAGGGCGTCGGGCTCGGCCTCGCCTTCACGCTCGCGGTGGGCGTCGTCACGTTCGTGCTGCAGCACAAGCTGCCGTACAAGCGGATGCTCGTCGCGACCGGCGTCCTGCTCGGGTTCGTGCTGCTCGTGATGGTCGGCGAGAGCATCCAGGAGATGCAGCTCGCGGGCTGGCTGCCGACGCACTCGATCGGCGTCTCGTTCCCGGGCTTCGTCGGGCTGTGGTTCGCGACCTTCCCGACGGTCGAGGGGCTGCTCGCCCAGGCCGTCGCCGCGATCGCCGTGATCGGCTCGTACTACCTGGCCGAGCGCGTCCGCGTCCGGGCGCCGCGCGCCCGCGCCGCCCAGAGCGAGCCGCAGGCCGCGCTCCGGGCCACCGGCGCCGAATCTCCGTAGGAGTCGGCTCCACGCCGGAGAACGACTCTCCGTGCGGCGTCGCGAGCTCGACTCACGCCTTCTGATCATGGTGACCATGGGCCTGGTCGCGTTCGGCCTGGTCATGGTCTACAGCGCGACCTCGGCCGCCGCCGCGGTCGGCGGCAGCAACCCGAGCTACTACCTGGAGCGCCAGGGCATCTACGCGGCGCTCGGGATCGTGCTGATGATCTTCGTTCAGCGTTGGGACTACCGGCGGCTGAGGGTGCTCGCGCCGATGCTCGTGCTCGTCTCGATCGTGCTGCTCCTGGCGGTGCTCGCGATCGGGCCGCCGGTGAACGGCGCGCGGCGCTGGATCTCGCTCGGGCCCGCGGCCTTCCAGCCGTCGGAGCTCGCGAAGGTCGCGTTCGCGATCTGGGCGTCCGGCTACCTCGCGAAGCGGAAGCCGCCGCGCGACCTGAAGCAGCTCTGGCGGCCCGTCGGCGCGCTCTTCTGCGTCTTCGCGGCGCTGCTCGTGCTCGAGCCCGACCTCGGCACGACGATCTCGCTCGGCCTGATGCTCGCCGGGATCCTGGTCGTCTCGGGCACGCCGGGGAGGGTGATGCTCTCCGCCGGAGGCCTCGTGAGCGCCGCCGGGCTCGCCGCGATCTGGATGAAGCCGTACAGCCGCACGCGCTTCTTCGCGTTCCTGCACCCGACGCAGGACGCCGCCGGCGCCGGCTACCAGATCCTCCAGGCCCAGATCGGCATGGGCTCGGGCGGGCCGTTCGGCGTCGGGCTGGGGCAGGGGATCCAGAAGATCTTCTACCTCCCCGAGGCGCACACCGACATGATGCTCGCGAATATCGGCGAGGAGCTCGGCCTCGTCGGGGTGACCGCCGTGATCGCCGCCTATGCGCTGTTCGCCTACGCGGGGCTCGACATCGCGCTCCGCTGCAAGGACCCCTTCGGGAAGCGGCTCGCCGCGGGCCTCACCGTGCTCGTCTGCGGGCAGGCGGCCGTCAACGTGCTCGCCGTGATGGGCGCCGCGCCGCTGACCGGCATCCCGCTGCCGTTCCTCTCCTACGGCGGCTCGAGCGTGATCGTGCTGCTCGGCGCGGTCGGGATTCTCCTTAACATCGCTCAGCGTGGAGGGGCAGCAGCAGCTTCGGTGCCTGATCGCAGCCGGCGGGACGGCAGGACACGTGCTGCCCGCCCTCGCAGTGGCGGAGGAGCTGACCGCTCGCGGCGTGCACGTGACGTTCGCCGGGTCGCCGGATCGCGTCGAAGCGCGTCTGGTTCCTGAGGCGGGCTACGAGCTCGACACGTTCCGGATCACGGGGTTCCCGCGGCGCCCGTCCGTGGCGCTCGCGCGCTCGCTCCTGCTCGCGGGGGCCGCGCCGCGCGCGTGCCGGCGCATCCTGCGCGCCCGCCGGCCCGACGTCGTCCTCGGCGGCGGCGGCTTCGTCGCCGGCCCCATGGTCTACGCCGCCTCGCGCCTGCGCATCCCGACGGCGCTGACCGAGGCCGACGCGCACCTCGGCCTCGCGAACCGGCTGGCCGGGCCGTTCGCGCGTCGCATCTTCCTCTCCTATCCGATTGCGACCCGATGGCCCGCGAAGACGCGCGTCGTCGGGCGGCCGCTCCCGACCGGCGCGGCGACGCTGCCGAAAGACGAGGCGCGCGCGGTCTTCGGCCTGCCCGAGGCAGGGCCGGTGCTCGGCGTGTTCGGGGCGCTCGCCGGCGCGCACGCGCTGAACGAGCTCGTCGTCGACACGTGGGGCGAGTCCGGCCCGGCGATCCTCCACCAGACGGGCCAGCGCGACTACGAGGTCGTGCGGCGCCGCGTCCACCGGCCCGACTACGTCGTGATCGACGAGACCGACCGCTTCGGCGTCGCGCTCTCCGCCTGCGACCTCGTCATCTCGCGCTCCGGCGGCTCGGTCTGGGAGATCGCGGCCTCGGGCAAGCCGGCCATCCTCGTGCCGTACCCGTTCGCGACGCACGACCACCAGGCGACGAACGCGCAGCACTTCGTCCACGCCGGCGGCGCGATCATGGTGCGTGAGCTCGACCTCGACGACGTCCCCGAGCTCGTGCGCTCGCTGCTCGACGACCCGGCGCGCCTGCACGAGATGGCGCAGGCGATGCTCGGGGCCGCCCGCCCGAACGCGGCGAGCGAGATCGCCGACGAGCTGATCGCGCTCGCGACCGCATGAAGGGCCGCCGCCTCTGGTTCGTCGGCATCGGCGGCGCGGGTCTCTCCGCCTACGCGCAGCTGGCGCGCGCGTGGGGCGCCGAGGTGGGCGGCTGGGACCGCGTGCGCACGCCGTACCTCGAGCCGCTCGACGGCGTACAGGTCGAGATCGCGCCGGAGCCTGTCGTGCCGGACGGATGGGAGGCGGTCGTCTCGTCGGCGTACCCATCGGTGCCCGGGCTCCGCCGCAAGGAGCTCCTCCGCGAGCTCGTCGCCGCGCGCCCGACGGTCGCCGTCAGCGGCTCCCACGGCAAGGGCACGACGGCGGCGATGATCGCCTACGTCCTGCGCGAGACGGGCCGCGATCCCGCCTGGCTGATCGGCGCCCCCGTGCCGCAGCTCGGCTCGAACGCCGGCTTCGGCGCCGGCCACCTGGTCGTCGAGGCGGACGAGTC
The DNA here is from genome assembly GCA_035546215.1 of Gaiellaceae bacterium. Classification (GTDB taxonomy): domain Bacteria; phylum Actinomycetota; class Thermoleophilia; order Gaiellales; family Gaiellaceae; genus PALSA-600. The sequence goes on along the minus strand of DASZWR010000084.1, from coordinate 61,746 downwards.
CGACCGCACGGCGTTCGCCCTCGAGCCGGAGATCGCCGTCGTCACGAACCTCGAGCTCGACCACCACACCGAGTACGCCTCCGCCGCCGAGCTCGAGGAGGAGTTCGAGCGCTGGCTCGCCCGCGTGCCCCACGTCGTCCGCGACGCGCCGCCCTACGACGGCGAGCTCGTCCTGCCCGGCGAGCACAACCGCCGCAACGCCGGCTCGGCGCTCGCCGCGCTCTCGCTGCTCGGCGTGCCGGCGGAGGAGGCCGCCGCGCCGCTCGCACGGTTCACGGGCACCGGCCGCCGCTTCGAGGTGCACGACCTCGGCGACCGCGTGCTGGTCGACGACTACGGCCACCACCCGACCGAGGTCGCCGCGGCGATCGCCGCCGCCCGCGAGCGGTTCCCGGGTCGGCGGGTGCGCGTTCTCTTCCAGCCGCACCTCTTCTCCCGCACGCGTCACCTGGCGGCGGAGTTCGCCGCCGCGCTCGCGGCTGCCGACGACGTCACCGTGCTCGACGTCTACCCGGCCCGCGAGCAGCCCGTGCCGGGCGTCACCGGCAAGCTGATCGTCGACGCGCTGTCCGACCTCGGCGTCCTCGCCGGCTGGACGCCCGCGGTCGAGCAGGGCGTCGAGCGCCTCCGGCGCCGCTCGCAGCCCGGCGACGTGCTGCTCGTGCTCGGGGCCGGCGACGTCGATCGCGCTGTCGGCATGCTGACGGCGTGATGGAAGAGAACGTCGGGCTCGCCCGGCACACCACGATCGGCACCGGCGGTCCCGCGCGCTGGTTCGCGCGGCCCGAGTCGGTCGAGCAGCTCGTGGAGGCACTCGCCTGGGCACGCGACCGCGACGTGCCGGTGGAGGTGATCGGGCTCGGCTCGAACGTCCTCGTGCACGACGAGGGGGTGCACGCTCTCGTGCTCCGGCTCGCCGGCGACCTCGCAGCGGCCGAGGTCGAGGGCGACCTGCTGGTCGCGGGCGGCGGAGCCGCCAACGCGGTCTGCCTGCACCGCGCCCGGGCGGCCGGCCTCGGCGGCTTCGAGTTCGCCTCGGCGATCCCGGGCACGGCGGGCGGCGGCGTGCGGATGAACGCCGGCGCCTACGGCCGCGAGTGGAAGGACGTGCTGGTGGACGCCGTCGTCGTCGACGCCGACGGCCCGCGCACGCTCACCGCGGCCGAGCTCGACCTCTCCTACCGCCACTCGGGGCTCCGCCCCGGCGAGGTCGTCGCCCGCGCGCGCTTCCGGCTCGAGCAGAGCTTGCCCGAGGCGGTGAAGGCGAAGGCGTCGGAGCTCCTCCGGCAGCGCAAGGCGACGCAGCCGACGAACAAGCGCACGTTCGGGAGCGTCTTCAAGAACCCGAGCGGCGAGCTGGGAGCGGGGCGCGCGATCGAGACCTGCGGCCTGAAGGGTCATCGCATCGGCGGCGCGGTCATCTCGCCCCGTCACGCCAACTTCATCGAGAACGCCGACTCGGCGACCTCCGCCGACTGCCTCGCGCTGATGGCCGAGGCGCGGCGACGCGTGCACGAGCGGTTCGGCCTGGAGCTGCAGCACGAGGTGCAGCTCCTCGGCCCGCTCCGGCTGCCCCCGTTGTAGGGGAAGGCGGCATGGCGGCGAAAGGGGCCGCGTGCCGCCCGCCCGCCGGAGGCCCACGACGCGAGCCGCGGCTCTGCCCGCGCGCCGCAGCGTGCCCGAGGTCGGGAGGCTCCTGCCGAGCGGCCGGTCGATCCTGCTCGGGCTGGCGCTGCTCGCTCTCGCGATCGGCGGCTACGCCGTCGCGCGGGGGACGTCGGTCTTCGCCCTGCGGACGGTCGACGTCCGCGGCGGGACGCCGCAGCTGCGCGCGGCGGTGCGCGCCGCGCTGAAGGACGAGCTGGGGACGTCGCTGCTCTCCGTCGGCGGGGACACGGTCGACCGTGAGGTCGGAGCCATCCCCGGCGTCCGCTCCTTCACCTTCGACCGCGCCTACCCGCACACGCTGAAGGTCGTCATCCGCCGCGAGGTCTCCGTGCTCGTCGTCCGCCGCGTCCCCGGGAAGGACGCGTTCCTCGTCGCCGCGAGCGGCAAGGTGATCCGGAAGCTGCCGAACTCCCGGCTCTCGCACCTGCCGCGCCTCTGGGTCAAGAGCGACGTGCCGCTCGCGGCCGGCGGCGAGCTGCCGCCGGCGCTCGACGGAGCTGCGCACGCGCTCGCCGCGGTGCGGGGCGCGGGGCTTCCCGGCGGCGTCTCGACGGTCGCGGTGGGGCGCGACGAGCTGACGCTGACGCTCGGCGGCGGCCTCCAGGTGCGCCTCGGCGACGACGGTGACCTGCGCCTGAAGCTCGCGATCGCACGCCGGATCCTCACCCAGACCGGGGCGGCCGCCGGCGGCTCGGGCTACGTCGACGTCAGCGTGCCGGAGCGTCCCGTGCTCTCGACAGACTCTCAAGTCGCAGGTTGAGCTTGAGGGTTACGCAGGTCGAGCGTTGCACGTTTCGCGTTGACAGGGCAGGAAACCGTCCCTACTCTGCCGAAGGAAGGAGGCGCTCGACAGCCCCACCCTGCACTCGAGCTTGAGGTCGAGCCACATCCACAATGAGAGATCGCTCCGGCAACTACCTGGCTGTCATCAAGGTCGTCGGCGTCGGCGGCGGCGGCACCAACGCCGTCAACCGCATGGTCGACGCCGGGCTGACGGGCGTCGAGTTCGTCGCCGTCAACACGGACGCCCAGGCGCTCCTGATGTGCGACGCCGACGTGAAGATCCACATCGGCGCGAAGGCGACGCGCGGCCTCGGCGCCGGCGCCGACCCGACGGTCGGCCGCGAGGCTGCGACCGAGTCGCGCGACGAGCTGAAGGAGGCGCTGAAGGGCGCCGACATGGTCTTCGTCACCGCCGGCGAGGGCGGCGGCACCGGCACCGGTGGGGCGCCGATCGTCGCCGAGATCGCCCGCGAGCTCGAGGCGCTCACCGTCGGCGTCGTCACCCGGCCGTTCTCGTTCGAGGGCCGCCGCCGCGCCCAGCAGGCCGAGCAGGGGATCGTCGAGCTCTCCGACAAGGTCGACACGCTGATCGTGATCGAGAACGACCGGCTGCTCCAGGTCGTCGAGAAGAAGACGCCGCTCTCCGACGCGTTCAAGATGGCCGACGACATCCTCCGCCAGGGCGTCCAGGGCATCACCGACCTGATCACGGTGCCCGGGATCGTGAACCTCGACTTCGCCGACGTGCGCACGATCATGCGCGACGCCGGCTCCGCGCTCATGGGCATCGGCTCCGGCACCGGCGAGAACCGCGCCGCCGAGGCGGCCCGCAGCGCCGTCAGCTCGCCGCTCCTCGAGTCGTCGATCGAGGGCGCCACCGGCATCCTGCTGAACATCAGCGGCCCCACCGACATCGGCCTGTTCGAGGTAAACGAGGCGGCCGAGGTCGTGACGAGCGCCGCCGACCAGAACGCCAACGTCATCTTCGGCGCCGTCATCGACGACGGGCTGAAGGACGAGGTCCGGGTCACCGTGATCGCCACCGGCTTCGGCGCCCAGCGCCGCCGCCGGGCGCGCGCGGCGGTCGGCGAGCCGGCTCCGGCGCCGATCGGGACGCGGAGCACGGACTTCGAGGGCGGCGACCTGGACGTGCCCTCGTTCCTGCGCGACGAGTGATGTTTAGGGCCTGAGAGCCCCGGATACATCGGGGTTGCCCTCTCGGGACTGGAGTGCAGTCCCACACGACCCGGTCAGAAGCCCCGTTGGTTCCCCCAGCGGGGCTTCTCCCTTTCCGGGCCCGCAGCTCCGCCCGCCGGGTTAGCATCGCCCGCGGATGCAGACGCTCCGCCACACACCGCTCCACGACCGCCACGTCGCCCTCGGCGCGCGGATGGTCCCGTTCGCCGGCTGGGAGATGCCGGTGCAGTACGAGGGCGTGATCCCGGAGCACCGGGCGGTGCGCGGCGACGCCGGGGTCTTCGACGTCTCGCACATGGGCGAGATCGAGGTCGAGGGCCCGACGGCGCGCGAGCTGCTGCAGCGCCTCCTCTCGAACGACGTCGACCGGCTCTCGCCCGGCGACGCCCAGTACACGCTGCTCACGAACGCAAGCGGCGGGATCGTCGACGACCTGATCCTCTACCGCCTCGACGCCCACCGCTACCTGATCGTCGCGAACGCCTCGAACACCGACGCGGTCGTCGCGTGGCTCAAGGAGCGCGAGCTGCGCGGCTCGGACGTCCGCGACGTCTCCGACGAGTACGCCCTGCTCGCGGTGCAGGGCCCCCGGGCGCTCGAGCGCCTCGGCCTCGAGCCGGCGAAGGCGTTCACGTGGGCCATGGGCGAGGTCGGCGGCGTCGAGGTGATGGTCAACCGAACCGGCTACACGGGCGAGGAAGGCGTCGAGCTGATGTGCATGGCCGACGAGGCCGCCGACCTGTGGGACGCCGTGCTCGCGCGCGGTGTCACGCCGTGCGGGCTCGGCGCTCGCGACACGCTGCGCCTCGAGGTCTGCTACCCGCTCCACGGGAACGACATCGGCCCGCAGTGGGACGCGATCTCCGCCGGCCTCGGCTGGGCCTGCGCCCTCGACACGGAGTTCACGGGGGTCGAGCGGCTGCGCGAGGTCAAGGCGGCCGGCCCGGCGCAGAAGCTCGTCCCGTTCACGATGACCGAGAAGGCGATCCCGCGGCAGGGCATGGCCGTCGAGGGCGGCGGCGCGGTGACCTCGGGCACGCTGTCGCCGATGCTCGAGGTCGGCATCGGCATGGCCTACGTCCCGGCGGAACGTGCGGCTCCCGGAACCGAGCTCGTGATCGACGTCCGCGGCAAGCCGCGCCGCGCGGAAGTGCAGAAGAAGCCCCTCTACCGGAAGGAGCGCGCCTAGATGGCGAGCGAGTCGTATCCCGAAGACCTGCTCTACCACCCGGAGCACGACTGGGCGCGCGTCGACGGCGACGAGGCCGTCCTCGGCATCACCTGGTTCGGCCAGGACGCCCTCGGCGAGCTCGTCCACTACGAGCCGCCGGAGGTGGGCGCGACCGTCTCGAAGGACGCCTCCTACGGCGAGGTCGAGTCGGTCAAGGCCGTCTCCGACCTGATCGCGCCGCTCTCGGGCGAGGTGCTCGAGGTGAACCAGGCGGTCGTCGACGCCCCGGAGACGGTCAACGAGGACCCCTACGGAGCAGGCTGGCTCATCCGCATCCGCCTCTCGAGCCCCGACGAGCGCGAGCAGCTCCTCGACGTCGCCGGTTACCGCGACGTCCTCGCGCAGCAATGAGCTACCTCTCGCTCACCGACGCCGACCGCGAGGCGATGCTCGCGACGATCGGCGTCTCGTCGGTCGACGAGCTGTTCCGGGACATCCCGGCCGGCGTGCGGCTCCAGCGCGAGCTCGCGGTGCCGCCGGCGCTGACCGAGGCGGAGCTGCAGCGGCATCTGGAGGAGCTCGCCGCGAAGAACGTCGTCGACGAGATCTGCTTCCTCGGCGCGGGCATCTACGACCACTACGTGCCGGCGGTCGTCGACGCCGTGCTGCAGCGCGGCGAGCTGCTGACCGCGTACACGCCGTACCAGCCCGAGATGAGCCAGGGCGTGCTCCAGGCGATCTTCGAGTACCAGACCGCGATCTGCGAGCTGACCGGCATGGACGTCTCGAACGCCTCCGGCTACGACGGCGCGACGGTGGCCGCGGACGCCTGCTTCGTCGCGAAGCACGCGACCGGCCGCACGAAGATCGTCGTCACCGAGGCGACGAACCCGCAGGTGCGCCAGGTCGTGAAGACCTATGCGCCCGGCTTCGGTCTGGAGGTGGTCGAGGTCGCCCACGAGGGCGGCGCGACCGACCCCGACGCGGTGCGCGCGGGGGCGGAGGGCGCGGCGGCGGTGATCTTCCAGCAGCCGAACTTCTTCGGCGTGCTCGAGGACGCGCCCGCGCTCGCGGCGGCGGCGAACGAGGCGGAGGCGATGCCGATCGCGCACATCGACCCGGTGTCGCTCGGCGTGCTCGAGGCGCCGGGCAGCTACGGCTGCGCGATGGCGATCGGCGAGGGGCAGCCCGCGGGCAATGCCATGAGCTACGGCGGCCCGCACTACGGCTTCCTCGCCGCCCGCTCCGACTACGTCCGGCGGCTGCCGGGCCGGATCGTCGGCGAGACGGTGGACGCCGCGGGTGAGCGCGGCTATGTGCTGACCCTGCAGACGCGCGAGCAGCACATCCGGCGCGAGAAGGCGACGTCGAACATCACCACCAACCAGACGCTCCTTGCCCTGGCCGGCCTCGTGCACCTGAGCCTGCTCGGCCCACAGGGGCTGCGCGAGCTCGGCGAGACGTGCCTGGCGCTCGCGGCCTACGCGCAGCGTGAGCTGCAGGCGGCGGGGCTCGAGCCGGTGTTTCCAGGAAAGGCAACGTTCAAGGAGTTTGCAGTGCGCACCGGACGGAACGGGCGCGAGGCGCTTGCCCGGGCGCGCGCGAAAGGCGTCTACGCCGGCTACCCGCTCGGACGGGACTACGCCGGCCTCGACGACGCCCTGCTCGTCGCGGTCACGGAGAAGCGGACAGTCGACGAGATCGACCGCCTGGTGGAGGCGCTCTCGTGAAGCTCATCTTCGAGAAGTCGCAGCCCGGCCGGCGCGGCCTCGGCGTCCCGCGGCCCGACCTGCCGGTGCCCGAGCTGCCGGAGGGGCTCGCGCGCAAGGACGCTCCGCGCCTGCCCGAGCTCGCCGAGCCCGAGGTGCTGCGCCACTTCACCGAGCTCTCGACGCGCAACTTCGGCATCGACACCGGCTTCTACCCGCTCGGGAGCTGCACGATGAAGTACAACCCGCGGGTCAACGAGCGGGTCGTCGGGCTGCGCGGGTTCGCGCAGCTGCACCCGCTCGTCGAGGACGACGCCGCGCAGGGCGCGCTCGAGCTCGAGTGGCACCTGCAGGAGCACCTGCTCGAGATCACCGGCCTCGACGCGGTCTCGCTGCAGCCGGCCGCCGGAAGCCAGGGCGAGCTCACGGGCCTGATGCTCTTCCACGCCTACTTCGCGGATCGCGGCGAGGACGGGCAGCGGCGGAAGGTCGTCATCCCCGACACGGCGCACGGGACGAACCCGGCGAGCGTGACGATGGCGGGCTACGAGCTGACGCCGGTGAAGACGGACGCGCGCGGGAACATCGACGTCGACGACCTGCGCGGCAAGGTCGACGAGCACACCGCCGGGCTGATGCTGACGAACCCGTCGACGCTCGGGCTCTTCGACGAGAACATCGAGGAGATCCGCGACATCTTCCACGGCGTCGGCGCGCTCATGTACTACGACGGCGCGAACCTGAACGCGGTCTGCGGCATCTCGCGGCCGGGCGACATGGGGTTCGACGTGGTGCACATCAACCTGCACAAGACGTTCTCGCAGCCGCACGGCGGCGGCGGCCCCGGCGGCGGCCCGATCGCGGTGCGGCAGAGCCTCGAGCCGTTCCTGCCCGTACCCGTGGTGGTCAAGGACGGCGACACGTTCCGGCTCGAGTACGACCGCCCGAAGTCGATCGGCAAGGTGCGCGCGTTCACCGGCCCGTTCGGCGTCTTCGTCCGCAGCTACGCGTTCATGCGCTCGTACGGCCCGGCGCTGAAGGAGATGAGCGAGGTGGCGGTGCTGAACGCGAACTACCTGCTCGCGCGGCTGAAGCAGGCGTACGAGCTGCCGTTCGACCGCCTCTGCATGCACGAGTTCGTGCTCAGCGCCCGCAACCTGAAGCGCGAGCACGGCATCTCGGCGCTCGACGTCGCGAAGCGGCTGATGGACTACCGGTTCCACCCTCCGACGATCTACTTCCCGCTCGTCGTGCCCGAGGCGCTGATGGTGGAGCCGACCGAGTCCGAGGCGAAGGAGACGCTCGACGCGTTCGTCGACGCGATGCTCGCGATCGCGCGCGAGGCGGCCGACGATCCCGAGGTGCTGAAGAGCGCGCCGCACGACCGGCCGGTGCGCCGGCTCGACGAGGTGCGGGCCGCGAAGCAGCCCGTGCTGCGGTTCCGTTTCGAAGACCATCCCGTGGAGCAGGGTGCGGGTGACCGGCAACTCGAAGCCCAGAAAGGCGGCTGACACGATGGCCGAGAACCAGTACCACGAGCCCCCCGACGAGCTCTCCCAGGAGACCCGCACGTTCGCGCGCATGGCCCAGTCGCTGATCGAGGAGACCGAGGCGATCAACTGGTACCAGCAGCGGATCTCGGTCGAGCAGGACGATCAGGCGCGGGCGATCATGGAGAACGCGCAGCAGGAGGAGTTCAAGCACTTCGCCATGGACCTCGAGTACCTGCTGCGCCGCACGGAGAAGTGGCGGATCGCGTGCCGGGGCGTCCTCTTCAAGGAGGGCGACATCGTCGAGCTGGGGGAGAAGGCCGAGGAGGCCGAGGACGAGGCCGGCTAGGCCCCGCCCCACGGCTTCTCGATCAGCTCCGCGTCGCCGCCCTCGCCGAAGCCGATCGCGAGCAGCTCGAGGCCGTCCGGGCCGGCTGCGAACGCACGGGCGGTCGCCGGCGGGACGCGGATCACGTCCCACTGCTTGAGCTCGCGCACCTCGTCCTCGAGCTTGATGCGCCCCGAGCCCGAGACGACGACGTAGGCCTCCTCCTGCGTCCGGTGGCGGTGGCCGAACGGCCCCTCGAGATCCGGCGCGAGCTTCTGGTAGCTGAAGCCGCCGCCCTGCAGGCCGAGCGCGCTGCGCGCGAACCGCGCCTCCATCTGCGGTGCGAGCCCGAAGCGCTCGGACATGTTCTCGACGTCGTCTTTCAGGTTCAGGTGGGAGTAATCGGCCACGGCAACCCCTTTCGATCTGGCACGGTGCTGAGATGGAGACACGGAGATTAGGAAAAGCGCTCGAGGTCTCGGCGATCGGCCTAGGCTGCATGGGCATGTCGGAGTTCTACGGCGCCGGCGACGAGGCGGAGTCGATCGCGACGATCCACCGCGCGCTCGAGCTCGGCGTGACGCTGCTCGACACCGCCGACATGTACGGCCCGTTCACGAACGAGCGGCTCGTGGGCCGCGCGATCGAGGGTCGCCGCGACCGGGTGGTGCTCGCGACGAAGTTCGGGAACGAGCGCCGCGAGGACGGGACGCGCGTCGGGATCAACGGCTCGCCGGACTACGTCCGGAAGGCGTGCGACGCGAGCCTGGAGCGGCTCGGCGTCGATCACATCGACCTCTACTACCAGCATCGCGTCGACACCTCGACGCCGATCGAGGAGACCGTCGGCGCGATGAAGGAGCTCGTCGAGGCCGGCAAGGTCCGGTACCTCGGGCTCTCGGAGGCGGCGCCCGAGACGATCCGGCGCGCACACGCCGTGCACCCGATCACGGCGCTGCAGACCGAGTACTCGCTCTGGTCGCGCGACCCGGAGGACGAGCTGCTCGACCTCGTGCGCGAGCTGGGGATCGGCTTCGTCGCGTACAGCCCGCTCGGCCGCGGGTTCCTGTCGGGGCGCTACACGTCTCCCGACGACTTCCCGGAGGGCGACTTCCGGCGCGTCAACCCGCGCTTCCAGGGCGAGAACTTCCACCGGAACCTCGAGCTCGTGCGGCAGGTGGAGGAGATCGCCGCGGAGCAGGGCGTGACCGCGGGCCAGCTCGCGATCGCGTGGGTGCTCGCGCAGGGGCACGACGTCGTCCCGATCCCGGGCACGAAGCGGGTGAAGTACCTGGAGGAGAACGTCGGCGCCGCCGACATCGTCCTGTCGCCGAACGACCTGCAGCGGCTGGAGGACGCGTTCCCGAAGGGGTCCGTCGCAGGTGACCGCTACTCCGACATGTCGAGTGTGAACAGATGACGAAGAAGATCGAGAAGACCGACGCCGAGTGGCGCGCCGAGCTCACTCCCGAGCAGTACCACGTGCTGCGGGAGAAGGGCACCGAGCGCCCGTTCACCGGCGAGTACGACCACAGCTTCGACGACGGCGTCTACCGGTGCGCCGGGTGCGGCGCGGAGCTCTTCACCTCCGAGACGAAGTACGACTCGGGCTGCGGCTGGCCGGCGTTCTACGCGCCCGCCGACGGCGAGGCGATCGACGAGGAGACCGACACGAGCTACGGGATGGTGCGCACCGAGGTGATGTGCGCCTCCTGCGGTGGGCACCTCGGGCACGTGTTCCCCGACGGCCCGCATCCGACCGGCGTCCGCTACTGCATCAACAGCGCGGCGCTCAAGCACGAACAGAGCTAGCCGTTTCACAGAGAGGCAACGCGGTTACCCGCACCTGCGATGGCCATTCATCCGCAGGTGCGGATCACCGTGCGCCCGTACGGCAGCGTGGTGCCGCTCGGGTTCTTCGCGTTCGGGATCGGCATGTTCCTCTACGCGGCGTTCGACGCGCCGTGGGTGCCGGCCACCCAGGGGAAGGAGATCGGCCTGATGCTCGTCGCGTTCGTCGGCCCGCTGGAGCTCATCAGCGCGGTGATCGCCTTCCTCGCGCGCGACACGATGGCCGGCGTCGCGCTCGGGCTCTTCGCGGGGTCGTGGCTCCTCACCGGGTTCGCGACGATGCAGGCGAAGCCGAACACGCTGTCGTCGGCGCAGGGCTACTTCCTGATCGCGTTCTGCATCGTGGTCGCCCTGCTGTCGCTCGTCGCCTGGCTCGGGCAGCCGCTGATCGCGATGCTCCTGACGGTCTCGGCCGTCCGCGGGGTCCTCGCGGCCGTCTACCAGCTGGGCGGCGGGCGCGGCTGGAACCAGACCGCGGGCTGGCTCGCGCTCGCCATCTTCTGCGTCGCCATGTACGGCGGTCTCGCGTTCCTGCTCGAGGACGCGCACGGGCGGGCGATCCTGCCGCTCGGCCGCCGCGGCTCCTCGCGCGAGGCGATCGAGGAGGATCTCGACGTGCAGCTCGCCGGGCTCGGCGGCGAGCCGGGTGTGCGGAAGCACCTCTAGGGGAACGGAGACGGCATGCGCCAACTCGAGCCGCCGTCCCCGACTCCCGACCCGACGCCGGGGCCGCCGTCGCCGGAGCCCGAGCCGCCGTCGCCGGGGCCGACCCCGACGCCGCTCCCGCCCGACCCGAACCCGCCGACGATCTAGCCGGCGGCGGCCGCTTCGCGCTTGCGGCGCGACGCGGCCGTCGACCGCTTCGACGCGGACAGCTCGACCTTGCGGAGGCGGACGCTCTTCGGCGTCACCTCGACGCACTCGTCGTCGCGGATGAACTCGAGCGCCTGCTCGAGCGAGAGCGGCCGCGGCGGGATCAGGCGGACGAGCTCGTCCGCCGAGGCGGCGCGCATGTTCGTCAGCTTCTTCGGCTTGGAGGCGTTCACGTCGAGGTCCTCCGAGCGGGCGTTCTCGCCGACGACCATGCCCTCGTAAAGCTCGTCGCCGGGGGCGATGAAGAGCGAGCCGCGCTCCTGGAGGTTCTGGATCGCGAAACCGGTCGCCTGGCCGCGCCGGTCGGCGACGAGCGAGCCCGTGGGCCGCGTGCGCAGCTCCCCGACCCACGGCTCCCAGCGATCGAAGACGTGGTGCATGATCCCGGCGCCGCGCGTCTCGGTGAGGAACTCGGTGCGGAAGCCGATCAGGCCGCGGGCCGGCACGACGTACTCCATGCGCGCCCAGCCGGTGCCGTGGTTGACCATCTGCTGCATCCGGCCCTTGCGCAGCGCGAGCAGCTGCGTGACGACGCCGACGAACTCCTCGGGGACGTCGACCGCGACGCGCTCGACCGGCTCATGGCGCTTCCCGTCGATCTCACGCACGAGCACCTCGGGCTTGCCGACGGTCAGCTCAAACCCCTCGCGCCGCATCAGCTCGACGAGCACCGCGAGCTGCAGCTCGCCGCGGCCCTGCACCTCCCAGGCGTCGGGGCGCGACGTGGGGAGGACACGCAGCGACACGTTGCCGACGAGCTCCTGGTCGAGCCGCTGCTTGACGAGGGACGCCGTCAGCCTGTCGCCCTCGGTGCCGGCGAGCGGCGAGGTGTTGATGCCGACAGTGACGCTGAGGCTCGGCTCGTCGACGGCGGTCACCGGCAGCGGGCGTGGGTCGTCGGGGTCGGCGATCGTCTCGCCGATCGTCACCTCGGGGAGGCCGGCGAGCGCGACGATCTCGCCGGGGCCCGCCTCGTCGGCGGGCACGCGGTCGAGCGCCTCCGTGACGTAGAGCTCCGTCACGCGGGCGTTGGAGATCTCGCCGTCGGCGCGGCACCAGGCGATCTGCTGCCCCTTGCGCAGCGTGCCGTGGCGCAGCCGCAGCAGCGCGAGCCGGCCGACGTACGGCGAGGCGTCGAGGTTCGTGACGAGCGCCTGCAGCGGATGCTCCGGGTCGTGCTCGGGCGGCGGGATCGTCGCGAGCAGCGTGTCGAAGAGCGGGCCGAGGTTCGGCGCGAGGTCGTCCGGGTCGAGGCCGGCGCGCCCCTCGCGGGCGACCGCGTAGACGATCGGGAACTCGATCTGGTCGGCGCTCGCGTCGAGGTCGAGGAAGAGCTCGTAGACCTCGTCGACGACCTCCTTCGGGCGGGCGTCCGGGCGGTCGATCTTGTTCACGACGAGCACCACGGGGAGGCGCGCCTCGAGCGCCTTCCGCAGTACGAAGCGCGTCTGCGGCAGCGGCCCCTCGGAGGCGTCGACGAGCAGCAGGACGCCGTCGACCATCGTCAGCGCCCGCTCGACCTCGCCGCCGAAGTCGGCGTGCCCGGGCGTGTCGACGATGTTGATCTTCGTGTCCCCGAGCCGCACAGCGGTGTTCTTGGCGAGGATCGTGATGCCCTTCTCACGCTCGAGGTCCATCGAGTCGAGCACCCGCTCGGCCACCTCCTGGTTCTCCCGGAAGGAGCCGGACTGCCAGAGCATCGCGTCGACGAGCGTCGTCTTGCCGTGGTCGACGTGCGCGACGATCGCGACGTTGCGGAGATCGGTTCTGGTCGCCATCCGGCCGCGCAGGGTAGCGAGGGCTAATCCGATCGGGCCTTTCGACCGAAGATGCGGAGGTGCGGCGCCTTCCGACCGTCTTCGCGCTCGGCGCGGGCTTCGCTGCGATCCCTGCGGCCGTCCACGTCCTCGTGGGCCGTCACCGCGTGCACCTCACCGGGACGATGCACTTCTACTCGGTCGGCTTCAGCGCGCTCACCGCGGCGACCGCCGCCGTCGGCCTGACGGTCGTCGGCGCGCGTCGAGGCGACACCCGGACGATGATCACCGGCACCTCGTTCGCCGTCATGGCCGGGCTGCTCGCGCTGCACGGGCTCTCGACGCCGGGCGTGTGGTTCGCGTCGAACGGCGTCGTCGCCGTGACGGGCGGGGCGACGCTCCCGGCCGGCGGCATCATCCTCGCCGTGTCGGCGCTCGTGCCGATGCCGCGCACCGTCACGCGCGTGTGGCCGTGGCTCGTCGCGGGCTCGGGCGCCCTCGTCGTCGTGGTGGGGCTCGGCCTCTCGGCGCTCGCCTGGCCGGGGCTCCTGCCGATGGTGCCGGCGCCGAAGAGCTGGCCGGCGTACGTGCTGCTCGCGGTGGGCGTCGCCGCGTACGCCCTCCTGACGGCGCGCGCCCTGCGCACGTTCCTCCTGACCCGGCGTCCGCTCGATCTCGCGGTCGGGGTGGGCCTCGTCTGGCTCGGGACGGCCGTCGTGCCGGCGCTGACGATGGACTACACGCAGCTCGGCTGGTGGATCGGGCACGAGGTCGAGCTCGACGGCATCCTGCTCGTCGGGATCGCCGTCGCCGTCGACCTCGCGCGCTCCGCCCAGTCGCGGCCGCTCGCCGGAGACCTGCGCGGAGACGAGCTCGTCGCCGCCGAGAGCGCCTTCCTCGGCTCCCAGGTGCGCGCGCTGACGGTCACCCTCGCGGAGAAGGACGCGTACACGGAGCGCCACACGCGCCGGGTGGCAGAGCTGGCGGTGCGCGTGGGAGAGGAGCTCGGGCTGTCGGCGACCCGCCTGCGCACGCTCGCGATCGGCGGGCTCGTCCACGACATCGGGAAGCTCTCGGTGCCGGACGAGATCCTGAAGAAGCCCGGCCCGCTCGACGACGACGAGTACGCGGCGGTGCAGGAGCACGCCGAGCGCGGCTACCGCCTGCTGAACGAGCTCGGCGGCTTCGACGACGCGGTGCGTGCGCTCGTACGCGACCACCACGAGCGGCTCGACGGGCGCGGCTACCCGCGCGGGCTCGCAGCCGGCGACCTGGCGCTCGACACGCGCATCCTCACCGTGTGCGACGTGTACGACGCGCTGCGCTCGAAGCGCGTCTACCGCGGCGCCTGGTCGCACGACGAGGCGATGGAGCTCCTCCGCCGCGAGACGGGCACCGCCTTCGACGCGCGCTGCGTCGACGCGCTCGCACGCGTCGTCGAGCGCAGCCCGGTGCTCGTGCCGGCGCTTGCCTAGCGTCCGGGCAGACGCTCCACGACCTGGTCCTACGCCGTCTGCGCCGCGAGCTGCCCGCACGCGGCGGCGATGTCGCGGCCACGGGTGAGTCGCACCGTCGACGGGAGGCGCGCGCCGTCGAGCACCGCCTTGAAGGCCGCGATCGCGTCACGCGACGAGCCGTCGTACATGCCCGTGGGGTTGTACGGGATCAGGTTCACCTTGAACACGCGGCGGTCGAGGAGCTCCGCCAGCTCGCGCGCGTGCGCCGGCGTGTCGTTGACGCCGTCGAGCATCACGTACTCGACGAACACCTTCCGCCCGCGCAGCTCGAAGTACCGCCGGCATTCGCCAAGGACGTCCTCGAGCGGGTAGCGGTCGTTCACCGGCATGATCTCGCTGCGCAGCGCGTCCGCCGGCGCGTGCAGCGAGAGCGCGAGGCGGATCGGCTCGTCCACCTCGTCGACGAAGCGCGTGAGCCCGGGCAGCCAGCCCACCGTCGAGATCGTCGTGCGGCGGTGCGTGACGCCGACGTCGGGCAGGCGCCGCGCCGCCTCGATCACGCCGTCGTAGTTGAGCATCGGCTCGCCCATGCCCATGAAGACGACGTGGTCGATCGGCTCGAGGCGGCGGAAGTGGAGCGCCTGGTCGAGGATCTCGGAGGCCGTCAGGTTGCGCCGGAACTGCATCTGGCCGGTCGCGCAGAAGGTGCACGTGAGCGGGCACCCCGACTGCGACGAGAGGCACACCGAGCGCCGCCCGTCGCGGTAGCGCATGAGCACCGCTTCGACGGAGTGGCCCTCGTGCGCGTGGAAGAGCGCCTTCACCGTCCCGTCCACCGACTTCGCCTCGTGCACGAGCGCGAGCGTCGAGAACGGCACGTGTTCCTCGAGCCGCGCGCGCAGCCCGGCGGGGAGGTTCGTCATCTCGGCGTACGACGACGCGCCGCGCGACACCCACTCCCACACCTGGCGCGTGCGGTAGGCGGGCTCGCCCGCGAGCGTCTCGGAGATCAGCTCCAGGTCCACGGAGACACGGTAGCCTCACCTCTCGGTGGTCGATCTCCGCTCGGATACGCAGACGCGGCCCTCCCAGGCGATGCGCGAGGTGATGGCGCGCGCCGAGGTGGGCGACGAGCAGGAGCGGGAGGATCCGACCGTCCTCGAGCTCGAGCGCCGCGCGGCGGAGCTCCTCGGCCAGGAGGAGGCGGTGTACCTGCCGACCGCGACGATGGGGAACCAGATCGCGCTGACGATCCTCGGGGAGCGCGGCACCGAGCTGCTCGTCGAGGAGAAGGCGCACCTCATGATCGCCGAGCTCGCCGGCGCGGCGCTCCACGCGGGGCTGCAGACGCGCGGCGTGCGCGGGCGCCTCGGCCGGATCACGCCCGAGCAGGTGCGCGAGACGGCGTGGCTGGACGGCGACTTCTGGACGCCGCGGGTCTCGGTGCTCGCCGTCGAGAACACGCACAACGCCGCCGGCGGCACGGTCTGGCCGCTCGACGAGCTGCGGGCCGTCGTGGAGGCGGCGCGCGAGCTCGGGATCCGCACGCACCTCGACGGCGCCCGGCTGTTGAACGCCGCCGTCGCCTCGGGCGTCCCGGCCGCCGAGATCGCCGGGCAGTTCGACACGGTCACGCTGTGCCTCTCGAAGGGCCTCGGCTGCCCCCTCGGCGCCGTGATCGCCGGGTCGCGCGAGCTGATGCTTGCCGCCCGCATGGGCAAGCACCGCTTCGGCGGGGCGATGCGGCAGGCCGGGATCGTCGCCGCCGCCGGCCTCTACGCCCTCGACCACAACGTCGACCGTCTCGCCGACGACCACGCACGGGCCCGGCGGCTCGCCGAGGGTTGGCGCGACGCGGGCCTCGCGATCGACCTCGACCGCGTGCAGTCGAACTTCGTCCAGGTGCCGGTCGACGACGAGCAGGGCGCGCTCGACCGCCTGGCCGCGGCAGGCGTGCTGCTCTCCCGCACCGGCCCGGGGATGCTGCGCGCGGTCACGCACCTCGACGTCGACGACGACGGCATCGAGCACGCCGTCGACGCGGTGCCGCGGGCGCTCGGGGTGCACGCCCATGCCTGACCTCGCCGAGCTCGACCGGATCCTGCAGCGCAGGCAGGCCGACCGCCTGCCGTCCGTCGCCGCCTCGGTCGTGCGCAAGGGCGAGACGGTCTGGTCGAACGCCGTCGGCTACGCGAGCTACGACGGCGACGTCGAGGCGACACCGGGCACGCAGTACCGCATCGGCTCGATCACGAAGACGTTCACCGCGACCGCGATCATGCAGCTCCGCGACGCGGGAGCGCTCGACCTCGACGACCGGCTCGAGCAGCACCTGCCCGGCATCGAGAACGGCTCGCCGACGATCCGCCGGATGCTCTCGCATCTCTCGGGGATGCAGCGCGAGGTGGGCGAGATGTTCGTCGACGGCACCACGCCGACCGAGGAGGACCTCGTCGTCGCGTTCGCGCTCCCGCCGGCACGGGCGCACCACTACTCGAACCTCGCGTTCGGGCTCCTCGGCCGCGTCGTCGCCGCGAAGAGCGGGCTTCCGTACACGCAGTACGTCGACGAGCGCGTGCTCGGGCCGCTCGGCCTTGCGCGCACGACCTGGCACGCGCAGGAGCCGAAGGCGCAGGGCTACCTCGTCGACGAGTACGCGCGCACGGTCTGGCAGGAGCCGGAGTCCGACCTCGGCGGCGTCGCCGCGATGGGCCAGCTGTGGTCGACGGTCGAGGACCTCGCGCGCTGGGCGACCTTCCTCGCGTGCGGCGCGGAGGGCGTGCTCGCGACGACGACGATCGAGGAGATGTGGTTCCCGCAGGTGATGTACTTCCCGGACGAGTGGGTGCTCGGGTGGGGGCTCGGCCTCGAGCTCTACAACCAGGACGGGAAGATCTACGGCGGCCACGGCGGCGCGATGGCCGGCCATCTCGCCGGCGTCTACGTCAACCGCAAGACGCAGATCGGCGCCGCCGGACTGACGAACTCCGGCACGCGCGGGAACATGGACGTGTTCGCGATCGAGCTCGCCCAGAAGGCGCACGAGCTGTGGCCGGAGCCGATCGAGGTGTGGCGGCCCGAGGCAGAGCCGCCCGCCGACGTGCGCGCGATCCTCGGTGTCTGGTGGTCGGAGGGGAACGAGTTCCTCTTCACCTGGGAGCAGGGGACGCTGAACGCGAAGCTGCGCGGCAGCGCTCCCGGGCGCGGCGAGACGCGCTTCGAGCGCGACGGCGACGGCTGGGTCGCCGCGGCGGGCCGCGAGCGCGGCGAGCGCCTGCGGATCGACGGCGCGCAGGTCGTGTGGGCGGGCTACCCGTTCACGCGCGACCAGCAGCCGTTCAAGGCTTAGTCCAGAGCGAGACGTGCTTGCGGCTCTCGGCCGTGAAGGGGCTCCGGTCCCAGTCGGCGAAGCGGTCGGCGAGGCGCAGCCCGGCGAGCTCCGCCATCAGGTCGAGCTCGGCCGGCCAGACGTAGCGGAACGGGATCGAGGCCTGCCGCCACGCGCCGTCCTCGCGGCGGAAGTGGTGCGAGACGAGCCCCTGGCGCGCGACGTCGTACTCGTCGAAGCCGAGCCGGTCCTCGCCGACCGCGAACGGCACGACGGTCTGGCCGGGCGGCAGCCGCCGCAGGTCGGGCACCTCCACCTCGATCACGAAGGCGCCGCCGGGCTCGAGGTGTGCCGCCGCGTTCCGGAAGCACGCGACCTGGGCGGCCTGCGTCGTCAGGTTCTCGATCGTGTTGAAGACGAGGTAGACGAGCCGGAACGTCCCCTCGACGCGCGTCGCCGTCATGTCGCCGGCCACCGCCTCGACCACGGGGGTCTTGGCACGCAGCCGGGCGAGCATCGCCTCCGAAAGCTCGATCCCCTTGACGGGGACGCCGCGCCCGGCGAGCGGCACGGCGATGCGTCCGGTGCCGATCGCGAGCTCGAGGGCCGCTCCGTCGCCCGCGAGCCCGGCGAGGAAGTCCACGACCGGCGCGATCCGCTCCGGGGCATTGGCGGGGTCGGTGGGATCGTCGTAGCGGGCGGCGACGTTCTCGCCGAAGCGGTCAGTACTCATCGTGCTGCGGCAGGTCGTCCGTGATCTCGTACCACGGCGCCTTCGAGCCGACGAAGATGTGGGCGGTCGGGAGGAGGCTCGGCGGATCCTCGAGCGAGCCGTACGCGACGTGCACCCGCTCGCCGACGACCGAGAAGAGGAGCGACCCGCACAGCGCGCAGCGCGTGTGGTTCCCGTCCTCGTCGCCGACGATCATCAGCGAGTCCGCGCCCTTCGTCACACGCAGCTTCTCCCGCTCGATGCCGCCGAACGGCTTGAACGCGCCGCCGGTCGAGGCGCGGCAGTTCGAGCAGTGGCAGTTGAGCGCATACCTGAACTCGTCCTCCACCTCGTAGCCGACCGCGCGGCACTCGCACCTGCCCCGCAGGGCGCTCAGAACGTCTTCACTCCCTTCCGGGCGATCGTGAAGCCGTGACCCGTCGCGATCACGACGCAACGCACGCCCGTCACCCGGGACGTGCAGCGGAAGACGCCGACGCGGATCGAGCGGCCGTACGCGAGAGTGATCGCGTTCTCCGGCCCGTTGCCGACCGGGCACGCACCGTGCGTGCAGGCGGTCGTGCGGCCGTTTGCCCTCAGCGTCGCCGTCTGCAGCGGCCTGAACGTCTGGCACGACGCGTACGTGCCGCGGACGTCGTGCGACGCAACCTCGCACTGGATGTTCCCGCTCGGCGAGTGGAACCACGCGATGTGGACGGCGGCGAGGAGGGCGACGAGCGCCACGCGGCAAGCCTACGGGAAGAGGGCGTACGCGACCACGGCGACGCCGTAGGCGCCCGCGAGCAGGAAGCCCTCCCAGCGCTTCGAGGTTCCGTCACGGGTGACGAGCCAGGCGAGCGCGGCGGCGAGCGCCATCGTCGCCATCTCCACGGGGCTGAACGACAGCGTGAGGCGGTGCGAGAAGGCGAGCGCCACGAGCGCCACCACGGGAGCGACGAAGATCGCCACCTGCACCGACGAGGTGATGGCGATCTCGGTGGCGAGCCGGGTGTTGCCGCGGCTCGCGATCACGACCGCGCCGCCGTGCTCGGCGGCGTTCCCCACGAGCGCGACGATCACGACGGCGATGAAGAACTCGCCGAGCCCGACCGCCTTGCCGAAGTCGTGCAGCGAGTCCACCAGGACCTCCGAGACGAACGCGGTCGCGAGCGTCGTGAGCCCGAGGGTCGCGAGGGCGGTGGGGAGGGACCAGGCGTGCTCGGCGGCCTCCGCCCGCTCGGCGCCGGCGTGGATCCTCAGGTTGACGATCGTCACCCACAGGTACGCGACGAGGAGCACGACTGCGACGGGGATCGTCGCGATCAGGAGCGAATGGCGGTTCGGGTCGCTGCCCCAGCCCGGGATCGACGGCACGAGGAAGAGGAGCACGCCTCCCGCGACGCCCGCGAGCTGCCAGCGCAGCGACCGCGCGTCGACCTTGCCCTCTCCGCCGAAGATCATCGCCGCGCCCAGCACGAGCAGGATGTTCGAGACGACCGAGCCGGCGATCGTGCCGCGCACGACGCGCGGCAGCCCGTCGGCGACCGCGAGCAGCGCGATGATCAGCTCGGGAGCGTTGCCGAAGCTCGCGTTCAGGAAGCCGCCGACGCCGGGCCCGGTGTGCTCGGCCGCGTTGTCCGTCGCCTCGCCGATCAGCCACGCGAGCGGGATGAGCGCGGCGGCCGACAGCACGAAGAGTGTGGTCGCCCCGAGGTGGAACCCGTAGCGCGCCAGCAGGACGACCGGCGTGAGGACGAGCGATCCCCACAGGAGTCGGCGCGCCACGCGGCTACCTTAGCCGGGAGTGGTCGCGGCGGTCCTCTTCGACTGGAACAACACGCTCGTCGACTTCGAGTGGGACGACGAGCTGGTCGCGGTCGCGCACCGGGCGGCGCTCGGGCGCGACGACCCCGAGTTCACGGCGCGCTGGCGCGACGCGGTCTTCGGCGATCATGGCTACCGGCCGTACGTCGAGATCCTCGCCGAGCTCGGTGTGCACGACCCCGACGCGTTCATCGACGCCGAGCACGAGGTGTGGCGGCCGCAGCACACGGTCCTCGCGTCCGCGCAGGCGCTGCTCGAGTCGCTCCGCTCGCGCGGCGTCAGGACCGGCGTCGTCGCCAACTCGTGGCCCGACCCGGCGCGCGTGCTGCGGCGCGACCTCGCGGTGTTCGGGCTCGCGCCGCTGCTCGACACGACGGTGTTCTCGGAGGAGGTCGGCGTGCTCAAGCCCGCGCCCGAGATCTTCCTGCGCGCGTGCGAGCAGCTCGGGGTCGAGCCGATCGACACGATGTTCGTAGGCGACAACCTCGAGAAGGATGTGCAAGGCGCGGCGGATGTGGGCATGACGACGGTTCAGGCGCTGTGGTTCAGAGCAGACGACACCCAGGGAATCGAGGCGGATGTCAGGGCTTTCACGCCGATGGACGTGCTGAACGCGGTCCGTCGGCTAGCGCTCTGATGCCGAAAAGTCAAGTCTTGCGGCCATCCGGAACCGTTCGGACAATGGTCGTATGACGCCCGAGCACGCCGCAGGCGCCGCACCCGCGCTCCCGCTTCATCCGCAGGACGAGATGGAGTGCCGCCGCTGCGGCGTGCACTGCGACAAGGTCGTCGAGCCGGGCGCCTGCCTCTCGCGCGGCTGCCCGTTCGTCTACTCGTACGAGGCGTGGGGGCACACGTACGTCGGCTGCATGCAGAAGGTCTACGACGTCGAGATCGATCTCGACATGCTGCGCGCGGCCGAGGCGCGCAAGCCCGGCTTCGGGGCGATCCGCGCGGTGCGCCGCCCGCTGCCGATGTGCAAGGCGCAGGTCGAGCGGACGTACGAGTCGCGCCAGGACGAGCTCGGCTGCGTCAACCCGGAGTTCGACGAGCTGCCGGTGGGCGAGCCGACGTTCCGGGTCTTCGCGCAGGTCAGGAGCGACTGAGCAGCCGGTTCTCGCGCACCCGCCGTGCGAGGTGCACCGCGAGCAGCAGCACGGCGAGCGCCGCCGCGCCGCCGCCGGCCCACGCGACGTCGCGCCACACGCGGCTTGGATGCGTGACCGCGGCCGGCGTCGCGAGGCGGAGGTGCAGCGTCGCGTAGTGCGCCGCACGACGGGTGCTCGCGTCCTGCCGCTGGAGCGCCTGGATGCGCGCGGTGATCGCGGCGCGCCGCTTCGGGTCGGTGGTGCCGGCGAGCTGCGCGCGGAGGCGTGCGATCCGGCGCTCGTCGGCGTTCAGCCCGGCCTGCCGATCGGTCAGGTCGATGCTCTCGGAGGTGATCGTCCCGAGGGCCGAGAGCCGCCTGATCGCCGCCTGCACGTGCGTGCGCGGGATCTTCAGCGTCAGCGTCGCGGTGCCGTGCGCGCCGTGGGTCTGCGCGTGGACGGAGGACGCGTAGCCGCTGAGCGACCCGGCGATCGCGACCGCGCGCTGCACGGCCCGCGAGACGCTCCTGACGCGCAGGGAGAGGGTCGCGCCGACGGTCTGGACGCGCTTCGGCGTGACCGGCACCGAGAACGCCTTCTCCTGAGGCGCGATCGCGCCGTGCGCGGGGAGGCCGCGGACGGCGCTCGCCCGGGGCGGGTTGTGATGCGACGGCCGCGTGCCGAGCACGACTGCAGCCGCGAGCGCTGCGGCGACCGGTACGGCGACGACGGCGGCGCGGCGCCACGTGAAGCGGCGGTGCACGCCCGGCCCGGGCGCCTCGAGCGCGATCAGGCGGATGCGCTCGCGCACCTCGGGCGGGGCGGCGACGTGTGCGGCGCGCAGCTCGGCGAGCAGGTCACGCTGCGGCATGGAGAGCCTCCTCGAGCTTCTTCAGCGCGCGGTTGAGGCGCGTGGTGCAGTTGGTGGGCGAGATGCCGAGGATCCGCGAGGCGGCGCCTGCGTCCAGGTCGAGCAGCACGCGCAGCGCGACCACTTCGCGCTCGCCCGCCGTCAGGCGGGCGAGCGCGTCCTCGAGCTCGGGCGAGAGCCCCTCCGCGAACCGGAAGTCGACCGACTCGGACGGGGCGGCGAGCTCTTCGCGCCGCACACGGCGGCGCTCGGAGCGGAAGTGGTCGAGCGCCACGGTGCGCGCCACCTGGCACAGCCAGGTGCGGGCCGAGCCGCGTGACGGGTCGAAGCGGTGCCACAGCCGCAGCGCGCGCTCGAAGGTCACCGCCGTCAGCTCCTCCGCCGCGAAGCGGTCGGAGGTGAACCAGGCGAGGTACCCGTAGACGTCGTCGAGGTGCGCCTCCGCGGCCTGCTGGAACGTCATCTCGCATGTTCTACGCCGCCGGGACGACGTGCGTCACGCCCGCGGCGTCAGAAGGTGGGGAGGCGCCGTTCGTACGTGGCGAGCGCGGCGCGGGCGAGCTCGCGCTCGACGGTCGCCACCTCGCGCGGGCCGAAGTGCACCTCGACCGCGTAGAGGGCAGCCCGGAAGCTACCGCCCTGGGCGAGCCGGTCGAGCGCCACCGTGACCGCGTCCTGGTCGCGGTCCGCACGCGCCGCCGCGTTCAGGATCCTGGCTTCGAGGTCGCGCTCGTTGTCGGTGAGCGAAGACGCCATGCGGCTCAGAGTAGTCCCGGCTTCCGGCCGGGTCGGAGCAATCCGCATCCCCGTTTCGGAGGATGCCGCTCAGCCGGCCCAGCGCGCGTGCAGGTCGCGCAGCTTCTGGATCTCCTCGGCGTCCGGCCCCTGCTTGTCCCTGCCCGGCACCTCCATGTACGCGGAGAGGTGCCGGAAGGCCGGGTGCCCGAGGAACGCTCCGAGGTTCTCGCCCATCTCACCCTCGAGGATGTTCGCGTGCCGGTCGCGGTTCGAGCCGAGCGGAGCGGCCGCGTCGTTCACGTGCAGCGCGCGGAGGCGGTCGAGCCCGATGCCGCCGTCGAGCTCCTCGACGAGCGCGTCGACCGCCTTCGGGTCGGTGACCTCGTAGCCGGAGACGTAGAGATGGCAGGAGTCGAGGCAGATGCCGAGGCGCGGATGGCGGTCGAGTCGCTCGAGCAGCGTGTGCAGCTCCTCGAGCGAGCGCCCGATCGTGCCGCCTGCGCCGGCGGAGTTCTCCATCAGGAGCCACGTGTCCCCCTCGCAGCGCTCGAGGATCTGCGCGAGCGCGGCGCACGTCCGCTCGAGCCCGGCCTCGAACCCGGCGCCGAGGTGGGAGCCGACGTGGAAGATCACGCCGTCGGCGCCGATCGCGCACGCCGCGTCGACGGTGTTGCGCATCGTCTCGATCGACTTGCGGTAGATCTCGTCGTCGGGTGCCGCGAGGTTGCAGAGGTAGAGGGCGTGGCAGACGACGCCGCCGATCCCGTGCTCCGCGCGCTTGTCGCGGAACGCCTGGATCGCCTCGGGCTTGTGGTTCGTGGGCCGCCACATGCGGGGCGACTGCGTGAACACCTGCACGCAGTCGCCGCCGATCGCGACGATCCGGTCGATCGCCGTGTCGATCCCGCCGCTCGACGACATGTGAGCTCCGAACTCCACCGCCCGCCTACGATAGTGAGGCGATGGCAGTCAGAGTCCGCATGGCGCCGAGCCCGACCGGGTTTCTCCACATCGGAGGCGTCCGCACGTTCCTCTTCAACTGGCTCTTCGCGCGCGGGCAGGGCGGCGAGATCCTGCTGCGCATCGAGAACACCGACACGAGCCGCGAGGTGGCGGAGGCGACCGACCAGATCCAGTCCAGCCTCCGCTGGCTCGGGATCGACTGGGACGGCGACGTGCGCTTCCAGCTCGACACCGCCGACACCGCGCGCGCCCTCGCACAGGAGCTGCTCTCGAAGGGGCACGCGTACGAGGACGAGGGTGCGATCCGCTTCCGCCAGCCGAAGGAAGGCACGGTCTCCTGGAGCGACGCCGTGCGCGGCGAGATCGAGTTCCGCAACGACCTGCTCCCCGACCTGGTGATCGTGCGCTCGGACGGGCGCCCGACCTACAACTTCATCTCGCCGGTCGACGACGTGACCGACGAGATCACGCACGTGATCCGCGGCGAGGACCACGTCTCGAACACGCCGTCGCAGATCAACATCCTGCGCGCGCTCGGCGCCGAGCCGCCCGTCTACGCGCACGTCCCGAACATCAACGGCGAGGACGGCCGGAAGCTCTCGAAGCGCCGGAACGCCGTCGCCCTCGACGACTTCCGCAATGCCGGCTACATCGCGCCGGCGCTCCTCAACTTCCTTGCGCTCCTCGGCTGGAGCTACGACGACAAGACGACGATCATGTCCCGCTCGGAGCTCGTCGAGCGGTTCACGCTCGACCGCGTCGTCGCGAGCCCCGCCACCTTCGACTACAAGAAGCTCGACTGGATGAACGGCGTCTACCTGCGCGACCTGCAGCCGGACGAGTACGCGCACGACCTGATCAAGTGGCTGCGCGGGCAGGGCATCGACTGGCCGGACGACCGCGTGCGCGCGACCGCGCCGCTCGTGCAGGAGAAGATCGAGAAGTTCGCGCAGTACCCCGACTTCGTGCGCTTCCTCTTCGAGGACGTGACGCCGCCGGAGGGCCTCGACGCGCGCATCCTGAAGGGCGCCACCGACAGCCTCGCCGCGCTGGAGCCCTGGACGGCCGAGGCGATCGAGCTCGCCCTGCGCGCGCTCGTCGAGGAGCTGGGGGAGAAGCCGCGCACCGGCTTCCAGCCGATCCGGCTCGCGGTCACGGGCTCCAAGGTGTCGCCGGGCCTCTTCGAGAGCCTCGAGCTGCTCGGCCGCGACGAGAGCCTTCGCAGGCTCACCGCTGCTGCGGCGGCGGCGGCCTGAGCGGCTTCGGCGGCGCGAGCGGGTCGAGGGCCCGCTGGAACGCCCGCCAGGCCTTCAGGCGGAACTGCAGCGTCGGGCGCGGGAGGTCGACCGGCTCCTGGGAAGAGGCTCCACGCGCCGCCGGGGGGTCTGGGGCGCGATTTCGCATTTACAGAAGGTAAACGGGGTGTAACGCCGTGCGGTTACGGCCGGTACGCGACGACCGAGCCGCACACGGCGACGAGGCCGCCGGCCCAGAGCGGCCAGAGCCCGAGCGTCGCGCCCGCGGCGAACGCGAGCGCGCCGACGAGCGCCAGGACGAACGCGATCGCGGGCCGCGCGAGGCCCTCGGTGGCCGGCTCGGGGACGGCCCTCGGCCGCCGCGGTGCGGGCGTCGCCAGGCGCAGGCGCGCGAGCCGCACCCGGAAGAGCGCGCCGCGCCACTCGTGCAGGAGCGGCACGAGCCCCTCGAGGCCCTGCTCGCCGACCGCCTCGGCGACCTCGCCGGTCGCGTCCCTGGCGGCGCAGAGCGCAGCCGCGAGCTCGGCGTGCGCGGTCTCCGCGCCCGTCGGAGGCTCCACCTCCGACGCCTGCTCGCTCGCCAGGTGCAGCCGGTACTGCAGGCGGCGGAGCGCCTCGAGCGAGCCGTCGTGGTCGAGCCGGTCGGGCTCCGCGGCGATGCGGTCGAGCCCTCCGAGCGTGCGCGTCAGCCCCGTCCACAGCTCGCCCATCTCCTCGGCGTACTGCTCCGGTGAGCCGGTCCTCGGCGCCACACCCCGATCCTACCCCGGCCTCTCTCGATTAGCATCGCCGACCTGATGCACGGCTCTCCGCCACGAGCGCTCGTCGTCGACGACGACGCGGCCCTCCGCATGCTCAGCCGCGTGAACCTCGAGCTCGAGGGCTTCGAGGTCGAGGAGGCGTCGACCGTCGAGGACACCGAGGCGGCGGTGCGCGCGCACCGGCCGGACGTCGTGCTGCTCGACGTCCACCTCGGCGGGCAGGAGACGCACAGCCTGCTCGCGCGCCTGCGCGCCGACTCGATCCCGGTGGCGCTCGTCACCGGCTCCGCCGACGCCGACCGGTTCCTCGAGACCGCGGACGCGGTGCTGCTGAAGCCGTTCTCGCCGCAGCGGCTCGTCGAGCTGGCGCGCCGTCTCGCTAGGGTTGAAGCGTGAGCTCGGCCCAGGTCCTCGGCGCCACCGACTTCCAGGAGCGCCTCCAGAAGTATCTGTTCGAGCGGTCCGAGGAGTGGCGCGCCGTCCGGGTCGGCGAGAAGGAGACGTCGGAGCAGGCGGAGATCGTCCGCCGCTACGCCGACCTCTTCAGCCGCGAGCAGCTCGACGCGTTGCAGGAGTCCGAGGCGGCCGCGTCGGGCGACGAGCGCGAGCTGCTCTACCGGCTGCGGAAGACGTGCGAGTCGGGGCTCGTGTCGGCGGAGCTCGCCGAGCGCGAGGACGAGCTCGAGAACCGGTTCCTGGCCGAGCGCGTCACGTTCCAGGGCGAGGAGATGCCGCTCCGGAACGCCCAGGCGAGGCTCGCCGTGCTGCCCGGGTACGCCGACCGCGAGGAGCTCGGCCGCATCCAGTCCGAGGCGAGCGCGCGGTTCAACCCGGATCGCCTCGAGCTGATGCGCGCCGGCGAGGAGCTGTCGGCCGACTATTCGGGCATCGCCGACGCGGTCGAGCGCAACGAGGAGGAGAAGGACATCTCCCTGCGCGACCTGTCCCGCGCGCTCCACGCAGCAAGTGTTGAGTCAACACAAAGTTACGAGGGGCTCCGCGCGCGCTGGTTCGCGCGCCTCCTCGGCGACGACCGCGACGAGGTTCCGTCGAGCTTCCACACCGCCTGGATGCGCAGGCTCTCGCCGCTCGAGGCGACCTACTCGAAGGACCGCGCCACCGAGGTCTGCCTCCAGACGCTCGGGGCGCTCGGCTTCGACCTGACCGCGCAGCCGAACATCAGGCTCGACCTCGACGACCGGCCGCAGAAGTCGCCGCGCGCCTGCGTGATCGCGAGCGACCCGCCGACGGTGGTGCACCTGATCACGCGCGCCCAGGGCGGCCTGCACGACTACCAGGCCTTCCTGCACGAGGCGGGGCACGCGCTGCACTACGCCGGGTGCGACCCCGCGCTCCCGTACACGTTCCGCCGCATCTCGCGCGACCACGCGCTGACGGAGATCTACTCGTACATCTGCGAGGCGATCACGCGCGAGCCCGAGTGGCACCAGCTGTACTTCGGCCTGTCCGACGACGAGGCGCAGGCGAATGCCGAGGCGACGACGTTCCTCGAGGCGCTCCTGTACCGGCGCTACGAGGCGAAGCTGCGCTACGAGCTCGACTTCTGGTCGCGCTTCAACGGCGACGGCGGCGACGCCGAGGTGTACGAGCGGCTCCTCACCGAGGCGACCGGCATCCGCTACAGCCGCGACAACTACCTGTCCGACATGGACGCCGGCTTCTACTCGGCCGACTACCTGCGCGCCTGGATCCGCTCCGCGCAGCTCCGGCAGTACCTCGTCGACAACGTCGGGGCCGACTGGTGGCGTAACCGGAAGACCGGCGAGCTGCTCGCCGAGCTCTTCCGCGAGGGCACCAAGCCGACCAGCGAGGAGATCGCCGGACGGCTCGGGTACGACCCGCTCGACTGCGGGCCGCTCTTGCACGAAATCGGCGCCTGAGCAATCACTCCGAAGGGGGAGGCGAGTCCCCTGAAGCGTGAACAAGGTTGGACGAGTGGCACCTGCGGCAGCCCATCGTCTGCTCCTGCTCGCCCTCGGGCTGGTCGCCGGGGCGATCGTCCTCCTCGATCTGCTCGGCTACCCCGGGCTCGGCTCGCTCCCGACGTGGGCGCAGACGCTGCTCGGAGTGGCCGCGTTCCTCGCCCTGGGAGCGACCGTCGGCGTCTACACGCACGCGAAGCGGCGCCTCGTCCGCGAGCTGTCCCAGCTTGCGAGCCGCGACCGGGTGACCGGCATCCCGAACACCCGCGCGTTCGAGGCCGCGATCGACCGGAGGCTCGAGCGGGCGGAGCCCTTCGCGCTCGTCCTCGGCGACATCGACGAGCTCCGCCGGCTCAACATCACCGGCAAGGAGCACGGCGACGACGCGCTCCGTCGCCTCGCCGAGCGTCTGCTCACGACCCGGCGGGCGGACGACGACGTGGCGCGGGTGGGCGGCGACGAGTTCGCCGTGCTGTCCTCGGCGCCGGGCGGCGCCCGCGACTTCGCCCTGCTGCTCGAGCGCCAGCTCGACGACGTGACGTTCGGGTGGGCGTCGTACCCCGGGGACGGCGAGACGGCGCTCGCGCTGTACCGCGCCGCCGACGAGCGGCTGTACGCGCGCAAGATGGCGCGCGGCTTCCGGCGCTAGCGCGCGCGGTCGACGAGGCTCCGGAGGAGCGAGTCGACGACGACGCCGAGCAGGAACGCGATCGCCGACACGTGCAGGTAGACGAGCAGCAGCACGATCCCCGCCGTCGCCCCGTAGAACGACTGGTACGAGACGGCGCTGATGTAGGCGGCGAAGCCGAGGCTCGCCACCACCCAGCACACCGTGCAGAGCGCGGAGCCGATGCTGATCCACTCGACCGGCCGCTTCTTCGCCGGCGCGATGCGAAGAAGCGTCGCGATCGCCGCCACGATCAGGAGGATCGTCCCCGTCCAGCGCACGAGCCAGAACGCCCAGCCGGCGACGCCGTGCAGGTTCCAGAGCGGCGCGACCAGCGCGATCAGGATCGCGCAGCCGAGGAAGACGATCGCGAGCGCCCCGGCGACGATCGAGGCGACGATCCGGCGGAGCCACGAGCGGGTCTCGTCGGAGGAGTAGACGCGGTTGAGCGGCGTCATCAGCGACCGGACCGCGGCGCCGGCGCCCCACAGCGTCACGACGAGGCCGGCGGTGCTCCACCACAGCCGCTTGCCGCTCAGCACCTTCATCGCGGTGCGGTTCGCGACGGCGTACGCGTTCTCGGAGAGGTCGCGCTCGAGCGTCGGGGCGATGTGGTTCGTGTAGAGCGACTCGGCGCCGACGAGCCCCATGGCCGCGAGCGAGAGCAGCGCCAGCGGGATCGCGGCGTAGAGCAGCTGGAACGAGATCGCGCTCGAGTACGTGAGCAGGTCGTACTCGGCGAACTCGTCGGCGATCGCGGCGACGGCCTTCCGCAGGCGCCGCCACGAGAGCCTCCTCAGCTCGAGGGCGGCGAGCTCACGAATCATGGGCGAGCCGGTCGATCGCCCGCACCAGCGCCTTCGCGGCGTCGCCCTCTTCCTCGTACGACGGCGCGAGCAGCTCCGCCACGTCCTCCTGCACGAGCGGCAGGAGCGTGCGATAGGCCGCCATCTCCCAGTGCTCCCCGTGCAGCGCCGCCTGCGCGTGGAACAGGTCGGCGAGGCGCGGCTCGACGATCGCCGAGGCGAGCTCGTCGTGCTGGTCGGCCGCGGCGTCGATCGTCCGGGAGAGGTTCGACGTGGAGGCGACGCCGACCCGGCGGAACGCCTCCTCGATCCGCTCCACGTGCGCGCGCGTCTCCTCCTGGTGCGCGCGCAGCGCCTCCCGCAGCTCCTCGTCCTGAACCGCGCCGACGATCGACGGCAGGATCGCGTCGTGGAGGCGCCGCTCGGCGTAGGAGAGCTCGCCGAGCAGCTGGACGACGAGGTCGCGCGGGTTCGAGACCGTCGTCGCCGGCATCAGGCCGCCTTCCGTTCGAGGAGCGAGGCGCAGCGGTCGGCGAGCGCCATGATCGCGAGCGCCGGATTCGCGGCCCCCTGGGTCGGCAGCACCGACCCGTCGACGACGAACAGGTTGTCGACGCCCCAGACGCGGTGCGACGAGTCGACGACGGAGTCGTCGGGCGTGAAGCCCATGCGCGCGCCGCCGACGAGGTGCGCGTACCGGTCGATCGTGAGCGTGTCCTCGGCGCCGGCGCCGTCCCAGATCTCGTTGAGCACGTTCCGCGCGAACGCGACGACCTTCTTGTCGTTCTCGCCCTGGCTGTAGTTGAAGTGCGCGACGGGCATGCCGTACTGGTCCTTCTGGTCCGAGAGCGTGACGCGGTTCTCGGGCAGCGGCAGGAACTCGGCGAGGATCCCGAGCACCGTCCAGTGGTTGTAGTCGCGCATGTACTCGCGCAGGCTCTGCCCCCAGTGCCCCTCGGCGGTGACGTGCTCGGCCCAGCCGATCGGGAGCGGCGAGATGGTCTGGATCGAGAAGCCGCGCGCGAAGCCGCGCCGCTCGTCGGTCTCGTAGAACTGCTCGGAGGAGATCTCGGGCGGAGGCGCCTTGTACATCCGCATCATCTCCGGGAACCGCGCGGCGGTCTGCGTCGCGCCCTGCACCATCACGTAGCGCCCGAGCAGGTCGCTGTTGTTGCCGACACCGTGCGGGTGGCGCGGGCAGGCGGAGTTGAGGAGCAGCCGCGGCGTCTCGATCGCGTAGCCGCAGACCGCGACCGCGTGGGCGCGCTGGAACCGCTCCTCGCCGTCCTTCACGTAGGTGACGCCGAGCGCGCGTCCGGTCGCGTCGTCGATGTCGACGCAAGTCGCCATCGCGTCGGCGCGGACCTCGCAGCCGTGCTCGATCGCGTCCGGGAAGTGGGTGATCAGCGGCGACGCCTTCGCGTTGACCTTGCAGCCCTCGAGGCAGAAGCCGCGGTAGATGCAGTGCGGCCGGTTGCCGAACGAGCCGTTCGTGATCGCGACCGGGCCGACGCGCATCTCGATCCCGTACTCGCGCGCACCGGCCCACGCGACGGCCGCGGATCCCGACACCGGGTGCGGGCTGTGCGGGTAGCCGTGCGGGTCGCCCCAGGGCCAGTCCTCGCCCGCAACCGGCAGCTCGCGCTCCACGCGCTCGAACGACTCCCTGAGGTCCCGGTAGGAGATCGGCCAGTCGACGGCGACGCCGTCGCGCGTCCGCACCTCGAAGTCGGAGGGGTGGAGTCGGGGGACGTAGCCCGCGAAGTGCGCCATCGAGCCGCCGACGCCCTGGCCGGAGTTGTTCTTGCCCATCTCGATCGGATCGGCGCCGGAGACGATCCGGTTGTCGGTCCAGTAGAGCCCGGCCTGGCCGGCGCCCTTCTCGTCGCTCACCCAGTCGCGGTCGGGGTCCCAGAACGGCCCCTTCTCGAGGACGACGACCGACCAGCCCTTGCGCGCGAGCCGCTGGGCGAGCACGCCGCCGCCCGCGCCCGCGCCGACGACGACGAGGTCGACGACGTCGTGGTCGCGGTAGCGCCGCATCCGGTCGAGGTTCTGGAGGCCGCGTTTGTGCCGGTCGAGGAGGAACGGGCTGTCGTTCTCCTTCGGCATCGCGAGCGAGCCCTTCAGGAGCGACGGCGTCATTCGATCCCCCGCGCCTGCGTGTCCTTGACCGGGTCGAAGTGCACGTTCTCGCCGGTCTCCCACGACTCGCGCTCGCCGAGCTGCGGGTTGCCGAACGAGCCGTACCCGCGCGGATAGGCGGGCCCGCCGAAGCCGATCTCGTTCCAGGCCCACGGATGGGAGTAGAAGGCCTGGCAGACGTAGCGCATCACGACCTTCCACGCGCGTGCGACGTTCACGGTGTTCCACGTGCCGCCGTGCAGCTCGCCCTTGTTGAACCGGTGCACGATGCTCGTCTGCACCTCGAGCGACGCGTCGGCGAACGAGTCGAAGGCGTTCCGCCGCGCCTCCTCGTCGAGCCCGCGCAACACGCGCCGCCACGTCTCGCCGTCGTGGGGGAGGTCGAAGTACTGCCAGCCGTCGCCGGAGCCCTGGGCGAGCTTCTCGTCGACGTAGTTCAGCACCGGGATCTTCGGGTCCTTGTCCTGCGCGAGCACGATGTCGCAGAACGCGCCGGCGGTCGCGGCCTCCGCTTCGTCGAAGAAGGCGATCTGCGGGACGTTCTGCACGCGGTCGAGGACGACGCGGCGCGTCGCCTCGTCCCAGTGGCCGACCTGGGTGAGGACGTCGTAGTCGGGGTAGCGGCCGACCATCTGCGGAGTCATTCCCTTCCGCTGCCTCAGTTCGTGCGGATCCGGGTGCGCTTGCTCGACGCCCATCAGTGCTCCCGCTTGACGATCGCGGCGGCGAGGCCGAGCGCGCCGACGAGGCAGAGCGAGCCCGGGGCGAGGAGCGGCGGGCCCATCACGAGGTTGTAGTGCGCCTCGCGGAAGCCGCCCGGGCGCTTGCGGATGCCCTGGATGTGCGTGACGACGCCGATCAGGCCGTCGGCGAAGTAGAGCGCCGAGACGGCCGGCAGGAGCGTCTTCGCGGCCTTCTCGGAGCTGAAGCCCGCGATGCCGGCGGCGGTCAGCGGCGGCGTGAGGATGAGCGGCGTCCACATCCACTTGTCGCCGAACGAGGCCTTGTAGTGCTCGAAGTAGATCTCGAGCCCGAGGGCGGGCGCCGACATCGCCGTGGTCGCGGCGAGCAGCCGCTGGACGCGGCCGTCGCGGATGTTCCTGAGCACGCGGCCGATCACGCAGCCCACCTCCGGGCGTCGGCGTGCTTCAGCTCCAGGCCGTTCCCGGGCCGCGAGCGGTCGGGGACGAGGGCGCCCCCGTCGGGCTCGAGGACGCCGTCGAAGAGCATCGACTCGATGCGGACGTGGTCGTGGAAGTACTCGAGGTGGCGCAGCCGGTCGACGGCGCAGAGCGCGTGCGCCGAGAGCTGCGGCGCACAGTGCCCCGAGAGGTCGACCTCGTGCGCGATCGAGAGGCCGTTCACGCGCAGGGCGCCGGTGATGCCGCCGCAGCGGGTCACGTCGAGCTGCAGGCAGTCGACGGCGCCGAGCAGGTTGCGGAAGTCGGCGGGGACGTACGCGTACTCGCCGGCGGCGACGTCGAGCAGCGACCGCTCGCGCACGAAGCGCAGGCCGGCGAAGTCGGCCGAGGAGACGGGCTCCTCGAACCAGCGCACGTCCCAGTCCTCGACGTAGCGCTTCGCCCAACGCACCGCCTCCTTGGCGGTGAACGCGCCGTTCGCGTCGACGTAGAGCTCGGCGCCGCCGATCGCCTCGCGGGCGACGTCGAGCCGGTGCGGGTCGCGCTCCGGCTCGCGGCCGAGCTTCATCTTCACGCGCGGGATGCCCTGAGCAGCCCAGCCGCCGAGCTGCTCGGCGAGCTGCGCGTCCGAGTAGCTGCAGAAGCCGCCGCTGCCGTAGACCGGCACACGGTCGTGCACGGGCGCGAGCAGCTCGACGAGTGGCAGGCCGAGGAGGCGGGCGTGCAGGTCCCAGAGTGCGAGGTCGACGGCCGAGAGCGCGCAGCGCGCGATCCCGGGCCGGCCGGCGTTCCGGAGCGCGGCTCCCAGCTCGAGCCAGAGCGCGGCGACCTCGTCGGCGCGACGGCCGGCGACCGTTCCTGCGAGCTGGTCGGCGACGACCTTCGCGGCGGCCTCGGGTGCGTACGTCCAGCCGACTCCGCGCCGCCCGCCGCCGATCGCCTCGACGACGACGATCGTCGTCGAGTTCCAGGCGGCCGTCCCGTCCGACTCGGGCGCGTCGGTCGGGATCGTGAAGCAGCTCGTCTCGAGCCTGTCGACGGTCGCGCTCACCGGCCGGGCAGGAACTCGAGGACCTTCTGCTTGAACGACTCGGTCATCATCCGCCGCGAGTGCGGGTCGCCGCCCTTCACGGCGCTGATGAAGTGCTTCGCCTGCTCCACGGTGATGTGCGGCGGCAACGGCGGCACCTCGGGGTCGCAGACGGCGTCGATCACGAACGGCCGGTCGGCGGCGAAGGCCTCCTCCCAGGCGGCGTCGATCGCGTCGGGCGTCTCGATGCGCACGCCGTCGAGGCCGATCATCCGCGCGAACTCGGCGTAGCGGACGTCCGGGATGTTCTGCGTCGCCGGGTTCTTCGGGTCGCCCTCCATCGCACGCTGCTCCCACGTGACCTGGTTCAGGTCCCTGTTGTTGAGCACGAGCACGACGAGGCGCGGGTCCGACCAGCGCTCGTAGTACTTCGCCGCGGTGATCAGCTCGGCCATCCCGTTCATCTGCATGGCGCCGTCGCCGACGAGCGCGACCGCCGGCCGGTCCGGGTGCGTGAACTTGGCGGCGATCGCGTAGGGGACGCCGGGCCCCATGGTCGCGAGCGTTCCCGAGAGCGACGCCAGGTGCGTCGGCTTCAGCCTCAGGTCGCGGGCGAACCAGTTGGCGGCCGACCCGGAGTCGGAGCTCAGGATCGCGTCCTCGGGCAGGTACGTGTTCAGCTCCCAGAAGAGCCGCTGCGGGTTGATCGGGTCCGCGTCCTGCAGCGCGCGCTCCTCGATCAGGCGCCACCACTCCTGCACCTCGCTCTCGATGTGCTCGCGCCAGGCGCGGTCGGTCTTGTGCTCGAGGTGCGGCAGCAGCGCCTCGATCGTCGCCGCGGCGTCGCCGATGAGGCCGACCTCCATCGGGTAGCGGATGTTCAGCATGCGGCCGTCGAGGTCGATCTGCACGCCGCGGGCCGAGCCGGGCTCCGGCAGGAACTCGGAGTAGGGGAACGACGAGCCGATCATCAGGAAGGTGTCGCACTCGTCCATCAGCGTCCAGCTCGGCTTGGTGCCGAGCAGGCCGATCGAGCCGGTGACGTAGGGGAGGGAGTCGTCGAGCACGGTGCGGCCGAGCAGCGCCTTCGCGACGCCGGCGCCGAGCGTCTCGGCGAGCCGCATCACCTGCTCGGTCGCGTGCTTCGCGCCCTGGCCGACGAGGATCGCGACCTTCGAGCCGGAGTTGAGGATCTCCGCCGCCCGGCGCAGCTCGGGCTCCGTCGGGACGACGCGCGGCGCGCTCCAGCCGGGGGAGGAGTGGATGGTGCCGTGCTTCACGGGCGGGTCGGTGACGGCCGGCTCCTCGCCGAGGTCGTTCGGGACGATCAGGCAGGTGACGGAGCGCTGGTCGAGCGCGATGCGGTGCGCGCGGTCGACGAGGTGGCGGATCTGCGACGCGTCGGTCGCCATCTGGCAGTACTCGTGCGCGACGTCCTTGAAGAGCACCGGCAGGTCGACCTCCTGCTGGTAGTGGCCGCCGAGCGCCGAGCGCGCCTGCTGCCCGACGATCGCGAGCACGGGCGCGTGGTCGAGCTTCGCGTCGTAGAGGCCGTTCAGCAGGTGGATGGCGCCGGGCCCCGAGGTGGCGAGGCAGACGCCGACCTCGCCCGTCCACTTCGCGTGCGCGCAGGCCATGAACGCGGCCATCTCCTCGTGGCGCACCTGGACGAACTCGATCTTGTCCTTCTGGCGCTCGAGCGCGCCGACGATCGCGTTGATCCCGTCGCCGGGGTACCCGTAGATGCGGCGCACGCCGTTCTCGTAGAGCCGCTCGAGCAGGAAATCGGCAGTCGTCTCAGCCATCGCGGGGTCCTTTCTCAGTTACATCGTGTTACGATTGATTGGCCGCGGACGACGACCTGCAAACCTCTCAGCGATTCGCGTCGTGGCGCTCGTCGGCGCTCAGGTCCTCCTGCGGCGCACCGCCGGGGCCCGACATCGCGACGCCTTCGTCCTCGACCAGGTCGGTCGGCTCCGCATGCCGGTACTCCTCGGTCTGGAGCCCGCCGCGAGGGTCGCCCTCGCGCTCGAGCGCGGCCGGATCGCCCTGCTGCTTGTCCGCGTGATGCTTCTCTTTGCGCTTCCAACGTCCGAACATGCGCGGCGGGTACCCGGCGATCCGTTTCGCTACACTGGCCCGCGCTTGCAGGGCCCATTCGTCTAGTGGCCTAGGACACCGCCCTCTCACGGCGGCGGCACGGGTTCGAATCCCGTATGGGCCTCTTCTCTCGGAAACCCCCAGCGATGGGGGTTTTCTCGTTTCGGGGCAGATGCGGGAGTTTCCCCCAGGAGGGGGAGGGCCGACACCTCCGCTTTGCCTAGAGTCAGCAAACGTGGGGCACTCGCCGACCGCTCTGGTCGTGGAGGATCACGCGGGCGTGCTCGCCCTCGCCGTTGCCGTGCTCGAAAACGCGGGCTGGCGCGTGCTGCAGGCGGAGTCGGCGGAGGCCGCCGTCGCGGTGCTCGAGGAGACCGCCGTCGACGTGATCGTCTCCGACGTCTCGATGCCGGGCGGCACGACCGGCCAGGTGCCGACGTATCCGGCCGACCGCCGCGGCGTGCGGCCGGGCGTCGTCTACATGTCGGGCGACACCGCCCGGGCGCAGGTGCGGCGGCAGCCCGGCACGGAGCAGGCGCACTTCCTCACGAAGCCGTTCGCGCCGAGCGCGCTCATCGAGGCGGTCGCCGCGGTCTCCTCCGGCTAGCGGCGGCTGCGGAGATCCTCTTCGGCGGCGGCGAGCGCCGTCGCCGCCTGCTCGGCCTCGGCCCGCTTCTTCGCGGCCGTCTCCCGCAGCTCCTCGGCCGCGCGGGCCGCCTCGTCGGCGGCCTCCTCGGCCTCGCGCGCCTCGGCGGCGTGCTTCCGCGCCTGCGCCCGCAGGTTGTTCACGTGCTCGCGCGCCGCCCGCCGCACCTCGTCGGCGTCCCGCCGCCGGGCCGGCACGGCCTCGAGCGGGCCGAAGCCCACCGCCTGCAGCTCCTCCGTCAGCCGGCCGCCGCGGAGGAGGCCGCTCGCCTCGTCGTCGACGGCGGCGGCGCGCAGCGTCTGCGTCAGGCGGTCGAGGAGCCCTGCGTTGGCGCGGTCGCCGAGCAGCCGGCGGCCGGCGACGACGAGGGCGCGCACCGCGTCGCGCTCCGCGTCCGACGCGTCGGAGAGAACCGAGGCGTTCGCGTTCCCCGCGAGCGCACGCTGCTGCGTCTCCCTGAGCTCGGCGCCGGCCTCGAGCAGCCGTGCGACGAGCTGCGGCTCCGACCGCGCCAGCTGGTTCGCCGTCCAGGCGACGATCGTGGGCTTCCGCAGCGCCCGGACCTCCGCCGCCGCCTCCGACTGGTGCGCCTTCCGCAGGCGCGCCACGAGGTCGTTGCGCGCCTTCGTGAACTCCTCGAGCGGGCGGGCGTACAGCGCGGACAGCTCGCGGTCGAGATCGGGGACGGCTGCGAGCGGCGGCACCTTCAGAGGATAAAGCGAGGGGGAGGGCTTGCGCCCTCCCCCTCGCGGTACGAGCTCGTGGGGTCCCGGCCTACGCGGTCTTCACGAGCGACTTCGGGGGCACGATGACCTTGAAGGTCGTCGACTTGCCGCCCTTGACGCGATAGATCGTGACCGGGTTCGCGGTCACGTCGCCGTTCTTGGTGAACGACACGTTGCCGAGGATGCTGTTCTTCAGGTTGACCTTGAAGAGCTGCTTCGCGATGTCGGCACGCGTGCCGTTCGACTGCGCGATCGCCTGGACGACGACCTCGGCCGACTGCGCCGCGTACACGGAGTACGGATCCGGCGAGTGATGGTCGGCCTTCGTGAACGCAGCGACGAACGCCTTGCCGGCGCCCTTGAGCGCCGTGTTCGGCAGACCGGCGACGGAGACGGTCGCGCCCTCAGCGGCGCTGCCGGCCTCCTGCACCGTGGCGGAGACGGGGGTGAAGCCGTCCGGCGCCATGATGTGCACGCTGCCAGGGACACCCGCGCGGATGTCCTTGATCAGCTTGCCGCCGTTCTCGCAGATCAGACCGCCGAGGAACACGCCCTGCGCGCCCGACGCCTTGATCTTGACGGCGAGCGCCTCGTACGAGGACGCCTTGCCATCCCACGCCGTGAAGCCGACGACCTTGATGCCGAGCTTCTTGGCGGCGTTCTTCATGTTCGTCGCGACGCCGAGGCCGTAGGCCTCCTTGTCGTTCAGGATGAAGAGCTTCTTGACCCCGAGCTGCTTCGCCAGGAGCGCGTCAGCGGCGCCCTGGTAGTCGTCGGCAGCCACGACACGCGCGTAGTTGCGCTTGCCGGTCGGGTAGTACTTGCCCGGCTCGCCGGCAACGGTGCCCGGACCCGGGTGCGTCAGGCCGACGTAGGTGTTCGCCGGGCTGACCATGGCGATGGGGCCGTTCGGAGCGCGGTTGAGGATCGGGATCTCGATCTCCGCAGCGCCCGAGTTGAACGTCCCGATCACGGCGCCGACGCTCTGGTTCTGAGCGTAGGCGTTCGCGTTCGCGGAGGCCTTCCCGGAATCCCACTTACCGGCCTGTGCGGTGGCGTCGTCGCAGGACTGGTACGCGATCGAGTACTTGCCCGCCTTCCAATTGTGCTGCTGGAAGATGAACTTGATCGCGCGGGTCATCTGCTCCGTCTGCGTCCGGCCCGAGCCCTCGAGCGGCAGGTCGGACGCAACCAGAATCTGGCCGCTTCCATTCTGGATCGCCGAGCACGACGACGCCGGCAGCGGGGTAGCGCTGCTGCGGGCGAACGCCCCACTCACCATCGCCGCAAGCGCGGCAACTGCGATCATCGTGGACGTTCCGACGCCCACGTAGATGCGCTTCTTCACACGTCCTCCTGTCTGGGGGGTCAGGGGAATTCCGGAAAGAGCATAGAGAGCCGCGCGGAGACTGCCAACATGGATCCTCCCGCCGGGGGCCGGTCTACCCTGGGTCGCGCATGGCCGACCGTCCGCTCGTCCTGTGCGCCGACGACGACGAGGACATCCTCGCGCTCGTCGCGCTCCGCCTCAGGCGCGCCGGGTTCGCGGTCGCGACGGCGCCCGACGGCGACGTCGCGATCGAGCTCGCCCGGGAGTGCCGGCCGGCGCTCGTCGTGCTCGACGTGATGATGCCGCGCCGCACCGGGCTCGAGGTGCTCGCCGACCTCCGCTCCGATCCGGCGCTCCGGGAGGTGAAGGTGGTGCTCCTCTCGGCCCGGGTGCAGGACACCGACGTCGAGGGCGGTCTCGGCGCGGGCGCAGACGCCTACGTCGCGAAGCCGTTCACGGCGCAGGAGCTCGTCGAGACCGTCGAGCGGCTGCTCGAGGTCTAGGACCGGTAGCGGTAGCCGAAGCCGCGCACGGTCTCGATCGGCGCGGACTCCGGCGCGTCCGGCACGAGCTTCCTGCGCAGGTACCCGACGTACAGCTTCACCTGGTCGCCCGAGACGCCGTACGGGTCGCCCCACACGAGCTCGAGCAGCTGGTCGCGCGAGAGCACCTGGTTCGGGTTCTGCACGAACGCCGACAGCAGCTTGAACTCGAGCGGCGTCAGCTGGACGGCGCGGCCGTCCACCGTGACGCTCCGCTGCGCGTAGTCGATCTGCAGGAAGTCGTCCGCGTAGGCCTCGACCACCTCGGAACGGCCGCCGGTGCGCCGGAGGAGCGCCTGCACGCGGGCGAGCAGCTCCTGCCGCCCGAACGGCTTCGCGACGTAGTCGTCTGCGCCGGCGGTGAGGCCGCGCACCTTCTCGAGCTCCTGGCTCCGGGCGGTGAGCATCAGGACGGGCACGTCGGAGAGGTCGCGGATCCGCTCGAGCGTCTGGTAGCCGTCCATGTCCGGCATGGTCACGTCGAGGATCACGAGCGCGGGCGGGTTCGCGAACAGGTTGCGGAGCGCCGTCTTCCCGTCGGTCGCGTAGTCGACCGTGTAGCCGGCGCGCTCGAGCAGCTCCGTCAGGAGCAGCCGGATGTCCGCCTCGTCGTCGACGATCAGGATGCGCGGCCGTGCGTTCATACCGAGTTCATACCATCCTGGACGCGCAATCCCTCTGCTTTCAACCCATTCTTCCCAGGTGGCCCGCATCCTCATCTGCGAGCCCCACGACGACACCACCGCCCTCCTCGAGCTGGTCGTGCGCCGCCTGGGGCACGAGCCCGTCGTGTACGTGGCCGGAGACCCGGACCACCTCGACGTGGACGCGGCCGTGATCGAGCCGGGGGAGACGTCCGGCCTCCGCCTGGCCCAGGAGCTCCGGGCGAACGGCGTGCCCGTCCTCTTCACGAGCATCTACCCGCCCGAGTCGTACACGCTCGAGCTCGAGCCGTCGGCGTATCTCGTCAAGCCGTTCCCGCTCTACGCGCTCGAGCGCGCCCTCGAAGCCGCGCTCGTCCCGGTCCGGCGCGGCTCTCCGGCGGTCGTCTAGCCGCGACGAGTACGATCGCGCGAGTTTTGCGCGCGATCCTCCCATTGCTGCTCGCGGCCGTGCTGCTCGCGGGATGCTCCTCGAGCCCGTCCGACGACACGGCTCACCAGGGGAAGACGGCGACGCTCCTCACCCTGCCCGGCGCGTCCCCGCCGATCCTGCACGTCGACACGCCCGCGACCGGCACGGCGCCGGGCTACGTCTTCCTCGCCGAGAAGGGGACGGGCGCCGACCCGAGTGGGGTCGTGATCGCCGACAACCAGGGCCGCATCCTCTGGTACCACCAGGTGCCGGCCGGGCTCGAGGCGACCGACTTCCGCACCCAGACGCTCGACGGCAAGCCCGTGCTCACGTGGTGGCAGGGCACGGTCTCCAAGGCCGGCATCGGCAAGGGCGAGGACGAGATCTACGACGCGTCGTACCACCACATCGCGACGATCCGGGCGGCGAACGGGCTCGAGGCCGACCTGCACGAGTTCCAGCTGACGCCGCGCGGCACCGCGTTCCTGACCGTGTACAACCCGGTCCCAGCCGACCTGACGTCGGTGGGCGGCCCCAAGGACGGCTGGGTGCAGGACAGCGTCGTCCAGGAGATCGACGTCGCCACCGGCAAGCTGCTCTTCGAGTGGCACAGCGTCGGCCACGTCCCGTTCTCCGACTCGATGGAGGCGAACAACCCGCCCGCCGAGAACGCGTCGGAGAAGGCGCCGCTCGACTACTTCCACGTCAACTCGATCGCGGACGGCCCCAACGGGACGATCCTCATCTCGGCGCGCAACACGAGCACGATCTACCTGCTGCGCCGGGACGGCAGCATCGTCTGGCGGCTGGGCGGCAAGCGCAGCCAGTTCGGCCCGAAGGCCGCGGTCACCTTCTACTACCAGCACAACGCGCGCCTGCACCCCGACGGGACGCTGTCGCTGTTCGACAACGGCGGGATCCCGCGCGCCGAGCCGCACACGCGGCCGCTCCTCCTCAAGGTCGACCAGCGGACGAAGCGCGTGGCCATCCTGAAGACGTTCGTCTCGCCCGAGAAGATCGCGTCGCCGTACGAGGGCGACACCCAGATGCTCCCGGACGGCGGCGCCTTCGTCGGCTGGGGCGGCGTGCGCAAGCTGACGGAGTTCACCCCCGACGGGCAGGTGCGGTTCCAGGTCACGCTCCCGTACGGCGACACCTACCGCGGGTACCGCCTCGAGTGGGACGGGTCCCCGGGCGGGCGGCCCGCCGCGGTCGTCCGGGACGGCATCGTCTACGCGAGCTGGAACGGCAAGCTCGGCGTCGCACGCTGGCAGCTCCTCCGCGGGAGCCGCGTCGTCGCGAGCGTCCCCTGGGCGGGCCTCGAGACGGCGATCCACGTCGACGACCTGCCGAAGCACGTGGTCGTGCGGGCGGTCGACGCCGCGGGCAACCCGCTCGGCGAGTCCGCGCCCGCCGGCTCATAGCCCTGGAGCGGGGAGCGACGCTCCCTGAACCGGGGATGGCCGGGCGGCACGGCCCGTCGCACCATGTGCAGGCACGTCCTGCGGCAAGTGCACCTTCCCGCTCCCGGTCGGCCATTCGCGCGCGTCGGGTGCCTGGTACTTCCGGAACCGGGCACCCGACCGGCGCGGCATTGCCGTCCGGAAGACGTTGCCGTCCTGGAAGACAAAAACCCGCCGTATGCGGCGGGTTTTCGAGAGCTGCGGGACTAGGACTCGAACCTAGACTACCTGATCCAGAGTCAGGCGTCCTACCATTAGACGATCCCGCAGAGCGGCCGCATTGTAGCGCCAGGCCGGGAAATCGGCTCGGTGACGGCGCTCTTGAGCGGAGTGAAGCAGCGTGGTGAACCACCGTTTCGGTGATGGATCAAGCGGCCGCGCCGGTGCAGAGTGTGGATGTCTTCCGCGGGCCCGATGCGGCGGGGCCCGGAAGACGGAAGGCGGGATTCCAGGAACGGCGCCGGCGGCGGCGCCGTTCCTCGTTTTCCGGCGGGACTCGCCTTCTCTGTGTCGAAACATGGGGCTTGAAGTCAGGCGCCCTGCGGCCGATGGAGGGGGAGATGCTTGAACCGACGCTCGAGCCGATCCGCCGTCTCGTCGGAAACCGTGAGCTGCTGACCCGCTCCGTCTCGGCTGCCGGCGTCGTCGCGGCCGCCCTGTCGCTGCTCCTCGTCGCGGGCACCGACCGGCATCCGCTCTGGTGGCTCTACCCGGCGGCGGTCGTCGCGTACGCGGTCGCGTCCCGCGTCGAGTTCGAGGCGGCCGCGGGGATCGCCCTGCCGACGGTCGTCGTCCTGATCCCCGCGCTCTTCGCGCTGCCGGCGCGCTCGATCCCGCTCATCGCGCTCGCCGGGACGGTCGTCGCGGCCGTCGTGGAGCCGCTCCACGGCGACGGCTCGGTCCTCCGCGCCGTGGTCATCCGGGCGGGCGCGTGCTGGTACTCGTTCGGGCCGGCGCTCGTCTTCCTCGCGGCCGGCGAGCCGTCGGCGGACGCGCGCGGCGCCCTCGTCGTCCTGCTCGCCCTCGTCGCGCAGATCGCGGTCGACTTCCTGGCCGCCGTCGTCGGGGAGTGGTGCGCCCTCGAGCTGGGGCCGCGCGACCTGCTGCAGCCGTTCGCCGTGGTCGCGATCATCGACGCCCTCCTCGCGCCGATCGGCTTCCTCGCCGCCGTCGCGGCGGAGCGCGCGAGCGGGTGGGCGGTGCTCCTGCCCGTGCCGCTCTTCGCCCTGCTCGTCGTCTTCGCCCGCGACCGCAAGCAGAGCCTCAACCGCGTCCTGCGCCTGCTCGACGAGATGCGCGACAGCGAGGAGCGCTTCCGCCAGCTTGCCGGTGCCGTGCCGGAGGTGTTCTTCCTGTTCGGCGTCGAGCCCGCCGAGACGCTCTACGTCAGCCCCGCGTACGAGACGGTGTGGGGCCGCCCGCCGGACTCGGCGCTCGCAAGCCCCGAGGCGTGGCACGAGGGGATCCACCCCGACGACCGCAAGCGCGCGCTGCGCGAGCTCGCCGGCGGCTCCAACCGCGTCGTCGAGTCCTCGTTCCGGGTCGTGCGGCCGGACGGCGAGGTTCGCTGGGTCGTGCACCAGCTCTTCCCGGTCCACGACCAGAGCGGCGAGGTGCGGCGCGTCGCCGGCATCGCCCGCGACCTGAGTGAGCAGAAGACGCTCGAGGACCAGCTGCGGCAGTCGCAGAAGATGGAGGCGATCGGCAAGCTCGCCGGCGGCGTCGCACACGACTTCAACAACCTGCTCACCGCGATCGCCGGCTACGCCGAGCTCGCGCTGCTGCAGTCGGACGACGCGCGCGTGCAGTCGCACGTGCGCGAGATCTCGAGCGCCGCAGACCGCGCCGCCGAGCTGACGAAGCAGATCCTCGCGTTCTCGCGCCGCCAGGTGATGCAGCCGACGGTCGTGAACCTGAACGACGTCGCGCACAGCACCGACGGCCTGATGCGCCGGCTCGTCGGCCCGAACATCGTCACGCGGCTCGAGCTCGACGAGCGCCTCGGCAACGTGCTCGCCGACGCAGGCCAGCTCGGCCAGGTGCTGATGAACCTGACGATCAACGCGCGCGACGCGATGCCGGAGGGCGGCGTGCTGACGATCAAGACCGAGAACGTGGAGCTCGGCGCGCAGCAGGCGCGGCAGCTCTACCGCGCCTCGCCGGGCGCCTACGTGCGGCTCGCCGTCACCGACACCGGCACCGGCATGGACATCGAGACGCAGCGCCGCATCTTCGAGCCGTTCTTCACCACCAAGGACCCCGGCAAGGGGACGGGCCTCGGACTCGCGACCTGCTACGGCATCGTCAAGCAGTCGAACGGCTACATCGAGGTGAAGAGCGAGCTCGGCCGGGGCACGACCTTCGAGCTCTTCTTCCCCCGCACCGGCGAGACCGTCGCCGACGGAGGTGCGCCCGAGCCCGAGCGCGACGCCCGTCACACCGGCGCGAGCCTGCTCGTCGTCGAGGACGAGCCGGTCGTCCGCGAGCTCGCACGCGAGATCCTCGTGCACGAGGGGTTCGAGGTTCGCGCCGTCGCCTCCCCGCTCGAGGCGATCGAGGTGTGGCGCGCGGGCAGCTTCGAGGCGCTCGTCACCGACCTCTCGATGCCGCAGCTGAGCGGGCGCGAGCTCGTCGCGCAGCTGGCGGAGGACGGCGAGGAGCTCTGCGTCGTCTACATGTCGGGCTACAGCGGCGACGCGGTCGGCGGCGAGCTGATGGACGCGTCGCACTTCGTGCAGAAGCCGTTCACGCGGGCGGCGCTCGCCTCGGTCGTGCGCGAGGCGCTCGACGCGCGCGCGGCCGTCGCCTAGATGTAGTTCCTAGAGCTCGAGCTCGTAGAGCGGCACGAGGCGCTTCTCCGCCTCGGTGTCGATGTGCGCGATCACCTCGACGTACGGCTCGAGGCCCGAGCCGCGCAGCTTCGCCTTCAACAGGCCGTCGACCTGATAGATGCCCGACGAGTTGTTCATGCGGATCGAGATGCGGATCGGCTTCTGCTCGCCGTCCGTGATCTCGACCT
Organism: Gaiellaceae bacterium; assembly: GCA_035546215.1. Classification (GTDB taxonomy): domain Bacteria; phylum Actinomycetota; class Thermoleophilia; order Gaiellales; family Gaiellaceae; genus PALSA-600. Next base: position 17,289 of record DASZWR010000084.1, on the reverse strand, counting down.
CGTCGATCGCGGCGGCCGAGAGCGAGTGGATGCCGACGCGGCCGCGCTCGAAGGCGATGCGCGAGCGGCCCTGCTCCATGTCGAGCGCGTCGGCGACGCGGAGGATCCCGGCCTCGAGCGTCAGCGGCTGCCCGTCGGAGCGGTGGCTGATGATCCCCTGCAGCACCTCCGACACGACGACCGTCAGGTCGGGCTCCTCGTAGATCCCGTGCAGCACCTCGCGCAGCTTCGGCTCGGCCAGGAAGAGGCTGAAGTCCTCGTGCCCGTGCCGGTGCACCGACATCCCGACGCAGTGGGTGAGCGCGGTCAGCGCGACGATCACCTCGGCGTCGTCGCGGTCGAGGCCGTAGTCGCCGACGACGTTCGGCTCGACGCCGTGCTTCGTCAGCTGCCGGAGGAGCTTCAGCGCGATGTTCGTGACGATCTGGATGTGCACCCACGAGTGGTCGTTGATCTCCATCCGCGCGACGGCGTTCACGTTCGCGACGTGCCACCAGCCCTTCAGCTGGTCGTCCTTGTTCACCCGGTCGATCACCGTGCGCAGCTTCCGGTTCGCGCGCACGGGCACGCGGATGCGCATCTGGCGCACCGCCTCCGCAGGGCTCATCCGGGTCTCGCGCTCGGCCTCGGCGGAGACCGGCTGCTCGATCCGTTCCTCGGTCTCCTCGTCCATGCCGGACACCTTATGTCTCGTCGCTGAAGGCCGCGCCCGCAGGCACCGGCGCCTGCTCGTGGAGCCCGCGCAGCTGGAAGTACATGCAGGTCACCGCCGCGGCGACGAACGGCGTGATCAGCGTGGTCGTGAGGAGGTTGCCGACGTAGTTGCCGACGTCGTTCGAGAGACCGGAGAGCACGACGGCGAGCACGATCGACGCGACGATGTTCACGAGGAACGTGACGAGGAGCACCCCGAAGACGGTCCACCCGTAGCCGCGGACGAGCGCGCGGCTCCGGCCGAGCGAGTCGAAGACGCCCGTCTTCTCGAGCACCGCGGCGGGCACGGCGACGCTCCAGATCGTGATCAGGTACGCGCCCGGGACGATCAGCAGCACGAAGCCGATCGCGATCCCGAGGCCGGCGACGATGCTGAGCAGGATCACCGTGCCGATGCGCGGCCACGCGCGCGCGAGCGTCTCCGTCAGCGTCAGGTCGACGCGGCCGTCGCGGACGTCGGCGACCGCCTCGGTGAGCGCCGCGGTGATCAGGAACGTGCCGGTGACCGAGACGAGGAGCGAGGCGAGGAGCGCGAACGGGCCGCCGGCCGCGGCGAGCGCGAGGGCGATCAGCGAGACGATCACGGCGACGACGAGCGAGATCGGCAGCAGGTGCCGCCAGAACCGCTTGTAGATCGCCCAGCCTTCGCCGATGGGGTCGCCGATCTGCACGGCGCGAGCCTAACCGGTCAGGCGGCCTCCGCCCAGTCGCCGTACAGCGAGAGGTACAGCCCGCGCCGCGCGAGCAGCTCGTCGTGGGTGCCCTGCTCGACGATGCGCCCGTGCTCGAGCACGACGATCAGGTCGGCGTCGCGGATCGTCGAGAGGCGATGGGCGATGATGAACGCCGTCCGGTCCTGGAGCAGCCGGCGCAGCGCCTGCTCGATCTTCTGCTCGGTGCCGATGTCGACGGAGCTCGTCGCCTCGTCGAGGATCAGCACGCGCGGGTCGGCGAGCAGGGCGCGCGCGAAGGCGACGAGCTGCCGCTGGCCGAGCGAGAGCCGCGAGCCGCGCTCGCCGAGCTCCGTGTCGTACCCGTGCTCGAGCTGCTCGACGAACTCGTCGGCGCCGACCGCCCGGATCGCGGCGACGATCTCGTCACGGGTCGCGTCGCGGTGCCCGAACGCGACGTTCTCGGCGACGGTGCCGGCGAAGAGGAAGCCCTCCTGCGGGACGATCCCGAGCTGCCTGCGCAGCGACTCCTGCGCGACGTCGCGCAGGTCGACGCCGTCGATCGTGATCCGCCCCGACGTCGGGTCGTAGAACCGCGCGAGCAGCTTCGCGATCGTCGACTTGCCCGCTCCCGTGTGGCCGACCAGCGCGACCGTCGTGCCGGGGGCGACGTCGAGGTCGATGCCGTGCAGCACCTCGGGCCCGCGGCCGTACGCGAAGCGGACGTCCTCGAACGCCACCCGGCCCTCGATCCGCTCGAGCGCGACCGCGCCGGGCGGGTCGACGACCTCGGGCTCCTCCTCGAGGAGGTCGGTGATCTTGTCGAGCGCCGCGACGGCCGAGAGGAACGTGTTGTAGAGCTGCGAGAGCTGCTGCACCGGGTCGAAGAAGTTCGCCAGGTAGCCGAGGAAGGCTACGACGGTGCCGAGCTTCATCTGCCCGTGGAGCGCGAGCCAGCCGCCGTAGCCGAGCACGACGGCGGTGGCCGCGGACGAGAGGAAGTCGACGGCGGGGAAGTAGATCCCGTTCAGGACGACCGTCTGCATGTTCGCGTCGCGGTAGCGGTCGCTCACCTCGCGGAAGTTCTCCCGGGCGGCCTCCTCCCGCGTGAACGACTGCAGCACGCGCATCCCGGCGATGTCCTCGGCGAGCGTCGCCGTGACGAGCGCGAGCCGCTCGCGCACCTGGCGGTAGGCGCGGCCGGAGCGCTTGCGGAACCAGGCGGTGGCCGCGGAGAGGAGCGGGATCACCGTCAGCGACGCCAGCGCGAGCCGCCAGTCGAGGACGAACAGGACGACGGCGGTGCCGACGAGCGTCAGCGTGTTCTGGACGAGGGAGGTGACGCCGTCGGTGACGAGCTGGTCGAGCGCCTCGACGTCGTTCGTCATCCGGCTGATGATCACGCCGGCGCGGTTCCGCTCGAAGAAGCCGAGCGACAGCCGCTGCAGATGGCGGAAGACCTGGTTGCGGAGATCGGCCAGCATCCGCTCGCCCGTCCAGCCGGTGAAGTACGTCTGCGCGTAGCTGAAGCCGATGCCGAGCGCGCCCGCTGCGACGAACGCCGCGACGAGCCAGCCGAGCGCGTCCGTCGAGCCGCCCTTCACCTCGTCGACGGCGCGCCCGACGAGGAACGGGGGCGCGAGCGCGACGATCGTCGCGCCGAGCAGCGAGCCGATCGCGAGCAGCGTCCGCGCGCGGTACGGGCGTGCGAGGCGGTAGAGCGCGGCGAGCCGGCGCTTCGTCTGCGCCCACGACCAGTCGTCGACCTCCGGCCTGCCGCCGCGCATCAGGTGGCTCCCCGGCTGGTGCACCCTCATGCCACGTCCTCCTGGAAGATCCGCTCGAGCATCCCGTGCTGCTCGATCTCGCGGTAGACCTCGCTCTCGCGGCCGTCGGTGGCGAGCACGCGGCCCGCGTCGACGACGACCACCTCATCCGCGAGGGCGATCGTCGAGAGACGGTGGGCGACGATGATCGTCGTCCGTCCCTGCATCGCCTCGCGCAGCCCCTTGCGGATGCTCGCCTCGGTCGTCGCGTCGACGGACGCGGTCGCGTCGTCGAGGATCAGGATGCGCGGGTCGACGACGAGCGCGCGTGCGATCGCGACGCGCTGGCGCTGGCCGCCCGACAGGGTGATGCCGCGCTCGCCGATCATCGTGTCGTAGCCGTCCGGCAGCTGCTCGATGAAGTCGTGCGCCTGCGCCAGCCGCGCTGCGCGCTCGACCTCCTCGTCGCCCGCGTCCGCCCGGCCGAACGCGATGTTCTCGCGGACGGTCGCGGAGAAGAGGAACGGGTCCTGCGCGACCACGCCGATCTCGCGGCGGAGCGAGCGGAGGGTGACGTCGCGCACGTCCACGCCGTCGATCGTCACCCGCCCCTTCTGCACGTCGTAGAACCGGGGCACGAGCGACGCGAGCGTCGTCTTGCCCGCGCCCGTGTGGCCGATCAGCGCCACCACCTTGCCGGCCGCGAGCTCGAGGTCGACGTCCGTGAGGACCGGGCGCTCCGGGTCGTAGCCGAAGGTCACGCCCTCGAACCGCACGAGCCCGGGGCCCGGCGGCAGGTCGCCGGCGCCGGGCGCATCGGCGATCTCCTCCGGCTCGTCGATCACCTGGAAGATGCGCTCGCCGGACGCCGTCGCGCGCTGCGCCTGCCCGATCCACATGCCGAGCGAGCGAAGCGGCGTGATCAGCATCGCGAGGTAGAGGTTGAAGCGGACGAAGCTCGCCACCGACAGCGAGTCGTGCGCGACCATCCGTCCGCCGAGGAGCAGGATCGCCGCCTGGGCGAGCAACGGCAGGAAGCTGAGCACCGGGATGTAGAAGGCGCGCTGCCGGTTTGCCTTCACCGAGAGCCCGAACACCTCCTCGGAGCGGCGCTCGAACTTGGCCTGCTCGGCGTCCTCCTGCGCGAACGACTTGACGACGTGGACGCCGACGATGTTCTCCTCGGCGACCGTCGCGACGTCTGCCATCTTCTGCTGCACGTCACGGAGCAGCGGGTGCGACACGTGGCTGTAGCGATAGGCGACCGCCACCAGCACGGGCGCGATCGCGAGCACGATCAGAGCGAGCTTCCACGAGATCACGAACACCACGATCCCGACCCCGACGATCGTGAACGCGTTCTGGAAGAAGAAGATCAGCCCGTAGCCGAGGAAGAAGCGGACGCCCTGCAGGTCGACCGTCGCCCGGCTCATCAGCTGGCCGGTCTGGTGGCGGTCGTAGAAGCCGTACGAGAGCCGCAGCAGCTTCGAGTACATCGCCGTGCGCAGGTCCATCTCCACCGAGAGCGCCTGCTTGCCGGAGATCAGCCGGCGGCCGCCCATCATGAGCGCGCGCGCCGCGCCGAGCCCGAGGATCGCGTAGACGAGGTCCCAGAGCTCCTGGCGGTGGTGATGGCGCAGCGCGTCGGCCACCGAGCCGGAGAGGAAGGTCGCGACGATCGCCGTCGCCTGGTACCCGAGCGCGAGGAAGACCGAGACGGTCAGCGACGCCCGGTACGGACGGAGGAACGCCAGCAGGCGGACGAAAGTCGTGCGATAGCGGGGCGTTCCGGTCACGCGCCGAGAGTACCCAGCTGTTCCTTGATCGCGTCGACGGCGGTCGCGACGCGGTCGCGGTTCGCGGCGACGTTCAGCCAGCTCGACGCGCCCGACGGGTGCGGGAGGGGGATCGCGACGGCTCCGCCGAGCTCGTAGCGAAGGCCGACGCACTCGGTCACGCTCTTCACGCCGAGCAGCCGCCGCGCCGCGAGCCCGCCGACGGTGACGACGAGGCGCGGCTCGAGCAGGCGCAGCTCGTGATCGCGCCAGCGCTCGCAGAGCTGCTGCTCCTCGGGGGTCGGCGTGCGGTCGCCGCGGCCGTTCGCGGGGCGGCCCGGGTAGCAGCGCGTGACCGACGCGCAATAGAAGGTCGCGTAGAACTCGTCCTCCTCCATCGCGAGCCAGCGGCGGAGCGTCTTGCCGGCGCGGCCGCGCCACGGCAGCCGCTCCTCGCCCTCGACGATCCCCGGCGCCTGCCCGAAGAGGTACGCGCGCTGCCCCTCGCCGGGCGCGATCACCGGCAGCGACTCGAGCGGGTAGCCGGCCTCGACGCACGCGCGGCACACGCGCTGGTCGCGCTTCAGGCCCTCGATCGTCCGGTAGCGCTTCACGCCCGAACGGCGACGAAGTAGCGGCCCTCGTGCAGGATCTCCCCGCCGCCGAGCTCGTCCAGCAGGCCGGCGCCGGTGAACCAGCGCTTGTAGACCTCCCAGGTGCTGCCGTCGTTGAGCGTGCGCTGCGACATCTCCTCGTCGACCTCGCTGTCTTGCCGCGAGGAGTCGACGATCACGAGTTCGGTCGCGACCCGGCGCGCCTCGGCGAGGAAGCGCGTGCGGTCGTCGCCCTCGAGGTGCCCGTAGAAGTGACCCGTGAAGAGGCGGCCGAAGGACGCGTTCGGGAAGGGGAGCGAGAGCGCGTCGCCCTGCACGAACGTCGCGGTCGGGACGCGCTCCGCCGCCACCTCGAGCATCTGCGCGCTCTGGTCGAGCCCGACGACGTCGCCGCGCAGGTGCTGCGTCAGGAAGCCCGTTCCGCACGCGACGTCGAGCGTCCGCGTCGGCGGCAGTGCGGCGATCGCCGCGGTCAGCTCCTCGACCTCGTCGTGCCAGCCGGGCCGGTCGCGCTCGGCGTACAGCCCCTCGCCCCGCCACCAGTCGTCGTACTCCCGCGCCCGCCGGTCGTAGTACTCCCTCACTCCAGGTCCCGCGTGTAGTCGGCGAGCGAGCGGGCGTAGCGGTGGATCTCCGGCGCGTCGATCCTGGATCGGGCGAGGTGGAGCACGTCGATCAGCGCCTCGCGCTCGCGTCCCAGGTCGGCGAGCAGGAACGCCCGGAAGAGCGGCAGGGCGGCGTCCGACGGGTAGCGGGCGATCGCGTCGTCGAACGTCGCCAGCGCATCCTCGGGCCGCCCGGCGTTGCGGAGCGAGCTCGCGAGCTGCAGCAGGCAGCGCGGAACCAGCTCGTCGGGCAGCCCCAGCTCGAGCGCGCGCTCGTAGTGCGGGATCGCCTCCTGCTCGCGTCCCGCCGAATCGTGCTCGCCGCCGAGCTCGTACTCGGTGACCCCGTCCATCGCCTCCTAGAGTACGGACGTGCTGCCCCTCGAGTCGGTTCCCAACTTCAGCGAGGGTCGCGACCGCGCGACGATCGACGCGATCGGCGACGCGCTCGCCGCCCGCGCCCGGCTCCTCGACGTCCATCGGGACGCCGACCACAACCGCTCCGTGTTCACGCTCGTCGGGTCGGAGGACGAGCTCGCCGACGCGCTCGTCGCAGGGGTCGGGGTCGCCGTCGAGCGGATCGACCTGCGGGCCCACGAGGGCGCGCACCCGCGGATCGGAGCCGCCGACGTGGTGCCGATCGTCCCGCTCCGGCCCGAGGACCTCGGCCGCGCGCGGGAGGCGGCCGGCGCGATCGGCGCGCGGATCGCGGCCGAGGTCGGGCTGCCGGTGTTCATGTACGCGCCGCCCGAGCGCGGCCCGGCCTTCTACCGCCGCGGCGGCCCCGCCGAGCTGCAGCGCCGCATCGAGGACGACGAGCTCGCACCGGACTTCGGCCCGCGCGTCCTGCACCCGACCGCGGGCGGCGTCATCCTCGGCGCGCGCCGGCCGCTGATCGCGTTCAACGTGAACCTGCGCGGCGACCTGGCGGTCGCGCGCGAGGTCGCCGCCGTCGTGCGCGAGAAGGGCGGCGGCTTCCCCGGCGTCCGGGCGCTCGGCCTCGACCTGCCGCGCGCAGGCGTCGTCCAGGTCTCCATGAACGTCGAGGACTGGGAGGCGTCTGCCCTGCACGAGATCGTCGCGCGGGTGGCGGCAGAGGCCGAGGCGCGCGGGGCGGAGGTGATCGGCTCCGAGCTCGTCGGGCTGATGCCGGCCGGCGCGGTCGCGGCGGCGGCCGGCTCGCTCCTCAGGATCGAGGGGTTCGACGCCTCGCGTGTGCTCGAGCTGCGCCTCCTAGGCTGAGGAGGCCGATCAGCGGCACCGCGAGGGCCGCCCCGGCGAACACCGCGGGCGCCGACGCGAGCAGGAAGAGCGGCGAGATCAGCATCAGGCCGGTCGCGTGCGCGCCGCGGTGGGTGAGCGAGATCACGCCGAGCACGCGGCCGAGCAGCCGGTCCGGCACCTCCTCCTGGGCCGCCGAGTTGATCAGCACCAGCGCGCTGCTCTGGCCCGTCGCGGCGAAGAACGCGCCCGCGACCGCGACCGGCAGCGAGTGCGCGAAGGCGATCAGGCCGTAGCCGGGCAGGTACATCGCCCAGGCGAGCATGCTGGCGCGCGCCTTGTGCCGGATCGGGAAGCGGGCGAGGAGTGCGCCGCTCACGATCGACCCGATCGCGTAGCCGACCATCACGAGCGAGAACCCGCCTGCGCCGTGGTGCAGCGTGTCGCTGACGAGCTTCGGCACGCCGCCGATCCAGGTGCCGGCCGTCACCGTCACCGCGACGCCGAGCGCGAGCGTCCCGAACGCGAGCGCGGGCCGCGGCCGCAGCGCGGCCAGCCCGGCGCGGAGCTGCGGCGCCTCGGCGTGCGGGTCGTGCTCGCCGCCGTGGCGCAGGCCCGACAGCAGCGCCGCCGACACGAAGTACGACGCCGCGTTCACCGCGAAGAAGACGCTCACCGGCATGAACGTGAGGAGCGCCGCCGAGACGGCCCAGCCGCCGATCGAGATGCTCTGCACCGCCGACTGCACGAACGCGTTCGCACGCTGCACGTTCTGCCGCTCCACGAGCGTCGGGATCGTCGCCCCGTAGGCGGGCGCGAAGTAGCTCGTCGCCGCCTCGAGCACGAACGACGCGACGACGAGGCCCCAGAGCGGCAGGCTGCCCGCGATGCCGGCGATCGCGACCGGCACGAGCACGACCGCGCGAACGAGGTCCGAGCCGACCATCAGCCGTTTGCGGCTGAAGCGGTCGGCGGCGAGCCCGCCGTGGAGCCCGAAGACGATCGCCGGGATGCTGTCCGCGAGCCGCACCGCGATCACGCCGCCGGCGCCGCCGACGTCGAAGGCGAACCACATCAGCGCGATGTAGTGGAGCGAGTCGCCGAGCTCGCTCGCCGAGACGGCGAGGAAGACCCGCCGGAAGTCCGGCAGCCGCAGCAGGTCGGAGGCGCGCCGCGGCGGCGAGGCGGCCGGCTCCAGCTCGCGCGGGAGGTCGAAGACGGGGTCGGACACCCGGACTACGATGCCCTCTGTGACGGCGACGCGCGCGTTGACCGGCGACGACCTCGGCCTCGCGGACGTCTGGGCGGTCGCGGTCGAGCGGCGGCCGGCCGGCCCGCCGGCCGACGGCGCGCGCGAGCGCATGCGTGCGGCGCGGCAGGTCGTGGAGCGGGCCGCCCACGGCGCGCACGAGCACACCTACGGCGTCAACACCGGCTTCGGGCGGTTCGTCTCGAAGCAGATCCCCGAGGAGCTGACCGAGGAGCTGCAGCTGCGCCTCCTGCGCTCGCACGCCTGCGGCGTCGGCGACCCGTATCCCGACGCCGTCGTCCGCGCCGCGATGCTCCTCCGTGCGAACGCGCTCGCGAAGGGCAACTCCGGCGCGCGCGTCGAGACGGTCGAGCTGCTGCTCGACTGCCTCAACCGCGGTGTCCTCCCGCGCGTGCCGTCGCGCGGCTCGGTCGGCGCCTCGGGCGACCTCGCGCCGCTCGCGCACCTGGCGCTGCCGCTCGTCGGCGAGGGGCAGGCGTTCTTCGAGGGCGAGCTGCTCGACGGCGCCGCTGCGCTCGCCCGCGCGGGGCTCGAGCCGGTGCGGCTCGTCGCGAAGGAGGGGCTGTCGCTCATCAACGGCACCCAGTTCATGGCGGCGCAGGGCGCGCTCGCACTCGTGCGCGCGCAGCGGCTCGCGCGCGTGGCCGACTGCGCGTGCGCGCTCTCGCTCGAGTCGCTGCAGGGCTCCCGCAACTCGTTCATCCCGCAGGTGCACGAGCTGCGCCCGCTGCGCGGCCAGGCCGCGGCGGCGCGCAACGTCCTGCGGTTGCTCGACGGCTCGGCGATCATCGAGTCGCACCGCTGGTGCGACAAGGTGCAGGACGCCTATTCGCTGCGCTGCGCGCCGCAGGTGCACGGCGCGTCGCGCGACCTGCTCGACTACGTCGAGTACACGGTCACGACCGAGCTGAACGCGGCGACCGACAACCCCCTCGTCCTCGTCGACGACGGCATGCTCGTCTCCGCCGGGAACTTCCACGGCCAGCCGCTCGCCTTCGCACTCGACGCGCTCGCGATGGCGGTCTCCGAGCTCGCCAACATCTCCGAGCGGCGCATCGAGCGTCTCGTCAACCCGAACCTGAGCGACGGGCTGCCCGCGTTCCTGACGACCGACGGGGGGCTCAACTCCGGGTTCATGATCCCGCAGTACGTGGCCGCGTCGCTCGTCTCCGAGAACAAGTCGCTCTGCCACCCGGCGTCGGTCGACTCGATCCCGACGAGCGCGGGACAGGAGGATCACGTCTCGATGGGCAACGCATCGGGCCTCAAGGCGTGGCAGGTCGTGGCGAACTCGGAGCGCGCGCTCGCGATCGAGCTGCTCGCCGCCGCCCAGGGCGTGGAGTTCCTCGCGCCGCTCGAGCCGGGGCGCGGCGCGCTCGCCGTGCACGAGTTCGTCCGCTCGCTGTCGCCGCGGCTGCGCGACGACCGGCCGCTCGGGCCGGACATCGAGGCGGTCGCGTCGTCGATCCGCGACGGGTCGCTGCTCGCCGCGGTCGAGGACGCGGTCGGAGAGCTCGAGTGAGCGACGCCCCGCGGCAGAAGCGCCTCCGCTGGGGGCTGCCCGACCCGCCCCGTGCGAAGCACCGGTACCGCGACACGCTGCTCGTCTACGCCGGCCTCGCCGTGTTCGTCGTCCTCTTCGGTTGGCTCACGGGAGGCGGCCTGGTGAAGGCGGTGATCGTCGCGGCGATCCTCTTCGTCGTCGGCTCGGTGTACAGCCTCGTGCGCTGGCACGACCTCGTGCGGAGGATCACCGGCCGGGGGCGGCCGACGTGACGGTCGCGGCGTCGGTCGACGCGCTCGTCGAGTCGCTCGCGGGCGACCTCTCGGCGATCCGCGCACCGCGCGGCACGAAGCTCAACGCGCGCTCGTGGGCGACCGAGGCGCCGCTCCGCATGCTCCTCAACAACCTCGACCGAGAGGTTGCGGAACGGCCGGAGGAGCTCGTGGTCTACGGCGGCAGCGGCCGCGCGGCCCGCTCGCACGACGCGCTGAAGGCGATCGTGCGCGCGCTGCTCCAGCTCGGCGACGACGAGACGCTCCTCGTCCAGTCCGGCAAGCCGGTCGCGGTCTTCCGCACGACGCCGGCGTCGCCGCGCGTCCTCATCGCGAACTCGCTGCTCGTCCCGAGGTGGGCAACCTGGGAGGAGTTCCGCCGGCTCGAGGCCGAGGGGCTGACGATGTTCGGGCAGATGACCGCCGGGTCGTGGATCTACATCGGCACGCAGGGGATCCTGCAGGGCACCTACCAGACGTTCGCCGCAGCAGCCGAGCGGCACTTCGGCTCGCCGTCGCTCGCGGGCCGCACCGTGCTGACGGCCGGTCTCGGCGGGATGGGCGGCGCGCAGCCGCTCGCGGCCACCCTCGCGGGCGGCGCGATCCTCTGCGTCGAAGTCGACCCGGCGCGCATCGAGCGCCGCCTCGAGACGCGCTACCTCGACGAGGCGGCCGACTCGCTGGACGACGCGCTCGCGCGCGTGCGCGCGGCGGCCGCCGAGGGACGCGCCCTCTCGGTCGGCCTGCTCGGGAACGCCGCTGACGTCGTCCCCGAGCTTGCGCGGCGCGGCGAGCACTTCGACCTCGTCACCGACCAGACGGCCGCGCACGACCCGCTCACCGGCTACGTGCCGAACGGTCTGGGCCTGGCGGAGGCAAACGCGCTCCGGATGTCCGATCCGGACGAGTACCTCCGGCGGGCGCGAGCCGCGATCGCCGAGCACGTGCGCGGGCTCCTCGAGTACGTCCGGGCGGGGAGCTATGTTTTCGACTATGGCAACAACCTGCGAGGTGAGGCCGAAGCAGCCGGGGTAGCGGACGCCTTCTCATACCCGGGCTTCGTCCCGGCCTATATCCGACCGCTCTTCTGTCGCGGGATCGGGCCGTTTCGCTGGGCCGTGCTGTCCGGGGACCCGGCCGACATCGCCGCGATCGACGAGGAGCTCCGGAGGCTCTTCCCCGACGACGCGCTCCTGCAGCGGTGGCTCGAGCTGGCGCCGTCGCGGGTGGCCTTCCAGGGGCTGCCGGCGCGGATCTGCTGGCTCGGCTACGGCGACCGCGCGAAGGCAGGGCTCGCGATCAACGAGCTCGTTCGGTCGAGCCGCGTGTCCGCACCCGTGGTGATCGGGCGGGATCACCTGGACGCCGGCTCCGTCGCGTCGCCCTACCGCGAGACCGAGGCGATGCGGGACGGCTCGGACGCGATCGCCGACTGGCCGATCCTGAACGCGCTCGTCAACGTGGCGGCGGGCGCGAGCTGGGTCAGCGTCCACCACGGCGGAGGCGTCGGGATCGGCAACTCGATCCACGCCGGGATGGTGGTCGTCGCCGACGGCACGGCCGACGCGGCCGAGCGCCTCGAGCGCGTGCTCACCACCGACCCCGGCCTGGGCGTCGTCCGGCACCTCGACGCGGGCTACCCGGAGGCCGAGGCGGCCGCGCGCGAGCACGGCCTCTCGACGCCGATGTCCCGGCACGCCTGACGCCTCGTGGCCGACCTGCTGATCCGCGACCTCGCCCAGGTCGCGACACCGGCCGGCGCCGGCCCCGCGCCCCTTCGCGGCCGGGCGTTGCGCGACGTCACCGTCGTCGAGGACGCTTACGTCCTCTGCCGGGGCGGCCTGATCGCGGCCGTCGGGCCGATGGCGGGGCTCGGGCCGCTCGACGACGACGTGGAGGAGCTCGACGGCCGCGGCCTGTGCGCCGTCCCCGGGCTCGTCGACTGCCACACGCACCCGGCGTTCGGCGGCGACCGCGTGGCGGAGTTCTCTCTGCGCGCGGGCGGCGCGAGCTACGAGGAGCTGCACGCGGCCGGCGGCGGGATCCTCTCGACGGTCGCAGCGACGCGGGCGCTCGACGGCGCCCGGCTCGACGCGAGGGTCGCCTTCTACGCCCACGCGATGCTCGAGCACGGCACGACGACGTGGGAGGGGAAGTCCGGCTACGGCCTCGACCTCGACACGGAGCTCGCGTCGCTGCGCGCCGTCCGCGCCGCCGGCGGGTCGCCGACCTGGCTCGGGGCGCACGCCGTCCCGCCGGAGCGCCCCGACGCCGACGCGTACCTCGACTACGCGCTTCGCGAGGTGCTGCCGGAGGCGGCACGGCTGGCCGACGCGGCCGACGTGTTCCTCGAGCGCGGCGCGTTCGACGCGGCCGAGGCGCGGCGGTACCTGGAGGCGTGCCGCGGGCACGGCCTCGCGCTGCGCCTGCACGGCGACCAGTTCACCGAGAGCGGGGCGATCCCGCTCGCGATCGAGCTCGGCGCCCGCAGCGTCGACCACCTGGAAGCGACCGGGGACGACGGCGTCCGACAGCTCGCGGCGAGCGACGTGGCGGGGGTGCTGCTGCCCGCCAGCGCGCTGTTCCTCGACCGGCCGATGCCGCCTGCCCGTGCGCTCGTCGACGCCGGCGCCGCGGTCGCGCTCGCGAGCGACTTCAACCCGGGCAGCTCGTTCACGACGAGCCTGCCGCTCGTCGCGTCGCTCGCGTGCACGCAGCTCCACCTGGCGCCGGAGGAGGTTCTCTGCGCGCTCACGGTCAACGCGGCGCACGTGCTCGGGCTCGCGCACGAACGGGGCCGGCTCGCGCCCGGGCTCCGGGCGGACGTGGCGCTGCTCGGCGTGCCCGACTGGCGGTACCTGGCCTACTGCCTGGCCGGCCACGTCGTCGAGGGCGTGATCCGCGGCGGATCGCTCGTCTGGCAGCGCTAGCTGATTGCTTCCTGCGTGCGAGGACTTGGGAATCGATCATCTACTCTGGACGCGTGCCCACCAGGAAGCAACGGCGCCGCCGCGACAAGGACTTCCGCCACGACGTGCGCGTCTTCGAGGTCGACGAGGAGGGGAACGAGGTCCCGATCGCCGAGCTTCGCCAGCGTGAGGAGCAGGAGAAGCCGAAGCCGAAGCAGGCGAAGCAGCAGGCGCAGAAGGGACGCGGGGGGCGGCAGCTCCGCGAGGTGCAGCCGCCGTCCTGGCAGCGCGCGTTCCGCCGAGGCGGCCTGATGGGCGGCGCGATGCTGCTCGTCTTCCTCTTCCTGCTGAAGAGCGGCCCGATCGCGCAGCGCGTCGCGATCGGCGTGTTCTACGCGGTCGCCTTCATCCCGCTCACGTACTGGATCGACCGCACCGCCTACCGCAGCTACCAGAAGCGGCTGAACCGGGGCGCGTCGGGCGGCGGCGGCGGCGGCAAGGGCAAGGCCGCCGCGAAGAAGAGCTAGCGCCCGCCGCGGTAGTGGCCCTCGCCGGGCCACGGCGCGAGCAGGATCAGCACGCGTGCGCCGCCGGGGCTCGAGAGCGCGTGCCGCTCGTCGGGCTCGAAGCGCACCATCGAGCCGCGGGAGGCGGAGACGGTCCCGTCGCCGGCGGTGATCTCGACGTCGCCTTCGAGCACGGTCACCCACGCGTTCTCCTTCACCTGGTGATCGCCGAGCGACTGTCCGGGCTGCAGCACGATGAGGACTGCACGGGCCCCGTCGTCGGAGTGGAGGACGATCGGGTCGCGCGTGCCGTCGGGGGCGTCGAGCTCGAGGAGGTTCCAGTGCTGCATCGAAGGCGGCGTTTCCGGACGAGGCTACACTCAAACGCCCGATGCCGCTCGCCGTGGACACCTTCGAGATGGGCCCGTTCCGGTCGAATTGCTACGTGATCCGGAGCGACCGCGGCGCCGCCGAGGCGGCGATCGTCGACCCCGGCGACGACCCGACACCGCTGCGTCTCGAGCTGGCGCGGATGGGCACGCGCGCCGGCGGGATCCTCGTCACGCACACCGACGTCGACCACATCGGCGGCGTGTCGGCGCTCGCCGAGGGAACCGGCGCGGAGGTCTGGGCGCCCGAGGCGGAGGCGGACGCGCTGCGGCAGGGTGCGCCGCGCGGCGGCTTCCCCGTCGGCGCGCACGAGCCCGAGCACACGGTCGCGGGCGGCGACGAGATCACGGTCGCCGGCATCGCGTTCCAGGTGGTCGACGTGCCAGGCCACACGCACGGCCACGTCGCGTTCTTCGCCGAGGGCGAGCTCTTCTCGGGCGACGTGCTGTTCGCCGGCTCGGTCGGCCGCACCGATCTCGCCGGCGGCGACTGGGACACGCTGGTCGCGTCGATCAAGACGCTGATGGACCGCTTCCCGCCGCAGACCGTCGTGCGTCCCGGGCACGGCCCGGCGACGACGCTCGGGCGCGAGCTGCAGACGAATCCCTTCCTGCGCGAGCTCCGCACGGATGGCTGAGCGCTTCCAGGCGCCGCGCGGCACGCACGACGTGCTGCCGGGCGACGCGACGTGGTGGGGGCTCCTCGCCACGATCGAGGAGACGCTCGCGCGGTACGGCTGGCGGCGCATCCAGACGCCGGGGTTCGAAGACACCGGGCTCTTCGCCCGCACGTCGGGCGAGGCGTCCGACGTCGTCCACAAGGAGATGTACTCGTTCGAGGACCGGAGCGGCCGGCCGCTCACGCTGCGCCCCGAGGGCACGGCACCGATCGTGCGCGCGTACCTCGAGCACGGCATGTCGCGCGACCCGCAGCCGGTGAAGGCCTACACGATCGCGCCCATGTACCGGTACGGCCGGCCCGGCCGCGGCCGCTACCGCGAGCACTACCAGGTGTCCGTCGAGGCGATCGGCTCGCCCGGCCCGGCGATCGACGCCGAGGTGATCGAGCTGTACGCCGAGCTCCTGCGCACGCTCGGCGTGACGCAGTGGGAGCTCCACCTCAACTCGATCGGCGACGCGAGCTGCCGGCCCGCGTACGTCGAGCTCCTCACGCAGTGGCTGGCGGAGCACGAGGACGTGCTCGACGAGGAGGCGCGGCACAAGCTCGCGACCAGCCCGCTGCAGGTCTTCGACGTGAAGAACCCGGAGCTGCGCGCCGCGCTCGAGGCGGCGCCGAAGATCGGCGACCACCTCTGCGACGCCTGCCGCGAGCACTTCGAGGACGTCCAGCGCCGACTGACCGCGCTCGGGGTGCCGTTCGTCCTCGACGCGTCGCTCGTGCGCGGGCTCGACTACTACTCGCGCACGACCTTCGAGTTCCTCGGGCCGGACGAGAACGCGAACTCGACGATCTGCGGCGGTGGACGCTACGACGGCCTGATGGAGCAGATCGGCGGCCCGCCGACCCCCGCGATCGGCTTCGGCGCCGGCATCGAGCGGCTGATGCTCGCGCTCGAGAACGAGGGAATCGCCTGGGAGGTGCCGCCGCTCGACGTCTTCGTCGTCGTCGACGGCGGCTCGAGCGAGCGGGCGCAGGTGCTCGTGCAGCAGCTCCGCCGGCAGGGGCTGGCCGCCGACCTCGACCACGCGGGCCGGTCGGTCAAGGGGCAGTTCACGCAGGCGTCGCGCACCGGGGCGCCGGCGATCGTCGTCGTCCGCGCCGACGCCGCCGCGGTGCGCCGCACCGGCGCCGCGGAGCAAGTGGTTGGTCTCGACGAGGTCGTCGCTACGCTCACGCCGTGAGCTGGCGCGATCTCTACTGCGGTGAGCTTCGGCCCGAGCACGTCGGCCGGCGTGTGACGGTCGCCGGCTGGGTCGACACCCGCCGCGACCACGGCGGGCTCGTCTTCGTCGACCTGCGCGACCACACCGGCAAGCTGCAGCTCGTCCTGAAGGAGACGGACGCCGCGCACGCGCTTCGCAACGAGTTCGTCGTGCAGGCGGTCGGCGAGGTCGCGGCGCGCGCGCCCGAGGCGGTCAACCCGAACCTCGCGACCGGCGAGGTCGAGATCCAGGTCGACGAGCTGCGGATCCTCTCGCGCTCGACGCCGCTGCCGTTCCAGCTCGACGAGGAGAACGTCGACGAGACCCTGCGCCTCAAGTACCGCTGGCTCGACATGCGCCGCGACCGCATGCAGAGCAACCTGCGCCGGTCGCACCGGGCGATCGCAGGCATCCGCCGCGTGATGGACGAGCTCGGCTTCGTCGACGTGTGGACGCCGAGCATGACGCGCGGCACCCCCGAGGGCGCGCGGGACTTCCTCGTGCCCGTGCGTCTCCAGCCCGGGAAGTTCTTCGCGCTCGCGCAGTCGCCGCAGCTCTTCAAGCAGCTCTGCATGGTCGGCGGCCTCGACCGCTACTACCAGATCGCCACCTGCTGGCGGGACGAGGATCTCCGCGCCGACCGCCAGTTCGAGTTCCGGCAGCTCGACCTCGAGATGTCGTTCGTCGACCGCGACGACGTGCTCGACGTGATGGAGACGGCGGTCGTCGCCGCGTTCGAGGCGGTCGGCCGCGAGCCGCCGTCGCGCCCGTTCCCGCGCATGGGCTACGCGGAGGCGATGGCGCGCTACGGCACCGACAAGCCGGACCTCCGCTTCGGCCTCGAGATCGAGGACGCGACCGAGCTGACGCGCAGCAGCGAGTTCGGCGTCTTCGCGAACGCGCCGTGCGTCCGCCACATCGTCGCCCCGCGCGCGTTCTCGCGCGCCGAGCTCGGCCGGCTCGAGGAGGTCGCGAAGGAGTGGGGGGCGAAGGGGCTCGCGTACCTCGTCAACGACGGCGGCGAGCTCCGCTCGCCGATCGCGAAGTTCCTCGGCGAGCAGGAGCTCGCGCAGCTGACGCCCGAGCCCGGGCACACGGCGCTCTTCGTCGCCGACGACGAGGCGGTCGTCTCGCGCGTCCTCGGCGGCCTGCGCGTCCACCTGGGACGCGAGCTCGACCTGGCGCCGCC
>DASZWR010000083.1:0-53325 GCA_035546215.1 Gaiellaceae bacterium | reverse complement strand
AACGTCCTGCTCGAGCGGCTCGGCTTCGACACGGTGAACGAGGAGGCCCGGCGGCTCGGCTGCGAGCACACGGAGATCCGGCGTTTCATGATCTCGGACGGCCCGGAGAACCTCACGTGCGCGCGCGACCTCGTCCGCATGATCGTCGCGCTCCGCGACGAGCAGCGCATCGTCGACGCGCTCGCGCTCACGCAGGGCTCGGAGCTGCCGCTGCGGCTCGACGGCCGGCACGTCGCCGTGAAAGGCGGCGAGCTCTGGCCGCACGTCTACCACGAGGTCGCCCTGGTCGACCGCACGCTCGGCGTTGCGGTGTGCTCCGCGCCCGCCGTGCTCCCCGGCGAGGTGGCGGCCGTCGCGGAGCAGCTCGTGCTCGAAGAACAAGGGGTCTGACCCCGGAAGGGGTCAGACCCCTGATGGTGCTACGCCGCGAGGCCGGCGAGCTCGCGCAGCGCGGCGAGCCGCGACAGCGCCTGGCCCTCGAGCTGCCGCACGCGCTCGCGCGTCAGGTCGAGCTCGTGGCCGATCGCCTCGAGCGTCCAGGGCTCGCCCTCGAACCCGAAGCGGAGCTCCAGGATCCGGCGCTCCCGCTCGGGAAGCGCGTCGAGCGCCTTGCGGATGTTCTGGCGGCGGAGCGACTCCTCCGCCTCGTCGAACGGGTCGGCCGCCTCGCGGTCGGCGAAGAGATCGCCGAGCTCGCCTTCGTCGTCGGCGCCGACCGTCTGGTTCAGCGAGACCGAGGCGGACGCGGCGGAGAGCGCTTCCTCGACGTGCTGCAGCGGGAGGCCCGTCGCCTCGGCGAGCTCCTCCTTCGTCGCCTCCCGGCCGAGCTCGACCTCGAGCCGGCGCGCCGCGCGCGACAGCTTCTGCTGGCGCTCGACGACGTGCACCGGCACGCGGATCGTGCGTGCGTGATTCGCGACGGCGCGCTGGACGGACTGGCGGATCCACCAGGTCGCGTAGGTCGAGAACTTGTAGCCGCGGCGCCAGTCGAATTTCTCGACGGCGCGGTTCAGGCCGAGCGTCCCCTCCTGGATCAGGTCGAGGAACGGCACGCCGAGCCCGCGGTAGCCCTTCGCGATCGACACCACGAGGCGGAGGTTCGACTCGATCATGCGGCGCTTCGCGCGCACGTCACCACGCTCGATCGCCTTCGCGAGGACGACCTCCTCGTGGGCGGTCAGCAGCTTGTGCTTGCCGACGTCGGCGAGGAAGAGCTGCAGGCTGTCGCCCGCGCCCGAAGGCGTGTCGGCCTCGTAGATGACGGGCTCGGGCTGCGCCTTCGTGTTCTTCTCCTCGACGACCGGCTCGCGGACCTCGAGCCCGATGCGCTCGAGCTCGCGAACCACCTCCTGCACCTCGGGGTCCCCGAGGTCGTTCTCGACCGCGAACGCCTCGAGCTCGCTGGGCTCGACCCAGCCGCGCTCTTCACCCGCCTCGATGAGCGTGCGGGCGCTCTCGGTCTCAAGTAGTTCGTTCAGCTGGCTCTGAGTCAAGTGAGTTTCGATGTCCTTTCGTTTCTGCGAGCGGCACCGGAGACCTGCATGCGCCAGGGTACCGCCCTTTCGAACGCGCGCCGACGGACGAACATTCCGTCTCCCGTCGGATTATGGACGGTTTTCGACCCGAAATGTTGAAGACCCGTTTAGGAGGCCTTCTTGCGGCTCGCGCGCTTCTTCACAGGCCCGCGATCCCTGCGGGCCTGAAGCAGCTCGGCGGCCCGTTCCGGGGTGATCGACTCGATCGTGTCGCCCGCCCGCAGGCTCGCGTTGGTCTCGCCGTCGGTGACGTAGGGGCCGAACCGGCCCTCCTTGAGGACGACCGGCTTCCCGCTGACCGGGTCGTTCCCGAGCTCCTTCAGCGGCGGCGCGGCCGCCCGGCGTCCGCGCTGGCGCGGCTCGGCGAGCTTCGCGAGGGCCTCGTCGAGCGTGATCGTGAAGAGCTGCTCCTCGCTGTCGATCGAGCGGGACTCCTTGCCCTTCTTCACGTACGGCCCGTAGCGGCCGTTCGCGGCGACGACCTCCTCGCCGTCCGACTCGCCGAGCGTCCGCGGCAGCGTCAGCAGCCGCAGCGCGTCCTCGAGCGTCACGGTCTCGGGCGACATCGTCTTGAAGAGCGACGCGGTGCGCGGCTTCCCGTCGCCGTCGAGCACCTCGGTCACATACGGCCCGTAGCGGCCGGCCTTCACGACGATCGTGGTCCCGCTCTCCGGGTCGGTCCCGAGCTCGTGCTCCTGCTTGCCCTGCGCGAGCAGCTCCTCGGCGCGCTCGGGGGTCAGCTCGTCCGGCGCGACGTCGGGCGGCAGCGTCTGGCGCTCGGTGCCCCGCTCGAGGTACGGCCCGTAGCGGCCGACGCGCACGACGATGTCGGTGCCCGGCAGCTCGACCGTGTTGATCTCGCGGGCGTCGATGTCGCCGAGCCGGCCCTCGACGAGCTCCTTCAGGCCGGCACCGCCGTCGCCGTCGCCGAAGTAGAAGCGGCGCAGCCACGCGTTCCGCTGCTCGTCGCCGGCGGCGATCTCGTCGAGGTCGTCCTCCATGCGCGCGGTGAACGCGTAGTCGACGAGCTGCGGGAAGTGCTTCTCGAGCAGGTTGACGACGGCGAACGCGAGGAATTCCGGCACGAGCGCCTGGCCCTGCTTCCGCACGTAGCCGCGGTCGAGGATCGTCCCCATGATCGTCGCGTACGTCGACGGACGGCCGATGCCGCGATCCTCGAGCGCCTTCACGAGCGTCGCCTCCGTGAAGCGCGCAGGCGGGATCGTCGTGTGCCCCTCCGGCTCGAGCGCGGTCGCGGACAGCGCGTCGCCCTCGGCGAGCTTCGGGAGCAGGCGCTCCTCGTCGTCGCGGGCGGCGGGCTCGTCGCGGCCCTCCTCGTATGCGAGCAGGAAGCCGCGGAACGTGATCACGGTGCCGGCGGTCGCGAACTCGGCGGCGCGGCCGTCGGAGGCCTCGCCGGCGATGCGCACCGACACGGTCTGCCCGCGCGCGTCCGCCATCTGGGACGCGATCGTCCGCTTCCAGATCAGGTCGTAGACGTTGAACTCCTCGCCGGAGAGCTCGCGGCGCACGTCGTCGGGCGTGCGGAAGCGGTCGCCCGCGGGGCGGATCGCCTCGTGCGCCTCCTGCGCGTTCTTCACCTTGCGGGTGTACTGGCGCGGCGCGTCCGGCACCGACTCCGGTCCGTAGAGGGCGCGCGCCTGGTCGCGGGCCGCCGCGAGCGCCGTCTCGGACAGCGTCGTCGAGTCGGTGCGCATGTAGGTGATGTAGCCGTTCTCGTAGAGCCGCTGGGCGACGCGCATCGTCTGCTGGGAGCTGAGCCGCAGCTTGCGGCTCGCCTCCTGCTGCAGCGTCGAGGTCATGAACGGCGCGGCCGGCCGGCGGGTGTACGGCTTCTCCTCGACCGACGTCACGGCGAACTCCGCGCCCTCGAGCTTCGCGGCGAGGTCGCGCGCCTCCGCCTCGGTCACCTGCACCGTGTCGGCAGTCTTCAGCTTCCCCTGCTGGTCGAAGTCGCGGCCCTGCGCGACGCGCCGCCCGTCGAGCGCCGACAGGCGCGCTTCGAACTCGCCCGGGTCGAACGTCGCGACGATGTCCCAGTAGTCCGAGCGCACGAACTTCATCCGCTCGCGCTCGCGCTCGACGACGAGCCGCGTCGCGACCGACTGCACGCGGCCCGCGGACAGGCCCTGCATGATCTTCCGCCAGAGCACCGGCGAGACCTCGTAGCCGTAGAGGCGGTCGAGGATGCGCCGCGTCTCCTGCGCGTCGACGAGGCAGTCGTCGATGTCGCGGGTCTCGCCGAGCGCGCGCTGGATGGCGCCCTTCGTGATCTCGTGGAAGACCATCCGCCGTACCGGCACCTTCGGCTCGAGCACCTCGCGGAGGTGCCAGGCGATCGCCTCGCCCTCGCGGTCTTCGTCCGTCGCGAGCAGGAGCTCGTCCGCGTTCTTCAGCTTCGCCTTCAGATCGGAGACGACCTTCTTCTTGCGGCTGTCGACGACGTAGAGCGGCTCGAAGTCGTTCTCGACGTCGACGCCGAGACGCGACCAGGCCTGGTCCTTGAACTTCGCCGGGATCTCCGACGCGTTGTGCGGGAGGTCGCGGATGTGGCCGACCGAGGACTCGACCACGAAGTCGGGCCCGAGGTACCCGGCGATGGTCTTCGCCTTCGCAGGCGACTCGACGATGACAAGCTTCTTGGCCATTTCGCGCGCCACCTTAGCGTCAGGGCGCATTTCCGCGATACTCGCCGCCGTGCCCCGTCCTCCCCGCCCCTCCTTCTTCTACTCCTTCGTGGCCCTCCTCTCCTGGCCGCTCGTGCACCTCGTCTTCCGCTACCGGGTGCTCGGAAGGGAGCATTTGCCCGCAGAAGGCGGCTACGTCCTGGCCGCCGGGCACGTGTCGAACCTCGACCCCTGGCCGCTCGCCTTCGCCCTCTGGCCGCAGCGGTTCCTGCGCTTCATGGCCAAGTCCGAGCTCTTCTGGTTCCCGCTCGGCCCGGTGCTCGGCGCGGCCGGCGCCTTCAAGGTGCACCGGGGCCGCGCCGACCGGGACGCGCTCGAGACGGCGGTCAGGCTCGCCCGGGAGGGAAACGTGATCGCGATGTTCCCCGAGGGAACCCGCCGGCGGAAGGGGCTCCGGAAGAAGCACAGCGCCGCTGCCCACTCCGGCGCTGCGCGCATCGCGATCGACGCGGGCGTGCCGCTCGTGCCCGCCGGGATCAAGGGCACGAACGGCCTGCGCCGCCTCGAGCGCTGGCAGGTGCGCTACGGCCCGCCGGTCGAGCTGTCGGACGACGCGGCGGAGACGACCGAGCGGCTGATGGCGGCGATCCACGAGCTCGAGGCGTCGCTGTGAGCGGGCTCCTGCTCGCGATCGACGGCGACTCGCTCGCGCACCGGGCGTACCACGCCCTCCCGAAGTCGATCCGCCTGAACGCGCTCGTCGGCTTCGCGAACTTCCTGCAGCGGCTGTGGGACGCCGAGCAGCCCGAGTCGGTGCTCGTCGCCTGGGACTCGCTCGAGACGCCCACCTACCGCCACGAGGCGCTGCCCGCCTACCAGTCGGGCCGCGAGTTCGAGGACTCGATCGTCGAGCAGCTCGGGATGCTGCCCGGGCTCGTCGAGTCGTTCGGCTTCGCGGTCGCGAAGGCCAGCGGCTACGAGGCCGACGACTTCCTCGCCGCCGCGTCGCGCGCGTGGGACGGGCCGGTGCTCGTCGCCACCTCCGACCGCGACGCGTTCCAGCTCGTGAACGACCGCGTGACCATCCTCCAGCCGGTGAAGGGCGTGTCCGAGCTGGCGCGGATCGGGCCCGCAGAGGTGCGCGAGCGGTACGGCGTCGAGCCCGAGCAGGTGCCGGACTTCATCGCGCTGCGCGGCGACCCCTCGGACAAGATCCCCGGCGCGCCCGGCGTCGGCCCGAAGAAGGCGGCAGACGTGCTCAAGCAGCACGGCTCGCTCGAGCAGGCACTGGCCGACGGCCGCTTCCCGCACGAAGCCGAGAACCTCCGCCTCTACAAGCGCATCGCCACGATGGACGCGAACGCGCCGCTCCCCGACCTCGGCCCCACCCCACCCGACTGGCGGCGCGCCGCCGCGTTCGCGTCGGAGCTCGGGTTAGGCGCGCTGGCGGGCCGGTTAGAGTCGCGGTGATGGACGACTGGCTCGAGCAGGCGGCCTCGGCGCTCGGCTCCTACGAGCAGCTGACCGACGAGGACGCGGAGACGCTCCTCAAGATCGCGCGCTACGCCGCGCACACCTCCGACGACCGGCGGAACGCGCCGCTCCTCGCCTACCTGATCGGCCGCTCCCGCGGCGAGCAGCCGCTCGACGAGATCTTCGACGCGATCAAGGTCGCGACGTCGCCATCGACCTCGTAAGCAACAGCGCCTTCTCCCGCCTGCACCCGACGGGCGGCCACCCCGAGTCGCAGGAGCGCCTCGCCGTCCTGCACGAGCGGTTCCCGTTCGTCGAGTGCGGGCCGGCGAGCGAGGAAGACGTGCTGCGCTGCCACACCGCGGAGCTCGTCGAGCAGGTGCGCGTCACCCGCGGTTGGCTCGACCCGGACACGCTCTGCACCGAGACGACGTACGAGGCGGCGCTGCTCGCGGCCGGCGCCGCGATCGAGGCGGTGCGGCGCGAGGGCTTCGCGCTCGCGCGCCCGCCGGGCCACCACGCCGAGCGCCACCGGGCGATGGGCTTCTGCTTCTTCGACTCGGTCGCGATCGCCGCACGCTGGGCGCAGGCCGAGCTCGGCACGGGCCGGGTAGCGATCGTCGACTGGGACGTCCACCACGGGAACGGCACGCAGGACATCGTCGGCGGCGACGACTCGATCCTCTTCGTCTCGCTCCACCAGTGGCCGTTCTACCCGGGCACCGGCGGCCCCGACGAGCGGGGACCGACGCTCGTCAACCTGCCGCTCCCCGCCGGGACCGACGACGCCGGGTACCTCGCGGCCTGGGAGACGGTCGAGCGCGCCGTCACCGACTTCGAGCCGGAGCTGCTCCTCGTCTCGGCGGGCTTCGACGCCCACGTCGCGGACCCGCTCGCGCAGATGCGCGTGACCGCGGACGGCTTCCGCGAGCTCGCCCGGAGGGCGAAGGGGCTCGCGCCGCGCGTCGCGGCCGTGCTCGAGGGGGGCTACAACCTCGAGACGCTGCCCGACCTCGTGGCGGCGGCGCTCGAAGGCTTCTCCTAGAAACGCAACGGCCGGCTCGGAAGCCGGCTCGTTGCCGCAGAGAGGGTCTTGCTGTGGTTCGCCATCGGCACCCCGTGCCGTACTCCCGTCATCGACCGTTTCGGGGCGCAGTTGACCCCTGACACGAGTGAACGCCTCTCCCCGGTCAGGGAACGAACGTGGCGAGGCCGCGGATGAGCACGTCGAGCCCGAACTCGAAGCGCTCGTCGCCCTCGTTGCTCATCAGCTCGTCGGTGAGGCTCATCAGGGTCGGGAAGCGCTCCGGTGGGAGCGCCGAGAAGAACGCTGTGACGCGGTCGAAGTAGTCCGGCTCGCGCTCGAGCCGCTGGGCGAAGAGGCTGCCCTCGTAGGCCGAGACGGTGACGAACTGCGGCAGCAGGTCGGCCGCGAGCGCCGCGACCTTCGGCGGCAGCCCGCCGGCGATGAGGAGTGCGATCGCGCGGTCCGCGAACGTGAGGGCGCTCGCGCTCAGCGGGATGTTCGCGAGCGCGGCTCCGGCCAGGTCGCGGTGGGAGCCGAGAACGCGGTACAGGCCGCGGAGCACGTCCTTCACCTGCTCCTGCCAGTGCTCCGGGTCGGGGTCGGGCACCTCCACCTCTGCGGAGACGCGTTCCAGCATCAGCTGCAGGAGCTCGGCCTTCCCGGACACGTAGGTGTAGAGCCCGGAGGCCTGGACGCCGAGCTCCTGGGCGAGCCGCCGCATCGAGAGCGCGTCGAGGCCGTCCTCGTCGACGATCCGCAGCGCCACCGTGGTCAGCGCCTCCCGTGTGAGGGGCTCGCGGCGCGGGCGCCGGCCGCGGCGCGACGACCACGGCGGCTCGGGCAGCTCACTTGACATGAACACCATTCTATTGCTAGAACAGTGTTCTGCAAATCGAACGGTGTTCTACGAAGGGAACCGGCATGACCGCCACCGCACTCTCCGCACCCGCCCTCCGCGAGGGCCATCCGCTTCGCTGGCGGATCCTGGCCGTGATCCTCTGCGTCGAGGTCATGGACCTCCTCGACGGCACGATCGTCAACGTCGCCCTGCCGACGATCCGCTCCGACCTGCACGCGAGCCTCACCGCGCTCCAGTGGGTCGCGGGCGGCTACGCCCTGACCTTCGCGGTCGGGCTCGTCACCGGCGGCAGGCTGGGCGACATCTTCGGCCGCCGCCGCATGTTTCTCCTCGGCGTCGCCGGCTTCACCGTGGCCTCCGCGCTCTGCGGCCTCGCGTGGTCGCCCGGCGTCCTGATCGGGCTCCGGCTCGTGCAGGGGGTGTTCGCCGCCTCGATGATCCCGCAGGGTTTCGGGATCGTGAAGCAGGTCTTCCCCGAGGACGAGATCGGCAAGGCCTTCGGCATGTTCGGACCGGTGATCGGCGGCAGCGCCGTGCTCGGGCCGGTGATCGGCGGCCTGCTCGTCGACTGGGACCTGCTCGGGACGACCTGGCGGCTGATCTTCCTGATCAACGTGCCGGTCGGCCTCGCCGGGCTGATCGGCGGGCTGAGGCTCCTCCCGGAGTCGCGTGCCGCCGTCCGGCCGACGCTCGACCTGAAGGGTGCGGCGCTCGTCAGCGCCGGGATCGGTCTGCTCGTCTACCCGCTCATCCAGGGGCGGACGCTCGGGTGGCCGGCGTGGACCTACGCGATGCTCGGAGCGGGCGTCCTGCTGCTCGCGGCCTTCGCCGTGTTCGAGCTGCGGCGCGAACGGCGTGGCCGGTCGGCGCTCGTGACCATGTCGCTCTTCAGCCGCCGCGCCTACTCGGCCGGGCTCGTCACGATCCTCCTCTTCTTCGCGGGGATGATCGGGGTGATGTTCACGTTCAGCATCTACCTGCAGATCGGGTTCGGGTACAGCGCGATCGCCGCGGGCCTGGCGTTCATCCCGTGGTCGCTCGGCACGGCGGTCGGCGCCGGCGTCGGCTCCGGCGTGTTCGTGCCGAAGTTCGGCCGGCACGCGCTGCACGGCGCGCTCGCCGTGATGGCGGTGGGGATCGCGGGGATGGCGGCGGTCGTCGCGCACGACTCGCACCACATCTCGATCCTCGCGCTCGCCGGGCCGGAGCTCGTGGCCGGGATCGGGATGGGCGCCGGGCTCGCGCCGCTCTTCAGCTTCATCCTCGCCGGCGTGGCCGACGACGAGGTGGGATCGGCGTCCGGCGTGCTGAACGCGGTGCAGCAGCTCGCGGCGGCGCTCGGCATCGCGCTGATCGGGACGCTGTTCTTCTCGGTCGCGGCGCACCACGGCCTGGCGACCGCGTTCGGGAAGGCGCTGTGGATCGAGATCGCCTCGCTCGCAGGCTGCGCGCTCTTCGTCCTGCTGCTCCCGATGCACCCGCGCGAGGGCGACGCGTTCTGACCTGCACGGTTAGGCCATGCCGCCTGCGGGAACGCAGGCGGCATGGCCGTTCGCGACCGCGTGCGCGAGGCGATCGAGAGCTCCGTCGACGAGGCGAGCCGCACGCTGGCCGAGGCGCCCGACGCGGACGACCATGTCCGTCTCACGATTCTCCTCGAGGGCTGGTTCCGCGGCATCGCGGGCGCGCTCGAGGAGATCGCCGTCGAGCTCGACTCTCGCTCCCGCTAGACCGTATGGAGTTGCCGGCGCCTCGCTCGTAAGTTGGCGCGGGTTGCCGTCGCGACTGGCGCGGCGGTAGAGCCGCAATTACGGGAGGCGCCGGTATGGCTGAGGGTACGTGGGTTGGGTTGGATGTGCACGCGCGCAAGGTCGTTGCGGGCGTGCTGGATGCTGCGACGGGTGAGCTTCGGAGTCTGCGGGCGCCGACGCTTCCGGTCGAGACGGTGGCGTGGCTGTCGCAGTTTCCGGGACCGGTCAGGGTTGCCTACGAGGCCGGCCCGACCGGGTACGGGCTGGCGCGCGCGTGTGCGGCGGCGGGGATCGGCTGCACGGTGGCGGCGCCGTCGAAGATCCAGCGGGCGCCGGCCGACCGGGTCAAGACCGACCGGCGTGACGCCGAGCGGCTTGCCCGTCTGTTGCGGCTGGGCGAGCTGGTTGCGGTGCGGGTGCCGGAGCTGCACGAGGAGGCGGCGCGCGATCTGGTGCGTGCGCGTGAGGACGCGCGCGGCGAGTTGATGCGGGCACGGCATCGGCTCTCCAAGCTTCTGCGCCGGCACGGGCTGGTCTACGACGCGTCAGCGTGGACGCTCGCCCACGACGCCTGGCTGCGCCGACAACGGTTCGAGAGCCGGCCGCTGCAACTCGCGTTCGAGGAGTCGTACGCGGCCGCCGTCCAGGCGAAGACGCGCCGTGACACGCTCGACCAGGCGATCGTCGAGTTGGCCGCTGAGCCGCCGCAGGCGGCGGCGGACGCGGCGCGGCGTCGCGACGCGGATGCGGCGGGGATTCGCAAGCGCCAGGTCGTGCAGGGCAAGCACTGCGTCACCGGCCAGGACGGCGTCCTCGCCCACGCGAAGCACGGCCTCCATGAACTCGTCTCTGGGGGTGGTCGGAATGTCCTCGAAGCGATAGAGGCCCTGGGCGACGTGCTCGAGACCGCCGCGCTGGTGGAGCTTGCGCAGCTCCACCGCGGGCACGCCCAGATCGTCGGCGTCCCGGGTACCGATAGTGGTACGTCTTTGCCACAATCGACCGTAAATCGAGCTATCAAATGCCAGAGACGTACCGGTATCGGTACGGTTTTGCCGCCCGAGTCGCTCCCGGCTGCCGGGGACATGGAAAAGCCCCGACTGAGCGGGGCTTTTCGTTAGCAGGCCTGTAAGCCGGATTCTGTCGAGGGTGACCATCCCTCTTGGCAGCTACCCGGGCCCTCGGCGGGCAACCTGATGGCGGGCCCTGTTCGCCTTGCACCGGACGGGGTTTGGCGAGCCGTCGCGTCGCCGCGACGCTGGTGGGCTCTTACCCCACCTTTTCACCCTTACCGCGGACGTCTCCGGAGACCCGTCCGAGGCGGTGTCCTTTCTGTTCCACTTTCCGTCGGCTTTCGCCGCCTCCCGTTGCGGGAGCGTCCTGCCCTGTGGTGTCCGGACTTTCCTCGACCGGCCCCGAAGGAGCCGGCCGCGGTCACCCGGCCTGCAGGCTCGATTCTAGACCGGCTTCGACCGCCTCGACGTCGCCGTACTGGCTGCCGCACTCCGGGCAGAACACGCTGCCGCCGCGCGCGTGCATCACGAACTCGCCGCAGGCCAGGCACTCGAGCGAGGCGCCGCGCACGAGCGCGGCGAGCTCCTGGTCGAGCGTCCGATGGAGCGCGGCGACGGTCATCGGCTCAGAGCTCGCGGAACACTCCCACGACGCGGCCGAGGATCTGCACGTGCTGCGCGTAGATCGGCTCCATCGAGCTGTTCTCGGGCTGGAGCCGGATGCGGCCGTCCTCGCGGTAGAACGTCTTCACCGTCGCCTCGTCGGCCGCCTCGTCGTCGCCCGCGAGCGCGACGACGATCTCGCCGTTGCGCGCCGCCTGCGTGCGCTGCACGATCACGAGGTCGCCGTCGAGGATGCCGGCCTCGATCATCGACTCGCCCTTGATCCGCAGCACGAAATCGCCCTTCGTCGCGGCGGGCATGGAAACGTAGTCCTCGACGTACTGGTCGGCGAGGAGCGGGCCGCCGGCGGCGATCTGCCCGAGGATCGGGAGGCGGAGCACCTCGGCCGTCTCGGCGGGCGGAACGTCGGCCTCGCGGCGCTCGCGGCCGATCAGCTCGAGGGCACGCGGCTTCGTCGGGTCGCGACGGAGGAGGCCGGCGCGCTCGAGGTTCGCCAGGTGGGCGTGCACCGTGGAGGGCGAGGCGAGGCCGACGCGCTCGCCGATCTCACGCACCGTGGGCGGATAGCCGTGGGCGTCGACGTACTCGACGAGGTAGTTCCAGATCTCCTGTTGGCGGGCGGTGAGCAAGGCGCGAGCCTCCGGGGTCGCTGACGGTGGTCGAACGTGTGTTCGCCATCAGCGTAGAGACTCCTCCGGACGGCGTCAAATGCACCGACGCCGCCCCTGGGGGCGGCGTCCGGAGAGTGCGCTGGAGAGGACTTGAACCTCCACGACCGCAATGGCCACTAGGCCCTCAACCTAGCGCGTCTACCAATTCCGCCACCAGCGCGTGGGTCGGCATTGTAGCCTGGCTTCATGGCCGACGACTGGCGCGTCACGATCACGCTCTCGGAGGCGCGCCAGGCGGGCCGCGTGCTCGCCGAGCTGCGCGAGCGCGAGGTGCACGACGAGCTTCGCGACGCGCTCGGCGGCCGCGTCGCCGTGTCGAGCGACGGGCCGAGGCTCTTCCTCTACGCCGACACCCGCCGGGCGGCCGAGGCCGGGGAGCACGCGCTCCGCGAGGTGCTCGCAGAAGACGGGATCGGCGGCGAGCCGAAGCTCGAGCGGTGGCACCCGGTCGAGGAGCGCTGGGAGGATCCGGCCGTCGTGCTCTCGGCGGCCGAGGAGCACGAGCGCGCCGAGGAGGAGGACGCGGAGGAGTCGATCGAGACCGGGGTCGCGCAGTGGGAGGTGCGGGTCGAGCTGGAGACGCACCAGGCCGCAGAGTCGCTCGCGGACGAGCTCACGGGCGACGGGTACTCCGTCGTGCGCCGCTCGCGCTACCTGCTCGTGGGCGCAAACGACGAGGACGACGCGAAGGCGCTCGCCGCGCGGCTCGAGGGCAGGGGGACGGTGCACGTCGAGCCGGGCTCGGGCGTCGCCTACCAGCTGCTGCCCCAGAACCCGTTCGCGGTCTTCGGCGGCCTCGCCGGCTAGGGCGGGCTACTCGATCGGGCGCAGCTCGCGCTCGAGCGTCGCCCGCTCGGCCTCGAGCCACGGCGGCAGCGACAGGCTCTCGCCGAGCGACTCGGCCGGCTCGTCGACGAGGAAGCCCGGCGGGTCGGTGGCGATCTCGATCAGCATGCCGTCGGGCATCCGGAAGTAGACCGACCGGAAGTACTTGCGGTCCTGCACCGGCGTCGGCCGCAGGCCGAGCTCCGTCAGCCGGTCGAGCCACCCCTGCTCCTCCTCGTCGCCGGAGACGCGCCAGGCGATGTGGTGCGTCGTGCCCGGCCCGATCAGCGCGGCCTCCTCCACCGGCTCGGCGAACGAGAGCGGCGCGTCCGGGGCGAAGATCCCTGCGTACAGGTCGGGGTTGCCGATCACCACGACGTCGTGCAGGCGCGGCGCCTCGCCGGGCACGAGCCGCAGCCGCAGGCCGTCGGGATCCTGCACCTCGACGGGCTCCTGCACCGTCGGCGTCTCGAGCCCGACCGACTCGAGCGTGCCGCGGCCGAGCCGCCCCGCGTCCGCGCGCGGCCACTCGAAGAACGTGATCAGCGTGCCGGGGCTGCCCTGCGGGTCGCCGAAGTACAGGTGGTAGCTGTGCGGGTCGTCGAAGTTGACGGTCTTCTTGACCAGCGCGAAGCCGAGCTCGCGGTAGAAGTCGAGCGTCTGCTGTGCGTCGGAACAGACGCACGTCACGTGGTGCAGGCCCGCCAGCTGCATGGGCCGGGGAGTCTAAGGCCTCGCTACTTGAGGAGGCGGAAGAGAAGCACCGTGTTCGCGAAGAAGAGGATCGCGATCACGAGCGTGACGCGCGTGAGGTTCCGCTCGACGATGTGCGTGCCGCCCTGCGAGGTCGGCGTGAAGCCCATGCCGCCGAGGCCGGCGTCGCGGCCGGAGTGCATGAGGATCAGGCCCACGAGGGCCGCGGAGAGCAGCACGTGGATGACCGAGAAGACCGGGAGCACCCCGGAAAGGTAGCTAACGACCGGCCGCGTCGAGGATCGCGCGCAGGAGGTCGCCCGCGATCTGGTCCTTCGTCACGTAGCCGGCAGCGCCCGCCGCGCGGGCGCGCGAGACGTCCTTCGGCGCTTCCGAGCCGGTGAGCACGATCACGCGCGTCTCGGGCGCCTCCACGCCGATCTGCTCGGTCGCCTCGATCCCGTCCATCACGGGCATGGCGATGTCCATCAGCACGACGTCCGGCCGGTGGTCGCGCACCAGGTCGACCGCGGCACGGCCGTCGAAGGCCCGGCCCACGACCGAGATGCGCGCGTCGGTCGAGAGGATGGCCTCGAGCGCCTCGGCGAACAGGCGCTGGTCGTCGGCGATCACGACTCTGACCGGGGCGGCGGACACGACCTGGAGTACGGTACTCGTCGTGGACGCCGACACCGCCAGGCAGAAGATCCACGACCTGCTGCTCACCGGCGACAACCGCCTCAAGCAGGGCGTTTCCGCCGAGAAGGTGCGCCAGAGCTACGAGCAGGCGCTGGCCGTCGCGAAGGAGCACGGCCTCGAGGAAGGCGTCCGCCCGCTCGTGGAGGTCAGGCTGGCCGATCTCGAACGGCTCGCAGGAGGATCTCCTCCACCCGCTCCGCCTGACGCCTGACGTCGTGCGGCTCCGCGGCGCGGCGCGCCGCCTCGTTCGGCGTCGGGAACGCAGCCGCCGTCTCGAGCGCCCGCGCGAGCGCGTCCGCGTCGAGCGGGTCGACGAGGACGCCCGACTCCGCGGTCACGAACTCGGGCGGGCCCCCGAGCCTCGTCGCGACGACCGTCCGCTCGCACGCCATCGCCTCGAGGATCGACTGGCCGAACGGCTCGATCAGCGCGGGCGCGCAGACCACGTCGGCCGCGGCGAGCCAGGCGGGCACCTCGTCGTGCGGCACACGGCCGACGACGCGCACGCGCTCGCGGCCCTCGAGCCGCCCGCGCAGCGGGCCGTCGCCCACGAACGTGAGCGAGCCGCGGCCGAGCGTCGCGAACGCGTCGGCGAGGCGCACGACGTTCTTGCGCTCCGTCAGCGAGCCGACGTGCACGAACGCCGGCGACTCGAGCCGTGCCGCGGGCTCGACCGGACGGAACCGCTCGAGGTCGACGCCCGAGTCGACCACCTCGACCTTGCCGCGGGCGGCCGGCAGCCGCTCCTCGAGCTCGCGGCGGAGGTACTCCGAGACGGCGATCAAAGTCGTGGCGCGCTCGACCACCCGCGCGGTGAGCCCGGCGACCCCGGGGATGGCGCCGATGTTGCGCACGTCGCGTCCGTGCGCGGTGACGACGAGCGGCCCGCCGGCCCGGGCGGCGAGCAGCCCGGACGGGACGAGGAAGTGCGCCCAGACGACGTCGTGCGGCCCCGCCGCGCGGATCTTGCGGCGGAGCTCGAGGAAGCGCGCCTTGCCCCCGCCGCGGCGGTCGAGGACCGCGAGCTCGATCTCGTGACCGCGGTCGCGGAGCGCGCGCTCCAGCTGCGCGACGAAGGAGCCGAGGTCGGGGTCGGCCGGCCCCGGATACATCTGCGAGACGAGGAGGATCCTCATCGACTGTCCTGCTCGCCCCACTCCTCTCGGAGGACGCCGCAGATCTCGCCGACGGTGCAGTGGGCGCGCAGGGCCTCGCGCATCGGGAAGAGCATGTTCTCGGTGCCGCGCGCCGCGCCGCGCACGCGCGCGAGCGCGGCCGACGCGCCCTCGGCGTTCCGGCCGGCGCGCAGCCGCGCGGTCCGCTCGAGCTGACGCTGCTCCGCCGCCGGGTCGATCGACTGCAGCTCGATGTCGCCGCGCGCCTCGGAGGCGAACCGGTTCACGCCGACGATCGTCCGCTCGCCCGACTCGACCTCCTGCTGCCAGCGGAACGCGGCGTCCTCGATCTCGTGCTGCACCCAGCCCGACTCGACTGCGGCGACCGCCCCGCCGAGCTCGTCGATCCGCGCGATCAGCTCCCACGCGGCTGCCTCGAGCTCGTCGGTGAGCGCCTCGATGTAGAACGACCCGCCGAGCGGATCGGCGGTTGCCGTCGTGCCGGCCTCCGCCTGCAGGACCTGCTGGGTGCGGAGCGCGATCGTCGCGGAGTGCTCCGTCGGGAGCGCGAGCGCCTCGTCGAAGGAGTTCGTGTGCAGCGACTGGGCGCCGCCGCACACGGCCGAGAGCGCCTGGATCGCGACCCGGACGATGTTGTTCTCGGGCTGCTGCGCGGTCAGCGTCGAGCCACCGGTCTGCGCGTGGAAACGCAGGGCGAGCGCCTTCGGGTTCGTCGCGCCGAAGCGCTCCTTCATCACGCGCGCCCAGAGCCGCCGCGCGGCGCGGAACTTCGCGACCTCCTGGAAGAAGTCGTTGTGCGCGTTGAAGAAGAAGGAGAGGCGCGCGCCGAACTCGTCCGGCGAGAGCCCCGCCTCGACCGCCGCCGTGCAGTAGGCGATGCCGTTCGCGACGGTGAACGCGAGCTCCTGCGCCGCAGTCGACCCCGCTTCGCGGATGTGGTACCCCGAGATCGAGATCGTGTTCCACGACGGGATCCGCTCCGCGCAGTAGGCGAAGAGGTCGGTCGTGAGGCGCATCGACGGGCGCGGCGGGAAGATGTAGTTCCCGCGCGCGATGTACTCCTTGAGGATGTCGTTCTGCACGGTGCCGCGCAGCTTCGTGCCGTCGACGCCCTGCCCCTCCGCGACCAGCTCGTAGAGGAGCAGCAGCAGCGACGCCGGCGCGTTGATCGTCATCGACGTCGACACCTCGCCCAGCGGGATCCCCGCGAGCAGCACCTCCATGTCCGCGAGCGAGTCGATCGCGACGCCCGTCCGCCCCACCTCGCCGAGCGCACGCGGATCGTCCGAGTCGTAGCCGAGCTGCGTCGGCAGGTCGAAGGCGATCGACAACCCCGTCTGCCCGTGCTCCAGCAGATAGCGATAGCGCGCGTTCGACTCCTCCGCCGAGGCGAAGCCGGCGTACTGCCGGATCGTCCAGGGACGGCCGACGTACATGTCGCGGTACGGCCCGCGCGTGTACGGGAACTCACCCGGCGCCTCGAGCGGCCGTGGAGCGTCCTCGGCGGTGTAGAGCGGTTTCGCCACGGCCGGAAGTATGCTCGCGCCGTGCTCGTCCTCGCCTGCGTGCTCGCCGCATTCGTCGTGCTCGTCCCGGCGGCGCAGGCCGCGCCGGACGGGCTCACCGTGCTCCACCGGGACGGCGCGCGGATCGCACTCGCCGCCCGCGCGCAGCCGGGTCGGGCCCTGGAGCTCAGCGGCGACGGGAAGCTCGTCTCGATCGGCGGCCTCGTCGTCGGGCACGTGAAGCTACCGACGCGGACGCTCGCCTGGGCGCCGACCGGCGAGCGGGCGGCGTACGTGACGAGCGAGGGCGCGGTCGTCGAATGGACGCCGCGGGGCAAGCGCTTCTTGGAGCCGAAGGGCTGGGGCGCGACCGGGTGGGCGGGTCTCGCCTGGTCGGGGGACGGCGCGCTCGCGGTGCCGCGCGGCAACGGGCTCTGGGTGCTGCGCGACGGCTCGGCCGTCCGGCTGGTCGGGCCCCTCGCGTCGAACCGCGGCACCGGCGGCCCCGACGTCCCCGAGCCGTTCGCCTGGCTGGGCGACCACGTGCTCTGGTGGCGATGGCCCGGTTCCGGCTCGGTCGCGTCGGACGGGGTCGACCTCTACGAGGACGGCACGAAGCTCGCGACGACGCTCCCCTACGGCGACTACACGGCCGTGTGCGGCACGCACCTCGCGTACGCGACGGGCACCGACCGCGAGTCGACGGACGACAAGAAGCTCGTCTTCGACGGACGCGACGTGTCCGGCGATCCGAAGCGCTCGTGGTCGACGCCGGCGTGCACGCCGGGCGGCCGGCTCGTCGCCGCGGCGAGCCGGAACGACCCGAACGCCTTCCGCTCGCCGCACCGGGCGATCTGGCAGCTGCTGCCCACGCGCAGACAGCTGACACGGCCGCCGTGGGGCTGGTCGGACGAGGATCCGCACCTGCTCCCGGGCGGTGCGCTGCTCTTCGTGCGCTCGCGGATCACCTCAAGGCGAAGCGGCGACACCTGGCTCGACACCGAGCAGGGCCGCGTCATGGTGCTCGCACAGGGCAAGCTGGTGCAGGTGGCA
This sequence comes from Gaiellaceae bacterium, assembly GCA_035546215.1. Lineage (GTDB taxonomy): Bacteria > Actinomycetota > Thermoleophilia > Gaiellales > Gaiellaceae > PALSA-600. The sequence continues at coordinate 35,813 of DASZWR010000083.1, read as the reverse complement.
CGGATCGGCTATCGCAACCTGGACGAGCTGAAGGACTACCTCGGCCCGTTCTACGGGCACTTCGACTGGAGCGGCTTCCTGGCGGTTGCGCGGTGACCGTGAGCGTCCGCCTCTTCGCCGGCCTGCGCGAGCGCGCCGGCTGGTCGCGCCGCGAGATCGAGGCGGCGACCGTGGGCGACGTCTGGGCGGCCCTGGACCTCGGCGACGAGCCGGAGGGCCTCCTCTACGCGGTGAACAAGGAGTACGCCCTCCGCGACCGCGCGCTCGCCGACGGCGACGAGGTCGCCCTGATCCCGCCCGTCTCGGGCGGCGCGTTCCTGCTCTCCGACGAGCCGCTCTCGCTCGACCGCGTCGTCGCCGAGGTGCGGTCGGACGAGGCCGGCGCGATCGCGACGTTCACGGGGACGACGCGCGTCCACTCGCGCGGGCGCACGGTCACGCACCTCGACTACGAGGCCTACGAGGGCATGGCCGAGAAGACGATGGCCGAGATCGCAGAGGCGCTGCAGGCGCGCTACGAGCTGACGGCCGTCGCCATCCACCACCGGATCGGGCGCGTGGGGATCGGCGAGACCTCCGTCGTGATCGCCGTCTCCGCCCCGCACCGCCAGGACGCCCTCGCCGCGTGCAAGGACGCGATCGACGAGCTGAAGGAGCGCGTGCCGCTCTGGAAGAAGGAGGTCTACGAGGGCGGCGAGCAGTGGATCGGACGCGGCTCGTGAGTCGCGAGCTCGACCCGAACGACTGGGAGCCCGGCGAGTGGAACCCTCCGCCCGAGGAGGAGCCCCTCGAGCAGTACAACCCGGTGCAGGCCGGGCCGAACTGGCGCAAGCGCGTCGAGCGGGCGGTCGGGCCTCTGATCGCCGGGGTGATCGCGCTCGCCAAGTGGTCGTTCGTCCTCGTCAAGTTCTCGACGATCTTCATCGCGGTCGCCGCCTACGCGCTGATCTGGGGCTGGAAGTTCGCGGTCGGCTTCGTGCTGCTGATCCTGCTGCACGAGACCGGCCACTTCGTCGAGGCGAAGCGCGAAGGGCTGAACCCGCGCCTGCCGATCTTCGTCCCGTTCATGGGCGCGTACGTCACCTACACCCGGGGCCATCCGTGGCAGACCGCCCGCGTCGCCGTCGCGGGCCCGATCCTGGGCGGAGCCGCCGCGGCGGTCTGCTACGGGATCGGCAACGCCAGGAACTCGCCGCTCTTCCTCGCCCTCGGCTACTCCGGCTTCTTCATCAACCTGCTGAACCTGCTGCCGATCTGGCCGCTCGACGGCGGCGCGATCATCCAGTCCGCGCGCTTCCTCCGCCTCGGCGGCGGCCGGGACAAGGCGTACGCCGCGTACGCGCTCTACGTCGCAACCGCCCTGATGCTGATCCTCGGGATGGTCGCCACCTACCAGCACCAGAGCCGGCTGTGACCGACGACCGCCAGATCCTCGACCACCCGAACACGTTCGACATCGACGCGTCGGTCGAGAAGATCGCGGCCGAGTTCCGCGCCGGCTTCCAGAAGGTGGCGCAGATCGACCGTCCCGCGGCCGCGCTCTTCGGCTCGGCCCGCGTCCACGTGGGCAGCGCGGCGTACGAAGCGGCGCGCGACGTCGGCCGCCGGTTCGCCGAGCGCGGCTGGGCGGTCGTCACCGGCGGAGGCGGCGGCGTGATGGAGGGGGCGAACCGCGGCGCGCAGGAGGGCGGCGGGCTCTCGGTCGGCTTCAACATCGAGCTGCCGCACGAGCAGGCGCCGAACCCGTACCTCGACATCGTCCACACGTTCGACCACTTCTACGCGCGCAAGGTCTGCTTCGTGCGGCCCTCGGAGGGCTTCGTCATCTTCCCCGGCGGCTTCGGCACGCTCGACGAGCTCTACGAGTCGCTCGTGCTCATCCAGACGGGCAAGATCCGGCACTTCCCGGTCGTCCTCTTCGACTCCGCCTACTGGGGCGAGATGGTCGACTGGATCCGCGAGGACCTCGAGGCGCAGGGGATGATCTCGCACGACGACATCGAGCTGCTGCACTGCACGGACGACCCCGAGGAGGCGGTCGAGCTCGTGCTCGGCTGCTACGACCGCCGCTGCGCGGACGTGCCGGCGGCGCCGTTCAAGGAAGACGCGCAGTAAGGAGTCTGACCCCTAGAGCGTCGACGGAATGACGATGTACGGCCCGGGCGGCGTCTTGCCGGGCCCGTAGACCGTCGTCGGGCTGTCCGGGATGTAGTGCGACTTGAAGACGTTGTCCTGAAGGAGCTTCCCGCCCGCGTCCCAGACCTTGCGGGTGACCTGGATGTCGAAGCCCTGCTCGCCCGTCCCGGCGACGACCTTGACCGAGCCGCGCGGCGCCTTCGGGTCGACCGCGTAGTTCATGCCGGGCGACGTCCAGTTCGTCTGCGGCCCGGTGTGCAGCTCGACCCGCCGGTGCTCGGGCGTGCCGTACACCGTGAAGGTCAGTGTCGCGTCGGTGTACGACGCCTTGATCAGCAGGCCGTGATCCGTGTCGTTCCTGAACTTGAAGTCCGGGCCGCCCCACGAGACCGTCGCGTCGCGGCCGAGCGGATAGTGCGCCAGGTACAGGTTGTGGTTCGTGCGCTCGACGATCGGCAGGCCCAGCTCGAGGGCGTCGTTGAAGAGCGTGGTGGCGGTCTGGCAGACGCCGCCGCCGATCGACGGCAGCACGAGCGAGCCGATGATCTCCTGCCCCTCGAGGAACCCGCGCTCGGCGGTGCGCGGGCCGACGACGTCGTTGAACGAGAAGACGTCGCCCGGCTTGATCAGCGTGCCGTCGATGAAGTCGGCCATCAGGTGGACGTTGTGGATGCGGTTCGAGGACGACGCGCCCATCTGCGTCGTGTAGGCGACGAGCTTCCGGTCGATGCCGAGCGCCTTCGCCTTCGCGGTCGTCAGCTCGGCGTCGCGCGGCCCCAGCTCGACGCGCGCGACGTGGTCCTCGTGCGCGGCGGCGGTGACGGCGGCGGCGAGCTGGTGCGGATCGACGTCGCGGCCGGGCTGAGACGGCAGGATCCGCACCTCGTCGCCCTGCACGGCGAAGCGCGCGTTGCGGGCGCGGGTGATCCACGTGCCGAGCCGCGGGCGCACGATCGTCGCGAGCTTCTCCGGGTCGAAGGTGACGGCGAAGCGATGGTGCGACGGCCGCACCCGCAGCGAGCGCGCGAGCTGGAGCCTGGTCAGCGCCCCGCGACGCGCACCGTGGTAGTCGATGGCGACCGGCTCCGCGAGGAGCAGGTCGACGGTGGAGGCGGCGCTGCGGGCGGCCGGGTCGCGGATCTCCGGCTCGAGGCGCCTGAACGGGACGTCGACGACGGTCGACTGCTGCGCCAGGCGGCCGAGCAGCGCGACGCGGTCGACCGTGCGGCCGGCGGCGGCCGGCGTCGTCACGGCGCGGGTGCCCTCGACGCGCACGGTCGCGGAGACGGGCTCGCGGCCCGAGCGCGCGATCTCCGCCAGGACGTTGCCGGCGGCAGGCGCGCTGCCGACCACCGGGGCGACGTCGACGCGGCCGCCGGCGATCAGCGAGCCGAAGGAGCCGGCGGCGAGCGCGCGGCTCGCCGTGGCGTCCGCGTCGACCGAGACGAGCCAGCTCCGGGGCGCGTGGTAGGTGTGCCCGCCGCCGCGGATCGTCACGGTCTGGGCGCTCCAGCGCCGGAGCGCGGCCACGATCTCGCTGCGGCTCTTCCCGCCCAGGTCGACGCCGAGGACGTGGACGCCGGGCTTCGCGGCGCCGTGGAACTGCCAGGCGCGCACGGCCAGGGCCCCGAGGGCCACGACGACGAGCACGGAGACGGCGAGGGCGGCTCGCTTCATCCCGGACAGTGAAGCAGCGCCTGCGGCGGGCCGAGGCCGCGGGGACGCGTATCGTCCGGCCATGGAGCTGCGCGATCTGCCGTCGGTCGACGAGCTCGCCCGCGGCGTCGACGACCCGCTCGCCGTCGACGCGGCCCGCACGGTGCTCGCCCGGGCGCGCGAGGAGATCCGGGCCGGCGCCGACCCCGGCGACCTGCTCCGGCGGCTGCAGGAGGAGCTCCTGGCGGTCCGGCGGCCCGCGCTGCGGCGCGTGCTCAACGCGACGGGCGTGGTCGTGCACACGAACCTCGGGCGCGCCCCGCTTCCGGCGGCAGCCCTCGCCCGGGTCGAGGACGTCTCGCGCTCCTACTCGAACCTGGAGTACGAGCTCGCCTCGGGCTCGCGGGGCTCGCGCCAGGACCACGTCGCGTCCATCCTCCGGCGCCTGACGGGCGCCGAGGCCGCGCTCGTCGTCAACAACAACGCCGGCGCGATGCTCCTCGCGCTCGCCGCGATCGCCGAGAGGCGCGAGGTGGTCGTCTCGCGCGGCGAGCTGATCGAGATCGGCGACGGCTTCCGGATCCCCGACGTGCTGAAGCGCTCCGGCGCCAGGCTCGTCGAGGTGGGCACGACGAACCGCACGCGCGCGGGCGACTACGACGCAGCGGTCACCGAGGACACGGCGCTCCTCCTGCGCGTCCATCAGTCGAACTTCCGCGTCGTCGGCTTCACCGAGCAGCCGCCGCTGAAGGAGCTCGCCGCCGTCGCGCGGCGCCGCGAGCTGCCACTGCTGGACGACCTCGGCTCGGGCGCACTCGTCGACATCGCCGACGAGCCGACCGCGCGCGCCTCGCTCGAGGGCGGCGCCGACCTCGTCTGCTTCAGCGGCGACAAGCTGCTCGGCGGCCCGCAGGCCGGGATCGTCGTCGGCCGCGCCGACCTCGTCGAGAAGCTCCGCCGCCATCCGCTGCACCGAGCGCTGCGCATCGACAAGCTCAGCCTCGCCGCCCTCGAAGGCACGCTGCTCCTCTATCTCGAGCCCGAGCGCGCGGTCGCGGAGGTGCCGGTGCTGCGCATGCTCCACGAGCCCGCCGAGACGGTGCGCGCCCGGGCCGACCGCCTCGCGGCGGCGACCGACGGCGAGGTCTGCGAGAGCCTCGCGCGGGTCGGCGGCGGTGCACTGCCGCTCACCGAGCTGCCGTCGTTCGCCGTCGCGGTCGACGAGGAGCTCGCCGGCGCGCTGCGCGACCACGAGCCGCCGGTCGTCGGGATCGTCCGCGACGGGCGGCTGCTCCTCGACTGCCGCACGCTCGCAGACGACGAGGTCGACGAGGTGGCTGCGGCCGTGCGCGCATGCTCGAGCTCCTGAACGACGCCGAGCGCCGCACGCTCGACGCCTACGTCGAGATCCTCCGCGACCGGCTCGGCGAGCGGCTGCTCGAGGTGCGCGTCTTCGGCTCGGTCGCACGCGGCGAGTCCTGGCCGGCCGGCATGCCGATCCGCTCCGACCTCGACCTGCTCGTGCTCGTCGCCGAGCCCGTGGCGGAAGCCGAGGAGCAGGAGCTCGTCGACGCGACGTTCCCGCTCTTCCTCGAGTCGGGGCGGCAGATCTCGCCGCAGTTCCGGACGCGCGAGCAGCACGCCGTGTCGCCGTCGCGCGAGGCGATCGACGCGGACGCCGTCGAGGTGTGGCCGTGCCTCTGACCGTCGGGACGGCCGGGCACATCGACCACGGCAAGACGTGGCTCGTGCGCGCGCTCACCGGCAAGGACACGGACCGCCTGCCGGAGGAACAGACGCGCGGCATCTCCATCGACCTCGGCTACGCCCCGCTCGAGCTGCCGGACGGGCGGCGGCTCTCGCTCGTCGACGTGCCGGGCCACGAGCGTTTCGTGCGGACGATGATCGCCGGCGCCACGGGCATCGACGTCTTCCTGCTCGTGATCGACGCGCAGGAGGGCGCCCGCCCGCAGACCCTGGAGCACCTCGCGGTGCTGGGGCTACTCGGCGTCGAGCACGGCGTGGTGGCGGTCACCAAGGCGGATGCCGTCGACGAGGAGACGCTCGAGCTCGCGCTCGAGGAGGCCCACGAGCTCGTCCCCGGCGCCGAGGTGGTCGCGGTGTCGGCGAAGACCGGCGCCGGGCTCGACGAGCTGCGCGCGGCGCTCGCGCGGCTGCCGGTCGAGGAGCGCGACGCGGGCGCCGCGACGCGGCTCTACGTGGACCGGGTCTTCTCACTGGCAGGCGCCGGGACGATCGCCACCGGCACGTTGTGGTCGGGCTCGATCTCCGCCGGAGACACGCTGCGCGTCGAGCCCTCCGGCCGCGAGGTCCGAGTGCGATCCGTGCAGGTGCACGACGCGGCTGTCGAGCGCGCGGAGGCAGGACAGCGCGTCGCCGTCAACCTGCCGCAGCTCGAGCGGCGCGAGCTCGCGCGCGGCGACGCTCTCGTCACGCCGGGCCGCTTCGCACCCTCGTACCGGCTCGACGTGCGGCTGACCGAGCTCGCCGAGCTGCCGGCCGCCGTCACCGTCCACCTCGGGACGCTCGCCGTGCCCGCGCGCGTGGCGCGCGACGGCGAGCTCGCGCAGCTCCGGCTCGAGCGGCAGGTGGTCGCCGCGCGCGGCGACCGCGTCGTGCTGCGCACCGACACGACCGTCGGCGGCGGCACGGTCGTCGACCCGGCGCCGCCGCGCGGGCTCGACCGGGCGCGCATCGAAGCGGCCGAGCGCGGCGAAGTGCCCGTGCACGCGCCCGTTCGCCGCGAGGAGCTGCTGGCGCGGTTCGACGCGGCCGCGGTCGACGCGCTGCCGTCGGCGAACGGCTTCGTCTTCTCGCAGGCGTGGCTCGACGAGTTGCGCGAGCGCGTTCACGCGCGGCTGGCGCAGGCGAGCCCCCTCGACCCGGGCGTGCCGATCGCCGAGCTCGGCGACCCGTGGGCGATCGAGCTCCTCGACGTGGAACGCAGGGGCGGCAAGGCGTACCTCCCCGGCGCGACGGCGGAGCTCGGCGCACGGGCGGAAGCGGCCGACATGCTCGAGGCGCGCCTCGCCGGGGAGGAGATCGTGAAGCTCGACGACCCCGAGCTCGCCGCCTACCTCGAGCAGGCGGGACGGTTGCGGCGCGTCGGCGACGGCTTCGCGGTCTCCGCCGCCGCCTACGAGCGGGGCCGCGAGCTCCTCTCCGGGCTCGACCCGATCACGATCGCCTCGTTCCGGGACGCGATGGGCGTCGGCCGCCGCACGGCGCAGCTCATGCTCGAGCGCTACGACGCCGACGGGCTCACGCTGCGGCGCGGCGACGTGCGGGTCCTGCGGCGACAACGAAGCTAGGCTCATCGACGGAGCGGCGGGGGCCGGTGCCCCAGCGGGTCTTCAAAACCCGTCAGGCGTGGCAGCCCCACGCTGGCTCGGTTCGACTCCGGGGCCGCTCCGTAAGTCAACGTCCGCCTTTCGACGAGCTGCTGAGCCGGCCGGACTCGGGATGCTTAACAGGGTCGTCGGGTCAGCAACCCGGCGACGTCGGTGTTTGCTTGAACGTGAGCCGCCACCTCCGGAGACAGCCAAGAGCAAAACTCGACAAGGTCGTCGTGCGCTTTCGCAACATCAGTCGTTAGGAGGTGCTCGTGGTGCGCGACCCGATTCCGCAGGTCGTTGAGATCAACCATCCTGGTCTCGACGTCAGAACGTTGGGGTCGCGGCCGCACACTGAAGGCGTGAACGAGGTACGGAGTCCAAAGAGCGTGCTCGCGCGAGCGGCGGACCAGTGCAAGCCAAAAGCCAAAGGTCATCTGAGCCACAACATCGCCAGGCGTGGCGCTCTGACCTCCAGCGTCTTCGATCGCGCGGAGGATCTTCGCCCGGATTCCCTCGTTTCTGTCTACGACTCTGGGTGCTCCGCCACGCCGTCGGACGCGATGCGGCCAGTACACACGAACCGGCGAGCCCGTATCGAGCAACCAGTGCTGGCCTCTCCTTCGACTCGCGATTGACGCGTTGAAGCGATTTCGAACGAGCACTTCGAGATCACCGAGATCACGCATGAGTGCGGCCGAGATCCGACTGTTCCAGACGTAAAGGCGCAGCGCTAAATCCGCGTCGCCGCCGGCCGAATTCAAATACCGGAGTGCTCGTGGCTCAGACAGCCACTGTTTGACCCAGCGTTCCAAGTGGTAAGATGTGTGACGTAAGCCTCAGAGCGGCCTCTGTCTTCCCGCCCGTCGGGAACGTTACGTCACTGTAGGCACCGGTTCCACATGAGAGGGCGCCTTCGGCGCCCTCTCTGTCATCTGTGACCGCCTACTTCATACCGGCAATCCGCACGCCCTTGACGATGTAGCGCTGGAAGATGAGCAGCAGGATGATCGTCGGCAGGGCCGCGATCGTCGAGCCGGCCATCAGCATCCCCCAGTCGTTGCCGCGGTCGGAGCGGAAGTTGCCGAGCACCTGCATGATCTGGGTCAGGTCGGGATTCGTGATCGTGAGCACCGGCCACACGTACGAGTTCCAGAACGCGAGGAACGAGCCGGTGCCGACGACGACGAACGGCGCCTTCGACTGCGGCAGGTAGATGCGCAGGAAGATCTGCCAGCGGTTCGCGCCGTCGATCAGCGCCGCCTCCTCCACCGACGACGGGTAGTTCAAGTAGAACTGCCGCAGGAAGAACATCTGCAGCGACGACGCGATGCCGGGCAGCACGAGCACCGTCATCGTGTTGAGCATGTGCAGCTTCGTCACGACCTGGAACGACGTGAGCAGGATCGCCATCGCCGGCACGAACATCGGCGTGATGCACACGACCCACCAGAAGGTCTTGAACGGGAAGTCGAGGCGCGCGAACGCGTAGGCCGCGAGCGAGTTGACGAACAGGCTGCCGATCGTGAACAGCACGGCGCCGATGAACGTGACCGTCATCGCCCGCATGAACTGGTGGTCGTGGAGGATCGCCGAGTAGTTGTGCGGGTTCCAGGTGTCGGGGAAGAACTGGAACGGCGTCCGCAGCACCTCGGTGCGCCCCTTGAAGCCCGCCATCGCCATCCAGGCGAGCGGGAAGAGGATCGTCAGGCAGATGAGCAACGCGAATGCGTTCGAGAACGCGTTGACCGCGAAGCGCCGCGAGGTCATCCGTCGACCGCCTTCGTCGAGCGGACGAGCTTGAAGACGATCAGGGAGATCGCGCCGAGCACGACGAAGAGGAGCAGCGAGGCGGCGAGCGAGAAGCTCGTCGCGTACGGCGTGCCGTCCCGGAAGCTGTTGAAGATGAAGAGGTTCGGCGTGTTCGTGTCGTCGACCGGGCCGCCGCCCGTCATGATCAGCGGCAGCTGGAACTCCTGCACCGTCAGCGTGAACCCGGTGACGAAGAGGAACAGGAACACGTTCTTCAGGAGCGGGATCGTGATGTACCGCATCGTGCGGAACCACCCCGCGCCGTCGAGCGCGGCCGACTCGTAGTAGCTCTGCGGGATGTCGAGCATCGCGGCGAGCAGGATCAGCGTCGCGATGCCGAAGCCGAGCCACACGCCCGGCGCCGCGATCGCAGGCAGCGCCGTCGACGGGTCGTTCAGCCAGGCGACCGGCTTCATGCCGAGCAGGCCGATCACCCAGTTCGCGAGCCCGGCGTCCTGGTAGATGAACACGAAGACGACCGACGCGACGACGCTCGAGATGACCGCCGGCACGTACACGGTCGTCTTCAGGACGGCCGCCATCGGCCCGCTCACCGCCTTGATCAGGCTCGCGAGCAGGAGCGCCAGCACCATCTGGGTGGGCACCACCATCGCGGCGTAGCCGATGCCGATCCGCAGCGAGTGCCAGAAGCGCGGATCGGTGAGGACGAAGTGGTAGAACTGCGTGCCGACCCAGACGGACGGCTGGTAGAAGCTGATGCGGTGCCCGCTCAGCCAGACGGCGTAGACGAGCGGCCAGAGCACGAACACCGCCAGCAGGCCGACCATCGGGGCGATCATCAGGTAGGCGGTGAGCGTCGAGTCGCTGAGGCGACGCTGCGCGCGGGCTGTCGCGCGCCGTCGGGCGACCATGCGGGGCGACGCCCGCTCGATCAGCCCCGTTGCTTCCTTGGCCATTGACATTCGACGGAGAAGAGGGCGGGGTGCCCGGGCGAGCCCGGGCACCCCGCGACGTTAGTTGCCGTTCCCGGTGCCTGCCAGGCCCTGGGTCTGGATCGTGCGGTTGATCGAGTCGTTCGCGGTCTTCAACGCGCTGTCGATGCTCGCGTTGTTCTTCATCGCCGACTCGATCGCCGTGCCCATCGCGAACGCGATGTCCCACGGGTAGCCCGGCTCGTGCCGGCCGTAGGGGACGATCTTCGCCGAGATGATCTTCATGAACGGGTCCTTGTTCGCCTTCGGGTCGCTGAGGAGCGCCTTGTCGACCGAGGCGCGGACCGTGTACTTCGAGTAGCCGCTCGCCTGGAAGAAGCTCGCCATGATCTTCGGGTCGCCGGCGAGCAGGTAGTGGATGAACGACGCCGCGGCCTGCTTGTTCTTCGACTTCGAGTCGAGCGTCAGCGTCCAGCCGCCGAGCGTCGCCGTTGTCCGCTTCGGGTTGCCGTCCCACGACGGGAACTCGGCGACCGCGGTCTTGGCGATCATCTTCGGGAAGTCCTGCTTGAGCTGGCCGATCGCCCACGAGCCGCAGGCCATCATCGCCACCTCGCCGTTCCCGTACGGCGTCGCGTCCGCGTAGCCGACCTTCGGCTGCTGCGGGATGAGGCCGCCCTGGAAGAGGTCCTTGTAGAACTGGAGCAGCTTCGTGTAGCAGGGCGAGCTTGCCCAGCCCTTCGACCAGTCGGGATTGACCGGGAGGTGCCCGCAGGCGTTGTACTGCAGGCCCCAGCTCGACCAGCCGAGGTCACCGGCGGTCGACGCGATCGTCATGCCCTTCACCTTCGGCGTCGTGAGCTTCTTCGCCCACGCGATCAGCTGCGCCCAGGTCGTCGGCGGCTTCGACGGATCGAGGCCGGCGGCCTTGACGAGGTCCTTGCGGTAGTAGAGGACGGTCGACGGCTCGACGAGCATCGGGTAGGCGTAGTGCTTGCCCTTGATGGTCACGAACCCGCGGACGTTGGGCTTGATGTCCGTGAAGTCCGACTTCGGCATGAGGCCGTCGAGCTGCGTGAACTCGCCGTCGGCGACGCCTGCGGCGATGTTGCCGTAGCTCGTCGTCGCGACGTCCGGCTGGTTGCCGGCGGCCTGCGCGGCCTTCAGCTTCTGCGTCCAGACGTCGGCCGGGACGACGTAGTACTTCACGACCACCTTGTTCTGCGACTTGTTGAACGCGGTGACGTACTTCTTGAACCACGCCTGCTGGTAGTCCTCGAACTTCTGCTGCCAGAACGTGATCGTGACCGGGCCCTTCGCCGAGCCGGCGTTGCCGAGCGAGGTTGCGGTCACGCACAGCGCGGTCACGAACGTCGCGGCTGCGACCGCGATCAACCCAGCGCGTCTGTTGCGCATGCTTCTCCTCCTGACTCCTGTGTCGAGTCGCATTGACGGAAATCCGGGGCCACGGTTAGTGGGCCTTCACGAGGTCGGCCCGGTACCAGAAGACGTTGTACGGCCCCCACTTCGAAAGCGTGAAGTAGATCGTCCTCCCATGGTTTGCGGTGTAGTTGGGTGACATGAACGGGGCGTAGAGCCCCGGAACCTGGGCTTGCGAGAGCAGGGTCTTGGAGTCGCTCCACGGCCCCCAGGGGGCGGCCGCCTCGCGGATGGCGGCGCTGCCCTCGCCGCCGTCGGTGTAGGTCATGAGCCAGCGGTCGAGGTAGGTGTTCCAGACCACGGAGAGCTCGCCGACCGTGCTGTCGACGATCGTCTTCGCGGCCGCGAGGCGCGGGCTCCACTGCGGCGCGCCGTCGTCGTCCAGCCCCGAGAAGTAGCGGTAGGCGCTCGCACGCTCCACGTCCTTCTCGGCGACCTTCATCAGCTGCACGCCGGTGAACCGCCCGGCGCCGACGCCCCAGAAGTAGAGGTCGTCGCCGACGTGCGCGACGCTGACCTGGACGAAGTGGCTGCCGCCGGGCCAGCGCGGCGAGGCGAGCTTCTGCCACGTGTGCCCGCCGTCGGTCGACTTGGCGAAGCCGGAGTAGTTCGCGTCCCACTCGCCGGGATCGCCCCAGTGGCGCACCGACATGTAGGCGAGGTACATCGCGCCGTTCGCGGCGAAGCCGTAGGTCGGGATGATCGTCATCTCGACGTTGTCGACCTGCTTCGCGGCGATCAGCTGCTTCGCCCAGCCGACGTCGTCGGTGACGTAGCCGTCGAGCTCGATCCCGTCGGACGGGTCGTCGTCGGTCGAGTAGGCGATCGTGTTCGACCGCCAGTCGGGGCCGCCGCCGCCGCTCATGTCCGCGGAGCGCCTGCCGAACGTGTCGCCGAAGACGAACCACGTCTTGCCGTCCGCCTGGAACATCGAGCCGAGGTCCTGGCCGCCGACGTCGAAGCGCAGCGTCCTGTTCGGCGAGTCGGCCCCGGTGATCTGCGCGACCTGGTGGACGTTCTCCACGGCGGCGAGGACGAACGGCTTCTTGCCGACCGGCAGCTCGTCGCTCGCATGCGAGCCGCCGCAGGCGGTGGCGGCTGCGGCGGTCATGGTGAGCACGACGACGATCCGGGCACGGGTGAGAGATCGATTCTTAGTGAGGGCTGAGATTTCGATTTCGCGCGATCTTGACTCTTCGCCACCACACTGTCAAGAGCGGGCGTCCGATGGTTGCGAAACCGGTTTCCCGTCCCTATGCTCCCTGCGGTGACCACCGCAGCCGTCCTCGGCGTCGACATCGGCACCTCGAGCAGCAAGGCGGTTCTCGTCTCCCTCGCAGGCGACGTGCTCGCGACCGCCACGCGGGAGCACCGCGTCGACCTCCCGGCTCCCGGCCACGTCGAGATGGACCCCGCCGTCTGGTGGCACGAGCTGTGTGCCCTCACCCGCGAGCTGCTCGCCGCGCGCGACGTCGCCGTCGCGGCCGTCGGCGTGAGCGGGATGGGCCCGTGCGTCGTGCTCGCCGACGGACGCGGCGCGGCGCTGCGGCCGGCGATCCTCTACGGCGTCGACACGCGCGCCGAGGCCGAGATCGAGGAGCTGACGCGGCGCTACGGCGAGGACGAGCTCGCGGCGCGCTCCGGCTCCCTCCTCTCGACGCAGGCGGTCGGCCCGAAGCTCGCCTGGCTCGCCGCGCACGAGCCCGACGCGTTCGCAGGGGCGCGCAAGCTGCTCATGCCGAGCTCGTGGCTCGTCTACCGCCTGACCGGGGCGTACGTGCTCGACCACCACTCCGCGAGCCAGTCCGACCCGCTCTACGACATCGAGGCGGAGCGCTGGTACGAGCCGTGGTGGGACGACCTCGCGCCCGGGATCGAGCGGCCCGCGCTCCTCTGGCCCGGCGACGCCGCCGGCACCGTAACCGCGGCCGCCGCACAGGAGACCGGCCTGCCCGAGGGGACGCCGGTGCTCGCAGGGACGGTCGACGCGTGGGCCGAGGCGGTGAGCGGCGACGCGCACAACCTCGGCGACCTGATGCTGATGTACGGCTCCACCCTCTTCTTCGTGCACACCGTCGACCGGCTCCTGCGCTCGCCGGTGCTCTGGTCGACCGTCGGGGCGTACCCGGGGACGCGCAGCCTCGCCGCCGGCATGGCGACCTCCGGCTCGATCACCGCGTGGCTCCGCGACCTGTTCGGCGGATCCGACTACGGCGAGCTCGTGGCCGAGGCCGCCGCCTCGCCCGCCGGAGCGCACGGGCTGCTGCTGCTGCCGTACTTCGCGGGCGAGCGCACGCCGTTCGCCGACCCGCGCGCCCGCGGCGTGCTCGCCGGGCTGACGCTCGCGCACACGCGCGGCGACCTCTATCGCTCCGCGCTCGAGGCGACGGCGTTCGGCGTCCGCCACAACCTGGAGGCGCTCGAGGCCTCCGGCGCGGAGATCGCGCGCATCGTCGCCGTCGGCGGCGGCACCACCGGCGCGCTCTGGACGCAGATCGTCTCGGACGTGACGGGGCGGGAGCAGGTCGTGCCGGCGAAGACGGTCGGGGCGAGCTACGGCGACGCCTATCTCGCCGCCTGCGCGGTCTCGCAGCCCTCGATCGCCGACTGGAACCCGCCCGCCGAGATCGTCCGCCCGCGCCGCGAGCACGAGGCGCTCTACGACGACCTCTACGAGCTCTACCGCGACCTCTATCCCGCGACGGCCGCCACGGTCCACGCGCTCGCGGACGAGCAGATCCGATCCGCCAACCCCGCCCTCGCCGGACAGAAAGGCTCCACCACATGACCTCCGAACCCGTCTACCTCGTCGCGAACGGCGACCTGCGGCTGTCCGCGAACGTCGAGTGCTGGCCGGTGCAACAGCAGCTCGAAGCGGACGTCACGCGCGCCGTCTCGTCGCTCGGCCGCGAGGTCCGGCGCGCCCACGACGTCGATCCCGAGAAGGGCCACGGCTTCATCGACAGCCAGCGGCGCGGCATGGACGTGTTCGCGTCGATCCCGCCGGAGGCGCCGGTGCTCGTCGTCGAGGCCGTGTGGCAGTACAGCCACCACGTCCTCGCCGGGCTCCGCTCGCACCGCGGCCCGATCATGCTCGTCGCGAACTGGAGCGGCACGTTCCCGGGGCTCGTCGGGCTGCTCAACCTCGGTGCGAGCCTCACGAAGGCCGGGATCCGCTACTCGAGCCTGTGGAGCGTCGACTTCACCGACGACTTCGCGCTCGACGGGCTGCGAACGTGGCTCGAGACCGGGGAGCTCGTGCATCCGCTCGAGCACGTGCGCGAGCTGCCGCCGCTCGACGCCGCCGACGGCGACGTCGCGCTCGGCCGCACGCTCGCCGAGGCGCTCCTGCGCGACAAGGCGATCGTCGGCGTGTTCGACGAGGGCTGCATGGGGATGTACAACGCGATCGTCGAGGACGAGCTCCTGAACGCGATCGGCATCTACAAGGAACGGCTCTCGCAGAGCGCGCTCTACGCGGAGATGCTGCGCGTGCCCGACGAGGAGGCGGCCGCGGCGAAGGCGTGGCTCGACCAGGCGGGGCTCGTCTTCGAGCTCGGCACCGACGACGCGACCGAGCTCACCGAGGCGCAGGTGCTGACGCAGCTCAAGATGTACATCGCGGCGCTGCGCATCGCCGACGACTTCGGCCTCGACGCCGTCGGCATCCAGTACCAGCAGGGCCTCAAGGACCTCGTGCCCGCGAGCGACCTCGTGGAAGGGCTGCTGAACAACGTCGAGCGGCCGCCGGTGCGCAGCCGCGACGGCGCGCGCGAGCTCTTCGCCGGCCGGCCGCTGCCCCACTTCAACGAGGCCGACGAGGGCGTCGCCGTCGACGCGCTCGTCACGAACCGGGTCTGGCAGTCGCTCGGGCTCGACCCCGCGACGACGCTGCACGACGTGCGCTGGGGCGAGGACTACGACGGCGAGTTCGTGTGGACGTTCATGATCTCGGGCTCCGTGCCCGCGTCCCACAACGGCGGCTACGACCGCTCGTACAGCCGGCGCCAGCCGCCCATGTTCTTCCCGCTCGGCGGCGGGACGCTGAGCGGCTGCTCGAAGCCCGGCGAGATCGTCTGGTCGCGCGTCTACATCGAGGACGGCGTCCTCCAGGTCGACCTCGGCCGCGGGCACGTCGCCGACCTGCCGGCCGCCGAGACGGAGCGGCGCCTCGCGCTCACGAACCCCGAGTGGCCGATCATGCACGCCGTGCTGCACGGTGTCGGACGCGACCAGCTGATGGCGAAGCACAAGGCGAACCACGTCCAGGTCGCGTACGCGCCGGACGCCGGCACCGCCGAGCGCGCGCTCCTCGCGAAGGCGGCGTGCTTCGACGCGCTCGGACTGCGCGTGCACCTGTGCGGCGACGCCCTGACGGCGGCCGCGCCCGAACTCGACCCGACGGACGTGGAGGTGGTGGCTTGACGCTCTTCGACCTGCGCTCGGCGGCCGTCCTCTCGTCGGCCGAGACGCGCTCGATCAGCCCGGAGAACTTCGACGGCTCGAAGGGCGGCGGCGGTCGCGCCACCGAGGGCACCGGGGCCGGCCCGGCGGCCGAGCTCGGCCAGGGCTGGAAGGTCTCGCCGAGCGTCGAGATCGCGGGCGGCGCCACGTACGAGCTCGCCGCGATCGACGGCCCGGCCGTGATCACGCATATCTGGCTCACCACCCACCGGAACAACTGGCGCTCGCTCGTCCTGCGCGCGTACTGGGACGGCGCGGACGAGCCGGCGATCGAGGTCCCGGTCGGCGACTTCTTCGGGCAGGGCTGGTGCACCTTCGCGCAGCTGAGCTCGGCGGTGATCGCGTCGAACCCGAACGGCGGCTTCAACTCGTACTGGCCGATGCCGTTCAGTTCCGGCGCCCGGCTGACGATCGAGAACCTCGCGCCCGAGCCGGTGGTCGTCTACTACCAGGTGACGTACGAGACGGGCGGCGACGAGCTCGACTTCGGCTACCTGCACGCGCAGTTCCGGCGCAGCAACCCACTCGAGTGGAAGCAGCCGCACTCGATCCTCGACGGCGTCGAGGGGCGCGGCAAGTACGTCGGGACGTACATGGCCTGGGGCGTGAACCGGCCCGGCTGGTGGGGCGAGGGCGAGATCAAGTTCTTCCTCGACGGCGACGGCGAGTTCCCGACGATCTGCGGCACCGGCACCGAGGACTACTTCGGCGGCGCCTGGAACTTCGACGTCCCGGGACAGGGCTACACGACCTACTCGACGCCGTACCTCGGCCTGCACCAGGTGCTGCGGCCCGACGGGCTCTACCACAGCCAGCAGCGGTTCGGCATGTACCGCTTCCACCTCGCCGACCCGATCCACTTCAAGGAGAACCTGCGCGTGAACATCCAGGCGCTCGGCTGGAAGCCCGGTCACCGCTACCAGGTGCTGCAGGACGACATCGCGTCGGTCGCCTACCTGTACCTCGACCGTCCGAGCGCCTCCC
Source organism: Gaiellaceae bacterium (assembly GCA_035546215.1). Classification (GTDB taxonomy): domain Bacteria; phylum Actinomycetota; class Thermoleophilia; order Gaiellales; family Gaiellaceae; genus PALSA-600. The sequence goes on along the minus strand of DASZWR010000083.1, from coordinate 19,075 downwards.
GTCCCGCCTTCCCCGCGCTCGACGACCTCTACGTCGTCGGCGCGCCGATGGACCCGCTGACGTGACGGCGCCGCGGTCCCGCCTGTCGGCAGAGGCGCCGCACGTGGCGATGCCGCTCGGCGGGATCGGCACGGGGAACGTCGCGATCTGCGGCGACGGCAGCCTACGCCAGTGGCAGCTGCACAACATCGGGAACCACGCGGGCTCGCTGCCCTGGAGCTTCTTCGCGCTGCGCGTGAGCCGCATCGAGCCGCCGCTCGACACGATCCGCATCCTGCAGGCGCCGGTGCCGGAGCGCACGCACACGCCGCTCGTCACCGACGACGAGGCGCCGGGCTGGCAGCACGATCTGCTCGCGGCGCACCGCGGCGTCGACGACGTCTCCTTCCAGGCGACGTATCCCTTCGCGCGCCTCCGCTACCTCGACGACGAGCTCCCCGTCGACGTGTCGCTCGAGGCGTTCACGCCGCTCGTCCTGCACGAGGTCGAGCGCAGCTCGCTGCCCGTGGCGATGTTCACGTTCCGCCTCGAGAACCGCGACGACTTCTACCTCCGCGGCACGCTCGGGGCGGCGCTGCAGAACGCCGTCGGCTGGGACGGCGTCACGCCGATCGACGGCGTTCACGGGGCCGGCTACGGCGGCAACGTCAACCGCGTCTCGCGCCGCGGCGGCTGGACGTCCCTGGTGCTCGAGAACCCGTCGCTCCCCACCGACGCGCCCGGCTACGGGCAGCTCGTGCTCGCGGCCGACGACCCGTGGGGGATCGCGCTCGAGCAGTGGCGGCGTCCGGAGGAGTTCGTCGCGTTCCTGGCCTCGCACGGGCTCGCCGACGGCAGGTCGCGGCTCGACCTCGACCCGACGCCGGGCGACCCCGCGAAGAGCGCGCCGCGCACGCACGCCGGCCCGAGCGCGGCCGGCTCGACGTGGAACGGCGGCCTCGGCGTCCGCTTCGACCTGCAGCCCGGCGAGTCGCGCACCGTGCGGATGCTGCTCGCGTGGTCGTTCCCGAACCGGTTCGTCAACTTCGAGCAGTTCGGCCCGCCGAAGCCCGAGTGGGGCGGCTCGCGCTTCTGGCTCGGCAACCGCTACACGACGGTGCACGGCGACGCCGCCGCGGTGGCGCGCCGCGTCGAGGGCGAGTGGGACGAGCTGCGCGACGCGTCGCTCGCCTGGCCGTCGACCCTCGAGGCATCGACCCTCGACGCCGGGACGGTCGAGCACCTCGCGGCGCAGGTCTCGCTCGTCCGCAGCCCGACGTGCTTCCAGACCGCCGACGGCCGCTTCTTCGGCTTCGAGGGCGTGATGGGGGCGTCGACCGTGATGTGGTCGGGCGCGTTCGGCGGGTCCTGCCCGCTCAACTGCACGCACGTCTGGAACTACGAGCAGGCGCTCGCGAAGACGTTCCCAGAGCTCGAGCGCTCGATGCGCGAGACCGAGCTCGACGTGATGCAGGCGCCGGAGGGCTACATCCCGCACCGCGTGATCTCCCCGGTCTACCTGCGCCAGCTCTGGGGCGAGCCGATCGGCGGCCCGGAGGAGCCGGCGCTCGACGGGATGCTCGGCACCGTGCTGAAGACCTACCGCGAGGTCCGCGCCGGTGCGGGCGAGGACTGGCTCGCACGCTACTGGCCGAAGATCGTCCGGCTGCTCGCGCACGTCGAGTCGAAGTGGGTCCGCGACGAGCGCGGCGTCCTCTCGGGGATCCAGCCGAGCACGCACGACATCGACCTGACGGGGATCAACTCGTTCATGGGGACGCTCTGGCTCGCGGCGCTCCGCGCAGCCGAGGAGCTGGCGCTGCGCGCCGGCGACGACGGCGCGGCCGGGCGCTACCGCGAGCTGTTCGAGCGCGCGAGCCGCTCCTACGACGAGGCGCTCTTCGACGGCGAGTACTACGTGCAGCGGCTCGAGCCCGGCGACTCCCCGGAGTTCCAGTGGCTCGAGGGCTGCCTCTCGGACCAGGTGATCGGCCAGTGGTGGGCGCACGAGCTCGGGCTCGGCCACATCCTCCCCGCCGAGCACGTGCGCTCGGCGCTGCGCGCCGTCGTGCGCCACAACCTGCGCACGGGCTTCGACGGCTTCGAGCATCCGTTCCGCGTCTTCGCCGACGGCGCCGACAGCGGCCTCCTGATGTGCACGTGGCCGCGCGGCGGCCGTCCCGACGTCCCGACCCGCTACTGCGACGAGGTGTGGACCGGCATCGAGTACCAGGTCGCGGCGCACTGCTTCCGCGAGGGGCTCGACGAGGAGGGCCGGCGCGTCGTGAGCGCGCTGTGGGCCCGCTACGACGGGACGCGCCGCAACCCGTTCAACGAGATCGAGTGCGGCGACCACTACGCGCGGGCGATGGCGGGCTGGTCGGTCCTCGACGCGCTCGGCGGGGTGCGCTACGACGCGCCGGCGCGCGCGCTCGAGCTGCGCGCGCCCGAGCCGGGCGCCTCCCTCCCGTTCGTCGCCGGCGAGAGCTTCGGGCTCGTGACCGCGTTCGACGACGAGGTCGAGCTCTCGTGCGCCGGCGGCCGGCTCGAGCTGGCCGCGCTGACGTTGCAGGACGTACGCCACGACTTCTCTCCCCCCGTCACCCTCGAGCACGGGCGCAGGCTGCGCGTCGCGCGTCGTGCCGAGGCGGACCTGACTCTCCAAGGAGCACACGACTGATGGCCGGCATCACTCTCGACAGGCTGACCAAGGTGTACGGCGACGGGACGAAGGCGGTCGACGCGTTCGACCTCGCGATCGAGGACGGCGAGTTCATGGTCTTCGTCGGCCCGTCGGGCTGCGGCAAGACGACCGCCCTGCGCATGATCGCGGGCCTCGAAGCCGTCACCGAGGGCCAGATCACGATCGGCGACCAGGTGGTGACCGAGCTGCCGCCGAAGCGGCGCGACGTCGCGATGGTCTTCCAGAACTACGCGCTCTACCCGCACATGAGCGTGTTCGACAACATCGCCTTCGGGCTCAAGATGCGGCGCACCGACAAGACCGAGCTGAAGCGCCGCGTCAACGAGGCGGCCCGCGTCCTCGGGCTCACGACGGAGCTGCGCAAGAAGCCGGGCGCGCTCTCGGGCGGCCAGCGGCAGCGCGTCGCGATGGGCCGCGCGATCGTCCGCGAGCCGCGCGTCTTCCTGATGGACGAGCCGCTCTCGAACCTCGACGCGAAGCTGCGCATCCAGATGCGGGCCGAGATCGCGCGGATCCAGCGCGACCTCGGCGTGACGACCGTGTACGTCACGCACGACCAGAGCGAGGCGATGACGCTCGGCCATCGCGTCTGCGTGATGCGCGGCGGCCTGCTGCAGCAGGCGGCGTCGCCGCAGGACGTCTACAACCGCCCGGCCAACCTGTTCGTGGCGGGCTTCATCGGCTCGCCGCCGATGAACCTGATGCGCGGGTCGCTCGAGCGCGACGGGGACGCGCTTCGCGTGCGGCTCGGGGAGACGACGCTCGACGTCGGCGCCGAGCTGCTCGCCGCGCGGCCGGCGCTCGCCGGCTACGCGGGACGTGAGGTCGCGGTCGGCCTGCGCCCGGAGGACGTCGAGGACGCCGCGATCGCGACGCACGCGGTGCCGGGCGCCCGGCTCCGCACCACCGTCGACATCCGCGAGGACATGGGCGCCGAGGTCTTCCTGCACGTGCCCGCGTTCGCGCCGCCCGCCCTCACCGAGGACGTCCGCGAGGCGCTCGAGGACGCGGCCGCGGAGAGCGAGGCGCGGCACGCGTTCGTCGCCCGCGTCGACCGCACGAGCTCCGCCGCCGCCGGCGACGCGATCGAGCTCGCGGTCGACACGAAGCGGCTGCACTTCTTCGACCTCGACACGGGCGACGCCATCCACGGGGACCCGAGCTGACGCTCCTCGGCAGCTCGCAGCTCGAGCTGGAGCTCGATCCGGCGACGGGCTCGATCCGGCGCCTCACGAACCGCACGCGCGACCTGGAGCTCGTCGCGGCTCCGGGCGGCGTGCCCTGGCGGCTGCGGCTCGAGGACGGGACGGTGCTCGACACGCCGGTCTCGTTCGCGTGCGAGCGACGGGACGGCGGCCTCTGCCTGAGCTGGGAGAGCGAGCGCGGCGACGAGCTCGAGGCGACGGTGTCGCCCGACGACGACACGCTGCGGTTCCGCATCTCGGCCCGGCCCGTCCGGGGGCCGGCGCCGGAGGTCGTCGAGTACCCGGTGATCGGCGGCATCGGCGCGCTCTCGGGCGAGGACGCGCTCGTGCACTCCTACGCCACCGGCCTCCTCTTCCACAACCCGCTCGAGCTGTTCCGCGGCGACGGGGAGGGGACGGCCCGCGGCGTGGTGCACGCGCCGTATCCGGAGGGATTCTCGGGCGCGACGATGCAGCTGATGGCGTACTACGCCGCCGGCCGCGGCGGCTTCTCGTTCTCCGCCGACGACGAGACCGGCGCCCAGAAGTGGTTCGACTTCGCGAAGCGCGGCGACCACCTCGAGGCGTCGTTCGGGCACGGCAGCCCCGACCTGGGACGTCCGCTCGAGCCGGCGTACGACGTGATCGTGGCGCCGCTCCTGGACGGCAACTGGTGGGAGGCGGCCGACCGCTACAAGGCATGGGCCGCCGGCACGCGCTGGTGCGCCGCACGGCGCGAGCGCCCGCGCTGGCTCTTCGAGGAGGTCGGCGTCTGCACCTTCGGCATCAACGCCGGCCGCGACCGCTCGCGGTGGCTACGGGCGATCCGGGAGCTCGCAGGCGCGCCGGTCTTCCACGTGCTCGGCCCCAACTGGTCGCACGTGCCCGGGGACTACCGCGGCACGCTCCCGGGCGGTCTCGACGACTGGTTCCCGGCGCAGCTCGACGAGGCGAACCTGGCGGCAATCCGCGAGCGCGGCGACCGCGTCGCGCCGTTCTTCTTCGACCTGCTCTTCGGACGCGACCGCTCCGAGCACGAGGCGGGCGTCGCGGCGTTGCAGCAGATCCCCGACCCGCCGCTCAGCGTCGACGCGTACACGTTCCCGTTCCTCTGCCCCGCCACCCCGTTCGCGCGCACCTTGCACCGCGAGCGCGACGCGCGCCTCGTGCGCGAGACCGGCGTCGACGCCGTCTACTACGACATCTCCGCGAACAACGTGATCAAGCGCTGCAGCGACGCGTCGCACGGGCATCCGCGCGGCGGCGGCGCGTTCCTCGTCGACGCCTACCGCGAGCTCTACTCCGACCCGCCCGGCGTGGTGCGCGGCACCGAGATGATCAACGAGGTCTTCGTCGACCGGCTCGACTTCTACCAGGCGCGGGCCGAGGCGAGCCCGGTCTCGTCGTTCGAGGCCGACCGCTACCGCGACTGGGTCAAGGACGGAAGCGTCGAGAAGGTACCGCTCTTCGCCTACGTCTACCACGAGCACGGACCGGTGCGGCTCGACGGCTGGGCGAAGCTCTCGCGGGAGACCGGCGAGCTCTTCTACTGGGTCGGCGCGCGCGTGCTCGCCTGGGGCGGGCTCTTCGAGCTGAACTACGAGTTCAGCCCGCTCGAGAACGTCGACGGCGTGGCCGAGCCGCTCGACGAGCACTACGCGCTGCTGCCCGACCACCGCTACGACGTCGACCCGGAGAAGGCGGCGTTCGTGCGCGAGCTGGCGGCCGCGCGCACCGGACCGGCGAACCGCTATCTCGCCTACGGGACGATGCTGCCGCCGCTCCCGATCCGCTCGCCGCGGGTCGGTCTCGAGTGGTTCCAGTACAACAGTCCGCAGGAGTGGCCGGCCTACGAGGACCGCGGCGTGCGCGAGGTGGACGCGGTCGTGCACTGCGCGTGGCGTCACGGCTCGTCGGCCGCCGTCGTGCTCGTCAACGTCGGGCCCGAGCCCGTCCGGGTGGAGGTGCCGCTGTCGGCCGGTGCGCTCCGCCTCGACGACGCCCGACGGCGCGTGTCGGTTGCCGGCGGCGGCGAGCTCGGCCCGCTCGGGCCGGTGCAGGTCGAGCTGCCCTCCCGGCGGGTCGTCGTGCTCGAGATCGCGTAGACCGATTCCTTGACAGGGCGTCAGGAGCTCGCTTACGCTCGCTCCGGATCTCAGGGAAATCGGTTTTTCTGCACGAGCCGGCGTGCGCGTGTCCTGACGGGGGGAGGCGAAGCGTGGCCCCGGGCACCCCTCCCGCCCGGGGCCGCGCTTCGCCGCCGCCGGGCACGCTGGTAACCTCAGCGCAAAATGGGCGAGAAATCGATTCGCGAGCGTGAGTCGGGCCCCGGTCAGCAGGTGCGGATGCGGGACGTCGCCGAGCTCGCCTCGGTCTCGCCGGCCACCGTCTCGCGCGTCCTGAACGGCGACCCGACCGTCGGCGCCGTCTACCGCCGGCGGGTCACGCAGGCGGTGCAGGAGCTCAACTACCGCCCGAACCGGCTCGCGCGGAACCTGCGTGTCCAGCGCACCGCCACGATCGGCGTCGTCGTCTCCGACATCGAGAACCCGCACTTCAGCGAGACGGTGCGCGCGGTCGAGGACGCCGCGTTCCGGCAGGGCTACCGGGTGCTCGTCTGCAACTCGGACGAGTCGTCCGAGAAGCAGGCCGCCTACCTGCAGACGTTCGCGGACGAGCGTGTGCTCGGCGTGATCCTCTCGCCGTCGAACCCGAACGACTCGCAGATCGAGCACCTGATCGAGCTCGGCATCCCGATCGTCGCCTTCGACCGCGAGGTCGCCGACGCGCGCGCCGACGCGGTGATCGCGGACAACGTCGGCGCCGCGCGCAAGGCGGTCGAGCTGCTCGCCGGCGCCGGCCACACGCGCATCACCTACGTCGGCGGCCGCCGCGACGTCGAGACCGGGGCCGAGCGCCTCGACGGGTTCACGCTCAGCATGCAGGCGCGCGGCCTCGAGCCGCGCACGACCGACGGCGACTTCCGCATCGACGGCGGCTACCGCGCGGTCGAGGCGCTGCTCGCCGAGCCCGACCGACCCACGGCGCTGATCGTCGGCAACAACTCGATGACGATCGGCGCGCTGCGCGCGATGCAGGCCGCGGGGCTGCGCGCCCCGGACGATCTCGCCCTCGTCGCGTTCGACGACCCGCCGTGGGCCGAGCTCGTCGAGCCGCCGCTGACCACGCTCGCCCAGCCCGTCCGGCGCATGGCGACGGAGGCCTTCGAGCTGCTGCTCGAGCGCGTGAACGGCAGGTCGGCCCCGCGCCGCACCGTGCACGCCTTCGAGCTGCGCCCGCGCGCCTCGTGCGGCACGCAGCCGCGCTGACGGCCCGGACGTTTTCCCGCGCCGCGACCGCGGGACCAGGGACCCGTGGCGGAGGACGAACGCCGGGGGTCGGAGATCACGGACGCGATGATCGCCCGCAGGGCATTCGAGATCTCGCTGACCGCAGCCCCGGCTAGATGGAGATCCTGAGCACGTTGGTTCGGTTCATCCGGGCCGCCTTGGAGGCTGAGCGGTGACGAAGGCAACTCAGTTCCGAGGAGGCTCGGCGGCGAGCAGGAGGCGGTGCGGCATCGATAACGACTCTCGCCGGGGGCGAGCACGTGCGCGGTCAGCCGGGCAACGCGGCGCGCACGAGCTCGGCAAGCGGCAGCCCGGTCGGCAGCGTCCCGAGCGCGCCGAACGGTTCGCGCGCGCGGAAGGCCGCGGCGGCATCGCCCTCGAGCAGGGACGCCTGCAGCGCGACCGCCATCGTCTCGACGAGGCGCCGCGCACCGGCCTCGTCGGCCTCCGCGAGCGCCCGCTCGACGCGCGGGCGCTCGTCCGCGGCGAGCTCCGCGAGGAACGCCTCGACCTGCTCCGGCTCACGCCGGAGCGTGCGCAGCACGTCGAGGCACTGCACGTTCGAGCTTCCCTCCCAGATCGCGTTCAGCGGGCTCTCGCGGTAGAGCCGCGGCAGGTCGGAGCTGTCGGAGACGTAGCCGTTGCCGCCGAGGCACTCGAGCGCCTCGCCGACGACGAGCGGCGTCCGCTTGCAGACCCAGTACTTGAGCACCGCGGTCGCGAGCCGGCGTACCGGCTCGTCGCGCTCGAACGCGTGCGCCAGCCGGACCGCGGCCGCCGTCGCCGCCTCGGTCTCGACGATCAGGTCGGCGAGCACGTTCTGCATCAGCGGCTGCTCGACGAGCGGGCGACCGAACGCCGACCGGCCGGCGCACCAGTGCAGCGCCTGCGCCGTCGCCTCGCGCATCAGCGCTGCCGACCCGAGCACGCAGTCGAGCCGCGTGTGCACGACCATCTCGATGATCGCCGCGACGCCCCTTCCCTCCTCGCCGACGAGCACGCCCGGCGCGCCGTCGAGGCGGATCTCGGCGGAGGCGTTGCTGCGGTTGCCGAGCTTCGTCTTCAGCCGCTCGACGACGAAGCCGTCGCCGCGCGCGACGAGGTAGCACGAGAGACCGGCGGGCGCCTGGGCGAGCACGAGGAACGCCTCGCTCATCGGCGCCGAGCAGAACCACTTCTCGCCGTGCAGCGTCGCGAGCCCGTCGCCCGCGGGCCGCGCCTCGGTCTCGTTCGCGCGGACGTCCGAGCCGCCCTGCCGCTCCGTCATCGACATGCCCACGAGCGTCCCCTCCGGGACGTCGACGACCGCCTGCGCGGCGTGCGTCATCGAGAGCGGACAGCCGACGCCCTGCTCGACCTGGGAGAGCGCCACGAACTTCGCAGCGCGTTCCACGTGGGCGCCGCGCCGGTCGAGCCGCTCCCGCCGGCCGAGCGCGAGCAGCGAGTCCCAGGCGGGATGGAACGCGACCTCGCCGTCCCGCAGGACGGGTGGATGCTCGTTCGCGAGGCGCGCCCACTCGCGCGGCTCGCCGGCGAGCTCCTCGGCCAGGGACGCAAGCCCCGGCACCCCGGGCAGGCCGCGCACGTCGACCGTGCGGAGCGGCGCCGGCTGGTTCGTCACGCGGACCGCCATGCCCGCATCCTGACGCGTCAGCGGCGGATGCCCAAGTACCGCCCGGCCCCGAGGAAGCCGAGCGCGAACACCACTCCCTCGATCACGCCGCGGTCGGCGCCCTCCACCCACGAGCGCTCGGCGAGCGCGCTGCCGACGACCATCAGCGCGACGACCGCGATCCCGACCGAGCATGCCTCCACGAGCCTGAACCCGCGGGAGACGGCGACGCGCACCGGCGTGAGCCCGACGGCAAGGCGGAGCTGCAGGGCGCTCGCCACGAGGAGCGGCGCCGGAGCGAGCGCGGCGAGCGCCCACCAGCGCTGTCCCGCGACGGCGTCGAAGGCCTCCCCCGCGAGCACGAGCCCGCCGCCGAGGAGCGCCACCAGCACCCGCCGCTGGACGACCGCCGCCGGAGTGCCGCGCAGGACGCCCCACAGCGCGAGCAGGCCGGCGACGAACGCGACCTGCGCGCCGAGCACGATGTCCAGCCCGGCCAACGGCGTCACGTTGCCCAGGACCCCGTCGGGCCGCGATGCGCGGCCGAAGAACGCGGCCAGCAGCACCGCCGCCAGCGCGAGCCCGGCGAAGCCGACGTAGGTCGCGCGCCGCGTGCGGGGCAGGCGCAGCTCGTCGGCGAACCGCTCTGCGATCAGGCGCGGCTCGCCGAGGTCGGCGTTCGGATCGCAGGCGAGGTGATCGTCGAGCTCCGCCACGATGCGGTCGGCGAGGCCGCCGCGGATCCCCACGCGCGCGAGCTCCTCGCGCAGCTCCTTCACGCGAGCACCGCCTGCACGGCGTTGGCGAAGCTCTTCCATTCGTCGCGCTGCCGCGCGAGCGTTCCCTGGCCGCGGCGCGTCAGCTTGTACACGCGCCGCTTGCGCCCCGACACGGTCGACCACGAGCTCGAGAGCAGGCCCTCGGCCTCGAGGCGGTGGAGCACCGGGTAGACGGTTCCCTCGGGGAGGTCGAACGCGCCGTCGCTCCGCAGCTTCAGCTGCTCGATCACGGCGTAGCCGTGCGCCGGCTCGTCCTTCAGCACCGCCAGGACGAGCGCGTCGAGATGGCCCTTCAGCGATTCCGCTCTCATGCCTAGTCACGCTATACCTAGCAACGCTAGGTGTCAAGTCGAAGTAGCATCGCCCGCATGGCCAGGACGTTTGCCGCGGCGCTGACGCCGCTGAAGAACGGCGGCACGAGCCTCGACCTCGACGCGTTCGAGCCGTATCTCGCGTTCCTGCGCGACGGCGGCGTCGACGGGATCCTCGCGCTCGGCACGACGGGCGAGGGGATCAACCTCTCCGTCGACGAGCGGAAGGCCGCGCTCGAGCGGTTCGCCGCCGGCCCGCTGACGGTGTTCGCCCACTGCGGCGCCCAGACGACCTCCGCCACCGTCGAGCTCGCGGCGCACGCGGCGGCGACCGGCGTCGACGGCGTGGCGGTGATCGCGCCGCCGTACTTCGCGCTCGACGACGACGCGCTGCTCGCCCACTTCGTCGCCGCCGCGCGCGCCTGCGCGCCCACGCCGTTCTACGCGTACGAGCTGAAGGCGGCGTCGGGCTACGCGATCCCGCCCCACGTCGTCGAGCGGCTGCGCGGCGAGGTCGACAACCTCGCCGGCATGAAGGTGAGCGACGCGCCGTTCGACCTCGTGCGGCCGTACCTCTTCGAGGGCCTGGATGTCTTCGTCGGCGCCGAGGCGCTGATCGGCGAGGGGCTCGCGGCCGGTGCGGCCGGTGCCGTGTCGGGACTCGCGTCCGCGTTCCCCGACGTCGTCGCGGACGCCGTGCGGAGCGGCGACTCCACCGCCGCCGGCGAGCTGCGGGCGCGCGTCGAGCGCTTCCCGCGCCACGCGGCGCTGAAGGAGGTCGTGCGGGCGAAGGGCGTGCCGATGACCGCCGACGTCCGTCCGCCGCTGCGGGCCCTCACCGACTCCGAGCGCGAAGAGCTCATCGCGCTGCTGTAACCTGCCCGCCGAAGTCGAGGGCAGTTCGAGATGCCGGTGACCCGTTTCTGCGCGCGTCCCGTCCGGCTGCTGCTGCCGGCTCTCGCCGCCTGCCTCGTCACGGCCGGCGGCGCCGCGGCCACGACCGGCTCCGCGATCTCGCTCCAGACGATGCGCGGCGCCTGGGTCGCGCAGCCCGGCGCGATCGTCGCCGGACCCGGCGGCAGCCTCTGGTTCGCGAACGGCGTGGGCGGCTCGCTCGCGCACGTCACCCGCGCCGGCAAGGCGACGACCTTCACCTCCCCGACGGTGTCCGCCCCTTCGGCGCTCGCGGTCGCCCGCGACGGCGCCCTGTGGTTCTCGAACGGCTACGGCTCCATCGACCGGCTCGACCCGCACGGCGTCGTGGCGAGCTACGCCGTCGACGCCTCGGTCCCGGTCGGCGGGCTCGCCCTGGCGACCGACGGGAGCGTCTGGTTCACGACCGGCGGCGAGCGGGTCGGCCGCATCGCGGCCGACGGGACGGTCGCCTACTTCAACGATCCCGCTGCGATGCGCGGAACGCAGGGGATGGCCGCCGGCCCGGACGGGACGATGTGGTTCACGAACTACCTCGGGGCCTCGATCGGCCGGATCGCCGCGGACGGCACGGTGACCACGTACACGGATCGGCGCATCCGCTATCCGGCCGCGATCGTGCAGGGCCCCGACCACGCACTCTGGTTCACCGACGACTCGGGCGCAGTCGGCCGCATCACGACCGCCGGGACGGTCAGCGTCTACGGAACGCCGACGACCGTCGGCCATCCGGACGCGATCACGATCGGGCCCGACCGCGCGCTGTGGGTGACGGGACGCGGCGGGCAGGTCGCGCGCGTGACGACGGCGGGCAAGATCACGACCTACGCCGTCCCGCAGGCCGAGTTCGCCGCCGGGATCGCCTCCTCGAACGGCTCGCTGTGGCTGACGAGCTACAGCGGCAACTCGCTCGTGCGCCTCGCGCTGAAGGCGAAGCCGTCGACGACCGCGAAGACGACGAAGGTCGCTCCGCTGGCGCGGGCCAGGCCCTCGAAGCTGCCGCGCGTGACCGTGATCGCCGACTCGGTCGCGGGCGCGGTGTGGTTCGACACGGCGGCGCGGTCGACGCTCAGCCGCGGCGTCGACCTCTTCTTCGAGCCCGGCCAGGGCCGGCAGCTCGGGCCGCCGATCGTCGATCCGTCCGGCCCGGAGCCCGCCGTCGACCTCATCCCCCACCTCGGGAAGAAGCTCGGGTCGACGGTGGTCATGTTCGTCGGGAACAACGACGTCTACTCGTCCGCGGCGCAGAACGTGGCGCTCGCCGACCAGGAGCTGTTGGCGGCCGGGGTGGCGCACATCGTGTGGGTGACGCTCCACGTCAGCCCGGATCACACGAGCTACGCGTTCATGAACGACGCGATCGCCGCCGCGCAGGCCGCCGACCCGGCGCACGTGTCGGTCGTCGATTGGAACGCGTACGCCGGCCCGCATCCGGAGTGGTTCCAGTCGGACGGCGTCCACCTGACGGGCGCGGGCCCGCTGGCCCTCGCCCGCCTGCTGCACAGCGCGATCGCGAAGCTCGCGGGCTAGCTCCCGCGGGGGGTTGGCGGCGCTTCGCGGCGTCTGAGCCGGCTCAGAGCCGGCTCAGACGAAGCTCAGACGCCGGACGCGAGATGTGACCTCTTCGTCGCGGAAGTGGAACGGCGTCAGCGCTTGAGGTCGTCGATCGCCTGGCGCGCGCGGTCGTGCACCTCGGCGCGGCGGGTGGGCACGTCCTGCGGCTCCTGGTCGGCGGCGTCCGACTCCGACCCCGGCTCGGGCCCAGGCGCAGACTCGGGCTCGGGCGGAACCTCCGCCTCAGGCTCGGGAGCCACCTCCGCCACCGGCTCCGGTGGACGGGTCTCGTCGAGCTTCGCCCGCAGCTCGCGGGCCGGGTCCGGGCCGCCGATCGAGGCCGGGCGGCGGCGGAAGAGCGCCCTCAGCCCGAGGCCGCCGAGCAGCACGGCGAGGAGGCGCTTCACGTGGCCGATGCTACACTGCCGCCGCTTCTCGCCCCGTCCGTCGCGCCGTCCACCCCGAAGCGGCGTCCAGGAGACGGGGCCACCTTTGTCCATGGGAAGGAGAATTCGGGAGCTGTGAACGAGTACGAGATCATGCTGCTGCTGGACCCGGAGCTCGCCGAGGAGCGCGCCAACGAGGTCATCCAGCGCATCCGCGACTCCGTCGAGGCATCGGGCGGGTCCTGGGACGGCCACGAGCCGTGGGGCCGCCGCCGCCTGGCGTACGAGATCGACCACAAGGGCGAGGCGGTCTACCACCTCCTCCTCTTCTCGGCGCCGGTCGAGACGCTCGACGAGATCACCCGTGTCCTCAAGATCACCGACGGCGTCCTCCGCCACGGCGCGTACCGCCGCGTGAAGGGCTCGACGCACACCAAGGCGCCGGCGCAGGTCCCGGTGGGGGCTTCCGCCGCCTCGGCCGAATCGGCCGATGACAGCGTCGAGGACGCCGAGTAGCCTGGGCTGATCCCCTTCGGAGAGGAGCGAACCCATGGCCAACATCAACCGCGTCGTGCTCGTCGGCAACCTGACCCGCGACCCCGAGCTGCGCAACACCCCGTCCGGGATGAGCGTCTGTTCGCTGCGGATCGCGGTCAACACCCGGCGCAAGGACAACGCCACCGGGCAGTGGACGGAGAAGCCGAACTACTTCGACGTCACCGTCTGGGGCGCGCAGGGCGAGAGCTGCGCCCAGTACCTCTCGAAGGGCCGCCCCGTCGCGATCGACGGGCGCCTCGAGTGGCGCGAGTGGGACGCACAGGACGGCACGAAGCGCCAGGCCGTCGAGATCATCGCCGACTCCGTGCAGTTCCTCGGCGGCCGCGACGGCGGCGGCGAGGGCGGCGGCGGCAACCAATTCGTCCCTGCGGGCGCTTCGCAGGGGTCGGACGCCGACTTCGGCGGCGCCGACGACGACATTCCATTCTGAGGAGAGGCATGGCAGCACCGAAGACCGACCGTTCCACCTCGAGGAAGCGCACGGCGCCCGCCGGCGGCGGCCGCCGCAAGTCCTGCTTCTTCTGCAAGTCCAAGGTCGACGAGGTCGACTACAAGAACGTCAACGAGCTCCGCCGCTACGTGTCGGAGAAGGGCAAGATCCGCTCCCGCCGCATCAGCGGCGCGTGCCGCCGCCACCAGCGGCAGGTCGCGGTGGCCGTCAAGCGGGCGCGCGAGCTGGCTCTCCTCCCGTACGTGGGCGACAAGTAGGCCATGGAAGTCGTTCTCACCCAGGACGTCGACAAGCTCGGCCTGCGCGGCGAGGTCGTGAGCGTCGCCCGCGGCTACGCGCGGAACTTCCTGCTTCCGCGCGGGCTCGCCGAGGTCGCGACCCCCGGGCTCGTCCGCGAGCTCGAGAAGCGCGACGCGCAGCGCGCCCGCCACGAGGCGAAGAGCGTGGACGAGGCCCGCGCGATCGCCGCGCGGCTCGAGAAGCTCGAGCTGCGCTTCGACGTGAACGCCGGCCCCACCGGCGCGCTGTTCGGCTCCGTGACGGCGACGAACGTCGCCGACCGGATCTGGGACGCGGAGAAGGTGCGGGTCGACCGGCGCAAGCTCCAGATGGACACGCTGAAGCGGATCGGCCGCTACACCGTGCCGTTCGAGGTGTTCCCCGAGGTCGTCGCCGAGCTGAAGCTCGTCGTCGCGCCCGAGGGCCAGGAGCTGCCGCCCGAAGAGGAGCTCGCCGCCATGGAGGCGGCCGAGCGCGCGGAGGCGGAGGCCGAGGCGCAGGCCGCGCCCGCAGAGGCTGCAGTGCCGGCCGCCGAGGTCGAAGAGCCCGCAGCGGAGGCCGAGGAGGCCCCTGCGGACGCTCTCGCCGACCCGGAGTAGCGCGACAGAGTCGTCTGGCGGAGGTCATACGCTGCCCAGAGATGGGCAGCGTCTCCGTCTGCGACGAGTGCCACGGCGCGGGCGCTCACGGGTACGACCGCGGGCCGATCATCGAGCGCTGTCTTCGGTGTGGCGGGGCGGGCGTGCTCTTCGGCGACGAGCGCACGGCGCTGAACGACCTGACGACGGCGCTGACGAGCTCCCGCAGCGCCGAGCTGTTCGTCTGGGAAGGCAGTCAGGTCCGGGCGCTCGCCGCGCTCGCGGCTCGACTCGAAGCGCGCGTCGCGGCGCTCGAGCGCGAGATCGCAAAAGATCGCTGACTTCTCGTCCACAGCGCGCACCGATCGGGGTCCTGGCCCGAACGTTTTTCGCCCAATTTCCTGGGAGTTTTTGCGGTTCCGGCCCTGTGGAGCGAGCTGTGGATCGAGCTGTGGACGATTCGGCGACGCGCCCCGTCCAGCCGCGCGGCGTGGCAGAATACGAACATGCGTTCGCTTCCCTTGTGGACAAACCTGTCGACAGAGGCGGCTGACCGTGGATCCTCGCGGCGTCCGGGACCGAATCGTCCACAAGTTCGCCGGTTGTCCACACCTACCGGGTCCCGCCCATCCACGCTTGGATGCCCCCGGTGAGTCAGCCCGCCGCGCCCACCGTCACGAGTGCGCAGATCCCGCCGCAGAACCTCGACGCGGAGGAGTCCGTCCTCGGAGCGATGATGCTCTCCCCGCTCGCGATCGGAGCGGTGACGGAGTCGACGTCCCTCAACGCCGGGGACTTCTACCGCGAGAGCCACGGCCACATCTTCAGGGCGATCCTCTCGCTCTACGCGAAGGGCGAGCCCGTCGACGCGATCACCGTCGTCGACGAGCTCGACAAGACGGGCATGCTCGAGGCGGCGCAGGGCGCCGAGCGCATCCACGAGCTCGCGGCGCTCGTCCCGGCCGCCTCCAACGCGGTCCACTACGCGCGCATCGTCAGCGAGATGTCCACGCTGCGCGGCCTCATCCGCGCCGGCAACGACATCGCGCGCCTCGGCTTCGACCGGCCCGGCGAGACGATCGAGCTCGTCGACCGCGCCGAGAAGATCGTCTTCGACCTCTCGCAGCAGCGGGTCTCGACCGAGTTCGCCCACATCGACGACCTGCTGAAGGACTCGTTCGAGACGATCACCAAGCTCTACGAGGCCGGCAGCGACATCACCGGCACCCCGTCGGGCTTCCGCGACCTCGACCGGCTCACGTCCGGGTTCCAGCCGGGCAACCTGATCATCGTCGCGGCGCGCCCGTCGATGGGGAAGTCGGCGCTGTCGCTCTGCATGGCGGCGAACGTCGCCGTCCGCACGCAGACGCCCGTGGCGCTGTTCACGCTCGAGATGTCGAAGGCCGAGGTGACGCAGCGCCTGATGTGCAGCGAGGGCAAGGTCGAGTCGGGCCGCCTGCGCACGGGCAAGCTCGCCGCCGACGACTGGCCGCGGCTGACGGCGGCGTGCGACAAGCTCGCCAAGGCGCCGATCTACGTCGACGACACGGGCTCGATCACGATGATGGAGATCCGCTCGAAGCTGCGGCGCCTGAAGATGCGCCAGGCCAATCTCGGCCTCGTGATCATCGACTACCTGCAGCTGATGACGAGCGGCACGACGGTCGAGAACCGCGTGCAGGAGGTGTCGCAGATCTCGCGTGCGCTCAAGGTGCTCGCCCGCGACCTCGAGGTGCCGATCATCGCGCTCTCGCAGCTCTCCCGCGCCGTCGAGCAGCGCCACGACAAGCGGCCGATCCTCTCCGACCTGCGCGAGTCGGGCTCGATCGAGCAGGACGCCGACGTCGTGATGTTCGTCTACCGCGACGAGTACTACAACCCGGAGGACACCGACTCGGCCGGCATCGCCGAGCTGATCGTCGCGAAGCACCGGAACGGCGCGACCGACTCGACGAAGCTCGCGTTCCAGAAGCGCTACGCGAAGTTCGCGGACCTGGCGGCGGCATGACGACGGTGTGGATCAGCCCGTCCGCGACGTCGTACTCGTGCCTCTGCGAGACGTGCCTCGAGGAGGGGCGCACCGGCGGAATGCTGTTCGCGGACGCGCTCATGCTCGCGAGCGTCCGCGGGGAGATCGGCGCCGACGTCGAGGCGGCGTCGCGCCGCTGCCGCGCCGGGCACGAGATCGTGCTGCGGCGAGGCGGGCGTCCACCGTCGTCGTCGTCCCACCACGAAGGACAGCTGCAGCTGGCATGAGTCGTAGGCTCGACGGAGACTCACAGGGAGCGCAGGCACCGGCTTTGCCGGCGCCGGAGCGGGAATGAGTCGCGAGCGGCAGCACGTCTGGCTCGGCCCCGAGGCGACACGTTTCGAGGAGCCGTGCGATGCGTGCCTCGCCGCCGAGGAGTCGCTCGCCGCGGAGCTGTGCGTCGTCGCGGGCACGCTGCGCGCCGACGCGGACGTCGGCTTCACCACGTGCCGGCGCGGCCACCGGATCATCGTGCACCGCGTCGCGCGCTCGCTCGCCCGCGCCGTGTAGACGGCCCTCGTGACCGTCGTCCTCGTCATCCTCGCGTTCTCCTTCGCGTGGTCGATCGGGTCGCACTACACGGGCGCCTGCATGGGCATGCCGTACGCGCTCGGCGCCGTCTCGGCGCGCCGCGCGCTTGCGCTGATGGCGCCGCTCGCCCTCGCGGGCGCGGCGCTTGCGAGCAGCAAGGTCGCGACCACGGTCGGCCGGAAGCTGATCGACCGGACGCCGACGCGGGGCGGCGAGATCGTGATCGTCGCGGTCGCGTTCGGCGTGACCGCGATCTACAACCGCGTCCGCATCCCGACCTCGACGATCCAGCTGCTCGTCGGCGCGGTCGTGGGGACGGCGGTCGGCGCGTCGGCGGGCGTGCACTGGCGGACGATCCTGACGCTGGCCGTGATCTGGGTGATCGCGCCGCCCGCAGCAGCCGTCGCCGGGTACGTCGGCGGACGAACGCTCGGGCGCCTGACGCGGGTGGGCGGACTATTGCTCGCGGTCGGCTGCGCGGCCTCGTTCGCGATGGGCGCGAACGACGTCGCGCTCGCGAGCGGCGCCCTTGTCGGGCCCGGCGTCCTCGGTGCGCGAGCGGCCGGCGCCCTCTGCGGCGTCGGCATCGCGCTCGGGGTGCTGATCACGGGGCGCGGGCTCCTCGACCGGGTCGCGTTCGACATCGTCGAGATCGATCGCCCCACGGCGACCGCGGCGCAGCTCGTCCAGGCGCTCGTGATCCTCGTGGCGGTCTCCTTCGGCTACTTCACCTCGATGAACCAGGCGCTCGTCGGCGCGATGGCCGGCGCGCGCCCGAGCGCCGTCGACCGCCGCGTCCTCCTCGGGATCGTCCGCGGCTGGGCGACCGGCCCGCCCGTCTCGTTCGCGGTCGCCCTCCTCGTCGCGCTCGCCGTTCGCGCGACCGGCGGCACGCTCGCCGGTTAACATTCGGCAAGTGCCAGCGACCGTCGTGGTCGGTGCGCAGTGGGGCGACGAAGGCAAGGGCAAGATCGTCGACCTACTCGCCCAGGAGTCCGATGTCGTGTGCCGCTACCAGGGCGGGCCCAATGCCGGGCACACGATCGTCGTCGACGGCGAGACGTGGAAGCTCCGGCAGATGCCGAGCGGCGTCGTCTCCGGCACGACCTCGGTGATCGGCGCGGGCTGCGTCGTCGACCCGCAGGTGTTCGTGGACGAGGTCGACCTGCTGGTCGAGCGCGGCATCGACCCGTCGATCGTCGTCCTCTCCGGGAACGCGCACCTGATCATGCCGTGGCACGTCGCGATCGATCAGGCGTCGGAGCGGCGTCTGGGGAACCTGCAGATCGGCACGACACGCCGCGGAATCGGCCCGTGCTACGCCGACAAGGCCTCGAGGCTCGGCATCCGCGTCCAGGACGTGCTCGACGCGAAGATCCTCCGGCAGAAGATCGAGGTCGCGCTCGCCGAGAAGAACATCTGGCTCGAGCGCGTGTACGAGGTCGACCCGATCGATCTCGAGGAGGTCGCGGCGCGGTACGAGGGCTACGCGCAGCGGTTGCGTCCGATCGTCGGCGACACGTCCCTGCTCGTCGACGAAGCGCTCCGCGACGGGAAGGACGTCCTGTTCGAGGGCGCGCAGGGCACCCTTCTCGACCTCGATCACGGCACGTATCCGTTCGTCACGTCGTCGAACCCGGTCGCGTCGGGTGCTGCGACGGGCACCGGCATCGGGCCGACGCGCATCGACCGCGTGATCGGCGTGGCGAAGGCGTACGTGACGCGCGTCGGCGAGGGGCCGCTCCCGTCCGAGATCGAGGGGCCGGACCAGGCGCGGCTGCGCGAGCTGGGCGGCGAGTTCGGCACCGTCACGGGCCGCGAGCGCCGCTGCGGCTGGCTCGACCTGGTCGCGCTGCG
>DASZWR010000082.1:0-17726 GCA_035546215.1 Gaiellaceae bacterium | reverse complement strand
GGCGCGGATCGTGATGTTGCGCCTCGAAGACGCGCTGGGCGAGCGCGCGCCGGTGAATATTCCCGGCACCAATACCGAGTACCCGAACTGGCGGCGGAAATTGCGCGACGATCTCGACGCGATCGCGACCGACGGACGGCTCGAACGTTTTGCGAGCGCGTTGCGGGAGTTACGCCCGCGCGCATGAACTTGTAGTTATCCCCGTCGTGGAGGACTTATGAAGGGCGTACTGATGGCGGGCGGCGAGGGATCGCGGCTGCGCCCGCTGACCTCGCGCCGGCCGAAGCCGCTCGCTCCGGTTGCCGGTAAACCGGTGATGGAGCACATCATCGCCTTACTCCGCCGCCACGGCATCAGCGACGTCGTCGCGACGTTGCACTATCTCGCCGACGAAGTCGAATCGTACTTCGACGACGGTGCCGCGTTCGGCGTGAAGATGGAATACGTCGTCGAGGATACGCCGCTCGGGACCGCGGGCGCCGTCAAAATGGCCGATAAATTGCTGGCCGGCGAGACGTTTCTCGTCATCTCGGGCGACGCGCTGACGGATATCGATCTGAGCGCACTCGTCGCGCACCATCGCAGCGAAGGCAACGACGTCACGATCGCGCTGCAGCGCGTCACCAACCCGCTGGAGTTCGGCGTCGTCGTCACCGACGAAGCGGGGCGCATCACGCGCTTCCTCGAGAAGCCGTCGTGGGGCGAGGTCTTCTCCGACACGATCAACACCGGCATCTACGTGCTCGAGCCGGAGGTGCTGAAGCACGTGCCGACCGACCGGCCCTACGACTTCTCGAAGGAGCTCTTCCCGCTGCTCCTCGAGATGGGCCGGCCGATCTACGGCTACGTCTGCGACGGCTACTGGCAGGACATCGGGAACCTCGACCAGTACCGGCAGGCGAACTTCGACGCGCTCGACGAGCGGGTCAGCCTGAACATCCCCGGGCTGAAGATCCGCGGCGACGTCTGGATCGGCGAGGGCGTCGAGATCGACGACGTCGAGGGCGTGGAGGGGCCGGCGTTCATCGGCAACTACGCCCGCGTCTCACCCGAGGCGTCCGTCGGGCCGTACACGGTGCTGGGCCCGGCGACGACGCTGCGCGAGCGCGGCCGCATCGCGCGCTCGGTGCTCGACGCCTCCTGCTACATCGGCCGCAGCGCGGTCGTGGAGGGCGCGATCGTCGGCCGCAACTGCGACATCCGGCCGCACGCCAGGGTGCACGAGGGCGTCGCGATCGGCGACCAGGTGACGATCGGCGACCAGTCGGTCATCTACCCGGGCGTCCGCATCTACCCGTACAAGGAGGTCGAGTACGGGGCGCAGATCCACGAGAGCCTGATCTGGGAGTCGCGCGGCACCACGCGCGTCTTCGCGCAGGACGGCGTCGTCGGCCTGGTCAACGTCGACCTGACGCCCGAGATCGCGCTGCGGTTCGGCGCGGCGCTCGGCACAGCCCTCAAGCGGGGCGCCCGCGTCGTCGCGAGCCGCGAGAGCGCGCCGGCCTACCGCATGATCAAGCGCGCGCTCATCTCGGGGCTCCACTCGACCGGGGTCAGCGTCGCCGACCTGCGGACACTGCCCGCGCCGGTCGGGAAGCACCTCCTGAAGACCCAGGGCTACGACGCCGCCTTCCACGTGGGCGCCTCCACGACCGATCCGGAGGCGGTGCAGATCCGCCTGTTCGAGCGGCCCGGGATCGCCCTGTCGGCCGCGATGCAGAAGGAGGTCGAGAAGCACTTCACGCGCCAGGAGCTCCGGCGCGTCCCGTTCTCCGACGTCGGCTCCATGTCGTACCCGGCGCGGGCCCGCGAGAGCTACGCGAGCGACCTGCTCGCCGACCTCGGCTCGGAGGCGATCCGGGCGCGCGGGTTCCGCATCGTCGTCGACTACGGCTACTCGGCGGGCAGCTTCGTGCTGCCGCTCGTGCTCGGGCCGCTCGCCGTCGAGGCCGTCACGTCGCACGCGTTCGAGTCGGACGCCGGCTCGGCGCCGGCCCGGCTCGCCGAGACGGTCGACCAGGCGCAGCGGCTCGTCGCCGCCGTGAACGCCGACTTCGGCGCGGTCTTCGACCGGTCGGCGGAGCGGATCTTCCTGATCGACGAGCGGGGGAGGGAGATCCGCCCGGATCAGGCGCTCCTGCTCTACCTGAAGCTGATCGGCGAGGCGTCGACCGGCAAGGTGGTCGTCCCGATCACCGCCACGAGCCAGGTCGAGGAGGTGGTCGGCGACCGCCTGGAGGTCGTCCGGACGCCCGCCTCGCTGCACGAGCTGACGCGGGCCGCCGCCGGCGACGGCGTGGTCTTCGCGGGCGCCCCCGGCGGCGGGTACGTCTTCCCGGGCTTCCTGCCCGCCTACGACGCGATCGCGTCGCTCTGCAAGCTGCTCGAGCTGCTCGCCCCGATCGAGCGGCCGCTCTCGGAGCTCGTCGCGGAGCTGCCGAGGCCCACCCTCATCCACCGCCAGGTGCAGTGCCCGTGGGCGCTCAAGGGCACCGTGATGCGCGTCCTGAACGAGCGCTACGCGGACGACGACGTCGACGTCACCGACGGGATCAAGATCTTCGACGAGCGCGGCTGGGTGCAGGTGCTGCCGGACGGCGACGAGCCGGTGATCCACCTGTACGCCGAGGGCGACACGCCGGCGCACTCGGAGGAGCTCGAGACGGAGCTCCGGAACCTCGTCACGGACGTGATCGAGCGGGAGGAGATCGGCGCCGCGCGCTGAAGAACCCTGAAGTTGAGGTTGACGGTTCGGTCTGCCTCTGCTGGTATTCAGAGGGCACCCGGACGAAAGGCGGCACGTTCTTGCAACCGCTCCCCGACCTCGGCACGCTCACCGACGACGCGCTCAAGCAGCTGATCGACGACCTCGAAGGCGAGGAGCGCGAGCTCAGCTACCAGCGGCGGATCCTGCACGGGAAGATCGACATCCTGAGGGCGGAGCTCGTCGCGCGCCTGCAGCGCTCGGGCGGGAAGAGCGTCCTCGAGGAGGTCGACCTGAACCGCCTCACGGAGATCCTCGCCGGCAAGGGCTCGCCGCCTGCATGAACGTCGTCTACTGCAGCGAGTGCGGCTTCCAGAACCCCGAGAGCGCGAACTACTGCTCGCGCTGCGGCGCGCTCCTGCAGAAGGGCGGCGGCGCCACCGAGACGACGCAGACGCTGTCGCCGGAAGAGGTCGCCGAGCTCGGCGAGCAGGAGGACTTCGGCATCCAGGGGCCGGCCCTCGTCGTGCGCGCCGGCGGCGGCCGCGCGGGGGAGAGCTTCCGGCCGGCGGGCGCCCGCACGCGCATCGGCCGCTCCCCGGACTGCGACATCTTCCTCGACGACGTGACCGTGTCGCGGAACCACGCGGTGCTCGTCGAGGAGGGCGGCGAGTTCTTCGTCGAGGACCAGGGGTCGCTGAACGGGACGTTCGTCAACCGCAAGCGCATCGACCGGGCGCCGCTCCAGGAAGGGGACGAGCTGCAGGTCGGCAAGTACCGGATGACGTTCATCGCATGACGTCGACCGCGCCCCAGCAGCCGCAGCGGCAGCAGCGGGAGCGCCTGCTCCGCATCGGCGAGGTCGTGCGCCGGCTGCGGCCCGAGTTCCCCGACATCTCGATCTCGAAGATCCGGTACCTCGAGGACGAGGGGCTCCTGACGCCGCGCCGCACCCAGGGCGGCTACCGGCTGTTCAGCGAGGGCGACCTGGAGCGCCTCGACAAGATCCTGCGCCTGCAGCGCGACGAGTTCCTGCCGCTGCGCGTGATCAAGGAGGAGCTCGACGCTCCCGGCGCCTCCGAGCGGAAGCGCCGCCGCCCGACGTCGCTCGGGCAGGAGGAGGACGCGATCGACTTCGACGAGCTCTGCGAGCGCGCAGGCGTGACGCCGGAGCTCGCGAAGGAGCTCGAGGACTACGGCCTGCTCGCCCCGCACGGCTCGGGCGCCGACAAGCGCTACCCGGAGTCGGACGCCGACGTGGCGGCGACGTGCGCGCAGCTCGTCCGCTACGGCGCCGGCCCGCGGAACCTGCGCACGATCCGGACGGCGACCGGCAGGCAGGCGGCGCTGCTCGAGCAGCTCGTCGGGCCGGCGCTGCGCGGCCGCAACCTGGAGCGCCGCGCACAGGCGCTGCGCGACCTGCAGCAGCTCGCGGACCTCGCGGGGGAGCTGTCCTCGCTCCTCTTCCGGCGCGACCTGCGAGACTTGGCGCTGTGAGCGACCTGCGGCAGAAGATCAGGGAAGTCGACGACTTCCCGACTCCCGGCGTGGGCTTCAAGGACGTGACCCCGCTGCTCGCGGACGCGGCGACGCTCAAGGAGGCGGTCGGCGACCTCGCCGAGTGGGTCAAGGCGAAGGACGCCGACCTCGTGCTCGGCGCCGAGGCGCGCGGCTTCTGGATCGGCTCCGCCGTCGCGGTGGAGGCCGGCGTGGGGTTCGTGCCGGCGCGGCGGCCGGGCAAGCTGCCGCCCGAGACGGTCAGCGCGAGCTACACGCTCGAGTACGGCGAGAACTCGCTCGAGCTCCATCCCGAGCTGATCCCGCACGGCGCGCGCATCGTCATCCACGACGACGTGCTCGCGACCGGCGGCACCGTCGAGGCGATCAAGGGCCTCGTCGAGCAGCTCGGCGGCGTCGTGGTGGGGGCCTGCTTCATCATCGAGCTGACGTTCCTGGGCGGCCGGGAGCGGCTCGACGGGCTCGACCTGCACGCGCTGATCACCTACTGAGCCGGGGCTCGCGCCTTCAGTTCGGGCATGGGCGTCCGATCACGCGGGTACACCTAGCCCATGTACGACACGTTACGAACCTCCTACACGTTCGCGTGTCCCGTCCACGGTGAGACGCACGTGCGCCTGTCGCGCTTCCGGCGGCTCGAGGAGCTGCCCGGCGCGCACCATCCGGCGGTCTACCGGGTCGACTTCGACTGCGGCTGCGGCGGTGAGCATCCCGGGCTCGTCACCCACGACGACCTCGACTGGGCGCCCCTGGGGCTCGAGGACGGCACCGCCTTCATGAACCTGATGACCTCGAAGGTCGAGACGATCGGCGGCGAGCTCGGGGAGCTCGCGGCGACGCGGATCAAGGCGGGGGAGTGGCCGTGGAGCTTCTTCTGCTGGCCGGAAGAGCGGCCCCGGCCGGTGACGCCGTCGGCGTTCCGGCTGCTCGCCCCGGTCGCCTCGGACGACCTCGTCGGGGTCGCCGTCCGCTGCCCGGTGTGCGGCAAGGTCTCGGTCAACGTGGTCTCGCGGGAGCACGTCGACGTGCCCTTCGTGAACGACCGGCAGATCGGGGTCGTCCGGCACCTGTTCGAGGACGACGTCGCCGCCACCGTCGAGGAGTTCCGCGCGGAGCTCTGGTCGGCCGCGTTCGACGCCCGCCGCCTGGGCCTCGAGTAGCGGCGTTCCCTCCCGCCAGGGATGCTGCGTGGCCGCGAACCGCCCGATGACCCGCTCAGGGTCGCA
Source organism: Gaiellaceae bacterium (assembly GCA_035546215.1). Lineage (GTDB taxonomy): Bacteria > Actinomycetota > Thermoleophilia > Gaiellales > Gaiellaceae > PALSA-600. The sequence goes on along the minus strand of DASZWR010000082.1, from coordinate 12,278 downwards.
TGCCGGTCGCGAAGCAGCACAGAGGGGCGGGGCTCCTCCTCGTCCATTGCAGCGAGGTGAGCGACGACCGCCGGGACGCGTACGGGCGCCTGGAGGACCTGCTGGGGCGCGACCTCGCGCGCCTGCTGGTGTCGGCCCTCTGCGGCCGTCAGGGGCGGCGCGCGTCGTCTTCGCCGTAGACCCGGACGAAGACGAAGATCAGGAACCCGGCGACGCAGCCGGCGATGAAGCAGACGGCGCTGCCGTAGCCGACCGCCGCGCCTCCGATCCAGATGAAGAGGCCGAACACGATCGCCCAGATGAGCGAGATGATCCCGTGGTCGATCGCCGGCGGCCGGAGGTGCATCGGGCGCGATCCTACCTGGCGCGCAGGCCGGCGGTGGGGGAGGTCGGTCCAAAGAAATTCACCGAGCCGGTGGCGCTTTCGTCCACCTCCCCCGTGAACCTTCGGCTTCCGCCTACGGCCCTCGGGAGCGGCTTCGACCTACTCGCGCTCCGTGCTCGGTGCAAGAGCGAATCTACGACGCGCCCGGGCCGCGTGCAAGAGGGCCGGAGACGAGAATCGCGCAATTTGCGAAACAATCCGTGTGGACCGCATCGAGCTGCGAATCGTGCCGTGCGCTCGAAAGGGGCGGACCAGAAATTCACCGAGCCGGTGGCGCTTTCGTCCACCTCCCCCGTGAACCTTCGGCTTCCGCCTACGGCCCTCGGGAGCGGCTTCGACCTACTCGCGCTCCGTGCTCGGTGCACGAGCGAATCTAGGGCCTGCGCAGCGCCGGATCAAGCCTTTGCGGAACGGAATTGCCGCATTTTGCGCACAGCGAATTGTCCACATTTCCACGGCTTTTCCCGGGCCCCTGGGGAAGAAGCTGTGGATTGCGGCCGCGGGCCGTGCCGGCAAGCCCCTTCCGTCTCGACTTGACATAACAACGACTTGCGCGCACTGCGGAAGTTGGTTTGGCAGGGGCGGAATCCGGCTATCTGGTGACCGAGTGACGGCCGAGCCGGACATCCTGCTGCTCAGCGACGACCTGCGGCAGCTCGTCGAGTCATCGGAGGAGCGCGGATCCCTGCTGCTCTCGGAGCTCAACGAGGTCATGGAGCCGCTCGGGCTCGACGCGCTCGAGGTCGAAGCCGTCCACCACGAGCTCGAGACCCGCCAGATCGACGTCCTCGACGACCTGAACGAGGACGGCGAGGCCAGGACGCCGCCGAAGCCCGAGCCGCAGCCGCTCCAGCTCTCCTGGGAGACGACCACCGACGCGCTGCAGCTCTTCCTGCGCGAGGCCGGCCGCCATCCGCTGCTCACGGCCGCCCAGGAGGTCGAGCTCGCCAAGAAGATCGAGAAGAACGACATGCTCGCGAAGCAGCGGATGATCCAGTCGAACCTGCGCCTCGTCGTCTCGATCGCGAAGAACTACCGCAACCAGGGCCTGCCGTTCCTCGACCTGATCCAGGAAGGAACGCTCGGCCTGATCCGCGCCGTCGAGAAGTTCGACTGGCGCCGCGGCTACAAGTTCTCGACGTACGCGACCTGGTGGATCCGCCAGGCGGTCGCCCGGGCGCTCGCCGACAAGGCGCGCACGATCCGGATGCCCGTCCACATCGTCGAGCGGCTGCAGAAGATGAACCGCGCCGAGCGCTCGCTGTGGGCCGTGCTCGGGCGCGAGCCGACGCTCGAGGAGATCGCCGACGAGGCGAACCTGCCGCTGCAGCAGGCCAAGGAGGTGCGCGCGGCCGCCCGCGCGTCGGCGTCGCTCGACGCACCGGTCGGCGAGGCCGAGGACGCCGTGCTCGGCGACTTCGTGCCCGGCGACGGCCCGCTCCCGGACGAGCAGGTCGAGGACTCCCTCCGCTCGCAGACGCTCGCGACGGCGCTCAAGTCGCTCCCCGACCGGCACCGCGCCGTGGTCGTGCTCCGCTACGGCCTCGCGGACGCCGAGCCGAAGACGCTCGAAGAGATCGGCCGCCGGCTCGGGCTGACCCGCGAGCGCGTCCGGCAGATCGAGGTCGAGGCGCTGAAGCGCCTGGCGACGCTCCACGAGATGGAAGCCGTCGCCTACACCGGGTAGGCCGCGCTAGGTCTGCAGGTACTCCTGGAGCCCCGGCGCGACCGCGCGGAGCTCCTTCAGCGCACGCGTCTCGAGCTGGCGCACCCGCTCGCGCGTGATGCCGAGGTCCTGGCCGACCTCCTCGAGGGTCTGCGGCGGCTGTCCATCGAGCCCGAAGCGGCGCAGCACCACGTGCTTCATCCGCGGGTTCAGGCGCTCGATCGCGGCCGTGAGCTCGGCCGTCCGTGCGTTCGCGGCGGTGGCGCCGTCCGGGGACTCCGACTTCTCGTCCTCGATCAGGTCGGCGACCATGCTCTCGCCGTCGCCGACGGGCGTCTCGAGCGAGACGGGGTCCTCGACCAGGTCGAAGAGCTCCTGGACGCGCTCGACGGGAAAACCGGAGTCCCTGGCGATCTCCTCGACCGACGGGTCGCGGTTCAGCTTCTGGGCGAGCTGCCGGCGCGACCGCTGCACCCGGCGCACCTGCTCCGCCACGTGGACGGGCAGGCGGATCGTCCGCCCCTGGTCGGCGAGCGCGCGCGTCACGGCCTGGCGGATCCACCAGGTCGCGTACGTCGAGAGCTTGTAGCCCATCGTGTAGTCGAACTTCTCCACCGCCCGGATCAGGCCGAGGTTCCCCTCCTGGATCAGGTCGAGGAGCGGCACGCCGGCCTTCGTGTAGTTCCGCGTGATCGACATGACGAGCCGGAGGTTGCACTCGATCAGCCGCCGCTTCGCCCGCTCGTCGCCGAGGTCCTTGCGGCGCGCGAGCTCGCGCTCCTGCTGCGGGGTGAGCAGCCGCCCGTCGCCGATCTGGCGCACGTACAGCTTCAGCGGGTCGGAGGTCTGGAGCCGCTCCTCCTCGGAGAGGACGGCGTTCTCGGGCTCGTCCTCCGCCTCCTCGACCTCGGGCTCGTCGAGCAGGGGCAGCAGCTCGAGGCTCGCCTCGGCGGCCTCGGGGTCGAGATCCTTGGGAACCGGGTGCTCCACTCCCCTGATATCGACCGGGGAAGGACTTCGCTTGAGCGACGCGTAAGGAAGTCGTTCGAATCGACCGACAATTCGGCGGCTCGTCCGTCGATAACCATAGGATCGAGTTATGTGCGGCATTGCGGGATACAGCCTCCGATCGCGCTCAGACGCGGATCGGACGCTGGCCGCGCAGGCCCTCCTCGCAGCGATCGCCGAGCGCGGCGCAGACGCCGTCGGCTACGCCTACCGCGGTCCCGAGGACACCTACGCCACGGTCGTGAAGCAGCGGACGCCGGCCTCGAAGCTCCTCGAGCGCGTGGCGGTGCCGGAGCAGGCGAACCAGCTCCTCGTGCACGTCCGCGACTACACCAAGGGGCACCCGTCGATCGCCGCCAACAACCACCCGGTGCGGCACGGCCCCGTGGTGGGGATCCACAACGGGATCATCACGAACGACGACGAGCTGCTCGCTCCCCACTCCTGCGCCCGCGCCGAGCCGCGCATGACCGTGGACTCCGAGGCGATCTTCGCGCTCGCCGCCCATTCCGGGAACGACGCCCGCGCGCTCGAGCGGCTGCGCGGCGCCCTGGCGACCGGCTGGCTCGACGAGCGGCAGCCCGACGTGGTCTTCGTCGCCCGCGGCAGCGGCCGGCCGCTCTGGCTCGGCGAGAGCCGCGACGGCGTCTTCTTCGCCTCCACCAAGCTCGCGCTCGACGTGGTCGAGCGCTACTGCGACCTGAAGCTCCGCAAGCGCGAGGTGCGGGAGGGCACCTGGCTCGCCCTCCACGACGGCCGGGTCGACCGCCGCGAGCGCTTCCGGCCCGACCTCTCCTACCACGAGGCGCACCCGCTGCCGGCCGTGCGCGCCCCCGGCGAGCGCGAGTACTGCCTGATGCGCCTCGCCGTGCTCGCCGCTGCGGCCTAGGAAACCGTCCCGTCGGCGCCGACGGCGGCGCCCTCGTCGACGAGGCGCTCGCGCACGAGGTACTGGAAGGTCGCCCAGGCGCCCCTGCGGGCGTCGAACAGCCGGTAGACCTGCCACTCGGTCAGCATCGCCGGGTCGGCGCGGCGCGCCTCCTGCCAGTCGGCGAACTTCGGCAGCCGGCCGAGCGCCCGGGCGAGCGCGGCGCCCTGGACGAGCGCCCGCTCCAGCCGCTCCTCCCCCACCGCCACGTCGAACCCGGCCTCCCGGAGCGCCGTCGAGAGCGAGCCGAACGTGTGCCAGTACAGCGAGGCGGACGGCATCGTGCCGCGGCGCGCCCGGATGTCCTGGGCGGTCGGCGTGCGGCCGAGCTCGGCCCCGAGCGACCGGAGCTGCTCGACGAGCTCCTCCCGCGTCGCGAACCGGCGCGGCATCAGCCCGGCGGCGCGCTTGGCGGCGTTCCAGGTGCCGAAGTGCTCGATCACCGTCTGCGGGTGCATCCCGGCCCCCGGGTCGGCCGCGAACTCCTTCATCGTCGGCGAGCGGCCGAGGCGCTCGGCGGACGCGCGCAGGGCGTCCAGGATCTGCTCGTCCGTGTAGCGGCGGCGGATCCCGGAGCGAAACGCGGCGAGGGCCTCCGGATCGATGCCCGCGACCGCGCGGTACGGCTTCCGGCTCACACCAAGAATGGTAGAGCGAATTAGAGAAGACGCAAGTACAGGCTAGTCTGCGAGCACCGGAGCGCTCACGACCTCGCTCGCGACGACCGCCTCGAGCGCGCTCACGCAGCGCGGGCAGAACTGGGTGCCGGAGTTCGCGTGCAGCTCGTCCAGCGCCTCCGCGGCCGGGCGGGCGGGCCGGTACACACGCGTCGTGAGCATCGAGTCGAACGCGTCGGCGACGTGGATGATCCGGGCCGGCAGCGGGATCTCCTCGCCCACGAGCCCGTCGGGGTAGCCGCGGCCGTCCCAGCGCTCGTGGTGGTGCCGGATCGCCGGCACGGCGTCGCTGAGGAAGCCGAGGCGGTTGATGATCGAGGCCCCCTCCTCCGCGTGGCTCGCCATCACCACCCACTCCTCGTCGGTGAGCGCGCCCGGCTTGAGCAGGATCGCGTCGGGGATCCCGAGCTTGCCGATGTCGTGGAAGAGCGCCGCGTGCCCGAGCAGCTCGAGCTCCGCCTGCGAGAGCCCGAGCTCGCGGCCGATCGCGAGGGCGAGCTGCTGCACGCGCCGCGAGTGGCCCGCGGTGTAGGCGTCGCGCGCGTCGACCGTCGCGGAGAGCGACTCCATCGCCGCCGTCGACCGCTCGCGGAGCAGCCGGTTCGCCTGCTCCAGGGAGACGTTCTGGCTCTGGATCGTGTCCGCCGCGGCCCGCAGCTTCTGCGCGGAGCGCTGCGTGTGCTTCAGGTAGGCCTCCTGCGTCTTCCGCATCAGGAAGAGCGGCAGCGCGAACACGACGATCGCCCAGGCCCCGATCGGGCGGTAGGCCTCGGCGATCACCGCTGCGATGAAGCCGTAGGTGACGTAGTGCGGGGTCAGCCAGGCGAACCGCTCGCGCCACACCTGGACGAAGCTCTCGCGCCCCTCGAGGCCGACGGCGAGCGACAGGAGCACCGTGTTGACGAGGAAGTACGCGGCGCCCGCGAGCAGGCCCGTGGCCAGGAAGACGCCGGTGCCGACCGCCCCGTCGAACCGGAACGAGAAGACGCCGCTCGCGGTCAGGGTCGCGAGCGACAGGACGCCGACGTTGAACAGGTTGTGGTGGAAGCTGACGCGGCGGGCGCTCCAGGCGACCGCCGACATCGTGATCGCGAGCGGCAGCGCCGCCCGCGGGCCGATGATCGCCGCGGCGGCGAGCGCGCCGACGGCGCTGACCGAGATCGAGCCGGTCTCCTCGAGCTCGAGCGAGAGCGCCTCGCCGAGGCCGACGAGCGCCACGATCACGAGCAGGCCCACGTAGTCGGTCGAGTGGCCGAAGATCGCGCCGGCGACGCCCGCTGCCGTGCCCAGGGCGCCGACGAGCCCGACGAGCGCGGCGAGGCGCTTCGGGACGGCGAAGAACCGCGGCGACGGCGGCGTGTGCGGCCGCACCTGGGTCTTCGCGGGTTGCGGCGGGGCCGGGGCGGCCTCGGCGCCCGGCCCGGGACGCACGGCCTCGGGCGGCTCCGCGAGCGCCGTCAGGCGGCCCGGCTGGCGCGCCGGGGCCCCGACGAGCACCGACTCGTCCGAGCTCGCGGCGTCGAGCACGCGGTTCCGGCCCTGCAGCTTCGCCCGGTAGACGGCGAGGTCGGCCTGGTGGACGAGCTCGTTCGCGTCGCTCCCGTCGCGCGGATAGGCCGCGACGCCCATCGAGATCGTCGCCTTGATCGGCTCGCTCGAGGTCTCCACCTCGAACCGCCGCGCGGCCACGGCGGCGCGGATCCGCTCGGCGACCTCGAGCGCCTCCTGCGGCGTCGTCTCGGGGAGCAGGATCGAGAACTCCTCGCCGCCGAAGCGCGACGGGACGTCGAAGTGCCGGAGCTCCTGCCGGAACACCTCGGCGATGCCCTGGAGCACCGCGTCGCCGGCGAGGTGGCCGTAGGTGTTGTTGATGTCGCGCAGCAGGTCGAGGTCGGCCATGATCAGCGACATCGGCCGCCCGAAACGCTGGGCCCGCCCCAGCTCCTCCTGCATCGTGGCCGCGAAGTGGCGGGTGTTGTAGAGGCCGGTCTTCGGGTCGACGCGCGCCTCCGCCTGGAGCTGCGGCACCGACAGCGACCGGTGGATCAGAAGCAGCGGGGCGACCGCGAACGGGATCAGCCACGGGTTGAGGTTCCAGAAGGCCGCGAACGCGAGCCCGAGCGTCGAGACGATGAAGTCCGTGGAGAGGCTCTCGAACGAGAACACGCCCGACTCCCGCAGCGAGTGGCCGCGCGCGAACATCATCATCGGCGCGAGCCCCACGTGGTTCGCCCCCACGGCGACGACGCAGGCGACGGCGCCCGCGAGCGCCCAGCGGAGATCGGCGTTCGTGATCAGCCCGCCCGCGTGCATGACGCCGTAGGCCGCAGCCCACGTCGCGAGGTTCGCGACCGTGTAGTTGCAGATGTTGAACGACTGGATGTACCAGGCGTAGCGCTCCTTCAGCCACTCGGGGATGTGCATCACGAGCCCGACGAGGGCCACCTGGCCGGGCGGCAGCAGGAGCGCGGCCGGGATCAGGAACAGCCACGAGGTGTGGAAGGCGGAGTCGCGCGCCGTCCGCACCGTGTAGGTGTGGCTCGCGGCGGCGCCGAGCGCGAGGACGGCGAACGTCCCCCAGCTGCCCGTCTCGTGGCCGAGCCGGATGAGGAAGGGCGCGGCGAACGCGAGGGCGGCGACACCCACGCCGATCCCGTAGATCGACGCAGAGCGAGGCAGGGCCGGTGCCCGCCGCGGTGGCTCCGTCGTATTCGCCTCGAGCGTGACGTCGCTCGGGATCGCGCTCATCTCGTTCTCCTTCCGCGCTCTTCGCGCGGGCCGCAGGTCGACGACAATAGTTACGGCACCCACGGGGAAACGGCCATCCCCCTTTCGGGGAGAGACGCCGAAGGGCCCGCCGGAGCGGGCCCTTCGCCGTACGTCGTCGTTTCGGAGTCGCCTACGGCGAGACGTTGTCCACCGGCACCTGGTCCGGGTCGGTCTCCGCCGCCTGCACCTGGTCCGGGGTCGCCGCGTAGCCGGCCGAGCCGCTGATGCTGTCGCTCTCGGCGGCATCCTCGCGGCTGACGTCGGCCGAGGACATGTCAGTCCACGACATGTCAGTCCAGGACATGTCGCTCCAGGACATGTCAGTCCACGACATCGAGGCCCACGACTGATCCGTCCAGGACATGTCGCTCCAGGACTGGCTGCTCCAGCTCATGGAGTTCCAGGACATGTCGGACTTCGCCGTGTTGGCCCAGCTCATCGCGTCGAACGCCAGGCCGCTCGCGCCCTGGACGGCCGACGAGACGAACCGGTCGAGACCGAGGTTCGCGTTCGGCGGGGTCTGCGTGAGCGCCGCCGCACGCGTCGCGGTCAGCTCGCCGAGGCCTGCGGCCTGCGGGTTGCCGGCGGTCAGCCTGCGGGCGGTCTTCATCAGCGCGCCCTTGACCTCGTCCGGCGTCCAGTCGGGATGCCGCGCGAGGATCTCCGCGACCGTGCCCGACACGACCGGGGCCGAGAAGGACGTGCCCGACAGCTGGATCTTGTCCGGGCCGACGAGGTTGCCAGGCTTCTCCTGGGTGATCGTCGAGCCGGCCGGGGTCGGGCCCACCATGTAGCGGCCCGGCGCCGAGATCTCCGGCTTGAAGAACCCGTCCGGGGTGTAGCCCCACGCCGACCACGGCGCAGCCTGGTCGTCGTTCGCCTGGGCGGTGCCGTTCAGGTCGGTCGCGCCGACCGTGATCACGAACGGGTCGTTGCCGGGCGAGTAGAGGACGCCGGAGGGCGTGCTCGTGCTGGTGCCGTAGTTGCCGGAGGCAGCCACGACGGTCACGCCGTTGAACCAGAGCTTCTCGACGGCCTGGTCGAGCGGGTCACGATAGAAGTTCGTGCTGTAGCTCGAGTGGAGCGAGAAGTTGGCGACGCGGATGTTGTACTGGTCCTTGTGGTCGAGGATCCACTGGCAGGCTGCGATCACGTCGGACGTCTTCGCCTCGCCCTGGGAGTCCATCACCTTGATCGAGACGATCGGAGCCACCGGGTCTGCACCCGCGAGGCCCGCACCGGCGCCCGCCGCGATGCCCGCGACGAACGTGCCGTGACCGTCCTGGTCGTCGAGCGACGTGTTGCCGTCGATCGTCGACAGGTTGACGCTCGCCCGGATCCGGGTGCCGAAGTCGGCCCGCGGCTGCACGCCCGAGTCGATGACGGCGATCGCCGGCGTCCGGCTCCCGTAGAGGACCTGGTCGCCGAGCCACATCGCGCTGTTCCCCGACGCGTACGGCCAGAGCTGCGTGGACGAGGAGACCGAGCCCGAGAGCTTGACCGGCGAGTCCGGGATGACGGTCAGGCCCGGGACGTTCTGCAGGAACGTCACGAGACGCGCCGGCAGCGACAGGCTGACACCGTTGACCAGGCTGAGGTTCTGCTGGTGCAGGAACTGGTTCCCCTGACCCGCGAACAGCGCGAGCCACCGGAGGACGTTCTGGGACGCACCCTCGCCGCCCGTCGAGGTGATGATCACGTCGACGCGCGCGTTCGGGGACTGCGCCGCCCGGTTCAGGAGCCCGCGGGCCACGAAGTTCGACCGGTCGTGGCCGTTCGACGCGTCCGGAGCGATCTGGGTCGTCGTCGGAGGGGCGGGCGGCGCCGGCTTCTTGCCGGGCGACGCCGTGGCTGCAAGCGGCAGCGCGAGCGCCAGCGCCAGGACGAAGGAGACGACCACGCTGCGGCCGCCCTTCCCCCAGAGGACGCTGGAGCGGTCGCCGCCCCGTCCACCCGTGCCCCAGAGCGCAGAGGAGCGATCGCTCCGTGCACCGCGCTCGTTCATCTTTGACATTCGATCTCCCTTTCTCTTTCCCCGCCCGTCCATGGGCAGGGGCCGCAGATCCGCATGACTCGGGTCCCGATGTGCCGCAGGGCCCCGAACGAGCCGGATGATGTTGGGAATTCAGGTGTATTGCCTCCCCAAGAAGGGGTAGGCGGGCGAAGTTCCCTCGATCGGGGGAAGGCCCGGTACCGTCCCACCCCATGCGCCCGCCGATCCCCCTCGCCCTCGAGGCGGCCGCCGTACGGGCCGCCGGCGCGCTCTCCCGCGTCGCCGGGCGCGGCGGCGGCACCACGCTCCCCGGCAAGCTCCTCTGGAAGCTCGACCCGGACGCGATCGACGCGCTCGCCCGCCGCCTGCCGCAGGGATCGGTGCTCGTCTCGGCGACGAACGGCAAGACGACGACGGCCGCGATGCTCGCGGAGATCCTCGCGCCGCACGTCCGCACCGCCCACAACAGCTCGGGCGCGAACCTCGTCTCGGGCGTCGCCTCCACCCTCCTCGACGCCGACGGCGCCGAGCTCGGCCTCTTCGAGGTGGACGAGGCGGCGCTGCCCGAGGTGGCCCGCCGCGTCGGCCCGAAGGCGCTCCTCCTCGGCAACCTCTTCCGTGACCAGCTCGACCGCTACGGAGAGCTGGAGCTCGTCGCGGGCCGCTGGCGGGACGCGGTCGCCGCCCTCCCGGACGCCGAGCTCGTCGTGAACGGCGACGACCCGCAGGTCGGCGACCTCGGCCGGCCCGGCCGGGGCCGGATCTTCGGCGTCGACGACCCCCGCGTCGCGCGGCCGGCCCTGCAGCACGCCGCCGACTCGAAGTACTGCCTGCGCTGCGGGACGCCGTACGAGTACGCGGCGGCCTACGTCGGCCACCTCGGCGACTACCGGTGCCCGAGCTGCGGCCACGCGCGGCCGGCCCTCGACGTGGTCGCCCGCGACGTCCGGCTGCACGGGCTCGAGGGCGCGTCGTTCAGCCTCTCCGCCGCCGGCGGCGAGACACGGGTGGAGCTCGCCCTGCCGGGCCTCTACAACGTCTACAACGCGCTCGGGGCGGCCTCGCTCGCCCTCACGCTCGGGATTCCCCTCGACGAGGTGCGCGCCGGGCTCGGGCGCTTCTCGGCGGCGTTCGGGCGCTTCGAGCGGATCCCGGTCGGCGACCGGCGGCTCCTGATGCTGCTGATCAAGAACCCCGCCGGCGCGAACGAGGCGGTCAGGACGCTCGTCGAGGGCGGCGCGCCGTCGGTGGCGGTGGTCGCGCTGAACGACGCGATCGCCGACGGGCGCGACGTGTCCTGGATCTGGGACGTCGACTTCGAGCCGCTGCTCGCCGGGCTCGACCGGCTGGTCGCGACCGGGTCGCGCGCGGCCGAGCTGGCGCTCCGGTTCGCCTACGGCGGGCTCGACCGCGCGAGGATCGAGGTGGTCCCTTCGCTCGAGAAGGCGCTCGACCGCGGGCTCGAGCTGACGCCGCCGGGCGGCGAGCTGACCCTGCTGCCGACGTACACGGCGATGCTCGCGCTCCGGCGCGTCGTCGCCGGCCGCGGCCACGTCGCCAACTACTGGGAGCGGAAGCCGTGAGGATCCGCGTCGGCCACCTCTATCCCGACTACCTGAACATCTACGCCGACCGCGGCAACATCGCCGTCCTCGCGTCGCGGGCACGCGCGCGCGGCCACGAGCTCGACGTCCGGGCGATCGGCATGCGCGACCCGGTGCCGGCGGGCGAGATCGACCTCTTCTACGTCGGCGGCGGCCAGGATCGCGAGCAGGAGCTCGTCGCCCACGACCTCGTCGCCAAGGCGGAGCCGCTGCGCGAGGCGGTCGAGGCCGGCGCGGCGTTCCTGGCCGTCTGCGGCGGCTACCAGCTGCTCGGCCGCTCCTACCGCGACGTCGCCGGCGTCGAGCTGCCGGGGATCGGCCTGCTGCCGCTGCACACGGTCGCCGGCGACACGCGGATGATCGGCGACGTGCTGCTCGACTGCGCCTGGGCCGGCGAGACGCTGGCCGGGTTCGAGAACCACGCGGGGCGGACGATCCTCGACGAGGGCGCGGAGCCGCTCGGCCGCGTCGTCTCGGGCTTCGGGAACGACGGACGCTCCGGCTACGAAGGCTGCCGGTACAGGCGCGCCTACGGCACGTACCTGCACGGTCCGCTGCTGCCGCGGAACCCGTGGTTCGCCGACCGGCTGCTCGAGGAGGCGCTGGCCCACGCCGGCGTCGAGGAGCGATTCGCGCCGCTCGCGGACGAGCTCGAGCTGCAAGCGCACGCCGTGTCGGCGGAGCGGGCCCGCGCGCGCGGCGGCCGGCGCTGATCGCTCCGGACGCCCGGTAGGATCGCCCCATGGGCGACGAGCAGCGCTGGCGGGTCACGCGCCTCGACGAGATCGAGCGGCGCGACCGGGACATCCCCGTGCGCGAGCACCTCGGCCTGCGCGCCTTCGGGGTCAACGCGTTCACGCCCGGCAAGGACGGGACGCTGATCGGCGAGCACGACGAGGCGGGCACGGGCCAGGAGGAGCTCTACATCGTCGTCGAGGGGCACGCGACCTTCGAGATCGACGGTGAGACGGTCGACGCGCCCGCCGGCACGTACGTCTTCGTGCAGCCCGAGGCGCGGCGGAAGGCGACGGGCGACGGCATCGTCCTCGCCCTGGGCGCAGCCCCCGGCCGGGCGTACGAGCCGCTCGACTGGGGCGACGCGTGGCGGTTCCACCGCGACTCGATGACCGCGTACGCCGACAAGCGGTACGCGGACGCGCTCGAGGCGGTCCGCGGCGGCCTCGCGCACGTGCCGGACAACGCCGGGCTCAACTACAACTACGCCTGCTTCGCGGCCCTCTCGGGCGA
>DASZWR010000081.1:0-72769 GCA_035546215.1 Gaiellaceae bacterium | reverse complement strand
ACCATGCCCAGGGGGCGGAGGTATGAGCGCGAACGGCGACGACGTCCTCGTCGCGAGCAGCCTACGCAAGGAGTTCGGCGGCCTCGTCGCGGTCGGCGGCGTCGACTTCACGGTGCCGCGCGGGAAGGTGATCTCGCTGATCGGGCCGAACGGCGCCGGCAAGACGACGTTCTTCAACATGCTGACGGGCGTCTACAAGCCGACCGCCGGCACGATCACGTTCCTCGGCGAGGACATGACCGGCAAGCCGCCGCACGTGATCACGTCGCGCGGCGTCGGCCGCACCTTCCAGAACATCCGTCTCTTCCAGAACATGACGGCGCTCGAGAACGTCATGGTCGGGATGCACTCGCGGATGCACGCGAACATCTTCAACTCGATCCTGCGCACGCCGTTCGTGCGGCGCGAGGAGAAGGAGGCGCGCGACCGCGCCAGAGAGCTCCTGCAGTACACGGGCCTGCGCCGCGTGGCGCACGAGCTGGCGAAGAACCTGCCGTACGGCGAACAGCGGAAGCTCGAGGTGGCGCGCGCGCTCGCGACGCAGCCGCAGCTGCTGCTGCTCGACGAGCCGACCGCGGGGATGAACCCGCAGGAGTCGGCGGAGTTCACGCAGTTCGTCGGCCACCTGCGCCAGGAGCGCGGGGTGACGGTGCTGATGATCGAGCACGACATGCGCGTCGTCATGGGCGTCTCCGACCGCGTCTCGGTGCTCGACTACGGCGAGAAGATCGCCGAGGGGTCGCCGCGCGAGGTGCAGCAGAACGAGCGCGTGATCGAGGCGTACCTGGGCAAGGCCGCCGTCGAGGACATGAAGCGGCAGGGGCTGTCGTGAGCGCGAACGGGAAGACGCCGATCCTCGAGATCGAGGACATCCACACCTACTACGGCTCGATCCAGGCGCTGAAGGGCATCTCGCTCACGGTCAACGAGGGCGAGATCGTCACGCTGCTCGGCGCGAACGGCGCCGGCAAGACGACGACGCTGCGGTCGATCAACGGCCTCAACCGGCCGCGCCGCGGCTCGATCAGGTTCCAGGGCCGCGACATCACGACCGTCGCGCCGCACGAGATCGTCAAGCGCGGCATCGCCCAGTCGCCGGAGGGCCGGCGCCTGTTTCCGCGCATGAGCGTCACCGAGAACCTCGAGATGGGCGCCTTCCAGCGCAAAGACCGGATCGAGATCCGCGAAGACATGGACCGCGTGTTCGAGCTCTTCCCGCGGCTGCACGAGCGGCGCAACCAGCGCGCGGGGACGATGTCCGGCGGCGAGCAGCAGATGTGCGCGATCGGCCGCGCGCTGATGGCCCGGCCGAAGCTCCTGCTCCTCGACGAGCCGTCGCTCGGGCTCGCACCGATCTTCGTCGAGCGCATCTTCGACATCGTCAAGCAGATCAACGAGCAGGGCACGTCGATCCTGCTCGTCGAGCAGAACGCGCTGATGGCGCTCGACCACGCGAACCGCGGCTACGTCCTCGAGACCGGCCACATCGCCCTCGCCGACAGCGCCGAGGCGCTGAAGACGAACGAGGAGGTCCGCAAGACCTACCTCGGCGAGACCTAGCCCGGGCCGACCGAGATCGGGAAGTAGGGCGGCGCCACGACATAGCCGACGCGCTCGGCGCCGCGGCCGCGCGCCATCTCGAGCGCGGCGCCAAGCCCGTGAACGGGCACGAAGCCGAGCTGGCGGGCCGCCTGCGCATCGCGGCAGCCGGCGACGAGCACGGCGCCCAGCCGGTGCGATGCCGCGTCGCAGGCGCTCCATTCCGCGAACGGCTGCAGCGGGTGGCAGCTGCGACCCGCGCGGTAGTCGGCGATCGCCGCGGTGTCGCGCACGGCGGCCTGCTCGGCGTCGCGCATCGCGTCGCTGTCGCGCGCGGTGCGCGGGTCGAAGAAGAGCGCGCGGTACGGCGCCTGGGTCGGCCGGGGGAACCTGCGCGGCAGCGGGTGCACGAGGATGGCCGTGCCTCCATGTGCGATCGGCGGCGCGTTCCGCCAGAGGCGGAGGGCGAGCCCGAGGCCGAGGTACGCGGCGCTGACCGGGTTCGGCCGCTCGCGCGGCATCCACGGGGTGGTGCCGGGGATCGCGATCACGAGCGCGTCCACGGGCTCGTCGAGCTCGACGCCCTTGAAGACGGTGCCGCGCAGCAGCGCCTCGGTGTGCGCGACGGAGGGCGTGCCGGCGTAGACGGCAGCCGCCGTCAGCTCGCGCGGGATCCGGTCGAGCAGTCGTTGCCGTACGGATCCGGGCGCCATCTGGAAGAGCCTGCGCGTGCGCGAGGCGACGATGCGCTCGGTCGCTCCCTGCTCGGAGGGGTAGCCCGCGAACGGCCCCGCGAGGCGCGGCATGTTCAGCGCCAGCGAGACGCCGGTCACCGGGACGTGGCCGGCGAGCATCCGCTCGAGCTCGACCGCGAGCCGCCAGCCCTGCGAGCCGCTCGTCTCGAGCAGCGAGAGCGCACCGGCTGCGCGCAGGGACTCGCGGCCGGTGGCGGCGAGCAGCGCCGCCGGCCCGCCGTGCACCACGGTCTCGGCGGCCGTCACGGCGAGGACCAGGTCGGTCTCCACGAGCGCCCGGTTGACGCGGAGGGTGACGTTGCCGGCGCGGCCGAGCTCGACGAGGTCGTTCGCCTCGGCGTCGTGGACGATCACGCGGCCCCGGAAGCGCCTGCGGAACTCCGGCGGGACGAGCAGCCCGATCTCGCGCGGGCTCGAGCGGCGGAGCAGCCCGCCGGCGACGACGATCGTCACCTGGCTGACGCCGAGGCGGTCGAGCTCGTCCGCCGCGGCGGCGATCGCGAGGTGGCGCGGGCTCGGCGACGCCCCCGGGATCGGCAGCGACGGCTGCTCGATCACGAGCGTCGCGGTGCCGCCGCGCGTGACGAGCCGCTCGAGCGGCTCGCCGGCGAGCGGGAAGGCGAGGGCGTCCCGCACCGCCTGCGGCACGTCGCCGAGGCGCTCGCGCGGAGCCGGCGGGCGCAGGACGACGTCGTCGGCTCCCGGCTCCGCGACGACGATCCGGGAATCCGAGAGGAGCGGGATCCGGCTCACGTGGCGCGTCGTGCGACTGCCGCGGTCGCGCCGAGCGCGATGAAGATCCCGCCGGTGGCGTAGCGGCGCAGCCGGGCGCCGCGGCCGACCCGGCGGAGACGGGAGGCGATCAGGTCGGCGAGCGTCGCGTAGAGCGCGTCCGAGGCGAACGCGATGACCGCGAACGTCAGCCCGAGGATCGCCACCTGCGGCCAGACCGCACCGTGGCGCGTGTCCACGAACTGCGGCAGGAAGGCGAGGAAGAAGAGCGCGGTCTTCGGGTTGAGGACGTTCACGACGACGCCCTGCCGGTAGATCCGCCTGAGGCGTGCAGGCGCGGCGGCGACCGGCTCGTCGTCGCTCCTGTCGAGGATGCGGCGGATCCCGACCACGATCAGGTAGGCGGCGCCGACGAGCTTCACGACGGTGAACGCCGCCGCCGACGACGCGATCAGCGCGGACAGGCCGACCGTGGCGGCGGCGACGTGGACGAGCCCGCCGGTGGCGACGCCGCAGGCGGAGGCGAGGCCGGCGCGGCGGCCCTTGTCGACGCTCTGCGTGACGATGTAGGTGACCGCTGGCCCGGGCACGACGGCGAGCGCGATCGACGCGAGGCAGAACAGGGCGAAGGCCGAGGCGGACGGGAGGTTCACGGCACCGCCCGGTAGAGCCGGATGTACTGCGGCCGGAACCCGCGGCTCGGCCAGAAGCGCGACGACAGCAGGTTGACGATGCGCCAGTCGACGGTCATCGAGCGGTACCCGTGCTCGCGCGCATAGTCGAAGGCGAACGCGGTGAGAGCCAGTCCGACGCCTCCGCCGCGCATCTCCGGACGGGTCACCGCGAACGCGAGGTCGATGTTGCCGGCGGGGACGCGCAGGTCGCCCTGCGGGCGCTCGTAGAGCACGAGCAGCCCCGCCGGCTCGCCGTCGCGTTCGGCGAGGAACGTCGTGTACGGGCCCTCCCAGAGCTCCGCCGCCTCGCTGCGCGACTGCTCGCGGGTCGGCGGCGCGAACCCGGAGAAGCTCGGCGTCCGCTCCTGGTGCTCGTAGAGGAGAAGGTCGAAGTCGACGATCGCCTCGACGTCGTCCGGTGTGGCCAGGCGAACGTACGTGTGCTGTAGCTGTACAGCTACGTCACCCTCGGTTTCGCGCACGGCCCAAACAGCCTGGCACCCGAACGCGAGCCGGAACCACGCGTCGATCAGCGCCGGCTCGGAGGCCGGCACGGTGACCATGAAGCGGCGCACGCCGAACTCCGCCGCCTGCACCGCGAAGAGGTCGCGCAGCGCCTCGGGCTCGCGTGCGGCGTGCCCTGCGAACTGCCACCGCGCCATGTCGCCGTCGACCGCGCCGGCGAGGTAGGCGACCGCCCCGCCGCCTCGCGTGGCGACGTGACCCTCCTCGGGCAGGTGCGCTGCGAAGTCGTCCACCTCGGGCAGGAGCGGCTCCGCGGCGCGCTGCGCCGCGAACCGCTCGGCGAGCAGGGCGGCGGCCTCGTCGCGAAGCTCGGAAAGTGCGTGGATCTCGAGGCTTGCCATGGGGTCCGGACGATACCCTCGCACTTGTGCCGAAGACCCTCACCGGAGCCGAGCTGAACCTCGACGACGCGCCCGCGCGCGAGTGCGACCTCTTCATCGTCGACGGCAACAACCTGGCCTACCGGGCGTTCTTCGCGCTCCCCGAGGAGCTCGCGACGACCGACGGCCAGCCGACGAACGCGCTGCTCGGCTTCACGAACATGCTCTTCAAGCTGCTGGCGGACTACCGGCCGAAGGGCGTCGCGGTGGCGTGGGACTCGCGCCCCGTGCACCGGGCGGCGGTCGCCGAGGCGGCCGAGGTGGTCTACAAGGAGGGCCGCCGGCCGATGCCGGACCTGCTTCGAGAGCAGTTCCCGCACTTCCGCCCGATCGTCGAGGCGTTCGGCTACCGCAACCTCGAGTTCGAAGGCTGGGAGGCCGACGACGTGATCGCGACGCTCGCGACGCGCGCCGACACCGAGGGGATCAGGACGTGCGTCGTCTCGACCGACCGCGATGCGTTCCAGCTCTGCAGCGAGAACGTCTGCCTGATGATGACGCCGCGCGGCGTCGCCGACGTGAACGTCTACACCCCCGATCGCGTCGAGCAGCGCTACGGCGTCACGCCCGCGCAGGTGCCGGACTTCATCGGCCTCAAGGGCGACACCTCAGACAACATCCCAGGCGTCCCCGGCATCGGCGACAAGACCGCCGGCCAGCTGGTCGCGCAGTACGGGTCGCTCGAGGCGGTGATCGAGCACGCCGACGAGCTTTCGCCTGGACGCCGGAAGAACATCACCGAGCACGCCGACCTCGCGCGCACGTCGAAGGAGCTCGCGACGATGCGGCGCGACCTCGACATCGACTGCGACCCGGCGCAGCTCGTGCTCGAGCCGCCCGACCGGGCGCAGCTGAAGGAGATCTTCCGCCGCTTCGAATTCCGCGCGCTCCTGAACCGCGTCGACGAGCTCGACGCCGCCGTGCCTTCGGCGCCGATGAAGGTGACCGGCATCGAGGTGCCGTGGCGCGAGGGCGAGCTCGACTTCCGCGGCGTGGTCGGGTTCGCCGCCGCCGAGGACCGGGCGGCGGTGGCGACCGGCGACGAGGTGGTGATCGGGCCGCGCCCCGCGCGGATCGACGGCGACCTCGTCGTCCACGACGCGAAGGCGCTGCGCGTCGACGCGCGCGAGGACACGCTGCTCGCCGCCTACCTGATCGACCCGGGCCGCGCTTCGTACGAGCTCGACGACCTCGCCGCCGAGTACGGGGTGGAGCTGCTGCCGACGCCGGAGACGGAGGAGGAGACGGCCGCACTCGTGCGCCGCGCCGAGACGCCGCGCCGCCTCATCGGCCCGCTGCTGGAGCGGCTCGACGAGCGCAACGTGACCGGGCTCTACCGCGACGTCGAGCTGCCGCTCACCGCGGTGCTTGCGCAGATGGAGCAGACGGGCGTGAAGATCGACACGTACCGGATGGGCGAGATCACCGCCCGGCTCGCCGACCGCGTCGAGGAGCTCGAGTCGCAGGCGTTCGAGGCGGCGGGCGAGGAGTTCATGCTCGGCTCGACGCAGCAGGTCGGCCGCGTCCTCTTCGAGAAGCTCGGCCTGACCGCCGGCCGCAAGGGGAAGACCGGGTACTCGACCGACGCGAAGGTGCTGCGGTCGATCCGCCACGACCACGCGATCGTGCCGCTGATCGAGGAGTGGCGGGAGCTCTCGAAGCTCGTCAACACGTACCTCGGCCCGCTGCCCTCGCTGATCGACGACCGCGACGGGCGCCTCCACACGACCTTCAACCAGACGGTCGCGGCGACCGGCCGCCTCTCGACGACGAGCCCGAACCTGCAGTCGATCCCGATCCGCACCGACCTCGGCCGTGAGATCCGCAGCGCGTTCATCGCCGAGGAGGGCCACCGCATCATGTCGGCCGACTACTCGCAGATCGAGCTGCGGATCCTGGCGCACGTGTCGGGCGAGCCGAAGCTCCGCGAGGCATTCGAGCGCGGGGAGGACATCCACACGGCGACGGCCGCCGAGGTGCTCGGCGTCGACCCGGCGCTGCTCACGCCGGCGCAGCGCTCGATCGCGAAGATGATCAACTTCGGGATCGTCTACGGCATCTCGGCGTTCGGGCTCTCCGAGAACCTCGAGATCCCGCGCGAGGAGGCGCAGCAGTACATCGACGCCTACCTGGCCCGCTTCCCGCACGTGCAGGACTTCATCGCGCGCACGATCGAGCAGGCGAAGGCCGACGGCTATGTCACGTCGCTGCTCGGCAGGCGGCGGCCGGTGCCGGAGATTCGCGCCTCGAACCGGCAGACGCGCGGGTTCGGCGAGCGGGTGGCCGTGAACTTCGTCATGCAGGGCTCGAACGCCGACATCATCAAGGTGGCGATGATCCACATCGCGCGGCGGCTGCAGGAGGAGGGGAGGGGCGCACGGCTCCTGCTCCAGGTGCACGACGAGCTCGTCCTCGAGGTGCCCGACGCCGAGGTCTCGAAGGTGCGCGAGCTCGTGCGCCAGGAGATGTGCGGCGCGTACGCACTCGACCCGCCGCTCGCGGTCGACGTCGGCGTCGGGGACAACTGGGCCGACGCGAAGTCCTAGTTCCGCCCGGATCGGGGTTAGGATCCCCGCCGCGCCCGCCGTGGGGGTCGGGCGTCGTGAAATCAGGGGGAATGCACATGCAGCGTGCCGTGAGGCGCCTGGCCGTCGGCCTGGTGTCGCTCGTCGTGTTCGGCCTCGGCGCCGGTCAGGCGCTCGCCGCCGGCGACGTCGTGGTCAGTCAGGTCTACGGAGGCGGCGGCAACAGCGGCGCCGCCTTGAAGAACGACTTCATCGAGCTCTACAACCGCAGCTCGGCGACCGTCGATCTCTCGACGTGGTCGGTGCAGTACGCGTCGTCGGCAGGGACGACGTGGCAGGTGACCAAGCTGAACGGCTCCGTCGCGGCCGGGGCGCACTACCTGATCCAGGAGGGCGCGGGCTCGGGCGGCACCGTCGACCTGCCGTCGCCGGACGCGACCGGCAGCATCGCGATGTCGGCCACGAGCGGCAAGGTGGCGCTCGTCTCCGCCCAGACAGCGCTCACGGGCGGGTGCCCGCTCGCCGCCGCGGTCGACTTCGTCGGCTACGGCACCGCGGCGAGCTGCGCCGAGGGAAGCCCGACGCCGAACCTCTCCAACACGAAGGCGGCGATCCGCAAGGACGGCGGCGCGCAGGACACCGACTCGAACGCCGACGACTTCGACGTCGACACACCGACGTATGCCTCCGGTGGCGGCGGCCCGGCGACGCCGCTCAAGATCGACCAGATCCAGGGGTCGACGCAGTTCTCGCCCGCCGCGGGGCAGCGGGTGCAGACGTCGGGGATCGTCACGGCGATCCGCAGCGTCGGCTCGACCCGCGGCTACTTCCTCGAGGATCCGGTCTGGGACTCCGACCCGGCGACCTCCGAGGGCGTGTTCGTCTACACCGGAGGCACGACGCCGTCCGTGCAGGTCGGCGACTCCGTCACCGTCACGGCGACGGTCACCGAGTTCGTGCCGTCGAGCGCGCCCGTCGACCTGCCCGAGACCGAGCTGACCTCGCCGGCGACCACGGTCGTCTCGAGCGGCAACCCGCTGCCGGCGCCGGTCGTGATCGGTCAGGGCGGAGAGACGCCGCCGGGCCAGTCGGTGCCGGACGGGATCGCGTTCGACGAGTCGCTCGAGGGGATGCTGGTCGAGCTCGACGACCTGCAGGCGGTCGGCCCGACCAACGACTTCGGCGAGCTGTGGGTGCTGCCGAACTTCGGCGCGGGCGCCTCGCCGCTCTCGCCGCGCGGCGGCATCGTGCTCACGGCCGACGACCAGAACCCCGAGAAGTTCCTCGTCGACGACGACGTCTTCGACGCCGACGGGTCGTCGATGCCGTCCGTCGACGTCGGCGCCCGCGCCGCGGGTCAGCACGTCGGCGTCATGGACTACCAGTTCGACAACTACGCGATCCACCTGACCGCCCGTCCGGCGTTCACGCCGTCGCCGATCACCCGCGAGGTGACGACGGTGTCGCAGGGCACGGACCGGCTGACGGTCGCGACGTTCAACGTCGAGAACCTCTCGCCGGCCGACGGCCAGGCGAAGTTCGACGGGCTCGCGAACGTGCTCGTCAACGACCTGCGCTCGCCGGACATCGTCGGGCTCGAGGAGGTCCAGGACAACGACGGGCCGGCCGACGACGGCGTCGTCGACTCGACGCAGACGCTCGACCAGCTCGCGGACGCGGTCGTCGCCGCAGGCGGCCCGCGCTACGCGTACGCCTTGGTGAACCCGGTGAACGACGAGGACGGCGGCCAGCCGGGCGGCAACATCCGCGTCGTCTTCTTCTACCGCACCGACGTCCCCGGGCTCTCGCTCGCTCCGGGCACCGCGGGCGGGCCGACCGACGCGAACGCGGTCGTCGGTACCGGCGACGACACGTCGCTCCTCTACAACCCCGGCCGCGTCGACCCGGCCTCGTCGGCGTGGGACGCAAGCCGCAAGCCGCTCGCCGGCGAGTTCCTCTTCAACGGCCACAAGGTGTTCGTGATCGCGAACCACTTCGTCTCGAAGCTCGGCGACGACCCGATGTGGGGTCAGCACCAGCCGCCGGCGAACTCGTCCGAGACGCAGCGGCACGAGCAGGCGAACGAGGTGGCGTCGTTCGTGTCGAGCCTGCTCGGCGCCGATCCCGACGCGAACGTCGTCGTGCTCGGCGACCTGAACGACTTCCAGTTCTCGCAGACCGTCTCGATCCTCGAGAGCGCGGGCCTGCACGACCTGGTGAAGGACCTGCCGGTGCCGGAGCAGTACACCTACGTGTTCGACGGCAACTCGCAGGCGATCGACCACATCCTCGTCGGCGGAGGCCTCACCGGGGTCGACCGCGACTACGACGCGGTGCACGTGAACTCCGAGTTCGTCGAGCAGGTCTCCGACCACGATCCGCAGGCGTCGTCGTTCGAGCTCGCGCCGACGGTGCAGTTCGTGTGCGGGCTCACCGTGCAGTACCTCGAGAGCTCGCCGAAGTTCCAGCGGCTGCCGCTCCCCGCCCGGCGGGCTGCGGACGCCCTGGGCGAGGCGGCCTGCAAGAAGCTCGACCGGCTCCCGGGCAATCCGGTGGCCCGCCGGGCCGCCATCGGCGCCTACGTCGCGAGCGTGAACGCGCTTGCACGTGCCGGGTGGCTCACCCCGGCGCAGGCGGACGTCCTGACGGGGCTCGCGAAAGCTCTCTAGAAGGCGCCTTCCCCCGAGCGGACGGGAATCCGAACCGTCCGCTCGGGGGGTAGGCAGAACGTGGCTATACTTCCCGGCCGCTTGGCTACCAACGACCTCATGCAGCAGGAACCCGGTGTCTGGGTTGAAGGCCCCGACGGCGAGCTGATCCCCGACTACGAGTCGACGTTCCCCGAGATCAACGAGGGGCAGGTCGTCCACGGGACGGTCGTCCGCGTCGACAAGGACGAGGTCCTCGTCGACATCGGTTACAAGTCGGAAGGCGTCATCCCGGTCTCCGAGCTCTCGATCCGCCGCTCGGTCAACCCGGCCGACGAGGTGTCGCTCGGCGACGAGATCGACGCGCTCGTGCTCACGAAGGAGGACGCCGAAGGGCGCCTGATCCTCTCGAAGAAGCGCGCGCGGTTCGAGCTCGCGTGGAAGAACATCGAGGGCGCCGCCGAGTCGGGCGAGCCGGTCAACGGCCGTGTCATCGAGGTCGTCAAGGGCGGTCTCATCCTCGACCTGGGCGTGCGCGGCTTCCTGCCGGCGTCGCTCGTCGACATCCGCCGCGTGCAGGACCTGGACGAGTTCCTCGGGCAGGAGCTGCGCGCAAAGGTGATCGAGCTGAACCGCTCGCGCAACAACGTCGTGCTCTCGCGCCGCGCCGTGCTCGAAGAGGAGCGCAAGGAGCAGCGGCAGCAGATCCTCGACAAGCTGCAGCCGGGCGACGTCGTGGAAGGCCAGATCTCCAACATCGTCGACTTCGGCGCGTTCGTCGACCTCGACGGGATGGACGGCCTCATCCACATCTCCGAGCTTTCGTGGTCGCATGTCAACCATCCGTCCGAGGTGCTCGAGATCGGTCAGACCGTCGAGGTCAAGGTCCTCGACATCGACCGCGAGCGCCAGCGGATCTCGCTCGGGCTCAAGCAGACCCAGAGCGACCCGTGGCAGCAGGTGATCGAGAACTACCACGAGGGTGACGTCGTCGAGGGTCGTGTCACGAAGGTCGTCACGTTCGGCGCCTTCGTCGAGATCCTCCCGGGCGTCGAGGGCCTCGTGCACATCTCGGAGCTCGCCCAGCACCACGTGGAAAACCCGCGCGAGGTCGTCTCCCAGGGCCAGCCGGTGAACGTGAAGATCATCGAGGTCGACGGCGAGCGCCGCCGCCTCTCGCTCTCGCTCAAGCGCGTCGAGGACACCGACCCGGTGCAGCCGCGCGCCGACGGCGGCGAGTCGGTGCATGCGCGGCCTGCGATCGACCTCTCCGAAGAGGTCTTCGCCGAGGCGCCGGTCACCGATGCCTCCGAGCCCGAGCCCGAGCCGGCCGAGGTCGAGGCGGAAGCCGAGGCCGAGACGGACGTCGAGCCGACGGCCGAAGCGACTCCGGAAGCTCCCGCCGACGAGGAGTGAGCCGCCCGGTCGCCGTCGCGATCACCGGCGGCATCGGGGCAGGGAAGAGCGAGGCGCTCCGCGCCTTCGCCCGCCACGGCGCGGCGACGGTGTCGAGCGACGAGATCGTCCATCACCTCCTGCGGCGCGCCGACGTGCGTGACGCGATCGTCGGACGGATGGGGAACGGCATCGTCGACCCGGACGCGGGCGAGATCGACCGCGGCGCGCTCGGGACGGTGGTCTTCAACGACCGCGAGGCGCTCACGTGGCTCGAGCAGCTTCTCCATCCGCTGGTCTCCGCCGAGTACCTGCGGTGGCGTGAGCAGCTCGCGGAGCTGCCGGACGCACCGCAGGTGTGCGTCACCGAGGTGCCGCTGCTCTACGAGTCGGGCGGCGAGGACCGCTTCGACAAGGTCGTGCTGATCACCGCGCCGACGAAGCTACGGCGGGCGCGCTCCGGGATGGCGACCGAGGAGCGCGAGGCCCGGCTGATCGACGACCGCGAGAAGGCGAAGCGCGCGGACTACACGTATCGCAACATCGGCACGCCGGAGGAGCTCGACGAGTTCGTCAAGTCGGTCATGCACGATTTGACGTCGTGAAGCGTCTCTTCTGGCTCGTCGCGGTCGTGGCGATCCTCGCGGGTGCGTTCGCCTATGTGAACGAGACGAGGCCGGGCTGGTACGAGCGGATCCGGTATCCGCTGCGCTACTCCGAGTACGTGCGCGTGCACGCCCGCGAGCACGGGCTCGACCCGGCCCTCCTCGCCGCGGTGATCTACCAGGAGTCGAAGTTCAACCCGAGCGCGAAGTCGTCGTCCGGGGCGATCGGCCTCATGCAGCTGACGCCGTCGACCGCGCACGGGATCGCCGTCCGGACGCACGGCGACGCGTTCAACACGGCCGACCTCTACGACCCGGAGATCAACATCCGCTACGGCGCCTGGTACCTCCACGACCTGTTTGCCAAGTACCACAGCGAGAAGCTCGTCCTCGCCGCCTACAACGCGGGGCAGGGGAACGTCGACCGGTGGGAGGCCGAGGGGAAGCCGATCCAGTTCTCCGAGACGCGTGCGTATGTCTCTCGCGTCGAGAACCTCAAGTCGATCTATTCGCACGCGTGGCGGAAGCAGCTGTTCGGATGAACTGGCCGCTCGAGCTCGCGGACAACCCGAACACGTACGTGCCGCTGCGCCCGGGCGACGAGCGGATCGTCACCGACCGCTACGTGCTGTTTCTCTCGGCGGGCGCAGGCGGCAGCGTCGCGCAGCGCTTCCGCTTCGAGGCGGGCGAGCTGGACGAGGTGCGGGCGGAGCTGCACGCGCTGATCCGCGAGCGCGGGCGCACGTCGCTCGCCTGGGAGGTCGGCACGTACGCACGCCCCTCGGGCCTCGTCGAGCGCCTGCTCGAGATCGGGCTCGAGGACGACGGGCTCCAGGTCGGCATGGTGCTGACGGAGCCGCCTGCGGGGCCGGGGCCGGAGGGCGTCGAGGTGCGCCGCGTCACCTCCGCCGAGGAGGACTTCGCCGCCGAGCGGATCGCGGCGATCGCCTTCGGCGGGCGCGTCCCCACGGAGCCGAGGCCGTTCGAGCCGGGCCCCGACAACGCCACGTACCTGGCGTACGTCGACGGTGACCCGGTCGCGCGGGCGAGTGCCGCGTTCGGCGAGCACGGCGTCACGCTCTTCGGCGGCGCGACGCTGCCCGGCGCGCGCGGGCACGGCGCGTATCGCGCGCTGGTCGCGGCCCGCTGGGACGACGCGGTCGAGCGCGGGACGCCGGTGCTCGTGACGCAGGCGAGCCCGATGTCGCGGCCGATCCTCGGGCGGCTCGGATTCCGCGAGGTGTGTGAGATCCGGGCGCTGAACGACCGGGTCGGCTAGGAGACGACGACCGCGAAGCCGCCGTTCGTGACGCGTACCGCAGCGCCGGCGCTGCGGCACAGGATCGCGGTGCCGGCGAGGCGGCAGGAGATGCCCCGGCGTCGGACGGAGCGCAGGACCGGCGTTCCTGCGTCCCACCACGGCAGCTCGTGTACGACGGCCGGCGACCCGTGGGAGGGGAGGGCGACCGAGCCGGCCGAGCCGAGGCTGGAGCAGACGAGCGCCGCCCCCTCGAACCGGCACGCGGCTCCCGCGTCAGGGGAACGGAAGCCGGTGGAAGCCGTCGCCGCGCTCGACCGCGCGTGGAGCGCGGCGGTGAGGGCGACCGGGAGCACGACGGCGAGGAGGACGAGGAGGCGGCGCACGATGCTCTAACGAAGATCCCGGCAGAATGGATGCGTGAGGGTCAGCGCGAAGGCCGACTATGCGATCCGCGCGGCGCTCGAGCTCGCCGCGGCCGGCGAGGGCCCGGTGAAGGGCGACCGGATCGCGCAGGCGCAGGAGATCCCGCAGAACTTCCTCGAGAACATCCTGGCCGACCTGCGGAACGCCGGGATCGTCGCAAGCCGGCGTGGGGCGGACGGCGGCTACTGGCTGGCGCGGCCCGCGGCGGAGGTGAGCCTGGCGGACGTGATCCGCGCGGTCGACGGCCCGCTCGCGAACGTGCGCGGCGTGCGGTCGGAGCAGCTCTCCTACCACGGCAGCGCGGAGCCGCTCCTCGACGTGTGGGTGGCGGTGCGCGCGAGCCTGCGGAGCGTCCTCGAGCGGGTCACGCTGGCCGACGTGGCCGCCGGCGACCTGCCCGCAAATGTCCGGGAGCTGGCCGCCGACCCGGAAGCCTGGGCCCCGCACTAGCCGTCACACTCCCGCGCGTATCTCGTCACATCTCGCGTGGAAGTGCCGCGCGCGCTCGCCCCTACGCGAACGTGCGCCGCCGGGTGGGGCGCACGTAGACGATCTGCCCCTCCACGAGCTCCAGCTCCTCCGCCCGGTCGCGCGTCAGCTGGACGGCGAGCGCGGCGCCGTCGCCGTCCACGAGCTCCGCACGGACGTCGAAGCCGAGATGCACGAGCCGCGTGATCTGCGCCTCCCGTGTCGTCCCGTTCGGCTCGAACACCACCTCGAGGTCGTGCGGCCGCACCCAGCCGTCGCCGAACCGGCTCGCGGTGCCGACGAACGACATGACGAACTCGTTCGCCGGCTCGTCGTACAGCTCGCGCGGGCCCGCCGTCTGCTCGACCCGGCCGCGATTCATGACGACGACGTCGTCGGCGACCTCCATCGCCTCCTCCTGGTCGTGCGTGACGATGACGGTGGTCGTGCGCGTCTCGTCGTGCAGGCGGCGCAGCCACGCGCGCAGCTCCTGCCGCACGCGCGCGTCGAGAGCGCCGAACGGCTCGTCGAGCAGCAGCACCTCGGGATCGACGGCGAGCGCGCGGGCGAGACCCATGCGCTGGCGCTGGCCGCCGGAGAGCTGCGCCGGATAGCGCTTCGCGAGCCCGTCGAGCTGCACCAGCTCGAGCAGCTCCGACACGCGCGAGCGGATCTCGCTCTTCGGGCGCCTGCGGATCTTCAACCCGAAGGCGACGTTGTCGTAGACGGTCATGTGCTTGAACGCCGCGTAGTGCTGGAACACGAAGCCGACGCCGCGCTGCTGCGTCGGGCGGCCGGTGACGTCGCTGCCCGCGATCGCGATCGTTCCCGCGTCGGGGTGCTCGAGGCCGGCGATGACCCGCAGCAGCGTCGACTTGCCGCTGCCGCTCGGGCCGAGCAGAGCCGTCAGCGACCCGTGCGCGACGTCGATCGAAACGTCGTCCAGTGCGGTGAAGTCGCCGAATCGCTTCGAGACGCTGGTGACCGAGATCGACATCAGAGCGTTCCCTCCTTGGGTCTGGCGAGCATCATCGTGAAGAGCACCACGATCGACATGACGGCGAGGACGAGCGAGATGCCGTACGCGCCGGCGTAGTGGCCGTAGGCGAACTGGTACGCGTCGTCGACGCGGAGCGTCGCGGTCTGCGTCTTTCCCTCGATGTTCCCGGAGACGATCGCGACCGCTCCGAACTCGCCGAAGCAGCGTGCCGTCGTCAGGATCACGCCGTAGATGACCGCCCAGCGGATTGTCGGCAGCGTGACGCGCCAGAAGGTCTGCCAGCCGGACGCGCCGAGTGTTCGCGCAGCCTGCTCCTGCTCGTCGCCGACCTCGCGCAGCGTGGGCACGACCTCGCGCGCCACGAACGGGAGCGAGACGAACACGGTCGCGAGGATGATCGCCGGCCACGCGAAGAGAACCTGGACGCCGTGGTCGCCGAGGAACCCGAGCCAGCCGCCGGCGCCGTAGAGCAGCACCAGCGACAGGCCGACCACGACCGGTGAGAGGGCGAGCGGAAGGTCGACGAACGCGTTGATCAGGCCCTTGCCGCGGATGTTGCTGCGGACGACGACCAGCGCGCAGGCGACGCCGAACGCGGTGTTGAGCGGGACCGCGATCGCCGTCACGATCAGCGTGAGCTCGAACGCGCGCAAGGTGTCGTGCGCGGAGATCGCGGCCCAGGCGCCGCCGAGGTCCTGCGCCGTGCGCCAGAGCATCATGAGAAGCGGCCCGGCCAGGATGATCAGCAGGTAGCCGAGCACGATGCCGCGGAGCGAGTACCTACGCATTGCCGTGCCTCGTCGCGAATCGCCGGAGGGCGCCGATCACGAGCAGCACCGTGAAGGAGATCGCGAGCAGCACCACCGAGACGGCGGCCGCGCCGTGCGGGTCGCTGTTCGCACGCTGGAGCACGAAGACCGACGCGAGCTCCGTCTTGAACGGGAGGTTGCCGGTGATCAGCACGACCGAGCCGACCTCGCCGACCGCGCGGGCGAACGCCATCGTCAGCCCGGAGAGGATCCCCGGGAGGATGTTGGGGAAGACGATGCGCCGGAAGACGGCGAGGTCGCCGGCACCGAGTGAGGCGGCGGCCTCTTCCATCTCGCGGTCGAGCTCGTGCAGCACAGGCTGCACCGTCCGCGTGACGAACGGCAGCGTCACGAAGAGCAGCGCCAGGTAGATCGCCCACCGGGTGAACGCGACGTTCGCGGTGAAGTGGACAGAGCCGGCCTCGACGTGCAGCGGCGTCTGGATCCCGTAGAGGGCGAGCAGCACGAGCCCGACGACGATCGTCGGCAGCGCGAACGGCAGGTCGAGGATCGCGTTGATCGCCGACTTGCCGGCAAAGTCGTCGCGTACGAGCACCCAGGCGGTGACGGTGCCGAGGACGGCGTTCGTGAACGCCGCGAGAGCGGCCATCGCCAGGCTGAGCTTGATCGCCGAGACCGCCTCGGCCGACGAGACGGTCTGCCAGAACGCAGGGAGCCCGTCCCCGCGGGCCGACCAGGTGAGGGCGGCTATCGGCAGCCCGACGATCACCGAGAGGAACGTCGCGACGAAGCCGAGCGAGAGGGCCTTGCCGGCCCTCTCGCTCGCAAGCAGCGTCGAATGCCCAGGCAGCCGCCGGAGCGGAGGTGCGACCGCCTCAGCCAGAGGTCGACACCCCGAGGTTCTTCTCGATCGTCGCCATGATGCTGTTCCGGGCCGCGAACCACTTCGTGTCGACGGCGCGCCAGCCGCCGAGCAGCCTGTCGTCGATCGTGGTCTGGCCCGGCCGGACCGGGAAGCTCTTTGCGAACTGCTTGAAGACCTGCCTGTTCACCGGCCGGTAGCCGTTCTGGCCGAGGATCGTCTGGCCGGCGGGCGACTTGACGTAGCGGAGGAACGCGCTCGCCTCGGCGGGATGCTCGGACTTCGTCGTGACCGCGCCGTAGATGTCGATCAGCATCGTCTGGCGCGGGATGACGTACGGGATCTTCCCGTTGATCGCCTCGCTCTCGAAGGTGATCAGGGCGTCGCCCTTGCCCGAGAGGAAGGTATTGGTCGCGTTGCTCCCGGACGAGTCCTGTGACACGACGTGGTCGAAGAGGGTCTTGACGAACTGCCGCGCCTGCTTGTCGGTCTTGCCGAGGCGCCGCTCGGCGACGTAGGGCGTGAGGATGTCCCACTTCGCGATGCCGGCGGTGAACGGGTTCGGGATCAGGACGCCGACGCCGGGCTTGACGAGGTCGGCCCAGGACTTGATGTGCTTCGGGTTGCCGTTCCGCAGGCCGTAGACGACGACCGAGTTCCAGACGACGCCGTCGTAGCTCTGGCGGTTCCACTTCGGGCTGACGAGACCGTGGTCCTGGAGGAGGTTCATGTCGGTGCCGGTGCTGAGGATCACGACGTCGGCAGGCTGTCCCGCGACGACGGCCGCGGCCTGGGCGCTCGACCCGCCGTACGAGGCCTGGATGTTCACGCCGCTGCCCTGGGGCGTCGCCTGGAAGGCGCTGATCAGCCTGGTCAGCACGGGCTTCGGCGTCGAGTAGGCGACGAGGTTGAGGGTCGTGCTCTTCGTGCTTCGCGTCGATGCGGCCGCTCCGGCGGCCAACGAGAGCCCGAGCACGGCGGCGGCGAGCACGAGCAGCTTCTTCTGTTTGTTCATAGGCATGATGAAGAAATACATAAAGAGAACTCATCCGTCAAATAAGAAGTTGTCGCACTAGACCGTGAACGTCTGCCGGCGTCCGCCGGCGAGCACCTTCACCACCGCGCGCACCCGGTGGTTCTTCGGCACCGCTGCGAAGAAGGCGCCGTCGCGCAGGGTCGCCCAGACGGTGCCCTTCTTCGTGAGCCTGACGATAACCGCACGCACCGAGCTGCCCGCCAGCCCGCCGATCGCCGTGCGAGACGAGGCGTAGTGGATCTCGGTCGCGCCGACGGCACCGGCGCACGAGCGGGCGGCGGTGGAGTTGCCACGGTTCACGGTGAAGCAGAGACGCCCGCCCGGACGGCGCTCGACAGCCACCCGGTCATGGCCGAACGAAACCGAGTGGTAGGTGATCGTCGCGTCCGCGGCCTTCGCCTGCGAGAGCGTGTCGGGCGGCGCGGCGAGGGCCGCGAGCACCGCGGCGAGACCGGCGGCAGCGCCTGCCCCGAGTCCGACGATCGCGAACGCCCTCGTACGCCAGCGGCGCATCGCGAGGATGATCGCCGCGCCGGGCGCTCGGCAAACGCGCCTCAGCGAAGCCAGGGCGCGAGGAACGTCTGGATCTCCTCGCAGCCGCGGGGCTGCGACAGGCGGCCGCGCACGCGCCTGTCGTCGACGACGACGATCGTCGGGGTCTGCTCGATGCGGAAGCGCTCGAGCAGGTCGGGCCGCTCCTCCCTCGCGACGACACGGAGCCTGAACGTCTCGTGGTTCCGGCGGCGCTGCAGCACCTGGGCGAGGTACCCCTCTGCGCGGCGCGACCTTCCCTCCTTCGACGACGTGAAGAAGAGGAGCATCGGCTTGCCCGCCGTCTCAGTCACGCCTGATCGCCTCCGCGAGGGAGCGGTGGAGCACGACGAGCGCGCCGATCCCTGCGTCGCTCACGAGCTGCCGGACGAACGGGCTGTGCGTGACGATCGCGAGCTCGGCGTCGCGCTCGCGCAGCAGCTGCGCGGCGCAGGTGATGATCGCGAGCGTGCGCGCGTCGAGCCCGTGGGCGTCCGCGAGGTCGAGCACCACGTTGCCGCCGCCCGCGGTCAGCGGGAGCAGCGTGTCGCGCAGCTCGCCCGCGATGCGCTCGTCGAGAGGCCCGTGCGCCGCGACGACGAAGTCGCCGTTCGGCAGCTCCGCCGCCTCGAGCGTTCCCAGCATCTCCAGCATGCCCTCATGTTCCCTGGCGCCCGATGAGCTGGTGCTACAGGTCCGGTGAAGGAATCTTCACGGCCGGACGAGCCGGTACCCGACGCCCCGAACGGTGACGACACGGGTCGGCTGCGAGGGCTCGCGCTCGAGCTTCCTGCGGAGGTTCGCGATGTGCACGTCGCACGACCGCTCGTCCGGGATGAAGGTCGTCTCCCAGGCCGCCTGGAGGATCTCGCGCCGGGTGTAGGCGCGATCGTCGCGCGACAGCAGCTCCAGGATGCGGAACTCGGTCGGCGTGAGCAGCGTCCGGGCCCCGGCCACGGTGGTCTCGTGGCGGAGAAGGTCCAGCTCGACGTCGCCCGCCTGCCTGACCTGCTCGAGCCCCGAACGGTCGAGCTCCCGGCGACGCAGGATCGCGCGGGCCCGGCTGACGAGCTCCCGCATCGAGAACGGCTTGGCAACGTAGTCGTCGGCGCCCGCCTCGAAGCCGAGCACGAGGTCGGTCTCGGAGCTGCGCGCGGTCAGCATCAGGATCGGGACGTCGCTCGCCGCCCGGACGCGGCGCGCCACCTCGACACCGGAGAGGTCGGGCAGCATGACGTCCAAAACCACGAGGTCGAAGGCGTTCTCGGTGACGGCCGCGACGGCCGACAGGCCGTCCTCGCGGCACTCCACGTCCAGCCCCTCGGCGCGCAGGCTGTAGGCGACGGCGTCGCGGATCGCCTCCTCGTCGTCGATCACGAGCACCTTGCTCATCGCAGGCGGGCTCCCGGAAGCGTGAACCGGAAGGAGGCGCCCTCGCCGTCACGCTGCGGCAGGAGCTCCAGCGTCCCGTGGCCGGCCTCGGTCGCCGACCGGGCGATCGCGAGGCCGAGCCCCGAGCCCTTCCTGCGCGGCGAGCCGGCGCTGTAGAAGCGCTCGAAGACGCGGTCGCGCGCGTCGCGGGGCACGCCGGGGCCGGAATCGGTCACGTCGACGACGACCGACTTCCCCGCGAGAGCGGCCCGGATGTCGATGCGACCGGCCCCCGAATGCTCGTGGGCGTTCGAGACCACGTTCGAGAGCGCCTGGACGAGGAGGTCGCGGTTCGCGACCACTGCGACCTCCGGCGGGCACTCGACGTGGGCGGCCCCGACTCCGCAGGCGTCGAGCACCTCGGCGATCAGGCCGCGGAGCGGCAAGAGCTTCGCCGACGGGCCGCCGTTCCCGCGTTGGAGGTAGGCGAGGTTGAGCAGCGCCGCGACGAGGAGCGCGATCCGCTCCGATTCCCGGCCGATGTGAGCCAGGAACCGGTCGCGCTCCTTCGGCTCGTCGCGTGCGCCCGCCTCCAGCGCGGCAACGCTCGAAGCGATCGCCGCGATCGGAGTCCGCAGCTGATGGGCCGCGTTCTGCACGAAGTCGGCGTCGGCGCGTTCCAGCCGGTCGCGCTCGGTCGCGTCGGTCAGGACGACGACGACGCTGCCGCGCCCCGAGGCGACCGGGGCGGCGGTGATCTCCACCACGCGTCCGTCGGAGGCGCGGTAGCGCCTGCCGCGAATGGTCTCGCCCGACAGCGCCGCCCGGGCCGGGCTGTCCTCCGGGAGGAGGCCCCCGTCCGCCCGGAGGAGCTTGCGGGCGCGGTCGTTCGCCCAGACGATGGCCCCGTCGCGACGCACGAGCATCGCGCCGACGGGCAGCTGAGAGGCCAGCGTCTCCAGCTCCTCGTCGGCGATTCGCGTCTCCGCGAGATCGGAAACCGACCAGTACAGCTCGTCCACGGCGTCGTCCGAGGCTCCGATCGCCTCGAACACAAGGGCCGAGCCGCGCTCGCGGAAGGCGTGGAGGTACTGCCCGGTGAGGAAGCTCGACCGCGCGCCGAGCAGCGCCTCGGCCGCCGGGTTGACCTCGGTGATGCGGTGGCTGCGGTCGGTGACGAGCAGCGGCGAGGGTGCTGCCTCGAAGAGGGCGCGAAACCGGCGCGCCTCCGCTTTCTCGGTGCTCGGATCCCACACGTTCCGACCCTTCCCGCGAGAAGAATGCCCAACCGCGGCTCGTCCAGGAGCGATTTCGGCGCTACACTTGAGGGGTCAACTATGGGTGCCTCGACCACCGAAACACGCCTCGACGCCTGGGTCTCGTACCTGCGCTCGCACGCTGCGATCACCCGTGAGCTGTCGGCCCAGCTCCAGCGCGAGCACGGCCTGACGCTGAACGACTACGAGGTCATGCTCCACCTCTCGAGGTCGGACGGCGGGATGCGCCGCGTCGACCTGGCGGAGAGCGTCCTGCTGACGGCGTCCGGGATCACCCGGCTCCTCGAGGGCCTCGAGAAGGCGGGCTTCGTCGAGAAGCGCACCTGCGACACCGACGCTCGCGTCTCCTACGCGGTGCTGACGGACCGCGGCCACGAGCGGCTGCGCGCAGCCGCCGAGACCCACCTCCGCGGGATCGACGAGCAGTTCCTCTCGCGCTACTCGGGCTCCGAGCTGACGGCTCTCGCCGAGCTGCTCGGCCGGCTGCCCGTGACGGGCTCCGAGTGCAGCGCCTCGTCCTGCAGCTCCGAGCCGTGTAGCTGAGCCGCCAGGTCGCGGAACGGCCCCGGGCTCGCGAGCAGCTCGTCGAACGGGCCGCGCTGCGTGATGCGGCCGTGCTCGACGACGAGGATCTCGTCGGCGCGGCGGACGGTGGCGAGACGGTGCGCGATGATGATCGAGGTGCGCCCGCGGAGCAGGCGGTCGAGCGCGCGCTCGATCAGGATCTCCGTCGGCCGGTCGATGTTCGACGTCGCCTCGTCGAGGATCAGGATGCGCGGGTCGGCGAGCAGCGCGCGGGCGATCGAGATGAGCTGCCGCTCGCCGGCCGAGAGCCCGGCGCCGCCCTCGCGCACCTCGTGCAGCAGGCCGCGCTCGAACCGGCGCGCGACGCGGTCGACGCCGACGGCGCGCGCGACGTCGGCAACCTGCTCGTCGGTCGCCCCCGGCTGCGCGAAGCGGATGTTGTCGGCGATCGTCCCCGCGAAGAGGAACGGGTCCTGGAGGACGACGCCGAGCTGGCGGCGGTACGCGCGCAGCTCGACCGTGCGCAGGTCCTGCCCGTCGACGAGCACCGCGCCGTCGTCGGGGTCGTAGAAGCGGCCGACGAGCTTCGCGGTCGTCGACTTGCCGCCGCCCGACTCGCCGACGAGCGCGAGGCAGCCGCCCGGCGGGACGTGGATCTCGATCCCGTGCAGCACCGGCTCGCGGCCGTACGCGAACGTGACGCGGTCGAAGCGCAGGTCGCCCTCGATGCGCGGCAGCCGCCGGGCGCCGGGCGCGTCGTGGATCTCGGGCTCCGTGTCGAGGACCGAGCTGATCTTCTCCATCGCCGCTCCTGCCGACTGCACCTGGCCGTACAGGTCGGAGAGCTCCTGCAGCGGCTGGAACACGAGGTTCAGCAGGAAGACGGCCGAGACGATCGTGCCGATCGTCAGCGAGCCGTGCGCGAGCATGTGGCCGCCCGCCCAGAGCACTGCGACCATCGCGATCGCGCCGAGGAACTCGATCCCCGGGAAGAAGAGCGAGTTCAGCCACTGCGCGTGCGTGTTCGTCTCGCGGTTCGCCGCGTTGTGGCGGTCGAACTCGTCGAGGAACGCGCGCTCGCGGTTGAACGCCTGGATGACGGCCATGCCGGCGACCGACTCGGCGATCTGCGCCGTCATCGCCGAGATCGTCTCGCGCACACGCAGGAACGCGCGGTGCGAGCGCACCTGGAAGACGCGCGTCGCGACGAACGTCGGCGGCAGGATGACGAGCGCGACGAGGCCGAGCCGCCAGTCGAGGATGAAGAGGCCGCTTACCGCTGCGAGGATCGTCAGCGTGTTGACGATCAGAGTGGTCAGCCCCTGCGAGAGGACGTCCGACAGCGCGTCCACGTCGGAGGTGAGGCGCGCGATGATCCAGCCCGCCTTCTGCTGGCTGAAGTAGCGGAGCGAGAGGCCCGTCAGGTGGTCGAAGAGGTCTTCGCGCAGGCCGAGCACGAGCCCCTGGCCGACGCCGGCGAGCCCGCGGACGAGCGTCGTCTGGAGCACCCAGGCGAGCGCGTTGATGCAGAGGTAGATGACGACGTCGCGGCCGAGGCGCGAGCGGTCGCCGGCGCGCATGCCGTTGTCGATCGCGTCTTGCACGACGAGGAGCGCCGACACCGGCGCCGCGGCCATGCAGATCCCGATCACCGCGAGCACGGCGACGCGCGTGCGCCGTCCGGGCAGGTACCGGCCGAGGCGGGTCAGTCCCGTTCTCTTCGACCTAGGCTGCGGCACCGACTTCCTCTCCGAACAGCGACCAGAAGATCCCACCGCGCGCGAGCAGCTCGTCGGGCGTTCCCGACTCGACGATCACCCCGTCGTCGAGCACCACGGCGCGGTCGGCGACCTCGACGGTCGAGAGGCGCTGCGTCGCGATCAGCACGGTGCGGCCCTCGAGCGCAGGGCGGAAGTTCTCGACGAGATGCCGCTCGGTCTGCGTGTCGACCGCCGACATGGGGTCGTCGAGCACGATCACGCGCGCGCCGGCGACGAGCGCGCGGGCGAGTGCCACGCGCTGCCGCTGACCGCCCGACAGGTTGATGCCGCGCTCGCCGATCAGCGTGTCGTAGCCGTCGGGCAGGTCGGCGACGAAGTGCGCGACACCGGCCGCCTCGCAGGCGGCGACGACCTCCTCCCACGGCGCGTCGGGCCGCGCGGCGGTGAGGTTGTCGCGCAGCGGCAGCGAGAAGAGGATCGGCCTCTGGGTGACGATCGCGACGTCGCGGCGCAGGTCGGTGAGCGGCACGTCGCGCACGTCGACGCCGCCCACGAGCACGCGCCCGTCGGTCGGGTCGTAGAAGCGCGGCAGCAGGTTGAGCAGCGACGTCTTGCCGGCCCCGGTCGGCCCGCAGACGGCGATCACCTCGCCGGGCGCGACCTCGAGCTCGACGCCGGAGAGCACCTCGGAGCCGGTTCCGTACGAGAAGCGGACGGACTCGAAGCGCACCGCGAGCCGGCCCTCGGCCGGGAGCGCCTGCGGCTCGGCGGGCTCGGGGATGGTCTCGATCCCCTGCAGCCAGGCGAAGCTGCGCGAGGCGGACGCGGTCGCGCGCTGCGCGAGCGAGAGGATCCAGCCGAGCGCCTCGAGCGGCCACACCAGCTGCAGGAGCAGCTGGTAGAAGAGGAAGAACTCGCCGTAGGTGAGCGTGCCGCCGATCACGTCGTGGCCGCCGAAGAGCACGACGGCGCCGATCGAGATCGTGGGCAGGAAGAGGAGCCCCGGCAGGAACGCCGCCTCGACGCGCGCCTGGCGCAGCACGCCGTCGCGCACCGCCTCGGCCTTCTGCGCGAACCGGGCCTGGACGTCGTCCTCGCGGCCGAACGCCTGCACCATCTCGATGCCGACGACCGCCTCGTCGGCCGCCTCCGTCACGTCGGCCTTCAGCTGCTGCACCTGCCGCGAGATCGGCATCACCTTCCGCGCGAACGAGAACGCGAGCACGAACACCGCGGGCATGGCGACGAGCGCGATCGCCGCGAGCTTCACGTTCACGAGGAACAGCACGACGGCGATGCCGCAGATCATCATCAGGGACTGGATCCCCTGCGTCATGCCCCAGCCGATGAAGTAGCGGATGGGGTAGAGGTCGTTCGTCGCGCGCGAGACGACCTGGCCGGTCGCGTGCCGGTCGTAGAACGCGCGCGGGTAGCGCAGGTAGGCCTGGTAGAGCAGCTCGCGCATGCGCCACTCGACGCGGATGCCGGTGCGCGCGGTCGCGTAGCGCCGCGTGAAGTTCAGCGCGAAGCGGAACCCGGCGAGGACGAGGACGGCGAGCAGGTACGGCCACAGCGCGGAGCGGTGACCGCTGCGCGGCGTGATCGCGTTGTCGATCGCATGGCGGATGACGATCGGGATCGCGAGCGAGAGCCCGGAGTAGACGAAGGCGCACGCGAGGCCGAGGAGGACGAGGCGTCCCTGCTCCCGCCAGAGGCGCGCCAGGCCCTTCGCCGTGGGCCAGAGACCGAGATCCGGAGGATCGACGGAGAGGAAACGCCTGGACACTTCGGCAGGCTACCAGGGGCAGTTAACGCGGTTAACCGTCCTAGGCAGGCGAGAGCCGGCGAAGCCCCTGCACGGTCCAGCCGCCGAGCGCGAGCAGCAGCACGCCGGTCGCGAGGAGGACGAGGAGCAGTCGCTTCTTCATGCGTCGACGGTACGTCCGCCGGGCCGCCGTCGCATCGGCGCACGGGATGATCTGCGCTCCTCCCGTGGGATGATCGGCGGGTGGACGTCCGTCCCATCCCCGGGCTCGAGCAGCTGCCGTTCGCCGAGGTCTGGCTCCACGCGGTCGACGAGACGACGTGGCGCGAGGCGTCGCGCGCGGCCGCCGCCCTCGGCAAGACGGGCCTGGAGGTGTGGACGACGACGAGGACGCCCGACGTCGCCGCCTTCTTCGAGACGCGCGGGTACGAGGAGCACCGCCGCTACGTGATCTCGCATCTCGACGTGCAGTCGGCCGCGGATCCCGGCGAGCCGCGCGTGCCGCTCGTCACGCTCGCCGAGCGTCCCGACCTCGCCGACGAGCTGTACGCGCTCGCGTGCGTCGCGCACGCCGATCAGCCCGGACGCGCGGGGACGCAGCTCGACGAGTCGTGGTACGAGTGGGGCCTCCGTGCGCCGCAACCCGACGCCTACTTCATCGCGCTCGACGGCGAGCGTGTCGCGGGCTACGGCTACCTCGAGCAGGAAGACGGCGTGTGGCGGCACGGCTTCACCGCGGTCGCACGGTGGGCGCGCGGCCGCGGCATCGCGGGCGCGATCAAGCGCGCACAGATCCGGTGGGCGAAGGCGAACGGTGTCGTGCGCCTCGAGACGGCGAACGAGCTGCGCGTCGTGACGATGCTCGAGCTGAGCCGGCGCTTCGGGTATTCGAGGGACTACGACGAGATCGTGCTGCGCGGATTGCGTTATTCAGAACCCTGAATGAAATGTCACTGGTCTTTACCCGGCCGCGATAACGAGGTACAACACAGGTACCGGTGACGGACGTCGAACACGTCGCGCGTCGCCGCCGGGGCGGGCCGACGGATGGGACCCGCCACAACGCCACCCTCATCCAGCACGGGTCGGCTCATCTCCTGCGGACTGACCGCGGCAGAAGGGGGGAGACGAGCGTGAACACGGAGGAGCGGTTCGTCGGGGGCACCGCCAAGATCGAGCGGGCGAAGGGGGTCCTGATGGGACGCTTCCTCGTGAACGAGGCGCAGGCGCACGCGATGCTGCGCCGTCACGCACGGAACTCGAATCTCCGGATGCTCGACGTCGCGAACGCGATCCTCGAGTCGCACGTGCTCCTGGGCGAGCCGAAGCCGTGATGGAGCACAGGCTGCTCATAGTGAACGAGGACGCGCCGCGCGCGGCGTCGCTCCGCGAGGTCGCCGAGCTGCTCGGCCACGACGTCGTCGTCGCGGACGATCCGCCCGACCCGGACCTGGTGACGGCGGAGCTCATCCTGGTCGGACGCGGGAGCGACGACCGCGTCGCGCTCATCCTCGTCGCCGCATACGCGCGCGCGCACCAGTCGGCGGTCGTCGCGCTCACGCCGCGTGTCGACCCGGAGTATGCGGCGGCGGCGGCGCAGCGCGGCGCGCACTCCGTCCTGCCGCGCACGGATGCGGCCGAGGTCGCGTCGGCGCTCGAGGTCGCGTGGTCCGGCTTCGCCGAGTACCGGCGGCTGCTCGACGCGTTCGAGCGCCGCGCCGCGATCGAGCAGGCGAAGGGGATCCTCATGGCGCGCCACGCGATCGGTGCGGAGCGCGCCTTCGAGCTGCTGCGACGGCACTCGCAGCGGTCGAACCACAAGGTGGTCGAGATCGCGAACGCGATCTCGCAGAGCCACGCGCTGCTGATCTCCGCCGGAGACGCGGCAGTGTCGTCGGCGCTGCACCAGGCGGCGGTCGAGGCGCCGCAGGCATGACGCAGATGTAGGAGACGGCCAACCGAGACATACCCCGCCGCCCGCGGGTCCACGTCGATCCGTAGGCGGGCGCACCTCAACGAACCAGGTCGCGCAGCCGTCGGCTCCCTTCAGGCCGGCTCGCACGCAACCCGCGACCAGGGAGGTTCGGAGGTGAGGACATCGGTAGGGCTCGCGGCGCTGACGCTTCCCGCGGCAGCCGGTCTGTGCACCGCGGCGGCGCTCGGCTCCAGGGCGGTCCCGCCGCCGACCCGGCCGACCATCGTCGCGCCGACCACGCTCGGCGTCGCGACGACCGTCGCCGAGTCCACGACGTTCGCCGACACCACCGTCGAGGCGCCGACCACTGCGCCGGCGGACACGACGGCTCCGGCCGATACGACGGCTCCCGCCGACACCACCGCTCCGGCGGTGACGACGACGGCCCCGGTCACGACCTCGTCCACGAGCGCCGCGCCCCCGCGCGCGCACCACCCGAAGCGGAAGCGACGGCGCCACCGCAAGGAGGTGATGCCACGGCCGCACATCGCACGCACGCACGACCTCGGAACGACGACACATCGCAGAAAGGAGCACTTCGTTGCCCAGTAAGTTGACAATCGTCCTGGCGCTCGTCGTCGCCGCGCTGACGTTCGGCGCGGCGGCGGCAGTCGCGCAGGATGGTGACGGCAACACGATCACGACGTCGGGCGGCAACGGATCGAACGATCCGACGAACACGCCGGGCTCGACGACGCAGACGAACGGAGCCACCGCATCCGGCGGCTCGAACACGAGCAGCCAGTCGAGCACGCTGACGCAGACGTCGAGCGCGATGAGCAGCGTGACGCTCAGCGTGACGGGCGGCGCCGGCGGAGCCGGCTCGAACAGCGCGACCACG
Organism: Gaiellaceae bacterium; assembly: GCA_035546215.1. GTDB lineage: Bacteria > Actinomycetota > Thermoleophilia > Gaiellales > Gaiellaceae > PALSA-600. The sequence continues at coordinate 45,165 of DASZWR010000081.1, read as the reverse complement.
AGCGGCAACGGCGGAACCGCGTCGGGTAGCGCGACGTCGACGGCGTCGGGCGGGGCGACCACGGCGACGGGCACCGGCGGAGCCGGCGGAGCGGGCGGTGCCGGCGGCACCGGCGCGGCCGGTGGTTCCGGCGGTGCAGCCGGTGGCGGTGACCCGAACACCACCGACAACGGCAATGCAGGCGCCGGGGCGGCCGCAGGCGGCAACAGCGCCGACGGCTCGGCCCGTGGCAACGGCAACGGTGGCAACGGCGGCAGCGGTGGAGACGCTGCCGTGGTGGCCTACTCGATCGGCGGCTCGACGACCTCGGCGAACATCGCCGTCGTCGCGCAGAGCAACGACCAGAAGGTCATCCAGATCCCGGTCGCCATCCAGAAGGCGTCCGCGGACTACCGGGCCCTCTTCCTGGGGCTCGCCATCTAGGAGCACGGCAGGACGGCTTCCCGGGGGTGAGCCGCGATCACCCCCGGCCCGTCATACCCGGACAAGGAAGGACATCGTGAAACGGAACAGCCTCCTGTTCGCCGCCCTCCTGGTGGCGCTGGCGATGGGCCTCTCCGCCGGTCTGCTCCAGGGCGGCGCGGTCGCCGGAAACCAGCCGGCGAAGCACCGCCCGACGGTCACCACGGACACGTCGCCCATGCCGACGGACCCGAATCCGAAGGCGACGACCACGACGCCGACGCCCACCTCGGGCACGACCTCGACGGACGTCACGACCACGGCGCCGACCACCACCGACGCCGGCACGACCACGGCGCCGACGACCACGGAGCAGACGACGACGCAGGGTGGGAGCCCGCCACCGCCCGGAACGACGACGAGCCCCTCGCCGCCGCCGGTCGTGCCCTGTACCACGGGTCAGCTGACCTGCGGGAACAACGCCGCGACGCAGATCGCCGTGGTGACGCAGACGTGCAACGCGAGCTCCGGTCCGTCGGTGATCACCGTGAACGTCCAGTCGATGGCCGGGACGCCGCAGGGGACGTTCACCGTCGCGCCGACGACCGCGTGCGTGAACGTCGTCACCCTGACCCAGATCGTGCAGCAGTTCTGCCTCGGCTGCACGCTGATCGTCGTCCCGCCGCCGCCCGCGCCGCCCGCGGCGCCGGTGCAGCGGGCGCTCTACTGCATGCCGCAGCCCGTCCTCCGCGCCGACGGCACGTTCGGGCTCCTGGTCGACCTCGTCGTCGGCCAGCAGCTGACCGATCCGCTGTACGCGGGCGCCGTGCCCGCGACCTATGCCTCCGGCGCCGGCTACAGCTGTCCTTCGAGCACGGCGGCGACCTCCGTCACCGCCGCGCCGCAGGCGCCGCTGTTCACGCTGACCGTCCCCGCGAGCTTCGTGGGGCAGTGGATCCAGCTCTGCATCCAGGCTCCGGGGAAGACGACGTGCCACGCCGTCCGCATCGACGACGGCGCGACGGTCGCCATCCCGGTGACGTCGAACATCTCGGCCACCGTCAAGTCGACGCTCGGCACCACGGCCGCGAAGACCGCCGTGAAGCCGAAGTCGCGGAAGCAGGTGGCGAAGACGGCGAGCGCGTTCTCGGGGCTCGTCACGAAGACGGCGTCGAAGCCCGGCCACAAGGCCCACGGCAGAAAGGGGAAGAAGTGATGGCCCGTCTCTTCGCCGGCCTCGTCGCCGGAATCGTCCTCGCGACCGTCGGCACGGTCGACGCCTCCGTCTCCGCCCCCAGGGGGAAGGCGTACACCCTCCTGCCGGGGCAGGCCGTGACCTACGCCGGCCTCACGTGCACCGCCTACAAGGGCACGACGGCGGCCAACGCGAACATCGTCTGCCTGCGAACGAACCTCGTCGGCTACGGCGTCGTCGTCAGCCAGTCGGCGGTGGTCGTCGCGAAGAAGACGAACGGCAAGATCCACGTCGTCTTCAAGACGAAGAACCAGTGACGCTCGCAGCCGTGGCCGCTCCGTCCGGGGCGGCCACGGCGGCGCCTACGAGAGGGCGAACCGCGAGACGAGCCGGTTGAGCTGCTCGGCCGCGTTCGCGAGCTCGTGGGCCGAGGCGGCGATCTCCTCGGTCGAGGCGGAGGTCTCCTGCGTCGAGGCCGAGACCTGCTGCGTCGCGGCGGAGGAGCCCTCGGCGACGGTCGCGACCTCGGCCGTCGCGGAGACGAGCTCCTCGACGCGGCGGGCGATGTCGTCGACCAGGCCGCCGATCTCGCGGAACGCGCTGCGGGTCGTCTCCACGGTCGAGACGGACGTCTCGGCCTGGGCGGCTCCCGCCTCGACCGCACGCACCGCCCGCTCGGTGTCGCCCTGGATCTCGCGGATCAGCTCGGCGATCGACGTGGCGGCGCCCTGCGACTCCTCGGCGAGCTTGCGCACCTCGTCGGCGACGACGGCGAAGCCCTTGCCCTGCTCGCCGGCGCGGGCCGCCTCGATCGCGGCGTTCAGCGCCAGCAGGTTCGTCTGCCCGGCGATGGTCGTGATCGTCTCGACGATCGTGCCGATCCGCTCCGACTTCACGGACAGCGACTGGATGTCCTCGGTGATCTGATGCGTCTGCTGCTGGAGCTTCCGCATCGCCTCGCTCGCCTCCTCGGCGGCCTGGATGCCGGCCCGCGCGGCTGTGCTCGCCTCGCCGGCGGCGCGGCCGGTCAGCTGCGTCGACTCCTGCGCCGTCGCGACCATGCGCACCTGGCGCTCGGCGCCTTCCGCGACCGACGAGACGGCGTTCGCGATCTCGCCGACCGCGCGCCCGGCCTCGTCGGAGGTGGAGGCGATGTCGTGGGACGAGTTGCCGACGTTCGCGGCGGCGCTGCCGACCTCCGAGATCATCTGGCGGAGGTTGTCGACCATCGCGGCGAACGCGTGGCCGAGCGTGTCGCGGTCGGACCTGGGCTCGATGCGGACGGTCAGGTCGCCGGCGGCGATCTGCTCGGCGGCCGCCGCGTTGCTCGAGAGGTAGTCGATCATCCGCGAGAACGCCGAGACCGTCTTGCCGAGCTCGTCGCACGACGAGCTCTCGACGTGCTGCTCGAGGTCGCCGACGCTGATGCCCTCGGCGGCCGCGAGCATCTGGCGGATGCGCCCGACGAGGCTGCGGCCGAGCGCGAACGCGAGCCCGATCGCGAGCAGCACGGCCACGACGCCGAGCGCGACGATCGTGATCGCCGAGCTCCGCTTCGTCGAGGAGAAGGTGGCGTCGGCCTGCTTCTGCTCCTTCGTCACCTTCGTCTCGTACGCCGTCATGGCGTCGACGAGCTCGTCGGCGACGTCGTTCGCGCGGCCGGTGACGAGCGCCGTCGCGCCGGCGCTGCGGTGCGTCCTGGCCAGCGTCCAGAGCTGCGCGTTGACCGCCTTCCAGTCGGCGTAGGTCGCCTGCACGGCGGCGAGCTGCGGCCGCTCGGCGGCGTCGGTCAGCTTTGCGACCGCGGCGAGATCCTGCTCGAAGACCCGCTGGTCGTCGAGGAAGTCGGCGTGCTGGGCGGGCGTGAGGACGTACCGCGTCTGCGAGAAGTGCATGTCGCTCGAGGCGGCGCGCGCCTCGCCGATCGCCTCGACCTTCGGCGTCGCGCCGTCGCTCACCTGGCGATGGGCGTGCGCGAGCGTCGACATCGCGTTGAAGGCGACGGCGATCACCGCGACGAGCAGCGCGACGACGATCCCGAAAGCGAGATAGAGCTTGCTGCTGACCGTCAGCCGTGCGAGGCGCGCCCCCATGCCACCGTGATCGGCAGGAACCTCCGGGATTCGACTAGTGCGCGTGCAGCTCGTGCAGCACCGCGTGCCCGCGTCCGCGGGCGATCAGCGCCCGGTTCACGGGCACCGTGACGACGAAGGCGATCGCGAGGCTCACGCCGAGGCTCCACCAGAAGAGCCCGTCGGCGAGGCCGGCCGCGAGCGCGCCGGGCACGACGACGATGAACGCGTTGTCGACGGCCTCCATGGTCGCGATCGAGACGGTGTCGGAGGCGCCGGCGAGGCGCGCGGCCCTGCGCCACGGGACGCCGGCTGCGAGCACGGGGCGGAGGGTGAGCGCGTAGCCGAACGCGAAGGCGAGCACCACCGAGAGGGCGATCGAGGACACGTTGCCGAGCCCGAACGCGGCGGCGAGGACCATGCCGAGGATCTCGCCGATCGCGCAGCCGGTGAGGCAGTGCAGCGTCGCCTGGACGGCGCTCCTTGTCAGAGACATGCGACTAGTATACCCTATCGGGGTATATGGACACTTTCACGTACAGCGTCCCGGGCGTCTCGTGCGAGCACTGCCGGGCGGCGATCGTGAACGAGGTCTCGCCGCTCCCCGGCGTCTCGTCGGTCGACGTCGATCTCGAGGCGAAGACGGTGGCCGTGACCGGCGAGTCGCTCGACGACGCGGCGATCGTGGCCGCGATCGACGAGGCCGGCTACGACGTTGCGGTCTAGCACCACGCTCGCGCTCGAGGGGATGACGTGCGCGGCCTGCGCCGCGCGGATCGAGCGCACCCTGAACAAGCTCGACGGCGTCGAGGCGACCGTCAACTACGCGACGGAGACGGCGGCCGTGGCCTACGACGCGGACCGGGTCGAGCCCGAGCGTCTCTTCGAGGCGGTCGAGCGGATCGGCTACAAGGCGCACGCCTCCCGGCGCGAAGAGCCGGTCCGCGAGGGCGTCCCCCTGCGCCTCGCCGCCGCGATCGTCCTCTCCGTCCCGCTGGTGCTGATCGCCATGGTCGCGCCGCTCCAGTTCGGCGGCTGGGAGTGGGTCGCGCTCGCGCTCGCCACACCGGTCGTCTTCTGGAGCGGCGCGCGGTTCCACCGGGTCGCCGCCGTCAACGCCCGCCACGGCGCGGCGACGATGGACACCCTCGTCTCGCTGGGGACGCTCGCCGCCTGGGGCTGGTCGAGCGTCGTCCTCCTCGGCGGCCTGAGCGCGGACACGTACTTCGAGGCGGCGGCCGTGATCACCGCGCTGATCCTGCTCGGGCGGTTCCTCGAGGAGCGCGCGAGGCGCCGCTCCGGGGACGCGATCCGCGCGCTGCTCGAGCTCGGCGCCAAGGAGTCGTGCCTGCTGCGCGACGGGGTGGAGACGATGGTTCCGGTCGAGCAGCTCCGGGTCGGCGACCTGTTCGTCGTCAGGCCGGGGGAGAAGGTCGCGACGGACGGGGTCGTCGTCGAGGGCGCGTCGGCCGTCGACCGGTCGCTGCTCACGGGCGAGCCCGTCCCCGTCGAGGTCGGTCCCGGCGCCGAGCTGGCCGGCGCGACCGTCAACGCCTCGGGACGGCTCGTCGTGCGCGCGACGAAGGTGGGCGCCGACACGGCGCTCGCGCAGATCGCCCGGCTCGTCGAGCAGGCGCAGGCCGGCAAGGCCGACGTGCAGCGGCTCGCCGACCGGATCTCGGCGGTCTTCGTGCCGGCGGTGCTCGTGGTCGCGCTCGCGACGCTCGGCGGCCGGCTGCTGCTCGGCGGCGGGGCCGGCGCCGCGTTCACCGCGGCCGTCGCGGTGCTGATCATCGCCTGCCCGTGCGCGCTCGGGCTCGCGACGCCGACGGCGCTGATGGTCGGGACCGGGCGCGGCGCGCAGCTCGGCATCGTCATCAAGGGGCCGGAGGTGCTCGAGCGGACGCGGCGGATCTCGACGATCGTGCTCGACAAGACCGGCACCATCACCGAGGGGCGGCTGCGGCTCGTCAGGACGCTGCCGCTCGGCGCAAGCGAGGGGGACCTCCTGCGGCTCGCCGGCGCCGTCGAGTCCGCGTCGGAGCACCCGGTGGGGCGGGCGATCGCCGCGGCGGCGACGCACGTGCCGCCCGTGACCGGGTTCCGGAGCCGCGCGGGGCACGGAGTCGAAGGCGTCGTCGAGGGGCACGCCGTCGCCGTGGGGCGCCCGGCCGGCCTCCCGGACCGGGCGCGCGCCTGGCAGGACGAGGCGGAGGCGCTCGGGCGGACCGTCGTCGCGGTCACGTGGGACGGCGAGCTGGGCGGGCTGCTCGCCCTGGCCGACACCCTCAAGTCGTCCTCGAGGGTTGCGGTCGCCGAGCTGCGCGCGCTCGGCCTCGAGCCGGTGCTCCTCACCGGCGACAACGAGCGCGCCGCGCGGGCGGTCGCGGCCGAGGTCGGCATCGAGCGCGTCGTCGCAGGCGTCCTGCCCGACGCCAAGGCGGCCGAGGTCGCGCGCCTGCAGGCGGAGGGCGAGACCGTGGCGATGGTCGGCGACGGCGTGAACGACGCGCCGGCGCTCGCCCAGGCCGACCTCGGCCTCGCGATCGGCACGGGCACCGACGTCGCCATCGAGGCCTCCGACCTCACGCTCGTCTCGGGCGACCTGCGCGCGGCGGCGGACGCGATCCGCCTCGCCCGCAGCACGCTCGCCACGATCAGGGGCAACCTCTTCTGGGCATTCGCCTACAACGTCGCGGCGATCCCGCTGGCCGTCGCGGGCCTCCTGAGCCCGGTCGTCGCGGCCGCGGCGATGGCCGCCTCGAGCATCTTCGTCGTCACGAACAGCCTGCGTCTGCGGCGCTTCCGCAGCGCGAGAGAAGGAGCAACCGCATGAGCACGACCACCGAGCACACACAGCACGGCTACCACGGGCAGAAGGACGCGCTCGTCAAGCGCCTGCACCGGATCGAAGGGCAGGTGCGCGGGATCGAGCGGATGGTCGAGGACGACCGCTACTGCATCGACATCCTCACGCAGATCGGGGCCGTCTCGACGGCGCTCGAGAGCCTCGCGTTCACGATCCTCGACGAGCACGTGCGGCACTGCGTCGCCGGCGCGCTCGCCTCGGGCGACGAGGCGGAGGCGGGAGGGAAGGCCGAGGAGCTGCTGCAGGCGGTGCACCGGTTCGCGAAGACGCGATGAGCCCGGGCCCGTCCGGCGGTCTCAACTGCCGAACCCGACGGAAAGGACTTCGCGATGCGTGAGCTGATCGTCACCGAGTTCGTCTCGCTCGACGGCGTGATGGAGGCGCCGGGCGGCGAGGCCGGCTACCCGCACGCCGGGTGGGTCGGCGGCTACTTCAGCGACGAGCTGGGCGCCTACAAGGGCGAGGAGCAGCTCGCGGCCGACGTGCTCCTGCTCGGCCGCACGACCTACGACAGCTTCTACGGCGCGTGGCCGCACCGCGACGGGGCGATGGCCGACAAGATCAACACCATGCGGAAGCTCGTCGCGTCGACGACGCTCGGCTCCTCCGACTGGCACGACACGACGGTGATCGCCTCGAACCTCGAAGACGCCGTCCGCGCGGTCAAGGCGGAAGACGGCGGGCCGGTCCTCGTCGCCGGCAGCCGCTCGGTCGTGCACGCGCTGCTGCGCGCCGGCCTCGTCGACCGGCTCAACCTGCAGGTGTTCCCGCTCGTCCTCGGCAGCGGCATCCGCGTGTACCCGGAGTCGCCCGAGCCGATCAGGCTCGAGCTCGACTGGTCGCGTCCGGTCGCGAACGGGGTCGTGCTGCAGAGCTACCTGGTCGGGCGTTAGGCCGGCTCGCGGCCGAGGAACTCCTGCTCGAGCGTCGGCGACTCGTGCACCGAGACGACGAGCAGCGGCTCCTCGCCGATGTTCCGGAAGCCGTGCGGCGTGTCGGGCGGCACGACGAGCATCTGATTCGGCTGCAGCTCGGCGACCTCGTCGCCGGCCGTCCAGCGCCCGTGCCCCTCGAGGAGCAGGAAGGTCTCCGAATAGGGATGCACGTGCAGCTCGACGAAGCGGCCCGGCGGCGTGCGGACGATGAACATCGACACGCCGATTCCGGCGCGCGGGCCGCCCTCGAACAGCCAGGCAGTGGGGCTGCGGCGCAGCTCCTCGAGATCGAGACGGGTCAGCGCGATGTGCGCAGCCTACGCACGCCGATCGCGCAGCCGCCGGCGATCAGCAGGAGCCCGAGGAGGACAAGCCCGGGTGCGTCGTCCGCCTCGCCGGCGAGGCCGGCGAGGACACCGAGCGCGCCGAGCGCGGCCGCGAGCCGGAGGCTCCCGGCGTTCTGCAGGGCGAGCTCGAAGGCGGCGCCGATCGTCGCGACGAGGACGCCGGCGAGCGCGAAGTCCGAGAGCGACCACCGCACCTGGTCGGTGAACACCATTGCCACGAGCGGCGCGGGCAGCACGACTCCGACGCCGACCCCGACGCGGAGCACCGACCGGTACGAGCGCCGGCGGGCCTGCCACGCGGCGTCCGCGGCGACGCCCCGGAGGAGGCGCGAGAGGATGCGGAGCGCGATGCGCCGCTCACCCGTGCCCGCGGCCCGCTCGTGCGCGATCTGGTCGTGCACGTCGGCGGCGAGCTCCTCCCTGCGGCGTCGCGCCACCGGCTCGGGCAGCCGCCGCGTGTAGAGGCCCGCCCAGCGCCGAACGAGCCCGGCGACGCGCTCCGGCGTCACGCAGGCTCCGTGCGGGCGCGAAGGACGGGCGACGCCGGCGGGCGCGCGGCGCGCGCTCCCTCGCCGGTGAGCTCGTACAGCCGCCGGCGCGGCCGGCCGCCGGGCGGCGCGTCCTCCCAGCGCGACGTGAGGAGCCCGAGCTCCTCGAGCCGGCCGAGTGCCTTGTAGAGCGTCCCGTGGGCGGTCAGCGAACGGGACCCGCGCCGCTCGCCCAGCGTCCGGGCGAGGCCGAAGCCGTGGAAGTCGGCGCGGCCGGCCGCCCGCAGGCCGAGGGCGGCCTCGAGGATCTCGCGCTCGAGCGGCAGGAGGCTCCCGGACTTGCGGCGAGGCACGAGCCTCATTATAGGAAGATATCTTCCTATTGTCGGGCGAGCAGATCGCGGACCGCGCGGGCGATGACCTGCTCCTCGTGCGACTCGAGCCCGACGACCTCCGCGACGGCGAGGTGCCCGAGCCGCGCGCAGACGGCGTCGCGCACCGTGCTCGACCGCGCGCCGATGCCGCCCGTGAACGCGAGCACGTCGACACCTCCGAGCGCGACGGCCATCGCGGCGACCGCCTGCGCCACGCGGTAGCAGTAGAGGTCGACCGCGAGCCTCGCTTCCGTCGAGGAGGCCGACTCGAGCTTCCGCATGTCGCTCGTGCCGGCGAGCGCGACGAGCCCGGACTCCTGCTCGAGCGCGTGCGTCAGCTCGTCCAGCCCGACGCCGTGCGCGAGCAGGTGCAGGAGCGCGCCGGGGTCGACCGAGCCCGAGCGCGAGCCCATCGGAACGCCCTCGAGCGGCGTGAAGCCCATCGTCGTGTCGACCGACCGACCGTCGAGGACGGCCGTGACGGAGGAGCCGCCGCCGAGGTGGGCGACGACGAGGCGCTTCGCGGGCACACGCTCCACGACCGACTGCACGGAGATGCCGTGGAACCCGTAGCGGCGGATGCCGCGGTCGCGGAAGCGGGCCGGCAGCGCGTAGGTGCGCGCGACTGCGGGAAGCGTCGCGTGGAACGCCGTGTCGAACACCGCGACGTGGGGGACGTCCGGGAACCGCGCCCGCGCGTCGTCGAGCGCTGCCAGGGCCGGCTCGTTGTGGAGCGGCGCCAGCTCGCGCAGGTCGCGCAGCGCCTGCACGACGTCGTCGTCGACGAGCGTGGGATCCGTGAAGCGCGGGCCTCCGTGCACCACGCGATGCCCGACCCCGACGATGCCGCCGACCGCGTCGAGCGACGGCACGGTGGACGTCTCGCCGCCCGCGTCGACGACGCTCAGCTTCACGCTCGTCGATCCGGCATTGACGACGAGAACGCCGTCGCTCAGTACGGCCACGTCCAGTCGCGGATCTCCGGGTCGTCGTCGCCGTGCTCCCGTGTGTACGCACGCGCGGCGATGCGGCGCTCCTGCATGTTCTGGCGGAGGTGCGCCGCGCGATCGGCGAGACCCGGCACGCGGTCGATCACGTCGATCACGAGGTGGAAGCGGTCGAGGTCGTTCAGCATGACCATGTCGAACGGCGTCGTGGTCGTGCCCTCCTCCTTGTAGCCGCGCACGTGCAGGTTCGCATGGTTCGCCCGCCGGTACGCGAGCCGATGGATGAGCCACGGGTAGCCGTGGTAGGCGAACACGACCGGCCTCGAGGCGGTGAAGAGCGAGTCGAACTCCGCGTCGGACATCCCGTGCGGATGCTCGTCCGACGGCTGGAGGCGCATCAGGTCGACGACGTTCACGACCCGCACCTTGAGGTCGGGCAGGTGCTCGCGGAGAAGCGCGGTGGCGGCGAGCGTCTCGAGCGTCGGCACGTCGCCGCAGCAGCCGAGGACGACGTCCGGCTCGCCGCCCTCGTCGTTCGAGGCCCACTCCCAGATGCCGGCGCCGCGCGTGCAGTGGACGATCGCGTCCTCCAGCGAGAGGTAGTCGAGCGCCGGCTGCTTCCCGGCGACGATCACGTTCACGTAGTTCCGCGAACGCAGGCAGTGGTCGGCGACCGAGAGGAGCGTGTTCGCGTCGGGCGGTAGGTAGACCCGGATCACCTCGGCCTTCTTGTTCACCACGTGGTCGATGAAGCCCGGGTCCTGGTGCGAGAAGCCGTTGTGGTCCTGCCGCCACACGTGCGAGCTGAGCAGGTAGTTCAGCGAGGCGACGGGCCGGCGCCAGGGAATCGTGCGCGTCGTCTTCAGCCACTTCGCGTGCTGGTTGAACATCGAGTCGACGATGTGGATGAACGCCTCGTAGCAGTTGAAGAGCCCGTGCCTGCCGGTGAGGAGGTAGCCCTCGAGCCAGCCCTGGCACTGGTGCTCCGAGAGCACCTCCATCACGCGCCCGTCGCGGCCGAGAGCCTCGTCGGTCGGCTCGGTCAGCGCGTTCCAGGTGCGGGTCGTCACCTCGAACACGTCGCTCAGGCGGTTCGACGCGGTCTCGTCCGGCCCGAAGAGGCGGAAGGTGTCCGGGTTGCGCGCGATCACGTCGCGCAGGAACGACCCGAGCCGGCGCGTCGGCTCGGTCCAGGCCGTGCCGGGGCGCTCGACCTCGACCGCGTAGTCGCGGAAGTCGGGGAGGAGGAGCTCGCGGAGGAGCTCGCCGCCGTTCGCGTGCGGGCTCGCGCTCATGCGGCGCTCGCCTCTGGGCGGCAGCGCGCGCAGGTCCTCGCGCAGGCGGCCCTGTCCGTCGAACAGCTCGTCGGGGCGGTAGCTGCGCAGCCACGCCTCGAGCACCTGCCTGTGCCGTGCGTCGTCGTGCGCGCCGAGCACGGGCACCTGGTGCGACCGCCACGTGCCTTCGACCTGCAGGCCGTCGACCTCGCGGGGGCCCGTCCAGCCCTTCGGCGAGCGCAGCACGATCATCGGCCAGCGCGGGCGCTCGGACGCGCCGCCGCTGCGGGCCGCGCCCTGAATCGCCGCGATCTCGTCGAGCGCCTCGTCGAGGACCCCCGCGAAGCGGCGGTGCGCCTCCGCGTGGTCCTCGTCGAGGCCGATCTCCACGAAGAGCGGCCGCCACCCGTAGCCCTCGAACAGCGCGCGCAGCTCGTGCTCCGGGATGCGCGCGAGCACCGTCGGGTTCGCGATCTTGTATCCGTTCAGGTGCAGGATCGGCAGCACCGCTCCGTCCGCGACCGGGTCGAGGAACTTGTTCGAGTGCCAGCTGGTCGCGAGCGGCCCGGTCTCGGCCTCGCCGTCCCCGACGACGCAGGCGACGACGAGGTCCGGGTTGTCGAAGGCGGCGCCGAACGCGTGGGAGAGGGCGTAGCCGAGCTCGCCGCCCTCGTGGATCGAGCCCGGCGTCTCCGGCGCGACGTGCGACGGGATCCCGCCGGGGAACGAGAACTGCCGGAAGAGGCTGCGCAGGCCGCCTTCGTCCTCGGTGATGTGCGGGTAGCGCTCGGTATACGTCCCCTCGAGGTAGGCGTTCGCGACGAGGCCCGGCCCGCCGTGCCCCGGGCCGGTGACGTAGATCATCGAGAGGTCGCGCTCCACGATCGCCCGGTTCAGGTGCGCGTAGACGAAGTTGAGGCCGGGGGTCGTGCCGAAGTGGCCGAGCAGCCGCGGCTTGACGTGCTGCGCTTCGAGCGGATCGTGGAGCAGCGGGTTGTCGAGGAGGTAGATCTGGCCGACCGACAGGTAGTTCGCGGCGCGCCAGTACGCGTCGAGCAGCGCGAGATCCGTCAAGGCCGCGCCTTCTCGAAGATCACGAGCACCGCGAGCTGCTCGTAGCCGACGAAGCGATGCTCGGCTCCCGCCGGCACGAAGACCGCGTTCCCGGGATGGAGCTCGACCGTGCGCCCCTCGATCTCGAGCGTGCCCGTGCCGTCCAGCACGACGTAGATCTCGTCATCCCGGTGGGGCTGCTGCCGGTCGGGCTCCGGCGCGACGAGCACGTAGACGCCGATCTCGACGCCCTCGGACTCGTGGACGATCTCGTAGCCGCCGCGGTCGGCGAGCCGCGCGCGGGCGGCGTCGATGTCGAACTGGTGCGTCGGGATCGCTGTCATCACGGCACCCGCCGGACACTCTGCGCGACGAGCGGCGGATCCGCAAGCACGCGGCCGATCGCAGTCGCCCAGGCAACCGCCGCGCCCCACTCGCGGTAGTCGCCCTCGCGGACGCGCAGGAAGCGCGCGAACGCCCGCTCGCGAACGCCGAGGGCGCTCTGGTCGAGCTTGCCGCCGAAGACGTGGTGGTCGCGGGCCCCGGTCAGCAGGACGAGCTCGTCCGCGGAGACGTCGCCGATCATCCCGTCGGGCGACCGTCCGACCGGGCCGCTCGAGAAGAGCCACGTCGGGTGCGCCGAGAGCTCCTCGCGGTGGCTCTCGACGAAGGCCCGCGCGACCTTCGGCCACGAGCCCATGTACACCGCGCTCCCGACGACGAACGCGTCGTAGGGCGCGAGCGACTCGACGTCCTCGATCCGCCGCACGTCGACGTCGTGGCCGAGGTCTTCGAGCACCTGGCCGACGAGGCGGCCGAGCTCGGCGGTCGCGCCGTGCCGGCTCTCCGTCGCCACGAGCACCTTCTTCATGGGAACACCTCCGATCCGGTTCAGAGCCAGCGGCACGTGCAGCGCGACACGGGCCGGTGGCACACCTCGCAGAGCCGGTCGCGATGAGCGAGGCGCCGCTTGGCGAGGCCTGCCGCGACCATCAGGTAGCACGCTGCCGCTACGAGGATCGCCGCGCCGGCTGGGTTGCTGAGGACGCTGTTCATGCCCCCACTGTCCGTCATGAACCGCGATCCCGAATCGGTAGCGCCGCGCGACGGCGTTGCGGCTTCCCCGCGATGCGCGACACGGCCGCCGGGACGACCGTGTGCGCATGACCGAAGAGCAGTTGACAGCACGGGAGCGCGAGGCGGCCGTCCTGATCGCCTACGGCTACCGGAACGAGGACGTCGCCAGGGAGCTCGCAGTCTCCCTCCGCACGATCGAGGGCGACCGGGCGCGGATCATGCGCAAGCTCGGCCTCTCGCAGCGGTCGGAACTCGTGCACTGGGCGCTCGACCACGGGCTCCTGCGGTGAGTGCGGCAATCCCGCAAACGGATTCCGAGCTCCCCACGATTGCCCGTCGCTCCGCGGCTCGCAGACTCGGTCTCGTCAACGCAACAGGTCGAACGCAACCAACGAGCTCGACCCAGACGGAAGGAGAAGGACATGCGTAAGTTCTTCGAGATCGGTGGACTCGTCGCCGCGGTCGTCCTGATCGCGTTCGGCGCGGCGGCCGTCGTGATGGGCGTCAACGGCCGCAACACCGTGAACGACAACCTCAAGCTCGAGCAGATCACCGGCACGCCGGACATGACGCCGGCGGGGATCAAGGCCGAGGCCGCGAAGGCGCACCTGACGAACGTCGCGCTCCCGACCTGCTCGGTCGCGAACAAGGCCGTGAACAACGGCAGCCGCGCACGCTGCTTCGCGCAGTACATGCGGATCCACACGCTCGAGGCGACGGGCGGCGTCCCGTACGCGCTGATGCCGCGCTACGCGTCGGCCGACGGGAAGGGCACGAACGACGCAGCGCAGGCGATCCAGTCCAAGGGCCGGCCGGTCGACAACCCCGCCCGGAACCTCTGGGTGACGGAGACCGCGCTGACCACCGCGCTGAACAGCGCCTACATGGCCTCCCAGATGGCGCTCTTCGGGATCGTGGTCGGTGTCGCGCTGCTGCTCTCGGGGATCGGGTTCGGGATCCTCGCCGTCGGCGGCTCCCTGCGGAACCCCGACACCGCGGTCGCCTGGTTCCGGCGGCGCCAGGGCGGCTCGGAGACCGTCCCCGCCTGACGAGCCTGCAGGCAGACGAACGACGCGAAGGGCCGCGCGAGCGGCCCTTCGTCATTCCTGCTCGAGCAGCCCTTCCTCGAGCGCGTAGCGCACGAGGTCCGCGCGGTTCGTCAGCCGGAGCTTCTGCATGATGTGCGCGCGGTGGGTCTCCGCAGTGCGGACGGAGATGAAGAGCTGCTTCGCGATCTCCTGGTTCGTGTGCCCGAGCGCGAGCAGCCGCAGCACCTCGCGCTCGCGATCCGACAGCGGGTCGTCCTCCGCCTTGCGGGCGGCCACGGCCTCGGCCTCGATCATCCGCGCGCCGAGCTCGGGATGGACGTAGCGACCGCCGGCGGCGACCTCGCGGATGGCGGCGACGACCTCGGTGTCCGCCGCCTCCTTCAGGACGTAGCCGGTCGCGCCGGCCGCGAACGCCTCGCGCACGTAGCGCGGGTCGTCCTGCATCGAGAGGATCAGGATCTTCACCTCGGGCCGCTCGTGGCGGAGCGTCGGCACGGCGTCGATGCCCTTGCCGCCCGGCATCACCATGTCGAGGAGGATCACGTCCGGCTCCGTGCTGCGCGACTCGAAGATCGCGTCGCGGGCGGACGCCGCCTCCCCGACGGGCTCGATCCCCTCTTCCTGGCTGAGCAGCAGGCGCAGCCCGCTCCGGACGACCGCGTGGTCGTCGACGATCAGGACGCGGATCGGGTCGGGCATGGGCGGCAGCTTATTCTCGGGGTCGGAGGCCGAATCAGCAATAACCCGCAGTGGATCTGCGCCGGGGCGCGATGAGCCGGCGGCCGGGTCGGCCTACCGTGCGGGGATGAGTCGGCGAACCCCTGTTCTCTGGACGCTCGGAACCGACGTGGTGGCCGGCGTGTTCGAGGTTGCCGACGGGCGCTTCGCGCTCTCGGCGCGCGGCCGGACGCTGGAGATCCCCGTCGACTCGGTGGTCGACGCGCGGATCGAGCGGTCGGTCGGGGAGCGCCTGCGCGGCCTGCCGGTGCTGCGCCTCGTCCTCGCCGGCGGGCTCGACGTGCGGGTCGCGAGCCTGGCGGGCGCCGGGTCGCTGCACGACCTCGCGGGGTTCGCGGCGCCTCACCTGCTCGGCAGCGGGACGTGAGCGACGACCGTCGTGCCTCCGCCCGGGGACGACTCGACCGACAGCGTCCCGTCCACGAGGGCGAGGCGTTCGCGCATCCCGAGCAGCCCGAGCGCGTCGACCCTCACGTCTGCCTCGTCGAAGCCCGAGCCGTCGTCGTCGACCGTCACCGCGGCGCCGTCCCCGCGCCGGGAGAGGACGACGCTGACGTGGCCGGCCGAGGCGTGCTTCAGCACGTTCGTCAACGCCTCCTGGACCACCCGGTAGAGCGTCGTCTCGACCTCGGGAGGGAGCCGCTCGTCGATGGTCGTCTGGAGCGACGTCTCGATGCCGCTCCTCGCCGAGAACGTCTCGGTGAGGCGCTCGACCGCCGACGCGAGGCCGAAGTCGTCGAGCGCGGCGGGCCGTAGCTCGACGGCGAGCGCGCGCACGTCCTGCAGCGCCTGCACGACGAGCGCCCGCACCTCCGCTTCCGCCTGCTCGGCCTCGTCCGGGGTGGTCGCGGAACGGATCGCCTTCACGCCGAGCAGGATCGACGTCAGCGCCTGGCCGGTCTCGTCGTGCAGCTCGAGGGCGAGGCGCCGGCGCTCGTCCTCCTGCGCGGCGACGACACGCCGCACCGTGTCGCGCGCGACGCGCTCCGACAGCGCGACGGCGACGGCCGCCCGCGCGGCGAAGATCTCGGCGATGCGCTGGTCGGCTTCGCTGAAGCGCCCGCCCGGGACGAGCTTGTCGTGGACGACGATCACTCCGAGCGCCCGGTCGCGCGTGGCCAGGGGCGCGTAGAGGCCCGAGCGGGCCCCGAGGTCCCGCAGCTCGTCGGTCCCGATGCCGGGATCGTCGAGCAGCGAGTCGACGCGGGCGGCCTGGCGACGCTCGAGGATGCGCCCGAGCTTCGAGCCGGACCGGCGAACCCGACGGCCGAGCAGCCCGTCGGCGCCGTCGCCGTCGGCGGCCGCGATCTCGAGCTCGCCCTCGTCCTTCGCGGCGAGCGCCGCGTAGGCGACGCGGGCGTGGGTGAGCTCGCGCAGGCGCGCGCAGACGAGCCCCAGCAGGCGCTCGACGTCGGTCTCGTCGACGACCGAGCGGACGATCTCGTGCAGCGTCTCGAGCTGGCGCGACCAGCGCGTCGCCGACTCGTACAGGCGCGCGTTCTCGATCGCGACCGCGGCCTGCGCCGCGAGCAGGGTGACGATCTCCTGGTCCTCGTCCGTGAAGTCCCGGCCGTCCGACTTCTCGGTCAGGTAGAGGTTGCCGAACGCGACGCCGCGGAGGAGCACAGGGACCCCGAGGAAGGTGCGCATCGGCGGATGGTTCGGCGGGAAGCCGACCGACCGGGGGTCGTCGCCGAGCCGCGACAGCCGCAGCGGGCGCGCGTCGCGGATCAGCACCCCGAGGATGCCGCGCCCGCGCGGCAGGTCGCCGATGGCGGCCCGGTCCTCGTCGCTGATCCCGGTCGTCACGAACCGCTCGAGCGCCGCGCCCGACTCGTCGATCACGCCGAGGGCCGCGTACCGCGCACCGGTGAGCGCCGCGGCCGTCTCGACGACCTTCTGCAGCAGGGCGTCGAGCGACAGCTCGGAGCTCAGCGTGACGCTGGCCTGGAAAAGCTCTCGCAGACGGCCGTCGGCCTCGCGTGTCTCCACCCGGTCAAGGCTACTGGTGCGCCGGGACCTCGGCTTCCGTGCTTTGCACGACCAGGACGGGCATCGAGGCGTGGTGCAGGACGTAGGTCGAGACGCTGCCGTGGATCAGCCGGCCGAGACGCCCCCAGCCGTGTGCGCCGAGCACGACCATGCGCGCGTTCCGGTCCGCCGCAGCCCTGCAGATCCGTTCGCCCGGCTGCCCTTCGAGCTGGAGGAGCCGGCAGTCGACGCCCGCGCTCTCGGCCTGCTCGGCCACCGCGGCGTAGACCTCCTGGATGCGCTGCTCCTGCCCGCGCCTCAGCTCCGACGCGATCTCCGCGTACCCGTAGTAGCCGTACGCCGGTGTCGGGTCCTGCAGGACGCAGACCACGACCAGCGGTGCGTCGAACTGCGCGGCGAGCTCGATCGCCTCGCTCGTCGCCGCCTCCGCGGACGGCGAGCCGTCGGTGGCCAGCATGATCGGTTGCATGGTGATCTCCCTTCGTTCGCGGTGGGTCCAGCGTTGCACCGCGCGGCGCAGGAGCCTCCGTAGTCTCCCGCAATCAGCAAGCGGCCGGGAGCCGATTTCGCCGGCGTCGAATCCGTGCACCATGCAGCCGATGACCACGATCCCCTCCGAGCTCGAGGACGTCGTCCTCCGCGACGGCTCGACGCTTCGCCTGCGCCCACCGGGGCCGGAGGACGAGGCAGAGCTGATCGCGTTCCTGGAGGGGCTCTCGGTGGAGAGCCGCTACCTCCGCTTCCACGGGGCGACGAGGATCGGGCCGGCGACGGTCGCCTCGGCGCTCGGGACGGACTGGTGCGAGCGCGGCTCGCTCCTCGGTGAGCGCACCGGCGCCGACGGAGCGCTGCGCCCTGTCGCGCTCGGGACGTACGTGCGCCTGCGCGACCCGCACCGTGCCGAGGTCGCGTTCGCCGTCGACGACGCGCTCCACGGTCAGGGGATCGGGACGCGCCTGCTCGAGCGGCTGGCGAGCCACGCGGCGAAGGCGGGGATCGACGAGTTCGTCGCCGAGGTGCTGCCCGAGAACCACGCCATGCTCGGCGTGTTCGCCTCGGCGGGCTTCGCCGAGACGCGCAGGCTGGAGGGTGGGGTCGTGGAGGTCGTGCTCGCGCTGCACCCGTCCGCCGAGGCGGTCGCCCGGGCCGACGCGCGCGACCACGTCGCGACCGCGACCTCGCTCGTGCCCTTCTTCCGTCCGCGCTCGGTGGCGGTGGTCGGGGCCTCTCCACGGCGCGGCACGATCGGCGGCGAGCTCTTCCGCAACGTGCTGGCCGCCGAGCTGGACGGCGCCGCGTACCCCGTGAACCGGGCGGCCGACCCGGTCGGAGGCGTGCCCGCGTACCACGCGGTCTCCGAGCTCCCGGCCACGCCCGATCTCGCCGTGATCTGCGTCCCGGGCGCGGCCGTGCTCGACGCCGCGGCCGACGCGCTCGCCGCAGGCGTCAAGGCGCTCTGCGTCGTCTCCGCCGGCTTCGCCGAGGTCGGAGCCGAGGGCCGCGCCCGGCAGGACGAGCTGCTCGCGCTCGTGCGCGCCTACGGTGCGCGGCTCGTCGGCCCGAACTGCCTCGGGATCGCGTCCACCGCCGCGCACCTGAACGCGACGTTCGCGCGCCGCGGGCTGCCGCCGGGACGGATCGCCTTCTCGTCCCAGAGCGGCGCGCTCGGCCTCGCGCTCCTCGAGCAGGCGGACGAGCGCGGCCTCGGCCTCTCCAGCTTCGTGTCGATCGGCAACAAGGCCGACGTCTCGTCGAACGACCTCCTGGAGTACTGGCAGGACGACGACGCCACCGACGTCGTGCTGCTCTACCTCGAGTCGTTCGGCAACCCGCGCAAGTTCGCGCGCGTCGCGAGCCGCGTCGCGCGCAGGAAGCCGGTGCTCGCGATGCGCAGCGGCACGAGCGGCGCCGGTGCCCGCGCCGCGAGCTCGCACACCGCCGCGCTCGCCGGCTCCGACCGCGCCGTCGACGCGCTGTTCTGGCAGGCGGGCGTCCTGCGGGCGCGCACCCTCGAGGAGCTGCTCGACGCCGCCGTCCTCTTCTCGACGCAGCCGCTCCCGCAGGGCGAGCGCGTCGCCGTCCTCACGAACGCCGGCGGGCTGGGGATCCTCTGCGCGGACGCCTGCGAGGCGTCCGGGCTGTCGCTTCCGAGCCTCGCCGAGGAGACGGTTGTGGCCCTGCGCGCGGTGCTCCCGGAGGAGGCGAGCGTCGCGAACCCGATCGACCTGCTCGGCTCCGCGACCGCAGAGAGCTACCGGCAGGCCCTGCCGCTGCTCCTCGCCGACCCGGGGGTCGACGCGGTCATCTCGCTCTTCGTGCCGCCCGTCGTCGCGACCGCCGAGGACGTCCTCGGCGCGATCGACGCGGCCTGCGCGGGCGCCGACAAGCCGGTGCTCCGCGTGGTCATGAGCTCCGAGGGGACGCCGCCCGGCTGCTTCGCCTACCCCGAGTCGGCCGCGCGCGCCCTCGGCCTCGCGACCCGCCGCGCGGCGTGGCTGCGGCGGCCCGCGCCGGTCGTCCCGGAGCTCGAGGGGATCGACCGGGCCGCCGCGGCGGCCGTCGTCGACGGCGCGCTCGAGCGGGGCGACGACACCTGGCTCACCCCCGCCGAGGCGCGCCGCCTGCTGCTCGCGTACGGGCTGCCGCTCGTTCGCGAGACCCTCGCCGACACGCCGGGCGCGGCGGTCGAGGCGGCCGCCGCCATCGGGTACCCGGTCGTCGTCAAGATCGCGGCCGCAGGCGCCCACAAGACCGAGTCGGGCGGCGTGTTCGTCGACCTGCGCGACGGCGCCGCCGTCCGCCGCGCCGCCGAGGCGATCGGCGCGCCGGTCGTCGTCCAGCAGTACGTGACCGGCGGCGTGGAGCTGCTGGCCGGCGCGCTGCAGGATCCCGTCTTCGGCCCGCTCGTCGCCTTCGGGCCCGGCGGCGTCTACGCCGAGCTGATCGGCTCCGCGCGGCTCGCGCTGGCGCCGCTCGGCGACGTCGACGTCGAGGAGCTGCTCACCTCCGGCAAGGCCGGCCGGCTCGTCGCCGGCTGGCGGAACGCGCCTCCGGCCGACCGCAACGCGCTCGCCGACCTGCTGCACCGGCTCGGGCGTCTCGTCGACGACCGGCCCGAGGTGGCGGAGCTCGATCTGAACCCCGTGATCGCGCTCGCCGAGGGGTGCGTGGCGGTCGACGCGCGCGTGCGCGTGGCGCGCCCGGCCGAGCGGCCCTCGCCGAAGACCTGGTGACCCCCGGCGCGCGGGTCATCCGCGCCGGCACGGATCGTCGATCCGCGCATCTCCCGATGGTGCGGCGCTCGCCCGCTGCGACCCTGTGGAGGCACCGAGCGGGACCCCGAAGTAGGAGGAAGTCCCAGCGGAGCCGCCGACGGAAGAACCGACCCAAACGCGGCAGGCTGGGACGGACGAACGAGGCCCGGTCGAGATGAAGGTCAGCGAGGCCCGCGAAGAGCGGGCCTCTTTTTCGTCGCGGCTCACGGCGCACCCGCAGCGCGGATCCGCGACGCCACTGATGGCCGCGAGGGGCGGCGCCGCAACGCTGGTCCCATGGCAGAGATCACGTTCCCGGAGCTGCGCCCGCCGCTCGACGCGTCAGCGGCGGTGCTCGAGGCGGATCGGTGCCTCGACTGCTCGGGCCCCTACGCCGCGGCCCCGTGCACCGCGGCCTGCCCGGCCGGGGTCGACGTGCCGCGCTTCGTGCGCGAGCTCGCCGCCGCCGACTCCTCGTCGGCCGCCGCCACGATCTACCGCGACAACCTGCTCGGCGGCACCTGCGCGCGGGTCTGCCCGGTGGAGGTTCTGTGCGAGGCCGCGTGCGTGCTCCGTCACGAGCGGGGGCATCCGATCTCGATCGCAGCGCTCCAGCGGTTCGCGACCGACGAGGCGCGCCGCGCGGGGCTGCCGCTCCGCGGCCGCGCGCCGGCGCGCTCGGACCGCGTCGTCGTGGTCGTGGGCGCCGGCCCGGCCGGGCTCTCGTGCGCCGGCGAGCTGGCGGCACGCGGGCTGCACGCCGTCGTCCTCGACGACCACGACGAGGTCGGCGGCATCGTCCGCACCGCGATCGCGCCGTACCGCCAGGGCGTCGACCCGCTGCCGGCCGAGCGTGAGGCGCTTGCAGCGCTCGGCGTCGAGTTCCGGCTCGGCACACGCGTGGGCTGCGTCGACGACGTCCTCGCCTGGTCGCCCGCGGCTGTCTTCCTCGCACCCGGGCTCGGCGGCGACCGCGAGCTCGAGTGCCCCGGCACCGAGCTCGCCGGGTACTGGCGCTCCCTCGACTTCATCGCCGCGCTCAAGGAGGGTCGCCCGCCCGAGGTGGGATCGCACGTCGTCGTCCTCGGCGGCGGCAACACCGCGATCGACGTCGCGCGCGAGGCGGTGCGCCTCGGCGCGCGCGCCACGGTCGCCTACCGGCGGACACGGGACCGCATGCCCGCCTACCGATTCGAGGTCGACGAGGCCGCCGCCGAGGGCGTCCGGTTCGAGTGGCGGGTGACGCCGGTCGCGATCCTCGGCGCCGGTCGCGTCGAGGCGATCGTCCTGCGCCGCGACGAGGAGGAGCTCGCAGTGAGCGCGGACACCGTCGTCGCCGCGATCGGCCAGGTCCCGCGCCCGGAGCTCGACGCCTGGAGAGCGGCGCTCGAGGAGGCGGGCGTGCCCGTCTTCGCGGGCGGCGACGCGGTGAACGGAGGCGCGAGCGTCGTGCAGGCGGTCGCCGACGGCAAGGCGGCCGCCCGGGAGATCGAGGAGGCGACATGCCGGAGCTGACGGAGATCCGCTGGCATGCGCGCGCGGGCCAGGGCGCGAAGACCGCGGCCCAGGCGCTGGCGCTCGCCCTCCTGCGCTCGGGACGCAGCGTCCAGGCGTTTCCCGAGTACGGCCCCGAGCGGCGCGGCGCACCGCTGCGGGCCTACACGCGCTTCGCGGCGGAGCCGATCCGCCGGCACGACGCGGTCGAGGAGCCCGACGTGATCGTCGTCCTCGACCCGACCCTGGCCGACGAGCCCGCCGTCCGGGACGGAGCCCGTCCCGACACGAGCGTGCTCGTGAGCCCGGCGGCCGGCCCGTCGGCGAACCTCAGGATGCTCGGCGCCGTCGCCGCCGAGCTGGGAGAGCCGCCGCTGCCCGAGCTCGAACGGGCTGTGGTCGAGCTGCTCGGCGGCAAGGCGCCGGCCGACGAGCTGCGCGCCGCCGTCGCGGAGGGATATCGGTGCCGCAGCTGACGCCCTGGGAGTCGCTTCCCCCGGGCGGCCTCGTGCCGGCCGGAACCGCCACGCAGGCCGCAACCGGAGCGTGGCGGACCTCGGGCCGGCCCGTGCTGACGCTCGACCGGTGCGTCAACTGCCTGCTCTGCTGGCTGTACTGCCCCGACTCGGCCGTCGAGCTCGACGGCACGACCGTCACGGCGATCGACTACGAGCACTGCAAGGGCTGCGAGCTCTGCGTCGAGGTGTGCCCCGTCTCGGCGATCGCGATGGAGCCGGAACGGTGACGGCTCCGAGGCTCCTGACCGGCGGCGAGGCCGTCGCCCACGCGTTCCGGCAGATCGCGCCCGACGTCGTGCCGGTCTACCCGATCACGCCGCAGACGCCGATCATCCAGGCCTTCTCGTCGATGGTCGCCGCGGGCGACGTCGGCACGGCGATCGTCAACGTCGAGTCGGAGCATTCCGCGATGAGCGCCGCGATCGGATCGGCGCTCTCCGGCGCCCGCACCGTGACGGCGACGTCGTCGCAGGGGCTCGCGCTGATGGCGGAGGTGGTCTTCATCGCCGCCTCGATGCGCGCGCCGATCGTGATGGCCGTCGGCAACCGTGCGCTCTCCGGGCCGATCAACATCCACTGCGACCACTCGGACGCGATGCTCGTGCGCGACTCCGGCGTCGTCCAGCTGTTCGCCGAGAACGCGCAGGAGGCCTACGACCTGACGCTCGTCGCGACGCGGGTCGCCGAGGCCCCTGCGGTGTCGCTGCCGGTGCTCGTGTGCCAGGACGGGTTCACGATCACCCATGCCGCCGAGCCGGTCACGCTGCTCGACGACGAGCAGGTCGAGGCGTTCGTCGGCCCGTACACGCTCGGGCACTCGCTGCTCGACACCGCGCACCCCGCCACCTTCGGGCCGTTCGCGATGCCCGACTACTACTTCGAGTTGCGGCGCGCCCAGGCGGCCGCGCTCGAGTCGGCGCTCTCCGTCTTCCAGTTCGCCGCCGCCGATCTCGCCCGGCTGACCGGCCGGACGCTCGCGCCGGCCTCCCCGTACCGCCTCGAGGACGCCCGCACCGCGGTCGTCGCGCTCGGATCGACGTGCGGGACGATCAAGGACGCGGTCGACGACCTCCGTGCGAGCGGCGTCGACGCCGGGCTCCTGCAGATCAGGTCGTTCCGGCCGTTCCCGACGCAGCACGCACGGGCGCTGCTCGCCGCCGTGCCCGAGGTCGTCGTGCTCGACCGCGCCGACTCGCCGGGCGGCGCGCCGCCGCTCGCCGCGGAGATCGCGTACGCGCTCCGCGGCACGGGGACCGAGGTGCGGAGCTACGTCTACGGGCTCGGCGGCCGGGATCTCCACCCGGCCGAGATCGCCGACGCGGTCGTGGCCGGCACGTCCCGGTACCTCGGGCTGAGGGGGCTCGCATGTCCCGCCTGAAGACGCTCGCCGCGAACCAGCACGGCGTCCAGCCGCTCCGTGGCGGCCATGCGCTCTGCCAGGGCTGCGGGATCCCGATGGTCGTCCGGGTGGTGCTCTCGACGATCCGGCGCCCGACGGTCGTCGTCAACGCGACCGGCTGTCTCGAGGTCGCGACGACGCGCTATCCGAGCACCTCGTGGACGGTGCCGTGGCTGCACGTCGCGTTCGAGAACGCCGCCGCGGTCGCGAGCGGGGTCGACGCGGCGCAGCGAGCCCTTCGCAGCCGCAACGGGCTCGCTCCCGACGAGGAGGTGCAGCTCGTCGTGTTCGCCGGCGACGGAGGCACCTACGACATCGGGCTGCAGGCGCTCTCCGGCGCGCTCGAGCGCGGGCACCGGCTCCTCTTCGTCTGTTACGACAACGAGGCCTACATGAACACGGGCGTGCAGCGCTCCGGCGCGACGCCGTGGGGCGCCAGCACGACCACGAGCCCCGCCGGGCTCGCGAGCTACGGAAAGGCGCAGCAGCGGAAGGACCTCACGGCGATCGCGGTCGCGCATCACGTCCCCTACGTCGCGCAGGCCGCCTCGACCTTCTGGGACGACCTGAGCCGTAAGGTCGAGCGCGCCGCCGACGTCGACGGCCCGGCCGTCCTCAACGTGCTCACCGACTGCCCCCTCGGCTGGGGCCACGAGCCGCGGCGCGCCCCCGCCGTCGTCTCCGCGGCGGTCGAGACCCGCTTCTGGCCGCTCTACGAGGTCGTCGACGGCGACCACTTCCTGACCTACGAGCCCGAGGCGCGGGTGCCGATCGAGCGCTGGCTCGAGGGCCAGGCGCGCTTCGCGCACCTGCTCCGGCCCGAGAGCGCCGAGCTCGTGCGAACCATCCAGGCGCAGGTCGACCGCGAGTGGGACGACCTCTGCGCGCGCTGCAGGCACCCGCTCGCCACGAGAGGAGCATCGACATGACGACCGACGAGAAGTACGTCTACGACTTCGACGAGCCATGCGAGGGCGGCCGGGCGCTGCTCGGCGGCAAGGGCCTCGGGCTCGCGGAGATGACCCAGCTCGGCCTTCCGGTCCCGCACGGGTTCACGATCACGACGGCCGCGTGCCGCGCGACGATCAGCGCCGGCGCGGAGCCGGCCGGGCTCGCCGACGAGATCGAGGAGCACCTGCGCCGGCTCGAGGAGGCGACGGGGAAGCGGTTCGGCGACCCCGAGCGGCCGCTCCTGCTCTCCGTCCGCTCCGGCGGGCCCATCTCGATGCCGGGGATGATGGAGACCGTCCTCGACCTGGGCCTGAACCGGGCGGTCGTCGAGGGCCTCTGCCGCTCGGTCGGCGCGCGCTTCGCCTACGACGCCTTCCGGCGCCTCATCCAGATGTACGGGGCCGTG
Organism: Gaiellaceae bacterium; assembly: GCA_035546215.1. GTDB lineage: Bacteria > Actinomycetota > Thermoleophilia > Gaiellales > Gaiellaceae > PALSA-600. Next base: position 20,328 of record DASZWR010000081.1, on the reverse strand, counting down.
GTCGACGGCGTGGAGGCAAGCGCCTTCGAGGACGCGATCGAGCTGCTGAAGCGCGAGCGCGGCGTCGAGAGCGACGCGCAGCTCACCGCCACCGACTTCCTGCGCCTCGCCTGGCGGTTCCAGGAGATCTACACCGAGCAGGCCGGGCGGACGTTCCCGGCCGATCCGCGCGAGCAGCTCACCCGGGCGATTCGGGCGGTCTTCGCGTCGTGGAACGCCCCGCGCGCGCAGGTGTACCGGCGCGAGTACGGCATCTCCGACGAGCTCGGCACCGGCGTGAACGTCATGGAGATGGTGTTCGGCAACCGCGACGCGCGCTCGGCCACCGGCGTCTGCTTCAGCCGAGACCCGGCGACCGGCGCCCGCGGCCTGTACGGCGAGTTTCTCGTCGACGCGCAGGGCGAGGACGTCGTCGCAGGCACACGCACGCCGCAGTCCATCGAGTCCCTCGCCGACGAGTTCCCGGCGGCGGACGCGGAGCTGCGCGCCGCGGTCGACGAGCTCGAGCGCCACTACCGGGACGTCCAGGACGTCGAGTTCACGATCGAGCACGACAGGCTCTACCTGCTGCAGACGCGGGGCGCGAAGCGAACCGCCGCCGCGGCGCTCGCCTGCGCGGTCGCGTTCGTCGACGAGGGGCTGATCGACGAGCTGGAGGCGGTCCGGCGGATCGACCCGGCGTCCCTCGACCAGCTGCTGCACCCGACCTTCGACCCGCGCGCGCAGTTCGAGGTCGTCGCGACCGGCCTCGCGGCCTCGCCGGGCGCCGCGAGCGGTCACGCCGTATTCGACGCCGACCGCGCCGCCGAGCGCGGCGCAGCCGGCGAGGCGGTCATCCTCGTCCGCCCCGAGACGACGGCGGACGACATCCACGGCCTGATCGCCTCGCGCGGCGTCCTGACGGCGCGCGGCGGGATGACGTCGCACGCCGCGGTCGTCGCGCGCGGGATCGGCAAGCCCTGCGTCGCCGGCTGCGCCGCGCTCGAGATCGACCTCGACCGCCGCACCGCGCAGATCGCCGGCGCGACGCTCAGAGAGGGTGACACCGTGACCGTCGACGGCACCACCGGCCGCGTCGTCCTGGGAGCCGTGCCGCTCGTGGAGCCCGCGCCGAACGCCGACCTCGACGTCGTCCTCGGGTGGGCAGACCGGTTCCGCGCGCTCGACGTGCGGGCGAACGCGGACACGCCGCCGGACGCCGCCCGCGCTCGTGCGAACGGCGCCGAGGGCATCGGCCTCTGCCGGACGGAGCACATGTTCATGGCCGGGGAGCGTCTGCCGGTCGTCCGGGAGATGATCCTCGCCGAGTCCGCCGAGGAGCGGGCCGCCGCGCTCGCCCGCCTCCTGCCCATGCAGCAGTCCGACTTCGAGGGGCTCTTCGAGGCGATGGGGGAGCTGCCGGTGACCATCCGGCTGCTCGACCCGCCGCTGCACGAGTTCCTGCCCGCTCTCGACGAGGTGCCGGACGCGCGGACCCGGGACCGGATCGCGGCACTGCACGAGGCGAACCCGATGCTGGGCACCAGGGGCTGCCGCCTGGGCCTCGAGCGGCCGGAGATCTACGAGATGCAGATCCGCGCGATCGTCCGCGCCGCTCACGCGGTCCGGGAGCGCACCGGCACGGCTCCGGTGGTCGAGATCATGCACCCGCTCGTCGCGTTCTCGGAGGAGCTCGAGCGGCTGGGCGAGCTGACCCGGCGCGTCGTCGCGGAGGAGGGAGGGCTCGACTACCGGTGCGGGACGATGATCGAGCTGCCGCGCGCGGCGCTCCGGGCGGGGGAGCTCGCCCGGCACGCGGATTTCTTCTCCTTCGGCACGAACGACCTCACCCAGACGACGCTCGGCTTCTCGCGCGACGACGCCCAGGGGCGCTTCCTCACCTACTACCTCGAACACGGGATCCTGGCGAGCGACCCGTTCGCCACGCTCGACGTCGAGGGAGTCGGGGAGCTCGTCCGCCTCGCCGTGGAGCGCGGCCGGGCCGCGAACGACCGGCTGCACGTCGGCATCTGCGGGGAGCACGGGGGAGACCCAGCGTCGATCGCCTTCTGCCACTCGATCGGCATCGACTACGTCTCCTGCTCGCCCTTCCGCATCCCGGTCGCACGACTCGCCGCCGCGCAGGCTGCGATCGCGAGCCGCGTCCCGGACGCGTACGTCCCGGCGGGCGGCTGACACCAACGACAAGGAGGACACCATGTCCGTTCGGATCGGCATCAACGGCTTCGGTCGCGTCGGCCGGTGCGCGCTGCGCTCGGCCGTCGAGTCCGGTGCACCCGTGACCTGGGCCGGCATCAACGACGTCGCGGACGTCGAGCTGCTCGCCCACCTGCTCCGGCGCGACACCGTGTACGGGCCGTTCCCCGGCACGATCCGCGTGCTCGAGGGCGTACTCGTCGTCGACGGCGTCGAGATCGCCGTCTCGAGCGCATCCGACCCGGCGCAGATCCCCTGGAAGACCTTCGGCGCGGACGTCGTCCTCGAGTGCACCGGCCGGTTCCGCACGCGAGAGGACGCGGCGCGCCACCTCGCAGCGGGCGCACGGAAGGTGATCGTCTCGGCGCCGGGCAAGAACGTCGACGCCACGATCGTGCGCGGCGTGAACGACGAGGCGCTCGACCCGTTCCGGCACGAGGTGATCTCGAACGCCTCGTGCACCACGAACTGCCTCGCGCCCGTCGTCAAGGTGCTGCACGACGCGTTCGGCATCGAGCGCGGCTCGATGACGACCGTGCACGCGGTCACCGGCGACCAGCGCGTCGTCGATGCTCCGCACAAGGACCCGCGGCGTGCCCGTGCGGCGAGCGGGAACATCGTCCCGACCTCGACCGGGGCGGCGAAGGCGATCGGCCTCGTCGTCCCGGAGCTCGAGGGGCGGCTGCACGGGATGGCCGCGCGCGTCCCGGTGCTCACCGGCTCGCTCGTCGACCTCACGGTCGAGCTCTCGCGGGACGCGACGGCCGAGCAGCTCAACGAGGCGTTCGCCGCGGCGGAGGGAGACCGGCTCGCCGGCATCCTGCACCTGTCGCACGAACCGCTCGTGTCGAGCGACGTGATCAAGTCGCCGTACTCGGCGGTCGTCGACGCCGGCCTGACCGTCGTCACCGGCGGCACGCAGGCGAAGGTCGTCGCCTGGTACGACAACGAGTGGGCGTACGCCACCCGCCTCGTCGAGCTCGCCCTCGAGATCGGCGCTCCGGTTCCGGCGCTCGTCGCCTGAGCGAGGAAGGGGGCCCGGGAGACCGGGCCCCTTTCGGCTCTCAGGGCTCGAAGACGATCCGGGCGGCGACCCGCCCGGCCTCGACCTCGGCGATCGACTCGTTCACCGTCTCGAGCGGGCGGATCTCGCGGATCACCCGCGTCTTCTCCGCCGCGTGCAGCTCGAAGACCTCGCGCAGGTCGGCGCGGGTGCCGACGATCGAGCCGACGATCGTGATCCCGTTCAGCACGGTCTCGAAGATCGGCAGCTCCACGTGGTTCTCCGCCGGCAGCGCGACGAACACGAGCGTCCCGCCGCGGCGAAGCGAGCCGTAGGCCTGCTCGAACGCCTTCGGCGAGACCGCGAGGGCGATCGCCTGGTCGGCGCCGCCGAGCCTCTGGATCGCCGCGACCGGGTCATCACGGCTCGCGTTGACCGTGTGCTCGGCCCCGAGCGTCCGGGCGAGCTCGAGCTTGTCGTCGACCAGGTCGACGGCCACGACCCGGCCGCCTGCGATCGCCGCGTACTGGATCGCGAGGTGGCCGAGACCGCCCACGCCGAAGACGGCGACCAGGTCGGACGGGCGCGTGCCCGCGACCTTGACCGCCTTGTACGTCGTGACGCCGGCGCACGTCAGCGGCGCCGCGTCGAACGGGTCGACGTCGCGGGGCACCTTGACGACGTAGCGGGCGTACGCGGTCGCGTACTCGCCGAAGCCGCCGTCGATCGAGTACCCCATGTTCTTCTGCTCGAGGCAGAGCGTCTCCCAGCCGGAGACGCAGTAGTCGCACGTCCCGCACGCGTAGCCGAGCCACGGCATCGCCACGCGGTCGCCGATCCCGACCTCCGTGACGCCGGGCCCGAGCTCTTCGACGATCCCCACGCCCTCGTGGCCGGGGACGAACGGGGGCGCCGGCTTGACGGGCCAGTCGCCGTGTGCGGCGTGGATGTCGGTGTGGCAGAGGCCGGAGGCCTCCACCCGGACGCGGATCTGGCCGGGCTGAAGGGCGACCTTCGGCACCGGCTCGACGCTGAGCGGGGCGCCGAAGTCGTGGACGACGGCCGCGCGGTACGTCGCGAGCCCCGTCACGTCGGCGGACGAGCGCTGTTCGCTGGTGGACATGACACCTCCGATCGAAGCTGACGCCTCGATGCTCCAGCGGCGCCGGTCGAGCGGCATCCGGGGAACCGCGCGGCCGCCGCCGGAAACCTACGGAGCCGACCCCTCTTGCAGCCTCGGGTCGATCAGCGCTGCGAGGGTGGGGACGACGCGCTCTGCACCGAAGTCGGCCAGCCTGGCCGCGGCCGCCGCGTCGGCGGCCACCCCGACCACCCCGATTCCCGCGGCGCGCGCGGCGACGACGCCCGCCCCGCTGTGGGTGAGCGACACGGCGCGGCCCGGCTCGACGCCGAGGAGGCTGCACGCCTCCAGGAGCATGTCCGGTGCGGGCCGCGATCGCAGCGCGCGCTCCGCGATCGTGCTCGCGTCGACCGACACGTCGACGAGGGTCTGCAGGTCGGCGAGCTCGAGCATCGGCGTCGTCGTCCGGCTCGCGGAGACGACCGCGCGTCCGAGGTGCGCGAAGCGTCCGGCCTGCAGGTAGCGCCGTGCGCCCTGGTGGCAGGCGACGCCGCCGCGTACGAGGCCGCGTTCGAGCAGCTCGCCCTTCCGTTCCGCCAGCTCCTCGAGCTCGCCCTCGGCGAGCCGCAGCCCTCTGGCGGCGAGGAAGAGCCGCAGGCCTTCGAGTCGCGGACGCCCGTCGAAGTAGAGCGGGTACTCGAGCGCGCGGTCGAACGGGATGAACTGCCGGTCGGCGGCGTGCGCGACGGAGAGGAGCAGCGGGTCGAGCGTGCCCGCCCACGCCGCCGCGTGGATGGCGTCGCTGTTCGTGAGGACGCCGTCGAGGTCGAAGATGCAGGCGCGTGTGCCCGCACCGAGGCCGAGCAGCGGCGGCGAGACGGGCCCGGAGGGAAGCCACGGTGGCTCGACGTGCTCGATCGCGGCCGATCGTTCGAGCAGGGTCTTTGCCTCACCGCGCTCGAGCTCCAGCGCCCGGCGCTCGGCGCCGACCGTCTCCGCCGGCAGGACGATCGTGTCGGCGTCGAGTGCGCGACCCGCCGCGGCCAGCGCGTCGTACCAGGCCTGCGCGACGTTCTCCAGCTCGTGCGCGACGCCGTCTCGTCTCATCGCGACGTCACGGTGCCCCCGCGGAGGTTGGTGTGTGCGCCCCGGAGAGCGCGTCGCTGCCTCGGTGGGCGGCGATCACGCCCTGGTACCACCGGAAGCTGTCCTTCGGCACGCGCTCCTGCGTCGGGTAGTCGACGTAGACCAGTCCGAACCGCTTCGCGTATCCGAGCGCCCACTCGAAGTTGTCGAGCAGCGACCACACGAAGTAGCCGCGCACGGGCACGCCCGCCGCGATCGCGTCGCTCACCGCGCCGAGGTATCCCTGCAGGTACGCGATCCGCTCGACGTCGTGCACGCGGCCGTCGTGGGTGCGCGTGTCGGCGAATGCCGCGCCGTTCTCGGTGACGTACAGGGACGGCGCGCCGTACTCGAACCGCAACCGCGTCAGGACCTCGTACAGCGCGCGCGGATAGACCTCCCAGCCGGTGTCGGTCAGGTCACCGGTCGGCGAGCGCACGTCGACGGGAGCGCCGCCGCGCCCCGCACGCACCCGCCGCCGCGAGTAGTTGTTCATGCCGACGAAGTCGAGACGCGCCGAGATCGTGTCGAGGTCGCCCTCGCGGATCGCCGGCAGGCTGCCGTCGAAGCGTTCGAGCACGTCCTCGGGATACGACCCCAGGAGCACCGCGTCGAAGAACCAGCGGTTCGCGACGCCGTCCGCCGCCCAGGCGGCCGCGACGTCCGCCTCGGTGTCGGTCGCCGGGTGAACGGGCCACGAGTCGAGGACGAGGCCGACCTCGGCGCGCGGGGAGAACGTGCGCAGCGTCTCGACCGCCCACCCGTGCGCGAGCAGGAGGTGGTGTGCCGCGGCGAGCGCCTCCGCCGCGCCGGCACGGCCGGGAGCGTGGATGCCGAGCCCGTACCCGAGCCAGGCGGGGCAGTACGGCTCGTTCATCGTGATCCAGTCCGCGACCCGGTCGCCGAGCCGGTCGGCGACCGCGGCGGCGAGCTCCACGAACGCCTCTGCGGTCTCCCGCCTCGGCCAGCCTCCCGCGTCCTCGAGGGGCTGGGGGGTGTCCCAGTGGAAGAGGTTGACGAAGGGGCGGATCCCCGCCGCGAGCAGCGCGTCGACGAGGCGATCGTAGAAGTCGAGACCCCGCTGGTTCACCCGCCCTCGCCCGGCCGGGAGCACCCGCGGCCACGCGATCGAGAAGCGGAACGCGTCGATCCCGAGCTGCCGCATCAGCCCGATGTCCTCCGGGTACCGGTGGTAGAAGTCGCACGCGAGGTCGCCGCTTGCTCCCGCCCGCACCTTGCCGGGAGTCGCGCAGAACGTGTCCCACACGCTGACGCCGCGGCCGCCGGCGCCGGTCGCTCCCTCGGTCTGGTAGGCCGAAGAGGCGACGCCCCAGAGGAAGCCCGGCGGAAGCTGCGCCGTCACGCCGCGGCCCTTCGCACGAGGTGGTCCGGCTCGAGCGCGACGAGCCGGGATTCCGGGCCGTCCAGGTCGGCGTTCCCGCCGTCGTCGACCTCCTGCCAGGGCCGGCGCAGCTGCGGAACGGAGGCGAGGAGCATCTGCGTGTACGGATGCTGCGGCCGCTCGAAGACCTTCTGCGTCGCGCCCATCTCGACGATCTCGCCGCGGCGCAGGATCACCGTTCGGTCGCTGATGTAGTTGCCGAGCGAGAGGTCGTGCGTGATGAAGAGCGTCCCGACGCCGCGGGCCTTCAGGTCGCCGAGCAGGTTCAGGACGTCGATGCGCGTCGAGGCGTCGAGCATGCTGATGATCTCGTCCGCGACGAGCAGGTCGATGTCGAGGAGGAGGGCGCGCGCGACGAGGAGCCGTTGCAGCTGGCCGCCGCTCAGCTGATGCGGGAACTTGTGCAGCACCTGCTCGGGGTCGAGCACCACCGAGCGGAGCGCCGACTCGACCCTGTCGTTCCATTCGCGCTCTGCGAGGTGGGGGAAGTAGGCCGAGCGGACGAGCCGGAACACCCGGTCGGCGCGGTAGACGGGGTTGTACGAGCTGAAGGGATCCTGGAAGACGCCCTGCGCGCGCCGGTAGAACTGCTTCAGCGGCTCGCCCTTCAGGCCGGCGACGTCGCTGCCGTCGAAGCGGACCGCTCCGCCGTCGACGCGGGCCAGGCGCAGGATCATCCGGCCGATCGTCGACTTGCCGCTGCCGCTCTCCCCGATCAGGGAGACGACCTCGCCGCGACGGACGTCGAACGACACGTCGCGCACCGCGACGAGCCGCTTCGAGCCGAACGACCCGACGCGGTAGACCTTGGTGCAGCGCTCGAGCTCGACCAGGGCGCTCATGCGGCGTTCCAGCACGCGATGCGGTGGCCCGGCGCGACCTCGCGGAACGGCGGCGGCGCCGCCGCACAGCGCTTCGTGGCGAGTGGGCAGCGGTCGTGGAAGCGGCATCCCTTCGGGGGCTCGAGGAGCCCGGGCGGCGTTCCCGGGATCCCGTGCAGGCGCCGCTCCTCGAAACGCACACCGAGCTCCGGCAGCGACGCGATCAGCAGCCTGGTGTACGGGTGGCGCGGCTCGTCGACGATCGCGGCGGTTGGTGCCTTCTCGGCGGCTTGCCCCGCGTACATGACCATGATCGAGTCGGCGAACTGCGCCAGGATCGAGACGTCGTGGGTGATCACGACCATGCTCTTCACGAAGCCCCGGTCGCGGAACTCCACGAGCATGCGGGCGACCGCCTTCTGCGTCGAGACGTCGAGCGCCGACGTGACCTCGTCCGCGATCAGCAGGGACGGGTCGAGGAGCGTCGACACGACCATCACCGTGCGCTGCTTCATCCCGCCCGAGAGCTCGATCGGGTACAGGCCGAGCACGCTCTCGTCGAGGCCGACCAGCGCCAGCCGCCGGACGAGCTCCCCGTGGACGTCCGCGTAGTGGACGCCGCGTGCGTGCAGGAGCTCGGAGATCATCTTGCCGATCCGGCGCGTCGGGTTGAGCGCGCTCATCGCGTACTGCGGGATGACGGAGACCTTCGCGAAGCGGTAGGCGTTCATCGCCTCGACGTCCGCGATCGGCAGCTGCTCGCCGTCCAGCTCGACCGTGCCCGCGACGTGCTTCATCCGGCCGGTGAGGTGGACGATGCTGTTGCCGAAGCTCGACTTTCCGCACCCGGACTCGCCGGCGAGACCCATGATCTCCCCGTCCGCCACGTCGACGTCGACGCCGTCCACGGCGTGCACGTCGCCGTGCAGCGTCCGGTAGTAGACCGTAAGCCCGTCGACGCGGAGCGCCATCTCACATGCTCCGGAGACGCGGGTTGAAGACCTCGTCGAGACCGACGTTCATCACGTAGAGCGAGCCCACGATCGCCGCGATCGCCAGCCCCGGGGGTAGGAACCACCACCAGAGGTGCAGCTGCAGTGCGGCGTTCTGCACCGAGAGCTGCATCATCATCCCGAGCGAGATGGTGTTCGAGGGGCCGAGTCCGATGAAGTCGAGCGTCGCGGCGATCAGGATCGCGTTCCCGAACAGGAGGATGAACATCATCACGAGGTAGGAGCTCATGTTCGGGGCGATCTCCGCGAAGATGATCTTCAGGTTCTTCTGGCCGCTCATCCTGGCGAGGTCGACGAAGTCGCGCGAGGTGAGTGAGAACGTCTGGGCGCGCAGCGCGCGTGCGGCCCACGGCCACGCGGTGCAGCCGATGAAGATCGCCTCGGTGGTGATGCCGCGGACCTTCAGGTACGCGGCGATCACGAGCAGGAGCGCGAACGTCGGGATGACGAGGACGACGTTCGTGAGCATGTTCAGGAGCTCGTCGACGATGCCGCCCCGGTAGCCGCCGAAGAACCCGATCAGCATCCCGATCAGCGCGGCGATTCCTCCGCCGAGCGCGCCGACGAGGAAGGCGAGGCGCAGGCCGTTCACGAACTGCGCGTAGACGTCCTGGCCGAGCAGGGTGGTGCCGAACCAGTAGCCGTCGCGCGTCGTCGGCGCGTGCGACAACGTCCCGCCGTACTCGAGCGGCGGGTGGTGCGCGAACCACGGCCCGACGATCGCGAGGACGAGCATCAGGCCGACGATCGACAGGCCCACGACGAGCTTCCTGTTGCGGACGGCGAAATACAGCGACTCGCGGAACGCCGTCACGACGCGCCTCCCTGCATCCCGATCCGCGTCCGCGGGTCGACGATCACGTACACGATGTCGACGAGGAAGTTCGCGATCAGGACGCCGGCGATGATCAGCAGGAAGATCCCCTGGATCACGAAGTAGTCCTCGTTCGTGATCGCGCGGTAGATCTGGTAGCCGAGCCCGGGGTACGAGAAGACGATCTCCGTCACCAGGGCGCCCGCGAGGATCGCGCCGAGCGAGAGCGCAAGGCCGCTGATCTGCGGGAGCATCGCGTTCCGGAACGTGTACTTGCGCACCAGGCGGCGCGGTGCTCCGAGCGCCTCGAGGTAGTGCGCGTAGTCGGACTCGAGCTCGTAGATGATCATGTTGCGCATCCCGATCGCCCAGCCGCCGCAGCCCACGAGGAAGAGCGACAGGAACGGGAGGAACCAGTGGCGCAGGACGTCGGCAGTGAACGTCCACGTCCAGCCGGACGCCGCGGTGGGGCTGTACGCGAGGCCCACCGGGAACGCGCCGAGCGTGATCGCGAAGATCCAGACCAGCACGATCGCCAGCCACATGTACGGCGTCGCGGTGAGCGTGTACCCGACGGGCAGCAGGGTGTTGTCGAGGAGCTTGCGCCTTGCCGCGAGGGCGCCAAGCTTGTTCCCGACCCACCAGCTGAGCAGCGTCGAGGGCACGAGGAGGCCGATGGTGTAGGGCGCGGCGTGCAGGATGATCGACGAGACCGACGAGGGGAACTGCAGGATGCTCGTGCCCAGGTCTCCATGGAAGAGCGCGACCCAGAAGTACCAGTACTGCTTCCAGAGCGGCAGGTCGAGGTTGAACGCGCGCATGTAGTTGGCGTACACGTGCTGCGCGACCTGGGGATCCTGGATCTGGATCCGCGCCATCAGCGTCAGCACCGGGTTCCCCGGCATGAGATGGGGGATCGACCAGTCGATCGTGACGGCGGCGACGAACGTCGCGCTGTAGATCGCCAGCTTCCTCAGCAGGTATCGGAGCATCTGGTCCTCCTGCGCCGTGCGCGCCGGGTCGGCGCCGCCCCTCTCCTGCCGGGCCTGACGGGAGAGGGGCGGTGCACGCTCATCGCAGGTGCAGTCGCGGCGGGCCTAGCCGGCCGCGTTCTGCCTCCCAGCGCTCTTGAGGTGGGTGATCGTGTCGATCCCCGTCATCTGGAGGTAGCCGCCCCACATCACCGGCAGGTAGTGGCGGTCACTCGTCGCGGCAGGCCAGTTCGTCCAGTACTTGGACGTCATCTGGGCCCAGATGCCGTTGTACCAGAGCGGGATCAGCGGCACGTCCTGCATCTCGATCGTCTGCAGCCGGTCGTTGATCGACGCGATCGTCTTCGTGTCCGTGGGCGGTGTCCGGTCGAGCTTCTGCACCAGCGCCCAGGCCGTCGGGTTCGAGTAGCGCTCGAAGTTCGCGAACGTCTGCCCCGTTCCCGTCGTGATGACCGGCAGGTGGAAGATGCCGTTCCAGTGCGTCCACGGATTGTCGCTGAGCTGGTAGGCGTTGTCGATCACGAGGTCGAACTTGCCCGTGTTCCGGTCGCTCTGCCAGGTGTTGAAGTCCTTCACCTTGGCGTGGAGGCGGATGCCGGCGGTCTTGGCCGACGCGATGATCATGTCGCGCGCGGCCTCCCAGTCGGACCAGCCCTGCGGGACGGAGATCTCGAGGTCGATCTTCGAGCCGTCCTTGTTGTCGAAGTAGCCGCCGTCGAGCTTGTAGCCCGCCTTCAGCAGGAGCTGCTTCGCGGCGGCGGGGTCGAACGTGAAGCCGTACTTCTCGACGAGGGCCTTGTCGATCGTGCTCTGCCAGGTCGGCAGCAGCCCGGTCGGGCTCGCCTTCAGGACGAGGTTGCCGTAGTCGTCACGGACGATCTTGTTCAGGTCGATCGTCATCGCGAGCGCCTTGCGGAACGTCGCGTCGTCGAGCGGCTTGACCGTCGTGTTCGGCTCGAGCCACGCCGTGTTGGCGGAGAGCATGTACGGCGCCTTCGAGAAGTACGTGTGCACCTTGCCGGAGTCCACGAGCTTGTTCACGCCCGGCAGGTAGTTGTTGTTCAGGTCCTCGACGCCCGCGAGCACCGCCGACAGGCTGTTGGTGTTGCTCGTGTTGACGAGGTCGATGATGTACTTCGGCGCGGGCGAGGGCGAGACGCCCTGGTCCGACGCCCACCAGTGCGCCCGCTTCATCCACACGACGCGGGTCGTCACGTCGTAGCCGGACGTGTCCAGCTTGTACGGGCCCGTACCGATCGGGGTGTGCGGGTTGTACGTGGTGAGCTGCTGCGCCGTCTTGATCGTCTTGCCCTGAAGCGGGCTGATCATCGGCATGTTCCAGATCATGTTCTGCCACTGCACGTAGTTCGGGGTGCCCTTGAAGTTGATGACGAGGACGTTCCCCTTCACTTGCAGCGGCTGCTTCAGGTTCAGCCACAGGTTGTTCCACCGCGAGGTTTCGAAGCGCGCCAGGTTGATGTTGAACGCGACGTCCTTCGCGGTGAACCGCTGCCCGTCCGACCACTTGACGCCCGGCCGTACCGTGATCGTGTACTGCCTCGCGCCCGTCCACTTCGCGGACTGCGCGAGCCAGTCGATGTACTTGCCGGCCAGTGGGTCGTACCGGAGCAGCGTCTCGTTGACGAGGCCGACCATCCCGGCGGCGTTGTTCCCGATGTACGGGTTCATGCCGGCGATGTTTCCCCACTGCGTTCCGCTCGTGACGAGCGTCTGGCTGCGTGGGTAGGCCTTCGCGGTGTACGAGGCGCCTGCGCCGCCACCGAGCGTGACGGCTGCACCGACGGCGACGGCTGCAACGAGAAGCCAGCCGAGCGCGCGCCTCTTCGGAGAGTTCACCATCTGGACCTCCTGCGGTCACGTGCTTCTCGGATCCACCCTGGGATCCCGTCCGGAAGGCTGCTCCTGCGGCGCGCCTGCGCCATCGGTCATTCCGACGATCGCCCTTGCGGGGAACTCCTGAACCGTCCGCCCGAATCCCGGTGCCCGCGGCAGCAGTCGAAGGGCCTGACGAGCAGGAAGACGTAAGCGGTCGGCGGCCCCAGCACCCGGACGACAAGACGCGGGCCGTCCAGGCATCGTCACGCGTGGACGACGGCCCCGCTGCCGGTGACGTGCGCCACGACGCTCGTCGGGTTGCCGGTGTACATGATCGCCCCGCTCCCGGGCACCGACGCGTCGAGCCGCCCGGTCGGTGCCACGAGGATCCGGCCCGACCCCTCCACGACGGCGTGCACGTCGCGCACGGCGAGGCTCGCGAGCTGCAGGTCGCCCGACCCCGTGAGCGTCACGTCGAGCCGGGCTGTCCGCCCGGACGCCCGGATGACGCCGCTGCCCGAGAGCACGATGGCGTCGAGCGACGGCACCTGCACCTCGACGTGCATCGGCGCCCGCGTGCTGAATGAGCCGTGGGTCCCGATGAGCAGCCTGCCGGCGCGGACGACGGTCGAGACCCGATCGACGAGGTTGTCGTCGCCGTAGACCGTGACCGAGCGCGGGGCGCCGACGGTGACGACGACCTCGTTGCTCCCGGTCAGGTCGAGCTGGTGGAAGACCGGCACGTGCCGCGGGCGCGCGACGAGGTGGCCCGAGCCCTCCGAGCTCGACGAGCTCGGCATGCTTCGACCGGAACGGCCGACGAGGAACCCGATCGCACAGGCGAGCGCCACCGCGACCAGCACGATCACCGCCAGAGCCGTGCGCTGCATCCGCATCTCGTCAGGGCTCCTCTCCTTTGCCTCGACGAGCCTCGCGCGCGGGCACCGCCGGCGCATCAGGGCCGGCGCGGTCGGCATCTTCCTCGTATCACCGAGGCCGGATCGGGGCCGGCCCTGATTCAGCGCGCCCGGTGCGGCGTGACGATCGCCGCGAGACAAAGGAGGCGCTCATGCATGCGCTCGTCTACCACGGCCCCGGACTGAGGGCCTGGGAGGAGGTTCCGGATCCGGTCGTCCTGGAGCCGACGGACGCGATCGTCCGCGTCGACGTCGCGACGATCTGCGGAACCGACCTGCACATTCTCAAGGGGGACGTCCCCGAGGTGAAGCCCGGCACCATTCTCGGGCACGAGGCCGTCGGCACCGTCGTCGAGGTGGGGGACGCGGTGACCACGATCGAGCCGGGCGACCAGGTGCTCGTCTCGTGCATCACGTCGTGCGGCCGCTGCCGCTTCTGCAAGGAGGGCCACTACGGCCTGTGCAGCGGCGGAGGCGGCTGGATCCTCGGGCACACGATCGACGGGGTGCAGGCGGAGCTCGCCCGCGTCCCGTTCGCGGACACGTCGGTCTACAAGCTGCCCGAAGGGCTGACGGCGGAGGACGTGATCTTCCTCGCGGACATCCTTCCCACCGCGTACGAGGTCGGCGTGCTGAACGGCGGCGTCCGTCCCGGCGACACCGTCGCCGTGGTCGGAGCCGGGCCGATCGGGCTCGCGACGATCATGACCGCGAAGCTCTTCACGCCCAGCCGGATCGTCGCGATCGACCTGGCGCCGGCACGGCTCGAGAAGGCGCTGGAGTTCGGCGCCGACGTCACGATCGAGAACGGCGCCAAGGACGCCGTCGCCGAGGTGATGGCGCTGACGAACGGGCTCGGGGTCGACGTCGCGGTCGAGGCCGTCGGCGTGCCGGAGACGTTCGAGCTCTGCGCCGCGATCGTGCGGCCGGGCGGCCACGTCGCGAACGTCGGGGTCCACGGGCATCCGGCGACGCTGCATCTCGAGACGTTGTGGATCCGCGACGTGACGATCACGACGGGACTCGTCGACACGCTGACGACGCCGCAGCTCATGCGGTTGATCGAGGAGCAGCGGCTCGACCCGTCGCCGTTCGCCACGCATTCGTTCGCGCTCGCGGACGCCGAGGAGGCCTACGACGTGTTCGCAGCTGCCGCCGAGACGCACGCGCTCAAGGTGGTGCTGTCGAACGCACCGGTGACCCTGCCGGGCCACAGGATCGAAGAGCCCGTCAAGGCACCGGCATAGGGCTGCGGCCGGGACCCCGCTCGGGGGGGTCCCGGCCGGGCCGTCACCGGGTTCGGCGGCGGAGGGTGAGCGCGCCGAGGGCCAGGGCGAGCGCGACGCAGACGGCCACGACGCCGACGTCGCGCCAGAGCGCGCCGTCGAGCGCGCCGCGCTGCGCTCGAGCGAGCGCGTCGTAGGCGTACGACACGGGAAGTGCGTAGGCCGCGACGTCGAGGGCGCGGGGCATCCGCTCCCGCGGGACGAGCAGGCCGCACACGAGGAGCTGGGGGAGCAGGAACGCGGGCATGAACTGCATGGCCTGGAACTCGCTCCGCGCGAAGGCGCTCAGCAGCAGGCCGAGTGTCATCCCGAGCAGCGCGTTGCCCACCGCCAGCACCACGACGAGCGCCGCCGGCGCCTGCGACGACACGTCGAGGATCCCGTACCCGACCGCGAAAACGAGCGCCGCCTGCGCGGCGGCGACGAGACCGAAGGCCGCGGCGTAGCCGGCGAGGAGGTCGAGCTTGCCGAAGGGCATGGCCATCAGCCGCTCGAGCGTGCCGCTCGATCGTTCCCGGAGCATCGCGATCGACGTGACCATGAACATGAGGATCAGCGGGAACGTGCCGACGAGCGGCACCGCGACGCGCTGGAACGCCGGCCGGTCGTCCGCCAGGATCGCGCGCAGCAGGGCGAGGAGCCCGGGCGGCACGAGGCCGATGAGGACGAGCGTGCGCGGGTCGCCGCGCAGCTGCTCCAGCACGCGCACGCACGTCGCGCCGGTCGCCCGCAGGCTCATTGCGCCCCGGACAGCTCGATGAACGCGTCCTCGAGCGTGGCCGTCCCGGACCGCCGGAGCAGGGCACCGGGCGACCCCTCGGCGAGGAGCTCGCCTTCCCGCAGGAGGAGCAGGCGGTCGCAGCGCTCGGCCTCCTCCATGACGTGCGTCGAGACGAGCACCGTCGCGCCTGCCTGCGCGGCCGCGCGGAACATCGCCCAGAGGTCGCGGCGGAGGACGGGGTCGAGCCCGACGGTCGGCTCGTCGAGCACCAGCACCGGCGGGGCGCCGAGCAGCGCCACCGCGAGCGAGACCCGTGAGCGCTCGCCGCCGGAGAGGTCGCGCACGCGGCCGCGGGCGAGGGAGCTCAGGCCGACCGAGGCGATCAGGTCGTCGACCTCGGCGCCGTGACCGCAGATCGAGGCGAAGTACCGGAGGTTCTGCCGGACGGTGAGGTCGTCGTAGACCGAGGGGGACTGGGCCATGTAACCGATGCGGCCGCGGAGGGACGGTGTGCCGGCCCGGGAGCCGAGCACGGTCAGCGAGCCGGAGCTGATGCGCTGCACGCCGACGAGGGCGCGCATCAGGGTCGTCTTGCCGCTGCCGCTCGGCCCGACGAGCCCGGTGATCGCGCCGGGCTCGAGGGAGAAGGTGAGACCGCGGAGCACCGGCCGGCCGCGCCGGTCGACGCCGAGTGCGACGGCCTCAGCCGATGAAGTCCGCGTGGGTGCCGACATGCCGCGGCGCCGCGCGCACGCGGAGCTCCTCGTTCTCGACGAGGACGACGGTCGAGGGGCACCCGATGTGCCTGAGCCAGCGGCGCACGGCCGCCTCGACGTCGGCGGGATCCGCGTCCTCCACCGTCACGGTCCAGCCGTCGTCGTAGCTCACGCGGGACGGGCCGAGGCGCTCGAGTCGCTGGTGCAGCTCGAGCGCCGCGGCGCCGTCCGGCGCCTCGACCCGGACGTCGGTGCGAACCGCCGCGCTCATGCCGGTGCCTCGGCCCGGACGCCGACCGACTGCGGCACGACGATCACGGGGACGGACACCTCGTGGATGAGCCGCGAGCTGACGCTCGCCTCGAGCAGGCGCAGCAGCGCGTGGTGCATGCGCGAGCTGCAGACGATCGCGTCGACCTCCGCCTCCTCGGCCGCTTCGGCGATCGCCGAGACGGGGCTGTGCAGGGTCGATTCGACCAGGAGCTCGGCGTCGACTCCCTGTCCGCGCAGGTCTTCGACCTGCTGTTCGATGCATGCGATCCGCATCGGCTCGTCGGGGTAGACCGGCAGCCCGCTCGCGTGGCCGCTGATGAACAGCTGCCTGGCGTGGAACGCGATCAGCCGGCCGTCAGGCTCGAGCAGCCTGAGCGCCTCGGGCAGCGCGGCGGCGGCGCCGGCGCTCCCGTCGGTCGCCCACATGATTGTCCGGTACATGACTCCTCCTTCCGTTACGTCGCCGCAGCTTCCGGGTGCGCGTGCTCGACGGGCTTTCGCTCCTCGCGCACGACGAGCACGGGGCACGGAGCCTCGTGCAGCAGGCCGAGCGAGACGCTGCCGAAGAGCGCGCGCTTGACCGCGCCCCAGCCGTGCGCGCCGACGACGAGCAGCTCGGGTTCGCGCTGGCGCGCGAGCTCGCACAGCGCCTCGACGACGACGACGCCGTCGAGGTCGACCGTCTCGCAGTCGACACCGGCCGCGGCCGCGAGGGACGCGACCTCTGCGAGGGTCTTCGTCGCCTGGCCGCCGGCCTGCTTCTTGAGCTCGTCGTACAGCTCGGCGGTGCCGTAGCCGTAGTAGGCGAGCGACGGTTGGTGCTCGACCGTGGCGGCAATGAGCGGTGCGCCGAGCTCGCCGGCGAGCGTGATCGCCTCCTCCGTCGCCGCGCGGGCGGACGGCGACCCGTCGGTTGCCAGCAGGATCGGTCTCATGAGAGCCTCCTTTCCGCCTCCAGCGTGACGCGCCGGGCGTCGAGCGGAATCGGGGCTGCCGCCCGCCCGCTTGCGGGAAACCCCTGATTCGCCCCGCGCCGGCCGGCGCGACCCTGGGCGTATGAGCGATGACGCCTCGACCGCCGTCCGGGACTCCGCCCGCGCTGCCGCGTTCCTCGGGGCGCGCCGGGGACCGATTCTCGCGGAGGCGCAGCAATCGCTGTGCGCGCGCTCGCGGCGGTACTCGGGACGCGGCCCGGCCGAGGTGCGCTCCCGGCTCGACGCGCTCTTCGACCGGCTCGTCGCCTCGCTCGCAGCCGGCGACTTCACGCGGGTGGTGGCGCACGCCCGGCTGGTCGCGAGGACCCGCTACGAGACCGGCTACGACCTGGCGGACGTCCAGGCCGCCTTCAACGCCCTCGAGGAGGCGGTGTGGTCGACGGTCTTCGCGGAGGACGATCTCGTCCTGGGCGGCGCCGTGCTCCGCTACGTCAGCGCCGCGCTCGGCACGGCGAAGGACGCCCTCGCCTGCGAATACGTCGGTCTCGCGGAGCGTACGGGCGCGCCGCCCCTCGACCTCGCGGCGCTCTCCCGCGGCGTCGAGCGGCCCTGAAGGAGCTCCGCTGCGCACGATCCTCCTGGCGACGGACGGCTCGAGCGAGTCGGGCGAGGCGACGGCGATGGCCGTCGACCTGGCGAACCGGCTCGAGGCGGCGCTCGTGATCGCCTCCGTCGAGCGGTCGCGGATCCCGGTCTACGGGATCTCGGCCGGCTCCGACCTGGCGGCCCGGATTCAGGACGCCGAGCGCTCGTTCGTCGACGCGACGCTCCAGCAGGCCGGGGCGGTCGCCCTGCGGGGCGGCGCCCGGTGCGAGCTCGTGCACCTCCGCGGCGACCCCGCGGAGGAGATCTGCGCCGAGGCGCGCCGCCGGGGTGCCCGGCTGGTCGTCGTCGGCGCGCACACCCGCAGCGCCGGGCGGCCGCTTCGCGGCGGGGTGTCGACGAGGGTCGTCCACGACGCGCCCTGCCCGGTCCTCGTCGTCCGCGCGGGGAGCCGCCGTCAGGACGCGTAGAGCGTGCGGAGCCAGACGGTGGCGAGGGCGTCGGTTGCCCGCTGCGGGTCGCCGAGCGGCGGCCGGCCGAAGCGCTGCTGGAGGAAGCGTTCGTTCATCCAGACGAGGGCGGTTGCGACCTCTTCCGGGTCGGCGAGGCTGGTGCGGCCGTCGGCGACGTCGCGGGCGATGCGCTCGGCGACGCCGGCCGAGAGCCGTGCGCCGAGCTCGAGGTACCGCTGCTCGACCTCTGCGTTGCGGGTGGCTTCGTCGGCGAGCGCGCGGAGCAGGCGCCCGTGTGCCCGGAAGGTCTCGACGAGGGCGGCGACGGCGGCGCGCAGGAGCGCTTCAGGCTCCGCCTCGTCGGCGCTTTCCCAGCTCGAGGGGATCTCTTCGAGCTGTTCGGCGAGCTCGGCGAGCAGCTCGAGCAGGACGGCGTCGCGGTCGGGGAAGTGCTTGTAGAAGGCCGTTCGGGTCACGCCGGAGCGTTCGGCGATCAGCTCGATCGACACCTCGCTCCAGGGCAGCTCTTCGAGGAGCTCGCGGGTGGCGTCGAGGAGGCGGCGGTGTCTGGACTCGCGGGCGGCCGCGTGGCGCTTGCGTACGTCGGGACGGCGGGCGATCTCAATGCTCCTTGACCTGGGCCGAATAAAGAGTAACAGTGTGTCACTACATCGTTTGGCGATACATCCGCCGCTGGAGCCGAGGAGACGAGGAATGAGATTCGGGAGAGGGTCAGCCGTCCTTGCCGGTGCGCTCGTGGCGGTGCTCGCGCTCGCCGCCGTTGCGTCGGCGGCGAGCGCGCCGGTCAAGAAGAAGCCGCCGACGAAGACACACCACGCGGCGAAGACGGCGAAGAAGCCGGCCGCGAAGAAGCCGGCGCCGACGACAACCGCTCCGAAGACGCAGACCTTCGACAAGCGCTTCGATTGTGGAGCCGCGCTTCCGGTGTCGTATCTCGGCTCGGTGTACTCGGCGAACAGCTGGAGCGGCAGCGTCACGCTCACGCGCAAGCCGTACAACTCCACGTACGAACAGGAGGGCTTCCGCGGGGTCAGCACCTGCAGCTATTCCGACGGCGGCAACCTGATGATCGGCTACGGGTCCGGCGCCCCGTCCCTCTATCAGGAGGACTACGCGACGGCCAAGTCAGGGCAGAAGAAGTGCCAGGAGATAGCCGCGCAGAACCCGGGCATTCCGCGCGTCTGCGGCCCGGTGCCGGTGGCCGGCTTCGGCTCGACGGCCTACGAGTCGGGGGCGTACATCGCCGTGCTCGAAGGCGACGTGTTCGTGTCGTTCGAGGCCGGAGGGAAGCTCGTGGACGGCGAGTACATGCACGGTCCCGCGGTGCCGTCGTCGATGCTCGAGACGGTGGCGAAGTACGTCTTCTCCCGCCTCCCGCAGAAGGGCTGACGCTGCGGGCGATATCGGACGACCGTTCTCATGGGCGGAACTTGGCGGTGCGCAAACCACGTCGTGCTCTGGCCGGTGCCGTTCCGGTCGACTGATCCGCAGCTCAGACCGGTTCGATGCGACTCACGGTCGGCACGCGGTCGATCGCCTGGTCGAACGAGGCGATCGTGTCGACGCCGCTTGCCTCCGCGCTTGCGACGAGGTAAGCGTCGGCGAAGTCGAGCCGGTTCACCTCGTACACCTCGAGCGCGCGTAGAAGCAATGGCGTGTCCGCGACCACGACCGCCGGGAACCCGATGATCGCTCGCGTGAGCTCGGCAACGCGCAGGCGCTCGACCTCATAGAACGACTCGAGGACATAGACGACCTCGGCCACGATCAGGTCCGGCAGGAGGAGCTCGTCAGCCTCCTCGAGGAATGCAGTCGCGCGACGTGCCTGTCCTGGTGGATCGCCTGTCAGATGGCGGATGAGAACGTTTGTATCGACGAAGGCGCTCACGCGCGCGCCTTCGCGCGAGCCTCCCTCGTCTGACGCCTGACCTCTGCCCACGACGTTCCGCGCTTCTGAGCGGGGACCGGTACCGACCCGGCGAGGTCGAGCAGCTTCGGTGTCCGCGCGAGCACCGCGCGACGCCCCTCGACGCGGAAGACGACCTGATCGCCTTCGACGAGCCCGAGGGCGTCACGAACTGCCTTCGGTACGGTTAGCTGCCCCTTCGACGACAGCTGCGC